>CAKSBP010000009.1 GCA_934438135.1 uncultured Clostridium sp. | reverse complement strand
TAAGGCCTGTTGGTCAAGCGGCTAAGACGTCGCCCTCTCACGGCGAAATCAGGGGTTCGATTCCCCTACAGGCTATTGATGTAGAAAAAGCTTTCGATCATTTGATTGGGAGCTTTTTGTTTTATCTTCTTCTATAACTGGTTTCGTATTTTTCGGCGGTTTTTGATAGGATAACCAATAATTTTTTATCTTTTTCTGTTTTTTTTAAAAACTGCTTGCTTTTTTTCAATTCTTATTGTATCATATAACTCGTCATTAAGGCCTGTTGGTCAAGCGGCTAAGACGTCGCCCTCTCACGGCGAAATCAGGGGTTCGATTCCCCTACAGGCTATTTAATTAAAAGCACTGGATTTCATTTATAGAATTCAGTGCTTTTTTGTTATCAGTTTTTTATGTCTTCACTTAATCTTCTTAACATTCCCTCTTCGATTTCTTTTAGCTGCTCAATCTTCTCCGCCATCTTCTCCCCAGTTCCAGACTTCGGTACCTTCCCAGTCTGAATTCTCCGGTTATACTCCATTCCAGTAAACAAAAGCGATTTGCATTCCTTTAATAACTCCTTCATCTGTTCCCGAATTTCTCCACTATCTTTCAAAATACCATTCTGCTCCAGATAAGAAAGTTTAAATTCCAGCCCCTGCTGTTTATTTTGTTGAAAATAAATCTGGCGTATATCCATTTCTTCCTTCTTTTGGCACTTTTTTCTTACGTATGAACCCAGCACATCATACACACGGTTTCCATACGCTATCATGGGATGTTTTCCCATCCTGGTGTTTCTTACACAAACTGGGAACGACCATTTTTCTTCATTTAAATAATAATGGATATCCCGTTTAAACTGTTTCACAGAAAATGAAAACTCATAATCCGGATTCCAATGAAGCAGACTAATCCGATTCGTATTGAATTTCCTTGTAACATCCCGATTATATCCAATGGTATCATCTAATTCCGCATAAGATGGAACTACCTGGGAATATGGATGCTTCATAGTGCGGTACGAGCTCCCTTTGGCATATCCTGTCGCAAAAACCGCCTCTTCCTCATCATCATAGCCATAAATAAAAATTTCATGAAGACCAGACCAGTCATATCCATAATCCCGCAGATATTTTAAATCCACAAAAAGACAGATTCCATATCCCAAGTCAATTTCCTTTCGAATAAAATTTAGAAAATCTTCCGTTGGAACCTGTTCTCTTGGAATGGAATACATTGAAATTGGCCAATTGAACATCTGCTCCGGCTGAAAATATAGAATAGAATTTAAATAAACTGTATCAAAATTTAAATAATCCGTATAGCAGAAATCCAATGCTTCATTGTAAAAGGCAGCTGTCTGTATATAATTCTGCACAAACCAGCCAACTCCCTTTTCATCGTTTAAAAGCATGGAATTCATACAGGCGTACCCTGTGTATACATCAATCACAGGGTCGCAGAGTCCTAATATTTTTTTCATTTTCATTCCTTCCTTCTAAGAGCTGGCACTGGCATAACGTTTAATTGCCCTGTTCCAGATGAATATTGACAAGAAGATAAAGATTGGCATTGCAAGAATTCCATAAATAATATAAACAGGCGGCAGCATGCCAAATACAAACATCGGTGCAAAATTTGTAATCAGAAAAATCGGCACAAGAAAAATTCCAATACGCTGCATACATTTGTGATAAATCGTCATTGGCATATTATTAAAATCCCACAACGCCCAAAGTACTTCCTGAAGAGCATCCACCCTGATAAACTGGAATGCAAGAGATGTAGGAATCAAAAGCAGCGGATACGTCACCACACTTCCTGCAATAGTAAAAAACAGATATCCTGCAATATTAGTAAAATTGACTGCTGCTCCTGTTCTCTGCCAGGACAGAATAACCATCAAAAAGCCGGCAAGCACATTTGGAATTCCCAGACCAATATCAAATTTGCGAAAGGAACATAAAAACTGATGAGATACCGGTTTTGTCAGGTAAATATCCAATTCTCCATTTTGTATGTAAGAAGGAATAGACGAAATGTTTGGAAAATACACTGAATCCATAATTCCTGTAATAATCGTATAAGAACCAATAAACATCAGCATTTGATCTGGCGTCATTCCCCGAATAGAAAGACCAACCGAAAAAATAACAATGATATAAAGGCTTTTTGCCAGTAGAAAACCAACTTCTGTCAACATGGACAAAATAAAATTCACTTTATACTCCATCTGTGCCATAATATTGTACTTTACCATATGTAAATACAATTTTATATAATCTTTCAGACTCATAATTTCTTTTCCTTTCCCGTCAGCCGCCGACCGCCGTATATTTTTTCGTACCTCGGCTCCATACAATATTGGTAAGAACGCTCATAACTACAATCCAGAAAACCTGTCCCAGAAAACCTTTTCCAATTTCTATTCCAGATATGGTTCCATTCATCAAGGATACCGGAAAATACGTTGTGTAACAAAACGGAAGCGACCGTAACACCATCTGCACATTTCGACTGAAAATATCCAGTGGAAAAATGCCGCCACTTACAATATTTCCAACGAATGTCATAATAAAAACAGCACCTGAACCATCCCGCATCCAAAAGGCTGCTCCACAGAAACAGACATATAGTACATAGTTTAAAAGAATGGCTAATATCATAGATAAAAAATACAATACAAGACCTGTTCCTGATATGGTTCCCGGATAATAGCATTGAAGCAGTGCACTAATAATCAAAATTAAAATACTGGAGAAGAAAATGTTCATAATCTTCTCTCCCAGTACGCAGGCACCTTCATAGGGAAGATAATGCATTGGACGTACCAGATATTTTGCAAACCCTCCCTGTTTGATTTCCATATTAACTTCCGATACAAAACCAGTTGAAACGATACGGGATGTCACTGCGGCAAATACCGCATATGCAAGCATCTGGCCTAATGTATAGCCAAATACCTTTTTCCCATCAGAAGATGCAAACACGCTGGTCCAGAGAAAATACTGAATACTAAGAGGAAAAACAAAGCTTAGCATGCCAAAGAAAAAATTTGCACGATAACGCATCGCCTTCTGAAGTCCAAGAGAAAAAGCCTGTTTATAAAGCATCATAAGCACATTTCCTCCATCTGATAGATTTTTGCAATATTCTCTTCTAATGGAATATCAACTGCATTAAAATCCTGAACCGGATAATTTTCCAGAACAAATGCCGCCACCTTCTGCATTTCCTCACGCCCTACTTCCAGCATAATTTCATATTCTCCACATTTTTTTATCGTTCCAAGGGATTCAAAATGTACACGTTCTACTGGCTTTTGAAACTGAAAGGATAAAATTTTTCGGTTGTTTAATTTCTCATTAATTTCTGAAATACTACCATCGTAAACAAGAATTCCATGATTGATTACTACCGTTCGCTGGCACAAATCTTCGATATCATCCATATAATGGCTCGTCAGAAGAATTGTCGTTTTCTGACGTTTATTATACTCCTTTAAAAACTCACGGATTTTCTTTTGGGCAATAATATCCAAGCCTATGGTTGGTTCATCCAAAAACAGTACTTTTGGGTGATGTAACAGAGCTGCAATCAGTTCCATTTTCATACGCTCTCCCAAAGAAAGTTCACGAACCTGAACCTTTAGCAGTTCTTTTACATCTAAAAGCGTACAAAGTTCATCCAAAATGCTTTCATATTCCTTGTCCCCAATTTTGTAAATACATTTATTCAAATATAACGATTCATTTGCAGGAAGATCCCACCAAAGCTGGTTTTTCTGCCCCAGCACAATGGAAATCTGCCGCTTAAACTCGTTTTTCCGCTCCCATGGGGTAAATCCAAGGACAGAAGCACTTCCGGCAGAAGGATACATAATTCCCGATAACATTTTCAATGTGGTCGTTTTACCAGCACCATTTGGCCCTAAAAATCCCACAATTTCTCCCTGTTCTACTTCAAAAGAAAGGTGTTTTACTGCATCTTTCACCTGTTTTTCTGGGTGAAACAGCTTTTTCAGGGAATTCTTCATTCCCACTTCTTTTTTGGTATATTGAAATTGTTTTGATAACTCATCTACCTTAATTACTGACATATTTCTGCTCCTTATTTCTACTTTTCCAGCTTTCTTCCATGCAAATATAGATTATTACACTTGGTACACACCGGCATATTTCCTGTCTGAATCTGTTTTCTGACCTTGTTGTATTTCTCACTCTTCCAGATTTCTGCAACCGACTGTTTTTTCAAATCTCCCACAACAAACTCCGGAAAATGCTTACATGTTGTAACCATTCCATCCGGAAGGATTTCCATACGGTCTGCCACCGAATAACAGCAGTAATTATTCTCTTCTACACAGCAGTCTGACAGAAATGGAACTACCTGTTCTTCTTCCAGATTCGGCTGAAACTTCACCTGGTTCTTCCACACACGGCTGTAAATCTTTTTTTTCGTCTCAAATAAGGTTTCATACTGTTCTTCTGGAAATTTAAACTTAAATGCATGCCAGCTGGATACGGAATTTTTACAGATTCCATAATGCTCCTTATAATAATCATCCATACGTTCTGACGTTTTTTCGGAAATATACCATGGATAGCATACAATCACAGAATCTACACCTAGTTCTTCCATATACTCTAGAAATTCATACATTTTCCCTACCATATTGCCGCTGAGGACACAATGAATCGAAACTTTTCCTTCAAATTCTCCCTTTCTCCGTAATTCCATCAAAGATTTTATATTGGATGTTACTTTTTGAAAATTTCCTTTTCCACGGATATCGTCATTTTCTTCTTCAAATCCATCCACTGCAATTAAAAGTTCTAAGTTATGATCAAACCGCAGGATATCATCCAAATGAGGCTCAATTAGAATTCCATTAGTACACATGGCGGAAATTCTGTTTTCCCGCTCCATAATATAAGAAAGTTTAGTAAAATCATGATAGAACAATGGTTCGCCACCCCAAAGATACACATTGGATTTTACACTACTTGTTTCTCTCATAACCTTATCAAACAGTTCAATATCCAGTTCTTGATTCTTCATTTCGTCAGTCATGTTATGATGATATCCCTGCTCATTCCATTCATAACAGGTTTTGCACCTAAGATTACACCGATTCGTCAGCTTAAATCCTAATATATAAGGAAGTTCCGTTGAAAATTCCGGATTCTCCCGCATTCCTTTAGACACAATAGACATATTCTTTGCCGTCTTTGCAAGAATCACAGCTTCCCCTTTTGATAATTTTTTCAATGTTTTTGGCTGCTTCATATGTACCCCCCTATTTCAATACCTCTTCCAAATGCGCACCAAGGCCTTTCTTCCCGGCACAGTTTTCCTGTATATTCTGTCGGATTTTCTGCAATGTATTCAAAGAATATCCTGTCTCCTTCCATTTCTCGAAGGAAATGCCCATTCCAAGAGCTTCCCAGGCTTCCTGGTTTTTCTTCTCATGAGAGGCAACCGGCTCTAAAAATACAATTGGTGTCCCTGTAATCATAGAATCCAATATGGTTCCTCCACCGGGCTTACTGATAATGGCATTACAATCCGCATAGATTTCATAAAGTCCCCGCATATTCTGATTATCTAATTTCACTCCAGATTTTCCATCCAGCATAACCGGAAAAGAAAATGCTCCAGACTCTTGTGGCAGCCAAGGCTTCCAATTCTGATCCATCAGATAATAGTTTGTTCTTATGTCTTCTTCCATTTCTGTTTCATTATATACGAGTTCAATAAAAGTGCTGTCTGTATCTTTTTCCAGTTCCATTTTCTTAGCATGGTAATTTCCCATTCCCCAGCCACCTCCATGGAAAAAGAAACAGGCACTGCTTCCTGTTTTTTCATCTGTCTTTTGGGTAAATGGCGTTTCAAAAAGGTAATGAACGCCAGCTGCGTCGAACGGTAAAATTTCCTGAAAGAACTGATCTGAATTATCAAAATGTTTCCAGGATGGAGGTGCAGCTACATCCATATGAACCACTGCTGCCTTTATCTTCTCTTCATAATATGAGCCATATTTTTTCACGGTAGAAACCCAATTTCCAGATAGCAGAATAAAGCGTTCTACTCCTGACTGCTTCCAGGATTCCAGAATCTTCTTTTCCGTTTCTTCATCCAATACTGTGCCTAGTCTTTTCTCTGCCAATTTATGTCCTAGTTTTGCCACTTTAAAGCTTTTATGATATTCCTGTTTATTTTTCAGATATTTTTCCATTGTATCATCTGAAAAATATCGTTCAAATACTTCCATGGATACCTTATGTCCTCTGGATTTTAAATACTCATACAGATGAAGTGCCGGAACATAGGTTCCAAGTCCCATTGCCGATGTTAACAATACAATCTTCATACAACAGCTCCTCTTTTCTATTGCATTTTCTCAGAAAAAGCATCACAGATTCCTTTTATCTGCTCCATCCAAGATAACAGTTCTTCTTTTTCTCCAACACCAAGAAAATAAATTCTTCCCTTCTGGGTTTTGCCGCTTCCTAAGTAAGTATTTACCAAAAGTGTCTGAGCGGTCAGCACAATTATGCCACATCCTTTTTCCTTCGTGTACAAAAACCCAGAAGCACTCAACCGCGTCAACACATCCGAGAATTCCAATTCTGGATGTACAATCGTATCTACATAAAACAGACAGGTTTCTGATGCATTTATTTTCTTCTCCAGACTTTTCTTAATAAGACTCATAGATTTTCTTGCATTAATTTCTACAATAGGCACCAGTGTATTATCATCAAGAATCATACTGTCCACACAGACATCTCCAAAATAACCATCCTGATAAAGCCTGCCGCAAAGTTTCTCCATAAGTGCAAAATACTGCTCCTTCTCTAGAAATTCCAGCAGGTCCTTTTCAGCATTAATAGAACCATTGTAAGCACGGTCTTTATTCCAAATCTGCTGAATCGAAAGAAATTCTGCTTTTCCAAAATCCTGCTCAATTCGATATTGTACCGAAAAGTCCTGTTTCACCTGAAATGCAGGTTCTAGAATCAGACGAACTTCCTTTCCCTTCTTACACTGCATGGAAATATTCTTGGCAATGCTGTTCCATCCCTTTTCATCCTGAATCCGAAGATTTCCCTTGCCAGACACACCATACTCCTCTTTAACCAGAACGCTTCCCGTTGTCTGTAATATTTTTTTACTATTTTCAAGGAATTCTTCTTCACTTCTTACAATCACCGCATATTTACTAAAACCAAGTTCTTTTGCTGCTATGGTAGAATATAATTTGGAATTTACATCGGAAACAGCTTTTTTATCGGGATGCATATATTCCAAATGCATCTTTTCAGCAAACTCATTATATTCTGGAATCACTGCATATGTAGACAGGATACCTCCTTTCTGAAAAGATAATCCCGATGCCTGTGCTGCATCATACTCATATTCCCCTGACTCATTTTTTTCTATATTTTTATAAAATGATTTGTTTTGAAAAGAAAAACCAATGGAATGAAGATATTCTAAATGATCCTGATTCATCGGAAGAGTAGTTAACACCATATCTTCTTCTCCCTTACAGAATGCAAACATCAGTTCATCCATAGTATGTACAATATTTTCAAGTCTTTTGTTACGAACGGCGGGAAGCTTTACGCTTAATCTACTGTCCCAGAACTGTTCCGAATTAAACTTCGCTGCAAACACGTTATATTTTTTAGGATTCATGTTTTATCAATTCCTCCAGATAATCTGCCAGCAGCCTAATTGTATGTATTTCATCAAAATCAAATTCATCAAAATCAATGCTCACATCACACTGTTCCTCCAAATCCAATATAACATTAATAAGCTGCAGGGAATCCAACCCAATATCATTGATAAAATCCATATCTTCTGTTAATTCTTTTTTCTCCGCATCTTCCTCTAAAACAGATGCAATGCTGCTCTTAATTTTCTCAATCATTTTTCGTCCTCCATATTTTGCATATTTTTCGTTCTTATCTGTCATTTCCTGCTGTCATGAGTAGAACCCTACTCTTCCTTTATTTTATCATGTATTTTATCCATTGTGGTATTTAATTTTACATTTCAACAAAAAAATCCCTGTCTGTATTCTTCTCCTACTATACAGACAGGGATTTCTTTTTATTACCGCTTTCTCTTTTCATATGTATGCTTCATATTCCTGACAAAGAAATAGAACAGACATCCTAACACTCCGCCAAGAGTATTATAAACTAAATCGGAAATCTGAAATGTCCCAATTCGAAAAACCAGCTGGTTTGATTCAATAAAAAAAGATACCAGAAAACTAATGATTATCGATTTTCCAATTAACTTCTTTTTGCTGGTATTCCAGACAGTCTTCGGAAACGATAAAAAAAGCAGAAACATCAGTGGAATAAATAAAAGTATATTTTCCGGTGCCTCAAAGACCATATTTCCGGTGGCTGGATTCCGTTCCAGCCACCAGCCTCCCAGCACATCATCCAGGCTGTCCCATAGCATTGTCCGATTAAATAATGTCCTTGCCAAAACAATATATACGTAAAAATAGAACAAAAGCCTTCGCCCAAATAGATTGGATTCCTTCCATTTATCATGCCAGATGCGAAGTGCATTTTTTCTTCCATTCTGTTCAAAAAATAATACCGTAAAACTTAACAGTATAGTAAATATAAATGCCTGTACCGCATAGCTGTACACACATCCCAGAACATCATGAAGTATCGTTTCCATAATTCTATGCCTCCTGGGTTCTTCTCTTTAACTTAGAAAGAACCTTATCTATAATATCCATAAGAATCGCATTTTTTGTAACATAAGCAACAACTATAAATCCAAATGCACCTGCTGCCATTTCCAATAATATCATCAGTAAAATATTTACCGGCAGAAGCTGTACTAAAAATACGCCTACTGCTAATGCAGCCGCACTTGCAAAAACAGACAGCATGAATTTTTTATCTAATTCAAATTTTACATATTTGCTTGAATAATAAAACAGCATACAGTTAATTGCAAATTCGCTGATAACCGTCGAAACAGAGGCACCATTTTGTGAAAATGCCGGGATAGTCATATAATTCAGAATAATATTAAGCAGTGCGCCAATACAATACGGCATAACCAGTTTACTCTCATTTCCCGAAGAAATAATAACCTGATAACAGAAAATATCACCGATTCCACGCACCAGAATCAATCCTGATAAAATCTGTGTTGTTACAATTGCTGGCATAAAGGTGGAACCAAACATCAGCGGAACCAGTCTGGGTGCTATCAGAACTGTGCCCAGCCAACACGGAACCGATATGAAAATAATCAAACGCCCTGCATAATTTAACAGGTTATTGAAATTTTCTCTCTCATTTTTATAGTAATAACTAAGCCGTGGCAGGAAAACCAATGAAATTGCTGTCGTAATCGTCAGTACCATGGTAATAATTCGATGGCTGTTATTGACATATCCAACGACACTATCATTTGTCATAACACCAAGCATCGTAATATCTACTTTGGCATATAGTTCATTTGCAAATGCACAGACAACCAATGCCAGAATGGAGCGGAAATGTCTTTTAAAATTCAGTCCTTTAAATGTGAGACTGGCATATTTTCTTATATGTATGATATTCCAGAAATAGTTTCCACAGATACCCATACAGTTAATAATCGCATACTTATCAAAGTCTTCTTTTTCTTTTACAAAAAGGAAGAGACAGGCGACGGAAATCATTTTTACAATAATACTTCGCACAGAAATATATACGTACTCTTCTTTCCCCTGATAAAACCAGTCTACGTTAAATATCTGGAAGAACAGATACACCCCAAATATAATATACAGCTCATAACATCGTTTAAAACCTGAGGCTGAATTTATCATGACAAAGTAGGCAATGGTACAAATCAGCGTAGAGCAGAAATTAATAATAAACAATTCCGAAAATACTTTGCTGCACTCTTCCCTTTTCTGCGAGACCTTAGCAATTTCACGTACCCCATAAGATGGAATACCAAGTGCTGCTACCAGCACGAAATAAGATACAATATTATTTGCATAGGAGACTTTTCCTACACCATCCGCCATCAACACATGAGATACATATGTTGTTGTAATCAACGGAAACAAAACATTCAATATTTTATATGCCAGGTTAAAGAGTGCATTTTTAACCAGCGATTTTTGTTTCATACCACCATTCCTTTCTTTCGTAGTTCCATTTATTTTTCTTTATGACTTTTTACTGGTACCGCTGGCACACCTGCTAAAGTGGTTCCTGGTACCATACATGATTTTACTACAACTGCCCCTGCTGCTACTTTTATATCGTCTGCCAGAATCACTTTTCCGATGACAGATGCACCAAAACCAATATCTACATTATTGCCGATTACAGGAGCATCCCCTGTTTTCCCATCATTTCCAATGCAGTTGCTTCCGTGAAGCTGACAGTTTTCCCCTACCCTTGCACTTCCATTTACAATAATACAGCCATGATGATAAATCATAAGTCCTTTTTCAAAGACATGTTCGCCGATATAGAAACCAAGCCGGTTTCCCAGTTTATTTCTCCGTCTTTCATAAAAAAGAAGAATGCATCTGCTGATAAGTCCTTTTTTATGATTTCCATAGTACGAACACTTCCTTAGAAGGCGGACATATTTTGCAATCAGAATCCCATGTTCCTGAACCAGATGATTCCTTATCATCCCTTTGGTTCCTTCACGCCTGTAGAGCTTCTTTTCCATCTCCAGACATTCCTTTAACTGTTCCTTGGTCTGAATCATTTATCTTCTCCTTTCCTGTTTTTCTTTCTCTCGTATAAATTGCCGGAATTGCAAATAGAAAATACATCAAATATCCTGTTGATGCTGAAGACATCGTTGCATTGTACCACATACATATAATGGCAATTCCAGTCATAGAAATGGACATAACCAATACAGTATTTGTTTTATCCCTTAAAAAGGCAGCGAAACCACGCACCAGTGTACAAATAAGAAATACATACAGAGAAATCAATCCTACATATCCACTATTTAATAGAATAGTGGCATTTCCAAACCATCCTACCTGAAGATAACTATAATGGATTGCAAGCGGTGCAGATGAAGTAGCATCAAACATACCAAGTCCAAATCCAAAATACTTCGTCAGTGGGTATTTACCATAAAACAATTTTTCCAGCTGGCCAAACATAGAAAAACGTCCAAGGCTTCCAGTAACATATCCATTTGTTAAATAAGAAGTGGTATCTTCCGGATTTAAAAGCGTTTCCATCGATCCTGGAAACAGCATATCCAACAAATTAACCATCAGAATCAGAAAAGCAATACTAATAAGAATCAGTTTCACTGTATTTGCATTTGGTTTCAGCATAATCATACAAAAAGCTGTCATTACTATAAATTCAATAAAGAAAATTTTCAGTTCTCCTGCTGCAGCAATCAATAAAAGAACCGCCACAAAAAATGCCAGCTTTTTTTGACTTATTTTTTTCTGAATGTAATCACAGACAATTATAGGAGTAACTACACAAAGCAGAATATTCAGTCCCGAATTTCCACCGTATATATATCCAAAAGAGCCACCTAAGAAATCCATTTTGCATCCTAGTACAAAAAATTCATACAAACAGATAAAAATATTCATAATAAATACAACCCAGATAATATGTACCATCTTCTTGACATGCTCTACATTTAAAAAAGTAATACATGCCAGATAAAAGATGTAAAATCTGAAATAATTAATACACCCTTTTACATATACCGATATGGATACGCTTGTCATTACGTCATAAGTAGCAATTGGTACGATTGTAAATCCTGCCAGTGCTCCAATTACCGTAATCAATATCAGAATTTTTTCCACTCGGATATACCTCGTTTTTTCATGAGTATACTTAGAACGGCACAAAAACCAAAGCAGCATAACTGCAATCAAATGCGTCATATATGTCAGTTTATCCAGCGACGGTGACATGGAAGTTAATAATCTGGAGAACATACAGAATATCATCTGAAAAATTATCAAACCTTGTGGAGTAATTCGGATACGTGGTTTTATTCTTATTTTAGCCATATTTTATTCCATCCGCTTCTTTCTTATCTGCATAATTAATCGAGTACAATGAAAACGCATCAGAAACAAGAACACTTTTCCTTTCAATCCTGTATTATTCCAGGAATATTCCCGGAGACACTTTTTCAAATACGTATCCTGAAGAATTTCCTTTATCTTTTGAATTCCCTGTTTTTTCGTATGACTTTTTGATATTTTACACTCATTGTTGATAGCCACATAAAATATAGTACGAAGATACAAGGAAGTTAAGTTCTCTTTATACCGCTCATAAAGGTCCTTTTCCTGAAACAGCTTCAAATAATAAGAATATAACTTTTTATTCTGCTCATATAAATTTTTCCGATATCTCTGGGTAAGACTGCCTCCCCGCTGATCATAAAAATACAGACTATCTTCCAGCAGACAGAATGAATCTGCATTCAGATAATAATTCATGTTAAAAAGATAATCTTCACTTCCAATTTCTCGTTCCGATACAAACCGCATGTGATTTTTTTCAATAACTTCCATTTTATACACATGAGACCATGCTGAAAAAACAGGCCTTCCTGGATTCGCAAAATCTGCTGGAGCAATCAGCCATGGCATAATCTGTTCTCGTATTTCCTGCTTTTTATAAAATCCCGGTTTGAAAATAGAATGTGCCAAGGTAGTTCCTTCTTTTGAAATACGACTGTAATGAAAATTTAGAAGATCTGCATTCGTTTCTTTTATTTTTCCTGCAATTACTTCACAATAGTTTTTAGCAATCCAGTCATCGGAATCCACAAAACAAATGTACCTTCCGGAAGCATTCTCTATCCCTGCATTTCTGGCACTGGACAATCCTCCATTTTCTTTATGTATTACCGTTATCCTTTCATCCTGGGCTTTATACTGATCACATAACGCTCCGGAACTGTCTTTGGAACCATCGTCTACCAGAATAATTTCATAATCCGCAAAAGTCTGGTTCTGTACTGATTCCATGCACCTTGCCAAATAGGATTCTACATTATACACTGGTATTATAATACTAAAGAATGGTTTCATAACGTCCCTCCTCGTTTATAAAATAACTACTGATAAATGATTTCTGCTACACTTCTTCCGAGACTCTCAGTGGTAAAATGTTCCAAAAACATCTTTTTCCCATTTCTGCTTATCTGCCTATAATAATCTGGATCCTTTACAAGTTTTTCGACTGCCTCTACCAATTCTTCTTCTTTTTTCCTAATCACAATTCCATTATAACCATCCACTACATATTCTCCGGTTGTATTGGTTCCTGTTACAATAATTGGCTTTCCAAACATCATTGCCTGCAGAAATACGGTTTGTCCGGCTGAAATATTCATATCATCCAAAGGGATGATAACACAATACGACTTGGAAAGCAAATCGTAAAGTTCTTTTCCATAATGAACATCTTTTCGAACAATACAATTTCCAGCTTCTCCATTATAGGTCCGGTCTGCGATAATGGATTTATAAGGCTGATTTTTTAATGCACGAACCATAAATGGGTAATCCCGGTTACTGCGTCCTACTGCAAATAAATAACCTCCCCCTTCTTTAGTGGGAAGTTTAGCTTCAATCTGATAGCCATCCGAAGCATCTGGCATTCCAAGCACAGTATTGTAGAATTTATTCCGATCTGCCTGAAAATAATCCGCGTAATACTGGCATTCATTTTTGGAATAACAGATAATCCGGTCAATATAACAGCTTGTTGCTGCAAAACCAATAAACCTTTTATATAATTTCCCCAAAAAACCACTTTTCTCTTTATAGATAAAAGTCATAACAGTCAAGTCTACCGTTTTCTTTACATGAAACAGACGACAGAAAAAAGCGAATATAATTCCATGCATCTGCTGCCAGCAGACCATTTTCTTACATTCTTTCCGATGCAGGAATAATTGGAATGCAAAATGAATCGTATAAAGCTTACCTAATTTACTGTTTTTTGTTCCAATCGACTGCCATTCTTCTTTGGAATACGCAGTAATAGATTTTGTAAATGGAAAACTGCCATCTTCCACCCAGTCTACTACCACGCTATTATTACTTAACATATCTTTTCTCCTCCTATTACAGCTTTAGGAATCCAACAGTTTCTCATATCCTTTTATTTCTTCCTGATTTCCATAGTCCTGATTTCTTAAGGTATCCACAAACTGCTGCATTTCCTCTTTGTTTCCTGCCAGTTCCAGAATCCCCTTCGCAATCTCATCGGAACTGATTGGTACAATTTTTCCCTCAACTCCATCCTCCATCTGATCATAAACAGTCGGATAAGAGGTGACAACAATCGGAACTGCCAGAATTTTTGCCTCATCCAGCACAACGGATTTTCCCTCATATCTAGATGACTGAACAAAAATGCTGGCATTTTTTATATAAGGATATGGATTTTCTTTGATTCCAAGCAGGTAAAAACAGTCTTCTACCTCCTCAGAATGAATCTGCTTTATCAACTGTTCCCTCATGTCACCGCTTCCAAGAATATACCATTTAAACCTAAGTCCAGCTTCCTTCATAATTTCAGCCGCATGAACAGCCATATCAAATCCTTTTTGTTCATCCAGTCTTCCAATGGAGACAATATTCAAATCTTTCGGATTATACTCCGGTGGATAAAACTCCAAAGCTCTTTTTTTCAGCACAACAGAGGATGTAATATTGGGAAGATAGTAAATTTTATCCGAAAACTCTGGAAACTCTTTTTTTAGAATATTTACACATAATTCCGAAATAGATACAATTCCATCCATATTCTGAAGATGTTGATATTCATATTTTCTCGGATGATTTGCAGTGCTGTAATCATTATGTATCCATACCAGTTTCTTCTTCGCTTTCACTTTTTCATCCACATAATATAAAACCTCTCCGGAAAGGTAAGCAATTGCCACATCATACTCCTTTTCTAGATTTTCAATGTGTTTTCCATAGAAATGATTCCATCGGAATCCTCTCTTCTCTCGTATACCCTTTGTAAATATAGAAGAAAGGACATTTCCAACTGCCTTTACCAGAAACATTCTCCCAGCATTCCGAAGTTCTGCAAACAGCCTGTACAAGTTTCCTGGCGTTTCCAATATATTTACAAATTCCGGCACTTGTGCTAAAAACATTCCTTCCCGCTTAAACAGCAGTAAATCAATCTCATATTTATCTGGTGGCAGTTCATTTAGGAAATTCACCAGACTTCGCTCTGCACCGCCATTATAAAGAGTTGTCATTACAATTAGTACTTTTTTCATAATACCTCCTCTAATATGTCACCTACCAACAGCCAAAAGCTGCTTTATCATACGTTTCAATCCTTTTGGTGCAATATAACGTCCTAGATAGTAGAACCGCTTCATACCTTGTTTCTTTTTAAAGTACTGCTCTACTTTCTGATACCCTTCATTTTTGTAAATTTCCATAATCATCTGACGCTCTTCTGGAAGCTTGCTTGGAGTACGAAGCTGTGCATTATACTTCGAAGCCTTGCTAAAGTCAGAACGGAAAAACTCACACTTCGCAGCTGCTTTCTGAAAAGCCTGGTTTCCCTTTTCTGTATGAATAAGAATACAGGAAATACCTTTTTCATCCGATAACGTACTTGACTGTAATTCTTCTTTGTGCTGCTCCTGAATTCCCCAGTAATCTCCAATAGTAATATCGGATACCCGCTTAGAAGACGCAAAGGGACAGGAATAACAGTTCTCTCGATAAGTCATGCCTTCCAGAAATAATTTATAATAAGATTCTCTATGTCCATCTATTGCTCTGGTTCGCTTTGCATTTCTCTGATTGGAATAAAAAAACCTGCCGCTCATATCCTGTCCTTTTTCCTTCTCCCGGAACCGATACTCATAAATACTGCCTTTTATCCGCTGTTCCAGAGATTCTATATAATCCTGAAACATTTTTACTCCAGGAACACCGTGACAGATAATATCAATGGTCAATAGATTTTCATACTTCTTTCCTAAGAATCCATTCAATCCAGCAATCTGACAAGGCGTCCCGGAGAATACTACTTTTTTCTGCTGAAGTAATGCTTCTTTTACTTCTTTATAAATCATCCCCGTCTCACTCTGCACGTATTTTGACCCCTGCAGCTTCCATAAATCAGCAGACGAGGATATACCAATATGATGCACAACAAGTTTTCCATCCTTCTTTTCCATTGCAGCACCATAGACGATCCCATTCTGGCTAAGAATCTGAGATGCCAGAACACTAAATATTCCTCCCGATGCTGTTTTCATCAGTATCTTATCATCCTTAGAAGCTCCTGCAAATACATGCTGCGGCTCTCTTCCATCCGACTGTTTCTGATAACCACAGACTGTTTTACACAGTCCACATTTTACACATTTAAGCGGATTTATGTGCGGATATAAAAAACCATATTCATCTGTTTGCATAATAACTGCCTGTTTCGGACATGCATTCTGACATGCTCCACATCCAGAGCACTCCTTCTTTTCATGAAATAAAACGATATCGTCCTTTTCATTTTCGAGCATAGCCATTTCCTCCCTTCTTCTGTTTAGCAGCCTTTCAATGCCTGTTTCAGAAAATTAAGGGAGAATTCTTTTTTCGCTTCAATTCTCCGATATGCCTGTTCATATGGAACCTCTGATAACATAACAGATAACAGTTCATCTTCATGTTCAGGTGTCAGCAGACGGTCTTCCAGACGAAAATCGCATAATAGAGAATGAATTTTCAGAATTCTGTTTTTCATAGTAGGATAAGAAACAAATTTCTTTTTATACTTAATAGAAAATACGGTTCCATGAAATGTTCCTGTTATAACTGCTTCTGCATTTCGAAACAGATTTACCCACTCATATGGTGTAAGGGAAATCGTAATATCATCATAATAGGTCTGATAATTACCACCACCGATTACTTTTAAATCGTGTTCTGCTGCATATTTTTTCAGCATTACAATCTGCTTTTCAGTCAGCTGACATTCATAAATCAGAATATAGCGGTATGGTTTCGGCTGAATATTCCGCTCATCAATATCCCTATCAAAATTATATAAAAAAGTCGGATCCAAAACCAACTCTGCTTCTCTCCCAGACGCACGTGCAACAAATTTCTGACTCCAGATATCTCTAACAGAAATCATATTCAGATTTTCAAGTCCTTTGGCTGCTTCGTCTGGAATCGGTGTATCATCGGTAACTGCACCAGCACATGCTGCATAGGTAGATATACTCGTATTTTTCGAAAAACCGTATCCAAATTTCAGTGGATGATATCCTAAAGCAGTAAAGTTCCACACTTCATCACTTCCAATAATAAGAACGTCATAACCAAGTTTTTCAATTTCTTCTGGATTATGTACACGTTTTGAGCGTGGAAGAGAATGTTCATATTTACTAAAAACGAGCAGCTGTCCCACTTTCTGTCGGTAGGATTTTAGATTATCTCTCCCGATTTTAAAATGAACAATATGCAGGATATTCCGAAACCAGTGGTTTGGATTTATGTAATTTACCAGGCTTACCTCTGCAGATGGAAAATTTTCTTCAATTGCTCCCATCAATGCTCGTGCCTGTAAAAATGCCCCATAATTTTTCACATAATGATGTGTTATTATACCTATTTTCATACTATTTGTGCTCCTCTGTTAATCTTTCATAGAAGGACTGTAGTTTTGCAGCCTCTACTGCTATATTATAGCCAGCCTTTGTAATGACTTTTTCCATATCGGTACGTTTATTTTCTTTAATTTTACTTAAGATAGTCGATGCCCAGACTTCCGGCTTTTGTTTTAAAGATAAAAAAGTAACTTTATCAGATATCTTCGTTTCTGCAGTAACTGTATCTGAAAAAATACATGGAAGAGATGCCATCTGCGATTCAATTCCTACAACAGGAAGTCCTTCCCATAAAGATGGGAGAACAAATGCATCAAATGCCTGATACCACTCATTGGCATTTGCTACATTTCCCATAATCATTACAGAGTCTTCTATTCCACAGTTCTTTATTTTCTTTTTCATTTTTTCCATTAGTTCTCCCTCTCCCAGCAGAACTAAAACGGTATTCGTATCCTGTTCATGGATTTTCTGAAAAATATCAATTAGGAATGTATGATTTTTCTGTTTTGTAAATCTAGCGATATGTCCGATCACTGTTTTTTTCTCCAGATGATACATACTTCTTAAACTGTTTCGTATCTCTTCATTGTAGCGAAAACGATTCACATCAATGGCATTGTGAATCAGTTTATAATCTCCCCTGTCTATCACAGCATCACCATAGTAGCATCGTGCTGCATCAATGCCGCAGGCACAATGATAATTGCAATTATACGGCAGTCTGGAGCGACAGAAAATTCGAAGCGGCCATTTGATGTCAAACGCAAGCTTTGCATCATGTCCATGAAAAATACGGACCGGAATACCATCCTTTTTTGCTGCATGCAGTGCATAAACGCCAAAAGCTCCATTGTGTGCATGAATAATACGATATTCTGGATGCTTTTGAAACAGTGCTTGCATATAAGATAAATATTGCGGATACTTTGCCGGATTGAGCCCTGGTGTATGATATATTTTCCCACCCATACTAATAATTTCATTGTCATACGCACCTGGTTTCGTCTTATTGCATAAGAAATCAAACTGCATTCTGTTCTTATCTATATTACGGTAATAATTCATAAGCATCGTTTCAATTCCTGCCCGATCCATATTGCTTACAGAATGTAAAATTCGAATCATCTTTTCACCTCATTTAATTCTATTTCTGACTGTCCATCTTTCAGAATATTTCCACGATATAACTCTAGTGTTTTTTTCGTAATATCATTCCAGTTATATTTCTGACAGATAAATTCAGAAGAATGCTCTTTATAAGACTGCACCAGCTTTTCATCTGCAATCAGTTCTTCCAGACGTGTCTTTAAATCTGTCACATTGCTTTTCTGGAAAAGAGGTGCCTTGTCTTCCACAACTTCCGTACACTCAGGAATATCAGATACCAGACAGCAGTTTCCATAACTCATAGCTTCTAAAAGACTTAATGGCATTCCTTCCAAGTCGGAAGGCAGTACATATAGATATGCATTGCTGTAAAGTTCATCCAGCGTTTCTCCTTCTACAAAATTGGTAAATAAAATTCGTTTATCCGATGATGCTTTTTCTATCATCTCATTCATAAAAGACTGTGTATCTGAATTTCCACCGGCTATAACCAGTTTTTTATCTGTCTTTACCTGCATATAGGCTTCAATTAAATATTGGAGGCCTTTTTCCGGAACAATACGTCCAAGAAATAAAATATACTCATCCTGTTCAAGTCCCCATTTTTCCCGAATCAAATTGCAGGCCCTATTCTCTGGCTTTTCAATTCCATTTGGTATAAAATTGGTTTTTCTTCCATATTGTTCCACAAAATATTTCTGATTGTTTTTACTTAATACAATGATTTCATCTGCATATTTTGCAGCAACCTTTTCCCCTGTCTTAATACACCAAGATGCTATTCCCCCCCACTTGGAACGCTGCCAGTCAAGCCCATGGATTGTAGCAATTGTACGAATTCCAAACAAATGCGGCAGCCAAAGCATAATGCATGGCCCTTCTGCATGAAAATGAATCACATCATAATTTCCAAATAAAGCACGAAATGATGCCAGAATACTATAAACCAATGCTGCCAGACCCTTTTTATTAATAGTAGGAACTGTTACTATTCTTACTCCACAATAACTCTTTTCCTTTTTAACAAAATCATCAAATCCTTTTCCACTGACATGATGACCTTTTCGATTATACGCTGTAACCTGATTTCCCAGCTTCACCAGTCTTACGCAGAGATTTTCTACGACAATCTCAATTCCACCTTCTCTGGATGGAATCCGCTTATGGCCGATCATCGCAATTTTCATTTCATCGTTCTTACGAACTCTCTCCATTACCTCTCCACCCTTTCCATACGCTGCACCTGTACCCTTTTCATGCTATTTTGCCCCATTCTTTCCAAAGATAATAACAAATGTTTTCAGCAGTATTTTTATATCCAGTTTTAATGACCAGTTATCAATATATTGGGTATCCAGTTCTACTACTTCTTCAAAATCTGTAATATCACTACGGCCGCTTACCTGCCACATGCCGGTGAGTCCTGGCTTAATTGCCATTCTTTTTCTATGATGCAGTTCATACTGCGTGAATTCATCTACTGTTGGCGGTCTGGTTCCTACCAGACTCATATCACCAATCAGCACATTATAAAACTGTGGCAGTTCATCCAGACTTGTCTTTCGAATAAATTTTCCTACTTTTGTAATTCTTGGATCATCTGTTACTTTAAACATGAATCCTGACATTTCATTCTGTTCCATTAATTCCTGTTTTCTCTTCTCCGCATCCTGATACATGGAACGGAATTTATACATTCGGAATTTTCGTCCATTCCGTCCGATTCTAATCTGAGAAAAAATTGCAGGACCTTTCGATTCTATCTTAATCATCGGAACCAGAACAATCCCAACCAGAAATGTCACAATAAGACCGAACAGAGACCCTATAATATCAATGAAACGCTTTACAACTCTGCTATGTCTCTCATAAATAAGGCTCGAAAAATGAATCACTGGAAGTCCCCCAAAACTTGTAATCTGTTTTTTTCTCATAAAAAGAGCATAATCCAGCACATTGATATTTACAGAAATTCCCATGCTCTTAATGTCTACAAGCATTTTTTTCACCAGTTCCTGATATTCTCCCGGCACACTGATAAACACTTCATCTACAATCTGCTGTGCTATTACTTCCATTGCATTTTTTTCATTCCCCATAACCTTAATACCTTTTATCGAACCAACAGGCTTTTCCTCACCAACTAAAATAATCCCGGTAATTCCTTTATCAACGTCACTGGCATTTTCATTATTTTTCATATTATCCAATATCGTCCGAATACGGTCTTTGGTTGCAACAATCATAACATTTTTTCGATATTTCTTTTTCCGATAGCGCATAATTATAATAAGTTTACCATACTGCCGGACAATATAATCATATAGAAGATATGTAAAATAAAAGTAAATCAGAAACAGTCTGGAATAAAATACACCTCTTCTATGATACAGAAGGATACCTGCAATTGCAAATATGAGCATTGTATCCATCTTTATTACTTCATAAAGTTCATCTTTAAATCCACGAATAAAGAATGTCTCTGACGTTTTTGTTGAAAATGCCAGGATCAATAGAATAAGTACCATCACAATATAGGAAAAACCCTGATATAAAACTCCTGGATTCACATTCTGAAACCCGTATCGGATGCAGGCTGCTGTATAATAGGCAAAAGTCGCAATAACCCAATCTATTAAGAACAATTGCTTTCTGATTACATGACTCTTATCATAATCCAATATGAACACTCCTATTTCACCTTTGTATTTTTATAACAAAATTCCAATCAAACTATAATGCATATTTTTTTGCGGCCTTAGCAGATTCCTCATGCTTTTTTTGAAATAATTTTATATGTATCATATTCTTTCTGGAAGCAAAAATAACACATGGCGTAAATACCAAAACTCCCAGCAGGACTACAATTCCAAATCCAATCAGTTGGAATTGTCTCGACTGTGCTGGAATACCATCTAAAATTTCTTCTGCATAATCAATCTCACTGACGATTTGACTTGGAGCTACTGCCTTATCCATTTTCCGAATTGATATCACTCTTATAGATTCTAAAATAATAACTGCAATTGCCCCTAACATTACTATAAAAAGGAACCGTTTATTTCGCCTTATCATAGATATACACCTTCCCTATTTATTTTTTATCTACATACGTACTTCTATCTCTATGATGCCTTCCACTTCCCTTCTTTTTCTTTTGTTCTTATTAAAATTAAAAAGCAGCTTCACTGCTCTTATGCCTGTTTGATTATTTCATTCTTCTACCTGATATACGTGGTATGCTTCCTGAAACTTCTATGCCAAGATATTCTACAATATCACTTTCATATCGAAGTTTTTTATTCAGAATCTCCCATGCCCCGACTGTTCCTGCCATCAAAACTCCAATTCCCATACCATAAATAAGAGCATATTTTTTGGGAGAATATAAATAATACATTTGTGGTTCCGATGCTTCTTCCAAAATCGTCGGATCTTCTGTCCCTAATTTTTTTGAAAGGACTTTACAGGTTACTCTTTCTACTTCATTCAATATCTCCTGTATCTGCTCTCTGTCATCATATTGAAGTGTAATATCAATAATACGTGTATCTTCCGGATTATTGACTGTAATTCTTTTCTGTAGTTCCGTATAACTGATATTCAGTGAAAGATTCTGTACAACCCGTTCAAGTACTCCACGGCTTACAATCAATTCTTTGTAATCCATTACAAGCATATTTCCAATATCCAACTGTTCCAATGAAACTTTAATTTCTTTTCCATTGTTCTCATCAATAATATAAATCTTCCCAGAACTGCTATAAAGTGCTTTGTTATTATTGGCATAATGTTTATATGTAACAACTCCTATCAGAACAACGGTCAGAACAATAAATGGAGAAAAATGAAATATTTTTTTGAATACTCTCCCAACATCAATTTGTATCTCTTCTGTATTTTTGCTGCTGTCCATATCTTCCTCCTCTAATCCAGCTTCTTCTTATACCTGATATTTTCATCATCTTGTATAAATTGTTTCTTATTAGCATATTTTTATATCGGCTTATCAAGAATAACATATAATAGATAAATCTAAAAAGCACGTTTTTTGTCAACTCCACATCTTGTTTTTAGGCTTTTTTGAAACTATCTGTAAATATTTTGTAAATTTCTTTTATATATTTGATTTACATAGATAGTATTATACCATAAATTATTCTATATTACCTGCAAAAAATACAGGACTAAAAATCTATTTTTTCGTATGTTCTGTCTTCCATAAAAAATCCATTCACTGGCTCCGCTAGTTTTATTTTCTCCCAAATAAAATTTAGGCGTTTTTAGTTAATAATCAACGCGGTGGTATGTTATTTAAAACTGCACCAACAATATTCCCATTATTATTTTTAAGCATCTCTACTGCCTCTGCTGCTTTCGTCCTCTTCACTTTGTTATGTTGAATTACAAAAACAATACCATCGCACTTAGAGCCAATAATCGTGGTCTCTACATGGTTCTCCACCGCCGGACTGTCTAGAATAACATAATCATAGTTTGATTTCATCTCTTTCAGAAAATGAAGAAAATTTTCTTCTTCAAATAAATCTCCAACTGCCATAAACTTCTCTCCAGATGGAATTACATCCAGATTTTTTTCTTTACATCCATAAATAATCTGATCCAGTCCGCATTTTTCTTTTAAATACTCAGAAAGTCCCATTTTCTTTTCACCCTTTAGAGTCTCGGGCTTATAAGTAAATAATTTACTTTCTTTATGTAAATCACAATTTATCCATACGGTTTTCTTTCCACACTGGCTCAATGACATTGCAAACAAAAACGAAAGCATTGTCTTTCCTTCTCCTGCTGTTGTGCTGGTGAATGCAATTGAAGAAACGTTCTCATTTTTTGTTAATAGATTCGTACGAAGAGTACGAATTGGATCAACTAACTCTTTTATAAAAAGTTTACTCTCATTAATTATAATATGTGGCTTATCCATTTTTACCTCTCAATACTGTAATTTTCTATTTTTTTGCTAATATGTATTCCAGCATTTAATTGTATGTATTGTAACACTACAAAATAGGTATCACAATACTTTTCTATAGATTTTCATAATTTGTCTCATTTTTTTCGTTTTATTAATATTAGTTTGTTATTTTTTTCAATTTAACCAATATCTCCTTTCATACTATACGGATATTCAAAAAGCCTGGTACACTTTTATCTGTACCAGGCTTTTTACGCTTTTATCTTTATGATATGGATTCTGCTCTTACTGTAGATGCTTTTTTCTTTACAGCAGCAGCTGCTGTATGATGATATCTTACAATCGCAGCCTGTGCAATATTCAAGGAATGATCTGCTACTCTCTCTAAATCAACCAGAATTTCTGCATAAATTAAACCGAGTTTTGATTGGCAGGAAGATCCATTCAAACGCTTAATGTTATTCGTTTTATATTGTTCCACTGTCAAATCAATATTTTCTTCCATTTGATAAATGTAGTCATACGTACATTGATCTGGTTCATACAGATGCTGACACGCTTTTTCAAAAATATCATAAACCATGTCAATTAGCTTCTTAAGTTCCTCTGCTGCCTCTGGTGTAAAAGAACTATTTTCTTCAATAATACGGTTCGCATAAGCAACCAGATTTTCTGCATGATCACCAACACGCTCTAAATCAGAAATAACATGGAAGAGATTTGCAATACGTTTTGCGTCCTTATCCGTTGTTTCCATAGAACTTAAGCGAATCAGTGCATCTGTAATCGCTTTATTCAGAAAATCAATCGTTTCTTCTGCTTCATCAAATACCTCTCTATCAAATGGCTGCTCGCTGAAAAATGTTTTTGTCGCATTTACAAAGTTTACGCGAACCAGTTCTTCCATACGTTTTACTTCCGCATCAATCTGCTCAATTAAAATAGTAGCCGATTGGAATCCAGCTTCATTAATGTACTTCAGAGTTCTTTCACTCTGTGCGTCTTCCCCCTTAATCACTTTCTTAGAAAGTTTTGCAAGGTGTGTTGCAAATGGGAGAAGCACTGCAACTGTTACGATGTTGAAAATAGAGTTTGCGTTGGCAAGCTGTCTGCTGGCATCTGCTGATGTTGCCTGAATCCAGCTGACACAAGGAGTAATATGTGCAAGCACCATAAACAGAAGCATACCAAAACTTTCAAATATAACAACAATCAGTGCTACACGTTTTGCGTCTTTTCGTCCGCCAATACTTGCTAATGCTGGTGCTACACTGGCACCAATATTCATACCCATCATAATAAAAAATGCATGACGGAAACCAATTACACCGCTGGCTGCCATAACCTGAAGTACACCAACGGATGCAGATGCACTCTGAATAATAATAGTAAAAATAATACCAACGATAACAGCGAGTAATGGATTCTTCAGTCCTGCCAACATATCCTGGAACCATGCAACCTGTCCAAGAGGTTTCATGGAAGAACTCATTTGTCCTAGTCCAATAAATAACACACCAAGACTGGCAATAATCTGTCCTAAGTACTTATGAGATTTTTTCTTAGAAAACATATTCAATGCCACACCAACAAATGCAATGACTGGTGCAATTTCAGTAATATTAAATGCAATCAGCTGCCCGGTAATTGTTGTACCAATTTTAGCTCCCATTAAAATACCAACGGAACGTTCCAGCTGCATAACTCCTGCATTTACAAATCCCACCACCATGACACACATTGCATTGGAGCTTTGGATTAACGCAGTAAGTCCAGCACCTACAAGCATTGCTACCACGCGGTTTGTTGTGAGTTTTTCCAGTATTTTCTTCAGATAAGATCCTGCCATCTGTTTTAAGCCGTCTCCCATCAGATTCATACCAAAGATAAATAGTGCCAGACCACCAAGTAATCCGAAGACATTCGTTATTGACATAATGTTTTATGTTCTCATCCGAGAACATTTCACCTCTCTTTTCTTATTGTGTAAACTCAATTTCTGGTATGATTACCATATTTTATATTGTATCGGATGATTGTTAAGATGCAAAAAATATTGTGTAAATTCTATGTAAAATTAATAAAATCTTTTCTTTACATAGCAAAAAGGTGCAGTTCTTCTGTTTTTTCTCTTCATAAGAACTGCACCTTTATATTAAATAGGATCAACCTCTGTTCTGTGCTGCCACAAGGCTTTCTCCACAATAAATTTTACGTAGCTTTGGTTTTTCAATCTTACCAGTTGGATTTCTTGGAATATCTGCAAAAATCACTTTATGCGGACGTTTGTATCTTGGAAGCGCCATACAGAACTGATTCATTTCTTCCTCTGTACAAGTACATCCAGGTTTTAGTTCAATAATAGCTGCTGCAATCTCGCCAAGACGTTTATCCGGCAGACCAATAACTGCTACATCATGAACTTTTTCATCTGTACGGATAAAATCCTCAATCTGTACTGGATACAAGTTTTCACCACCACTGATAATAACATCTTTCTTTCGATCAACCAGAAAAATAAATCCATCTTCATCTTCCTGTGCCATATCTCCAGTATATAACCAACCTTCATCATCCATTACTTCTTTGGTCGCTTTTGGATCGTTATAGTAACAGGTCATAACACCAGGACCTTTTACTGCAAGTTCGCCGATTTCTCCCTGTTTTACTGTATTACGCTGTTCATCCACGATGCGGACGTTCCATCCATATCCAGCCTTTCCAATGGCACCGACTTTATGTATATTCTCTACACCAAGATGTACACATCCTGGTCCAATTGACTCACTTAAACCGTAGTTTGTATCATATTTGTGATTTGGAAAGTACTTTTTCCATTTTGAAATCAGGCTTGGTGGTACCGGCTGTGCTCCAATGTGCATCAATCTCCACTGTTCCAACTGATAGTCTTCTAATTTTAAATCCCCTCGGTCAAGGGCTTCTAAAATATCTTGTGCCCAAGGTACTAACAGCCAGACAATGGTACATTTTTCTTTTGATACGGCATCCAATATAAATTCCGGCTTAGTTCCTTTTAAAAGAACTGCCTTGCTGCCGGATAACAGACTTCCCATCCAGTGCATTTTCGCACCTGTATGGTAAAGAGGCGGAATACATAAAAATACGTCATCCCTCGTCTGTCCATGATGATTCTGTTCTACCCTTGCTGCATGCATCAGGCTTTCATGATTATGTAAAATTGCTTTTGGGAATCCAGTGGTTCCCGAAGAAAAATAAATCGCTGCATTATCTTCATCTGTCAGTTTTATATCTGGTGCCTGACTGGAACAGTCTGCGGTCAGGCTGTTATAATGTTCTGCAAAACTTGGACATCCATCTCCGACAAAAAATAATAA
The DNA here is from genome assembly GCA_934438135.1 of uncultured Clostridium sp. Classification (GTDB taxonomy): domain Bacteria; phylum Bacillota; class Clostridia; order Lachnospirales; family Lachnospiraceae; genus Clostridium_AI. The sequence goes on along the minus strand of CAKSBP010000009.1, from coordinate 59,067 downwards.
ACGGTTCTTAGAAATAGCTTCTGCAATCTCCTCGACACGGCCAATGAATTCCGGTCCAAATACCAGTACATCTACTTCTGCCAGATTCACGCAGTATTCAATCTCATCTGCTGTATATCGGAAATTAAGTGGTACGGCAATTGCACCAGCTTTTAAAATTCCAAAATAAATTGGCAGCCACTCCAGACAGTTCATTAACAGAATTCCAACCTTATCACCTTTTAAAACCCCACGTTCCAGTAACAGATTGGCAAAACGGTTTGCTTTTTCATTAAACACACTCCAGGTAATCTCCCTGCGGTAATAAGTTGTTGGATCTGGCTCCATCAATTCATACTCTTTCCATGTTACACGTCTGGTCTCCTTTTCTTCCGGGTTAATTTCAACCAGACAAATTTCATCTCCAAATTTATTACAATTATTATCCAGTATTTCTGTGATTGGCATTTTGCTTTACCCCTTTAATTTTAATTTTACAGATTAATGCTTTAACGCTTTTGTTTATTAAAGTTATGATACCTTTTTTTTCGACATTTGTCAAGATAACCGTAATATTCTACAAAGAAATACAATACTCAAAAAAAGTTTATAACTAAAAAAGGCATCTACACCAATCGCAGATCCCTAATTTTTATAAAAAACCTGCCGATTTTATAACCGGCAGGTAATCTTATTAACCTTCTATTGCAATGTAATGATTCTCTTCCACCTGAGTTGGTGCTGCTTTTGGAACAGATAATTTAAGAATTCCGTCTTCAAACTTTGCCTGAATGTCCTGCTGTCTTACACTATCACCAACATAAAAGCTTCTGCTGACATGTCCGGAATAACGTTCTTTTCGGATATAGTGTCCTTCGTTATCCTGTTGATCTTTATCCAGACCTTTGGAAGCACTGATGGTCAGATAACCATTTTCTAATTTTGCTGTAACTTCATCTTTTTTGAATCCTGGTAAATCCATGTCCAATTCATAAGAATTCTCTGTCTCTTTTACATCTGTTTTCATAATATTTTTCTCGCGTTTTCCAAACAGTGGATTTTGTCCATTAAAAAAGTTCTTCTCAAATGGAAAGTCCATCCAGTCATCAAATAAATCTTCTCCAAAAATACTAGGCATCATTGTCATAAGTCATTCCTCCATTCTTATTCACGTGCATCTGCACGAAACCATCATCAATAAATAACTTTTTTTGAACTCTTGATAACCTTTATCTTTGTTCTATATGTAATATAACACTTTTTGTTAGCACTGTCAATAGACGAGTGCTAATTTTTTTATAGAAAATTGCAAAAATAAACTTGCATAAGGAACAATTATAGAATTTCCGAATAAGAAAATCTTTGCAATGCCCCTGTCTGCAAGTTGTGTATTCATTATAAGTTACGATTAATTCTTTAATAATCCAATTTTTTTAACAGATTCATAAAGTATTCTGGCAGCGGTGCCTCGAATTCTACATATTTTCCAGTTGATGGATGAATAAAGCCAAGGGTTTTTGCATGGAGTACCTGTCCTTGCAGATTAAAACTGGATTTCTTCGGTCCATACACATCGTCTCCTAAAAGCGGATGACTAATGCTTGCCATATGAACCCTAATCTGGTGGGTCCGCCCTGTCTCTAAACGACAGGAAATATAGGAAAAATTCTGTTTTAGGTTTCGAATCACTTGGTAATGAGTAACGGCACGTTTTCCATTGCGGTGGTTAACTGCCATTTTTTTCCTTTCCACCGGATGTCTTCCAATTGGAGCATCTACTATGCCAGATGCCTGTGAAAAATGGTTATAAGCAATTGCATGATACTCTCTGGTAATTGAATGTTCTTTTAATTGCGCCGCAATATGGGCATGTGCCTTATCATTTTTGCAGACAACAATAACTCCCGTTGTATTCATATCAATCCGGTGAACAATTCCCGGACGCATAACACCGTTAATTCCAGACAATTGATCCTTGCAGTGGTAAAGCAATGCATTTACAATCGTCCCATTGTAATGTCCTGCACAAGGATGCACTACCATGCCTTTTCCTTTATTAATAACAATAATATCTTCGTCTTCATAAAGAATGTCCAATGGAATATCTTCTGCAACAATATCCAGTTCCTCTGGCTCCGGCATTTCAAATTCAATTTTATCAGCAGTTACAGTCTTATAATTTGCTTTTACCGGCTTATTGTTTACTTTTACATTTCCATCCTTAATCAGCTTCTGAATATATGATCTGGATATATCAGAAAACTCATCCGACAAAAACTTGTCGATACGTACTTTCGCTGTCTCCTCCGATACCTGCAATTCTACAATTTCTCTTTCTTTCATAACTACTCCTGTCTATTTCTTTCCTATTGTAATTTCATCTTCTTTGTAATAAAACAGCACTAAAAAAATTAGTATTATCATAGAGACGGTTACATAACAATCTGCTACATTGAAAATTGGAAAATTGATCAATTTAAAGTATAGAAAATCAACTACGAAATTATTCACAATGCGATCAATTAGATTTCCAATCGCACCTGCTGCTAAAAGAACAAGACAAAAGCGAAGCCAGATAAGCCGTCTGGTATTTGGAAGATTTACATAAAAATATGCGATTGCCGCCAGAATAATCACTGTAAACAAAATAAAAATCAGATATTTATTCTGAAACATCCCAAACGCAATACCACGGTTCTCCAGATACTGCAGTTCAAATATACCTTTTATCACAGAAACTGCCTCTTTGTCCTTAAGAGCACTGACTGCCCAGAATTTTGTCAGCTGATCCAGAACAACCAACACTATTACGCCGATTACGGCTTTAATATATTTCATTCTATTACTCCTGTTTTCTTACTTTCCCATCAGGTAAAAAAGAGACTCCTTCATTTCCTCGTCAGAAACTGTATGGTCAATATAAGCCTTTCCTATTTCTTTAAGCAGGATAAATTTTATTTTTCCTGCTTCCATTTTTTTATCATTCTTCGTACCTGCAATAATTTCATCTGCATCATAGCCACTGATGCGTACTGGAAGATTTAGTTGTTTTAGCAGGTCTTCCAAACTGTTTAAATTCTCTTCTTTTATATAACCACGTTTCATGGAAATATACGCTGCTGCCACCATTCCCAGACAGACACATTGTCCATGCAGCAGTCCAAAAGAAGATGCCTTTTCAATAGAGTGTCCCAAAGTGTGTCCAAAATTAAGTAAGGCACGTTCTCCTTTTTCCTTTGGATCCCGTTCTACGATTTCACGTTTATAAAAACAGCTTTTATATACAACATGAACCAGTGCCTCTAAATCATGCTGACGGATTTCTTCTACGTGCTCCTTAATCCATTGGAGAAATTCTGCATCCTGAATCATACCATATTTTATTACTTCTCCAAATCCATTAAAGTAATGTTCTTCAGAAAGAGACTTTAACACAGAAAGATTAATATAAACTGCTTTTGGCTGATGGAATGCTCCTACCATGTTCTTATATTTTAAGAAATCCACGCCTGTCTTTCCTCCAACACTGCTGTCAACCATGGCAAGCAGAGATGTTGGCATCTGTACAAAACGAATTCCACGAAGGTAGGTTGCTGCAGCAAAACCGGTCAAATCTCCGACAACACCACCGCCTAGTGCAACCAAAATGTCGTTTCGATCAAATTTCTCTAAAACCAAATATTCATAAAGTCCCTGCACGGTCTCTAAATTTTTTGATTCTTCACCAGCTGAAAATACATAACTGACAACTTTTTTTGCAGAAGGCTTCAATGCCTGTACCACTTCCTCCAGCAAACATCTGCTTATGTTGGAATCGGATACGACACAGATTCTGTGGTTCTTCGTTTCCATTTGTTCGAATACTTCCAAAAGACGTCCGTAATCCTTTTCAAACATAATATTATAGATGTGAACACCGTTTGCTTTTACTTCTAACATTTTTCCCATCACTCGTTACCCTCCCGGCTCTTTTATTCTTCTGTATCTGTCGAAATAAATTCGAATTCATCCTTTCCTGAATCCGTTACATTTTTCTTCTTAATATCATTTAACAGTTTTTGTAGCATTTTGATTTCTAAATCGCTAGTATCCGATGATACTTCTTCTTTCAAAGCTTCTTCTGCAGGAGCACTCATTTCATCCTGTGCAGATTTTACATCTTCCTGCATAGAAGAAACATCAGCTTTCATGGCTTCCATGTTCTTTTTTACAGATTCAAGAATTTCTTTTACTGGTGCAGCCTCATCTTCTGCCAGTTCCTTTGATTCTTTCTCTGGCTTTGTAACAGCCTCTTCTTTTACAGCTGCTGGTTTTTCTTCCATAGTAACTGCCTGAGCCAGCTTCTTTTCTGCTTCTTTTTCTTCTGTTTCCGAATGAATGGATTCTAAATTTTCTTCTAAAGTTTCTGTAAAGTCAGGTTCTTTGAAATCTTCCTTTTCTTCCTTCTTCTCTTTCTCACTGTAAAGTTCAATATTGTGTTCTTTTAAGACAATAGAAAAATGATCACTTTCCAATAATTCCAACTGTGCCTTTGTAATCTGCCTAAACTGTGTTTTATATAATTCAAAGTTTTGTTTTAATTCATTAATCCTTCGTTCAATTTCAACTAATTCATTTCTGGCATCCGTAAGAATCCTATCTGCATTCAGTTTTGCCTGCCGTTCAATAATGGCAGCCTGCTTCTGAGCAGCTTCTTTCGTCTCCTCCGATGTCTTTTCTGCTAAAATAAGAGATTTCTGCAAAGTCTTTTCAAGGTTTTTATAATACTGAATTCCGTCACTTAGTGTGCTGATTTTATCTTTCAACTCCTGATTATTCCGATACATGATTTCATAATCATGGTACATTCCCCTTAAGAACGCATCGACATCCTCTTTCTTATAGCCTCTTCCCGACTTAAATGTTATTTCCTGAATCTCTTTTGGTGTCAGCATAAAAACTCCTCCTAAACATATTTGTATATTAAAATATAAAATCTTCCTTTTTTTGTTTCTGTTACAATTTCTTTAAATATAAATTTTCCAAATCCACGAACAGAAACCACATCCTCTTCTTTCACAATATAACTACTGGATGTTACCAGCCTTCCATTGACATACACTTTTTCTCCTGCAATCAGTCCTGAAAGCCTGCTTCTTGACCCTTTTAAGGCTACGGGAAGCAGTGCATCCAGCCTTAATGATGATACAGAACCCTCTATCTCCTGAAATTTTGGTGTAATATCTACTTGTCCCGGCTCTTCCAGTGTAACCCTCACCTGTGTATGTTTTACCTTCATCAGGCTGTCTACCAGAAAACCGGCTATTTTCTCCTCACAAAATACATAAGCTTTCGGAAATTCTACCAGAATATCACCGATTTTGCTTCGGTCAATCCCAAGATTTAAAATTGCCCCCAAATAATCCCTATGGGTTAATTCATCGCTGAACTTCCTGTTTATCACTTCTACTTTAATGGCACATAACGGATACTGTTTTTCCTCATAACACTCTTTAGGTTCAAAAGCAAACATCTTCCGTTCTGCCAGTTCATAACCACCCCAGGAAGAAATTTTTACTGCTTCCATTTCTCTTATTGATTGGAATAAAATATTCTGATCGTTTAAATTAAGAAATCCGGTATAATGAATGAGGCTTTTATAGTAAGCATTCTTTGCCAGCTCGACCAGTCTGTTCTTTAATAACAATTCTTCTTTTTCCTGTGTCATTTTTTCCTTTCTGCTGTCGCTTTCTGGTTTTTTCAGTCTTTTAGTAATGAATAGAAAGATAGAGAGCCAAAATGGACTCTCTAGTCTTTTCACATTTTTATTTTTCTATCAGGCAGGCAAAATCCTGTCTAAAATTCTTTATTTATAGTCGGCACTCCCAGTCCGTCAACTGGTACGAGATCTAAATAGTCACCAGAAATATCGATATTATCTGGTGAGAAAATAAAGATATATCTGGAAATCTGATGCAGTTTTCCACTAACAGCATACACTGCACCAGAAATAAAGTCCATAATTCTCTGGGCTACATCCGGATCAAATCCTTCCAGATTCACAACAACTGCTCTGCCGCTTAACAGCATGTCACAGATTTCCTGTGAATCTTCAAATGTAGAAGGCTTCATAATACAGACTTCAAGACCTCTTGAGTTCGTCCGAATAGGCACAATCTTATTATTGGAAGTTCGTTCAGAACGCAGCGATTTCTCACGGCGGCTTTCCTGAAACTCAGGTACATCAACATCTTTTCCCTGTCTTCGGTTTAATCTCTTCTCGGCGATAGCATCCATCCTCTGGGAACGCTCCATTTCTCTGATACGTTCTTTTTCACTTCTTGTGTGTTCTCTATCATCGTAGTCATCCATGTATTCATCTTCGTAATCTTCTTCGTCTCCCAGCTTGAAATAACCAAGAAAATTTTTAATCATATTCGCCATATTCTTATCAAACTCCTATATCATAATTTCTTTTTCCAAATATCCCCGTTCCTACACGTACCATAGTTGCACCTTCTTCAATCGCCACTTCAAAATCTCCAGTCATTCCCATTGAAAGAATATCCATACTTACATTATCAATGTTTTTACTTTTGATGTCAACCTGTAAATTCTTTAAAGTCTTGAAATGCACGCGGTTTTCTTCCGGATTATCAACAAATGGAGCAATCGTCATAAGACCTTCTACCTTTACATGGTTCAGTTTAGAAATTTCCTGAATTAAAGAAAGGGCTTCTTCGGTAGATACGCCGAATTTGGATTCTTCACCGGCTACGTTTACTTCGATTAAAATTGGACATACAAGATTCTTTTTCGCTGCTTCATGGTCAATCTGTTCAGCAAGACGAATGGAATCGACGGAATGAATCAAACATACCTTATCCACAATATACTTTACTTTATTTCTCTGAAGATGGCCAATCATATGCCAGTTCAGTTTTTTCTCAATCACTTCGTATTTATCCACTATTTCCTGAACTTTATTCTCGCCAAAGTCAACAATACCATCTTTCATCGCTTCTTCCACATCTGAAACCGGCTTTGTTTTGCTGACAGCAATTAATGTTACTTCACTTCTATCTCGTCCAGCCCTCTTACAAGCTTCCTCAATACGTTTTTCAACACTTTTAAGATTTTCATGGATCATACGATCAACTCCTTAGTCTTATCTTATTTATTTTATAATTTCATTCTCCCCAGCAGTAGAGACATCTAATAAAATGTGGTCGTAATTAGACAGTCCATTGTAGGTACCTTTTTTAACAATCAAATACTCGTCATTTTCATATTCCTTTTCAATCTGACGAAATACGCAATAACCTTTGTTTACATTATAGACTCCTGTCATCTTCTTGGTCTTGCCAATCTGATAAGTTTCCTGGGTTTTAGAATTCTGTATTACATCTCCTGCCTTGAAACCTGAGCCTTCTATGTAAGCATACTCATCGTCCTTGGAAATTACGTCGGCTTTTGTAAATTCATACGTAAGCTTCCCTTTTTCACTGGTAACCTGTTTTACAACACCAAGGCTGTCATCATCCCCTCCTGCTGTAAGATAACTGGCTGGAACAACATAAAACTTCTTCTCAAGTACTGCACTCTTTGGAATCTTAAGTCCTTCTGCTGTATGGAATACAATCTGAATATCAAGGAAGCGGTCATCGATAAACGTTCCCATATATTTATCCAGTGTCAGCTTTGCAAAATAGCCGCCACCTTTCGTATATACTTCATACGGAACAGTCATTTCCAAATCATTTTCTGTAAAACGAATCTGAATCTTTGGAGTTATATTATTTTCTTTTGCATCCTCAGCTTTTTGGAATAGTTTTTTATACTGTTCCTTCGAAAGATTCAGGATAATGGACCATTTTTCACTGGTTACAAGCTTGTACACACTGGTACCTGCAGTAACTGCTTTTTCTGTAGTCACATTGCTTTTATTAATTTCTTTCTCAAACGTCTTCGTCGTTACAGAATCTTGTGAAATCTCTTCCAGTCCATCAATAACAGAAGTGAAAATTCCTGGCTGCTTTGCCTTTACCATAGTAAGCTTTGTGCCTTTGTCATTTTCTTTCATCAAGTCCTTCATAGCATCCGATAATGCCAGATTCGTGTAATCCAGCAGCGTTTTATCTACATTATATTTTAAATTTTCTACCTTATCAAATGTACTGTATTGAAAATTTCTCTGAAATGTCCGGATATAATTCCGAATTTTAGTACTATCACTATCGGAAAGCACCTGAGTTGTCTCGGAAGATGCCAGCATATCATATATTTTACCGCTTTCATCTACTGCATAAACAGTAGACGCTTTTGCTACTTTATCACCATCTCTTACGTAAAAACTGATATACCCTGACTGATCGTTTGTATAAACTTTTTCATCTCTTAGAATAATACCCTGACAGGTATCATCATCTGCAATCTCTTTTTCCACAACTTCATAAATGGAAAGATGTTTCCTGGAAAAATAAGACACAAAAATAATCACCATATAGACAAATATAAACAAAAAGATAACAGAACCAAGCGTTATCCGTTTTCGTTTTCTATATTTTATCACATTTCCATTTCTGCTGCTCAACTGTAAACCTCCTCATATGCATCCTTACATATGCTCTTATCATTATACTTGTTTTATTAATATTTTTAAAGTCCTATTTTTAATTTCTGTATATTTCTACGTTCATTGGAAACAATATCTATATCGCTAGATAATAAAGGAGGCCAAAAATATGAAAGCAATCGATTGTATTTCTTTAGTACTGGTCATTATTGGAGCGATTAACTGGCTGTTAATCGGCTTTCTTGACTTTAATCTTGTGAGTGTACTCTTTGGAAGTATGTCATGGCTGTCCAGAGTCATCTATGGACTGGTTGGAATTGCTGGATTGTATTCGCTTAGTTTCTTTAGCAAAATCTGCTCCAACAACTAAGGAATTTTAAGAAAAACACATGAGAAAAGGGCTCTGCACACAACGCGGTGCCGGCCCTTCTTTAAATCATAATTTTATAAAGAAATAATAACTTTTTGCTGAAAGGAGTCTGGTATCTTAGTATTATCCAAAGAAATGCTTAAAATCATATCAATGGAAAAACGGCTGGAAATCCAATCCAGCTTTTCAAGGAATGATGGAAGATTTTCTTCCTCCACACAAGCTACTTTCAAAAGACTGTCTACATATACTTTTTCCAGATCATTATCCTGTGAAACAATCCCACAGAGAAACCCGATAAATTCATCACATCCGCCAGTCAGATAATCTTTTACATTAATCAGCCTGACCCGATTGGAAAGCTCATACATATGTTTATTGGTCTTATCCAGATAAACAATACTTCCATCTGTATGGAGCACGTCATCATTTACCATCCGTAACATTTCCTTTGTTTTTCCTTTCCCCATTTCACCTGCAATAATTTGTACCATATACGCTCCTCCTTATTGTCATTATTTCATGTAATCCAAAAATAGATTTTCCCTCATCCCTATGACCTGCCATAAGGTTTATTATATTATACGAATGCCAGAGCATATTTATCACTCTACTTTATCATCCCAAGAAGATAATTCATCTGAGTAAATAAATCATCTCCACTCTGTGCTTTTAATACAACTGAAATGTAACGGTGTCCACTGCTTCCCTCACTGTATAATACAAGACAGGAACCGGCTTTACTGGTTGTACCAGTTTTTCCACCAATTACTGTAACACCTGCCGGCGGATTCATTTTTCCATTTAGATAGCGGTCAGTACTTTCAAACGTTTTTGTCTGCTTTTTCCCTGCCTTATCTTCATAGGAAACCGTTACACGGCCAGAATTTACAATATCAACAAATGTATCATATTTTGTTAGTTCATTGAAAAACAGATAGATATCATAAGCAGTTGTATAATGATTATCATCATGAAGTCCATGTGGATTTACAAAATGAGAATGAGACGCTCCAATATTTTCAGCTTCTTTATTCATTAATTCTGCAAATTCATCCACACTGCCGGCAACATGTTCTGCAAGTGCAACACCTGCATCATTACCAGAGTAGACAAGAAATGCCCTGAGAAGATCTTTTAAGAGAATCTTATCTCCTTCCTGAAAACCACAAAGTTTCGCACCTGGTTCTGTAATATTGGCTGCATCTTTCGTAATCACAACCTCATCATCCAGCTTCGCATTTTTCAATGTGACCAGTGCTGTTACAATCTTTGTAATACTTGCAGGATAGAGTTTTTCATACACATTCTCTGCATAAACCTTTTTATCATCTGTCACATCGACCAGAAGGGCACTTTCTGCTGTTAGATTCTTATCTGTATCTTTTGTTTCCTCTTTTGGAATAACACAGACATCTCTACTCAGCAGATTGCTGCCGGCTTCTTCCTGAGAAAGTACGGTAAATGTGTCGTCCTTGGTCTGATAGGACATCATCGGTGTCTGCTTTCCACATCCACTTAAGAAAAGCGTGGTGCAGATAAGCAGACAGACAGCTTTCTTCTTCATTTCCAATCCTCCAATCTACCAGGAATTCTTTTCCTGATAGACAAATGTCAAAATCTTATGATAAATCCTAAGATGCTCTTAAGATTTTAAAATTTCACGCCAATCTAAATCTCCACGATCCAATGCCTTTACTAAAAGTTCTGCTGTTGCAACATTTGTAGCAAGAGGGATATTATGTGTATCACATAAATGTAAAATGTAATTCACATCTGGTTCATGGGATTTCTGGGTCAGAGGATCACGCATGAAAATAACCAAGTCAATATCATTATGCTCAATCTGGGCACCAAGCTGCTGCTCTCCACCCAAATGACCTGCCAGATATTTATGAATAGTCAGATTCGTTACTTCTTCAATAAGTCTTCCTGTTGTTCCTGTTGCGTAAATCTCATGCTTGCTTAAGATTCCACGGTATGCGATGCAGAAATTCTGCATCAGTTTTTTCTTTGCATCATGTGCAATTAAACCAATGTTCAAATCAATTCCCCCTTTTAGTTATAATCATTCATCGAAAAACCACTTCGGGAGCCATTCCCTGACTGCAAACCAATATTTATTATTATACCAATTCCAATCATACAGCTTAACATTGAACTCATACCTCTGCTTAAAAACGGAAGAGGCAGTCCAGTGTTAGGCAGCAGTCTCGTAGCAACCCCTACATTTGCAAAAATCTGAAACATAAACATAGAAGCAATTCCTAATGCCACCATTCTGCCTAAATAATCTTTTGCTTTTTTCGCAGCAATCAGACATTTTATAATGACAATTGCCAGAAGCAGAAGAACAATACAGCTTCCTATAAATCCAAGTTCTTCTCCAATTACTGTGAAAATGAAATCACTTTCTCTTACATCTACTTTAACATAATTTCGGTTTCCTGTCGAATCCGTAAATATTTTTCCTAATAACCTTCCAGAGCCGATGGCTGAAATAGAACCAATCTGCTGATACGCTTCACCAAGTGCATATTTTCCCGGATCTAGGAAACTCATAACTCTTTTATACTGATAACCTTTTAATAGATTCTGCCAAGGCTGCTGGATATACCATAATAGAGCCCCGCCAACAGGAACAACAACAGCCGCAATTGCACCTATTATCTTATAGCTTAACCCAGATGCGTAAGTTAATACTACAAAAATGAAAAGCATTACCATACTGGATGATAAATCAGACTGCACCATGATAAACATAGTAGGCAGCATCGTCAAGACCCCGGCAAGCACCAATGTGCTTAGTTTGTCCATTTTTTCCCGCCGGCTTGAAAAATAAACTGCCAGCGTAAGAATTAAGGCTATCTTGGCAAGCTCGGAAGGCTGTAAGTTAAATCCAACTTTCAGCCACCTCCAGGAGTTCGTATCCAAATCTGTTCCAAGCGGTGAAAATTTTGTAGCTGCACACATTATTGTTGTTGCAACATAGAAAACCGGAACAAATCGGCAGATAAAATGATAATCTATCAAAGATACAACTACAATAATCAAAAGACCGGCGATCATTGCAATTATCTGCCCCCTAAAATAACTGCTTTTAAACTGCTTATCTGCAGCACACCTTACTATATATGCACTTACCATACATAGTATCATTACTGTAATAACCAAAGAAACGTTTATGCGTTTCCAATTATACTGTTTAAACTGAAACATGAATAATCATCCTTATTTTTTAGGAGCTTTCAGGTCTTTAATTGGTATATTGGCAAATAATGCAGGAACAGTTCCGTTGTTTCCTTCGGATTCTGTCTGGGTTATTTTAATATCCAAACCTTCCGCATCAATTTCCACATACTTAGAAATTACCTTTATAATATCATTTTTTATCTGCTCCATAATTTCCGGCGAACAGTTTGCCCGGTCCGAAACCAGAACCAGTTTCAATCTGTCTTTCGCCACATTGCCTGAAGATTTTCGTCTGAAAAAATCAGCAAATCCCATCTAATCCCCTCCTACTTTTTTTTGAATATCGACGCAAGTTTTGCCATAAGGCCACTCTTTCCGCTTAAATCGAGAAGTGGTACTTCTTCCCCAATTACACGTCTGCAAATATTCATGTAGGCCTGTCCAGCGAGAGTGTCATTACCAACAAGTGGTTCACCCTGATTCGTGGAAACTACAATATTTTCATCGTCTGGCACAACACCAATTAAATCCACTGCAAGAATTTCTACAACATCATCGCTTGACATCATGTCACCACGTTTTACCATATCGGATCTTAAACGGTTTACAATCAGATGGGTACTCTTCATTTCGTTTGCTTCTAACAGACCAATAATACGGTCTGCATCCCTGACAGCTGAAACTTCAGGAGTTGTTACTACTAATGCACTGTCTGCACCGGCAATCGCATTTTGGAATCCCTGCTCAATACCTGCTGGACAATCCATTAGTATGTAGTCAAATTCCTCTCTTAATTCTGCTGCAAGCTTTTTCATCTGTTCTGGATTTACAGATGTCTTATCCCTTGTCTGTGCTGATGGTAAAAGATAAAGATTTGGATATCTCTTGTCTTTAATCAATGCCTGTTTTACACGACAGTTCCCCTCTACCACGTCAACAAGGTTATAAACAATACGGTTTTCCAGTCCCATGACTACATCAAGGTTTCTTAGTCCTATATCTGTATCAATTAAAACTACTTTCTTCCCTAATTTCGCAAGTCCCGTACCAACGTTAGCTGTTGTAGTTGTCTTTCCAACGCCGCCTTTTCCGGACGTGATTACAATTACTTCTCCCATACTCTTTATCCTCCATATTCCTTTGCCATCTCTGCCTGTGTCATTTTATAAGCGAATATCATTTAATACGTTTTTATTAATAGTTTCAATATAGATATTTCCATTGTCAACAAAAGCAATTTTAGGCTCTTTTACTTCCTCCTTGGAACGCTTATCCGGAGATCTGGCAATAATATCTGCGATTCGGATTTGAATCGGCTCCATATCCAGTGCTGCAACAAAGGCATTCTGATTTCCGGATGCTCCTGCAAAAACATTCCCCTTCAGGGCTCCCAGAATTACAACATTTCCTCTGGATACAACTTTGGCACCGCTGTTTACATCACCTATTACAATAATACTGTTTTCTACTTCCAGCACCTGGCCTGAACGTAAATTTCCTTTGTAAAATTGTCCCGTATTGGAACTTAGTTCCATAAGTCTTTCATTCAGGCTTTTCGCCATAATTTCTTCTTTTTTCTGGTCCGTCTCTACCAGACAGATAATATTCAATTCTGAATTCTGGTTAATGACTGTTAACAGTTCCCTCTGGTCTTCATTGGTAAGCTCACGGCCCTCAAAACTGAGAGCCATGGCGGCATTACCTAAAAACTTTGAGGATTCACTGAACTTCTTCGCTACATTTATTTTCAATTCTTCAAAATCCATATTCTTGTCTAATACAACGATTATCCCGGATTTTGTTCCTTTAATCATAACCGGATTATTCATGTTAACCCCCTTTGATTTAATCAGTCGTAGAATGGGATGCTACTTCCGGATTTGCAACACCATCTTTCAGCAAATCACCCGCATCATCACTCTTAAAATAGTATTTATAAATATCTCTTGCTACTTCTGCAGCATTACTGGAAGCATATCCGTTTGGAATTACTACCGTTACTGCTACTTCTGGTTTTTCATATGGTGCAAAAGAAATAAACAGTCCGTTATTTGGAACACTCTTTGAAATCTGAGAAGTTCCTGTTTTGCCTGCTACTACAAAATCTAATCCGGAGAACAGTGATTTAATGCTGCTGGAAGGTCCATTTACTACTTTGTACATTCCAAGCTTCACTGCATCCCAGATATTACTGGATACATCAAGCTTTTTGTATACTTTGGCTTTATTATTAAGAATTGTTTTTCCATTTGCATCTTTAATTTTATCAATCAGAGTCAGTTTATAACTGGTTCCTTCATTAGTAATAGTTGTCACCCATCTTGCCAGCTGTGCCGGCGTGAAGAGGTTATTTCCCTGTCCAATCATACTTCGAACAGCATCTTCACTGGATATTTCCGGGGACTCTTCCTGAACTTCCAGTCCTGACTTTGCTGTCATTCCGTATTCTTTTGCATATTTCTGAATTTTCTTTAATCCTAGATTACTTATATACTGTCCGCTGGAATTCTGGCTTAACCAGTAACCACACTGATAGAAGAAATAGTTGCAGGAAACTCCAATGGCATCCGATACGTTAATAGAACCGTGGGAGTAGGTACTCCAGCACTTCGGACTTGGTGTTACCTGTTTAAATACTACATTATCATGGATTCTGGTACCTGTCGTAATGACTCCTTCCTGTAATGCTACAATGGAAGAGAATGTCTTAAAGGTAGATCCTGGAGCTATCAGCTGCTTCGTTGGACGAAGCATCAGCGGATAAGATTCATCCTGTAAAAGCTTAGAATAGTAAGATGAATCCACTGTATTTGCCAGCTTGTTATTATCATATCCTGGATATGATACACAGGCAAGAGTATCACCCGTATCCGGGTCAGTAATTACAACAGAACCGGAACATGGCTGTAATGCAAGCATACCAGGTGTAATCTCTAGTTTTCTAATCTTCTTTGTAAGAAAACTATAAGAAGAAACTACATTATTTTCAAGTGATGACTTGTCATCATCTTTCTTCAATACTCCCTGAGCATACAGGAGCAGACAGACTTCCTTACCAGACAAGGTATAATCATATATCATATCATGATAAACCAGCTTGGAAAATGCCTTGTCTTTTTCTAATAATGTAATGGTGTAATCTAAAAGTTTTGCATATAATTCTTCAGTATCGTACCAACTCTTATCAATATTCAAAAGTGTGGTATCGATCCATGTTTTCTCCAGTGCATATTCCAGAAACTCATTCAATCCGATTTTTCCATTTCTATAATTTTTATAGGTCTGGTCATCGGTATCGATACTATCTGTCTTTAATACACCATTATCTTTCAGGCAGGTATATACCTGACTGATATAGTCTTCCATTTCATCGGAAAGATTGGATGTATTAATCGTATGATGGTATCCTAATTCTTCTTTCAGCTTGGAAAATACACTCTGCTGTCTGTTTATAAATTTTTGATATACAGACTGCTCCAGTGTAGTTGCATCTTCTGCATTTAACTGGTTTATATCAATTACATTGTTGTCAATCAGTGCAAAATACACATCATAAATCGGTATCGTGATATCATCAGCAGAAGTTCCTTTAGAACCAGTACTTTTGCTGTTTACAATATGAGAAAGCAGAACACCTGCAATATGATTCTCTAAAAGCTGGTAGGATGCTTTCTGTAAATCTGCATCAATGGTAAGATATAAGTCATTACCTGCTACTGGATCTTTCGTATCGGTTACTGCAATAACACTTCCGGAAGAATTCAGGATTGTTTTCTCATACCCCTTCGTACCACGAAGATATTCTTCGTATTTTTCTTCCAGTCCGGTTTTACCAATCTGATCACCGGCTAAATAGTACTTATCGCCTTTCTTCTTCTTTTCTTCCAGAGCCTCGTCTGAAATGGTTCCTGTATAACCTAAAAGCTGGGCAAAATACTCGCTGTCTTTATAAACGCGTTTTGTCGATTCTACCACATTGACATCCGACAGAATATCACGATTTTCCTTGATAATTCCGACCAGATCGGTATTTAATCCAGTTGCAACTGTGATTGGCGTTTTGATATATCTATCCATAAAAAGCATATATCTAATTGCTATAATTTTCAATGCATTTTCTTTAGAAATTTCTTTATCTACATCAAATTTTTTCTGTAAATACTCAAATACTTCCTCTGCTGTTTTCTTTCTTTCTTCCTCTGTCAGATCCTTTACCGAGTTCTTACTGTAAACATTCATTTTAAATTTCTGCTGGGCAGTCTCTTCTACCGTAAACTGTAACTTTCCTGAAGAATCGGTTTCCAGCGGAATACCGTAAATCAGTTCGCCGTCATTTCCTTCTACTATTTCAATAAGCGAGGCAATCATCGTATTCTTCTGTTCATTTGTACTAAGCACACCAGCGTATTCAATCTCCAACGAATAGGATAATTCATCATACGCCAGAAGCTTACCTTTTCTATCGTAAATATTTCCTCTGGTTGCACTTACTTCGTTTGTCTTCTTATACTGGGATTCTGTACTTGATTCATATTCCTCTCCATTAACAACCTGGAGAGAAAATAAACGATACACAAGCACAAAGAACAGCAGGGAGAAGACTAACGCTACTGGAAACAACCGTGATTTGGCAATCTTCTTTATTTCTTCTAATATTGTATCAAGCAAAACGTTACGCCTCCTTATGTTCAAACCTTTCCAACTGCTCATTAATCATATGGAATAACTTATACAATACCAGTGCAGCCACAACTGTGTATATTAACTCCGGCAAAATAATATGCCTTAAGTAATAAAGGAAATTAAGTCTGGCACGAAGCAAAAAGTTAAACACATAAAATAAAATACTGTATATAAAGTCACCAATACCGATTACAAAAATCGGCATGGTGTAATCATCTGTTATATAAATCATATTGGCATAACCACTGATATAACCTGTCAGCATATAAATCAGTGCTGTCAGTCCCATAACGTCACCATACATGCAGTCAATGGCAAGACCACATAACAGACCTGTAAATAATGCATCTGTCCGCCCTCTCATATATCCAACGGAAACAGTCAGAATAATTAAAAGATTTGGCACAACATTTGCCAATGCCAGCCACTTAAATACAGTGGTCTGGAGTAAAAAACAAATTACAATTAAAACAACTAACGTGACTGTAGTAATAAACCGTTTCATATAGATTCCTTTCCAGACAGCATACCTAATACTCTTCTTCTTTTAACGTGGTAATCACAAGTACCGTGTCTAATTTGCTGAAATCCACTGCCGGCGTCAGACGTCCGGACTGGGTCAGCTTGGAAGCATCTGTCTGAATGCTTTCCACTGTACCAATTAAGATACCTGGAAGATACTTCCCACTGGCAGAAGATGTAACTACTTCATAGCCGTTTTTAATCTTGGCTGTCTTCTTCACATCTTCAATCTTGATAACGCCATCATTTAACAGTTCCAAACTCCCGCTGACCACGCAGCTGTCTTTTGTCTTCATAAACATCGCACTGACACTACTGACATCATCAATAATTGTTCTTACAATGGAATAATTATGTCCGGTCTCGGTAATAATGCCTACCAGTCCATCGCCTGCCATGACATTCATTCCTGCCTTTAAGCCGTCATTGCTTCCTTTGTCAATATGAAACTGGCTGTACCAGTTATCTGTTGGTTCGCTTGTAATTCTTGCTGCAACCTTTGGATATTCGGAATATGTTTTATCCAGCTTCAATAAATCACGAAGGCTGTTTAATTCATACTGATCCAGCTGCAGGATTTTATTTTCACTGGAAAGAGTATCTACCCTTTCCTGCAGTTCTTTATTTTCAGCGGTCAGCTTCCTTACCGTATTAAATAACTCGGTCTTATCACTGATATAACTTCCAACTACATCGATTCCGCTCTGCATAGGAGATACCACCCTGCCAAAAGCAGTCTTGACAGGTGCGATTTTCTCAGCAAAGAAATAGGAAAAAATCATAAGTCCTACTAACGCCACGGAACAGATAATTAGAATATGCTTTGGTTTCAATGTAAATTTCGCGTTTCTTCTCATCACGACTCCCATCTGCGGATTTCAGCCTAGTGATGCAGGGAAGCCAGCATTCCAGCATCCTCCATTATGATGCCAAGTCCATTTGCTACGGAATTTTCACAGTCATCACTCAGATTTACGCTCAAATCTGTTTCACTTGAAATCAGCCTTTCTAAATCTTTTATTTTTGCAGAACCACCTGTCAGATAAATTCCAGAATCAATAATATCAGAGGAAATTTCCGGTGGAGTATGTTCCAGAATCATTTTAATTGCGTCTACAATTGTATGAAGATGTTCCTGAATGGCATCACATACCATCTTGGAACTAATTTCCATTTCTTTTGGAAGACCGGTTACTACATCACGGCCAAATACTCTTGC
This sequence comes from uncultured Clostridium sp., assembly GCA_934438135.1. Taxonomy (GTDB): domain Bacteria; phylum Bacillota; class Clostridia; order Lachnospirales; family Lachnospiraceae; genus Clostridium_AI. The sequence continues at coordinate 40,548 of CAKSBP010000009.1, read as the reverse complement.
TGTGGTGTCTTCTGAATCGATGGCACATGCAAGTTCTTTTTTCAGGTTCTCTGCTGTCTTGCTTCCGATGTAGAGATTATATGTCTTTTTCACTATAGTCTGTATGGATTCATCAAATTTATTTCCTCCAATCGGAATCAGTTTGGAAAGCACAATTCCGCCCAATGAAATAATACCGATTTCTGTTGTATCTGCACCGATATCAACTGTCATGACACCTCTTGCACTGGTAACATCCAGTCCGATGCCTACTGCTGCGGTTACCGGTTTATCCAGCAGAATAACCTCTTTTGCCTTTCCACAGGAATTACGTACTAAATCAACAAATGCTCTTCGTTCTACTTCTGTAATATTAGTAGGAACTGCTACTAAAAAGTCTGCTGCGGAACGCATGCTTCCTTTCTTATAACATTTCGTCTGTAAAAAAAAGTTTAGCAGCATCTGCATATTTGCAATTTCCGCAATGACTCCTGCTCTCATTGGATAGGAAACATCAATAGTTTCCGGAGCCTTTTCAAACATCTCGTATGCATCGTTTCCTCCTGCATACATTTTTTTCATCTGTGTCGCAATGACATTCTTTTCATCAACGACAATTCCTTCACCTTTTTTAAATATTTTGATTTGACTTGTACCAAAATCTATGCCAAACATTTTTCTTGCCATAAGTTTCTCCTTCTAAGACTGCTGCGTCTTATGTTTTATAACAGTTTTTTTTCTCTCATACTAATATATTGATTATCGCCAATAATAATATGATCTATAAGTTCCACACCGACTAAACTCCCGGCTTCCTTTATCCGCTGGGTAATCAGAAGATCTTGTTTACTAGGAGTCGGATCCCCGCTTGGATGATTATGAAGCAGTATAATCTGTACAGCGCGGTTTTGAAATGAAATTGTGAAAATTTCTCTTGGATCCACAATCGACAAATTTACCGTACCGCTGGAAATCAGTGCATCTTTAATCAGCCTTCCTTTTGTATCCAGCATAACCAGAAGAACCTGCTCCTGTTCTTTAAACCGGAACTCCTGCATATAATAGTCCGCCACCGAACGTGGCTGATGAAATTTCACCATCTTCTTTCTTTCCTGTTTTGCAATCCGGACCGCCAGCTCTGCTACACACTTTAACTGGACAGCCTTGACCATCCCGATACCTGGAATGCTCATTAAATCCTCTATCGTGGCATAATATAATCCAACCAGTCCCGACTCGTATCCGGAATGAAGAAGAACAGAATTTGCAACTTCCACTGCTGTCTGATTTTTGGTCCCAACCCGTAATATAATGCCTAACAGCTCTGCATCTGACAGCATACCAGCACCATAGCTGAGACATTTCTCATAAGGTCGTTCTGATAACGGTAAATCCTTGGTCTTCCTGTGTTTTTCATGCATATACTCTCCTTACCCCTATTAAAAGCATACACTATCAAAACCTTGTTTTTTATTTTAACACAAGTAAAAAGGTTTGTATACAACCTCACAGGCAATTTTTTATATGCTTTTTTGACACATACGTTCGGAAAATCCCACATTGTCTGTTTTCCTGTCTTATCTTTATTTAGGGATAGTTACTAATCTGCTATCTGCCAGTCTCTGTAAAGACATTAAAATTCCTGTCTTTGCATGATACCAGGTAAGACCTCCCTGAAAATATACTGCATATGGAGCTTCAATTGGACCATCTGCACTTAATTCAATGGAAGAACCTTGAACGAATGCACCCGCTGCCATAATTACATCGGAATGATATCCTGGCATTGCCCATGGTTCTGGAACAACAAAGCTGTCAACCGGTGCTGCCTGCTGAATTCCATGACAGAAAGCAATCATTGCTTCGGCAGAACCTAATGTCACAGCCTGTATAATGTCATAACGAGGTTCGGTTCCATTTGGAATAACAGAAAATCCAAGTCTTTCATACACATTTGCTGCAAAAATAGCTCCTTTTAGTGCCCCAGCAGTAACGGTTGGTGCAAGGAAAAGTCCCTGAAACATCTGCTGGTTAATACCAAGTGTTGCTCCGACTTCTTTTCCAAGTCCAGGTGCTGTCAGACGGAATGCACACTGTTCAATGCACTCTTCCTTCCCGACAATATAACCACCGGTTGCTGCAAGTCCACCGCCCGGGTTTTTAATCAGAGAGCCTACGCACATATCTGCACCTACCTGAGTTGGTTCTATTTTTTCAACAAATTCACCATAACAGTTATCTACCATGCAAATCACATCTGGTTTGATTCCTTTAATAAAGCGAATCAGTTCTCCAATTTTTTCCACAGAAAGAGTTGGTCTAGTTTGATATCCTTTCGAACGCTGAATGGTTACCAGTTTTGTCTTTTCATTGATGGATTTTTTAATTCCTTCATAGTCAAATCCACCATCCTCCAGTAAATCCACCTGTCGGTAGGAGATTCCATATTCTTTCAAGGAGCCCATTGGCGGCTTTCCATTTTCATCATTTTTAATACCAATCACGCCTTCCAGCGTATCGTATGGTTTTCCAACTGGTGATAACAGTTCATCCCCAGGTCTTAAATTTGCAGATAATGCAAGGGTAAGTGCATGGGTTCCACAGGTAATCTGTGGACGGACAAGTGCCGATTCTGCTTCAAAAACATCCGCATATACACTTTCCAGTGTTTCACGGCCTAAATCATTGTAGCCATACCCAGTTGTTGCAGCAAAGTGGATATCAGACAATTTGTTTTTCTGCATTGCCTTTAGTACTTTCAGCTGGTTAAATTCTGCAGTTTCATCGATTTGTGCAAAACGTTCTTTTAAAGACGCTTCAACCTCTGTCCCAAACTGATAGACCTCCTTGCTGATCGTCATGTTTTCATACATCGACTGTAATGTATCCATTGTATTTTCCTCCTAACAGATGCCTCTCTTTGTAAGCTCCTTAGACATCTTTTCCAATATACGTTCGTCATTTCGTTCATACAGACTTTTATCCAGCCAGATAACTTCTTTTTCCCGGCGGAACCAGGTAAGCTGTCGTTTTGCAAAATGGCGGGTATCTTTCTTTAGTAAATCTACGGCATCTTCATAATTGTAAATTCCATCGAGATAATCCAGCATTTCTTTGTAACCGATACCCTGCATGGAAACCATTTCTTTATGACAGCCTTTTTCTTTTAATGCTTTAACTTCTTCCAGCAGTCCCTGTTCCATCATTTTATCAACTCGAAGATTTATTCGGTTATATAACACCTTACGTTCATCGGTCAGAACAAAATATGCAAAATTATAAGGGGACTCATTTTGTCTCTGGCTTTCGTTATGTTCCGAAATCGGACGCTTTGTCTTTTCAAAATACTCTAAGGCACGAATAACCCTCTTCACATTATTTTCATGAATGGTTTCTGCGGATTTTGGATCTACCTTCTGAAGCATTTCATGCAGCACAGCTGCTCCTTTTTCTTCTGCCATCTGTTCCAAAGACCTGCGGTAAGAATAGTCTGCATCGTTGTCTTCAAAATCTATGTCATACAGCAGTGCCTGAATATAAAATCCAGTTCCACCAGCTATTATCGGTATTTTTCCTGCTGCATATATTTCTTCCATATATTTTTTCGCATAAAAATCTTCATCTGGTTCAAATTCATCAATTAGGAAATGTTTTACTCCCTGCATTTCCTCTGGCATGACTTTTGCCGTTCCAATATCCATCTGCTTATATACCTGCATGGAATCGGCAGAAATAATCTCTCCTCCGATTTTCTTTGCAAGTTTAATGGATAACTCTGTCTTTCCTACTGCAGTGGGACCAGTTAAAATAATTAACGGTTTTTTCATACACATCTCTTTTCTTATACAATACGTTTAAATTTCTTTTCAATTTCATACTTAGACATGGAAACAATAACTGGTCTTCCATGTGGACAGTTATATGGATTTTCCAAGGTCAGAAGGTCATCTATCAACGCTTCTGCTTCTGCAAAAGACAGTTCCTGATTACCTTTTACTGCTGCTTTACAGGACATGGATGCCGCTTTTTCCAACACCATCTCAATGGGAGAATCACTTTTCTCCTCCATCAAAGAATCCAGCATTTCCAGAAAGATATCTTTTTCCGCCAATCCAAGCATATCCGCAGGCACTCCATAAATTGCATATTCTTTGCCCCCAAAGGGTTCGATTTCAAATCCAATCTGTTTGAACTTGTCCTGATATTCTTTTAATACTGCCTCTTCATTCATAGCGAGCGAAACAATAATCGGTGGATTTAACAGCTGGGAATCTCCCGGTTTTTCCTGAATCTTCTTTAAATTCCTTTCATATAGAACTTTCTCATGGGCTGCATGCTGATCAATCAGATACATTTTATCCTCGAATTCAATAATCCAGTATGTCTTAAAAACCTGACCGATGATTCGGTGTTTCTTCCGGCTCTGCCGAGACAACAGCGTATCATGAAACAGTTCCAGCTGAACAGGCTTTTCTTCCACATTCTGAAAAACATCCCGTTTAACATTCATTTCATTTCCGCTTTCTACTTCCGATATCATATCATGTTTATTTCCAGCTTTCCCTGCCGCCATAGGTTCATTAGGTATTTCCGGGCATAAATCCGTATCCTTTGGAACACCGTATTTCTCAAAGGATTTTACCGGCTCCGTAAATCGCCGGATTCCACCATAATCCTCTCGTACCACATTAGGCATCTGCCCCGATGAATTATTATAATGAACAAGTCTTTTTTTTTCAAATGGTTCTGGTACATTTTCAGAAATTTCTTTCGATTTTTCTTCTGGTTTTTCCATTTCCCCGTCAATTCCAACATCTGGAATTAATTCTTTCTGTGCTAAAACTTCTCTGAGTGCTGCATAAACCAGTTCATAAATTACTTGACTATCATGGAAACGGACTTCCATTTTCGTCGGATGAACATTGACATCAATCCACTCCGGTGCAATCTCTAATAATAAAGAAGTAAATGGGTAGCGATGGGTCATAGAATATGGTTTATAAGCCTCTTCAATTGCTTTATGAATGACTGAACTTTTTACATATCTTCCATTAACAAAGTAATTCATATAATTTTTATTGGCTCGGGATACCACTGGATTTGCAATAAAACCAGTAATGGAAACCACGCCTTCATCCTTCTCCACTGGAATCAGTTCCCTTGTAATTTCTTTTCCGTATAGCTGGTACAGAATGTCTTTCATATTTCCATTTCCAGTTGTATGAAGCTTCATCTGTCCATTATTAATAAATTTAAAAGAAATGTTAGGATGAGATACACAAAGCCGTTCTAACAGACTGCTGATATATCCCGCCTCTGTTGTATTGGATTTTAAAAATTTCTTTCGTGCTGGTGTATTAAAGAACAGATTCCGAACCAAAAAGGTGGTTCCTTCCGGGCATCCAATTTCCTCGGTGCTTTTCTCATTTCCACCTTCTATGATATAACGGATACCAGTTAGTTCTTCCGGTGTCTTTGTAATTACTTCCACCTTGGAAACTGCTGCCACACTGGCAAGTGCTTCTCCTCGAAATCCAAGGCTTGACACCATCAAGAGATCTTCTACGGAACGGATTTTACTGGTTGCATGCCGCTCAAATGCAGCGGCAATCTGTTCCTTTTCAATTCCACAGCCATTGTCGGTAATACGAATCAAGCTGGTACCGCCATCTTTTATCTCCACGGTGACAGCATTGGCTCCAGAATCAATGGAATTCTCAACCAGCTCTTTTACAACCGCACTTGGCCGCTCAACCACTTCTCCTGCTGCGATTTTATTGATGGTGCTCTGATCCAGTAACATGATTTTTGCCATACTCTGCCTCCTGCTCTGTTTTATCAGGCTGTTTCACCTGTAATTCTACTGCTGTTTCATTTTTTTCTGCAGCTGATACAAAAGATTCAACGCTTCTATCGGCGTTGTATTTCCTAAATCTGCATCTTTAATTTCTTTCAGCACTTCTTTATTCAGCTCACTTTCCTGAGCACCTGCTAATGTCTCCGGCATCATAAAGAGAGACATCTGACCTTCAATCTCCTTGGAATGCGAAGGTTTCTTTTTCTGTGAAACATGACTTTCTGCAATGGCTTTTGCATTCCCTGTAATATTTTCATTGTTCAGCTGTTCTGCAATTTCACTGGCACGGCGCAATACCTCATTTGGAATGCCGGCAAGTTTTGCAACCTGAATACCATAGCTCTTATCCGCACCACCTGTTACAATTTTACGAAGGAATACGATATTTTCTCCCTGTTCTTTTACTGCAATGCAGTAGTTATTCACACCATCTAATTTGCCTTCTAATTCTGTCAGTTCATGATAGTGAGTCGCAAATAATGTTTTCGCTCCAAGGGTTCTTGGATTGGCAATATGCTCTACTACTGCCCATGCAATGCTAAGTCCGTCAAATGTACTGGTTCCACGGCCGATTTCATCCAGTATCAAAAGACTGTCTTTTGTTGCATTCCTTAAAATATTTGCAACTTCTGTCATTTCCACCATGAAAGTACTTTGTCCACTGGCAAGATCATCTGATGCCCCTACTCTGGTAAAGATTCGGTCCACAATGCCAATCTGTGCACTTTGGGCTGGAACAAAAGAACCAATCTGTGCCATCAATACAATCAGGGCAGTCTGTCTCATATAAGTAGATTTACCTGCCATATTCGGTCCCGTAATAATGGAAATTCGTTTTGCCTGGTTATCCAGATACGTGTCATTGCTCACAAAAGAATCGTTGGAAAGCACTTTTTCAACAACTGGATGGCGTCCGTTCTTAATATCAATAATTCCTTTTTTGTTCATCTGCGGCTTCACATAATTATTCTGAGATGCAGTCGTTGCCAAAGATGCAATGACATCAAGACCTGCAACTGCCTTTGCTGTACTTTGTATTCGTTTCACCTGTTCTCCGATAGAATCTCTAATCCCTGCAAAAAGAGAATATTCTAATGCAAACAGTTTATCTTCTGCACCAAGAATGACATCTTCCAGCTCTTTCAATTCTGGTGTCGTATAACGTTCTGCATTGGTAAGAGTCTGTTTTCTTGTCCAATTATCTGGTACCATGTCTTTATATGAATTGGTTACTTCTAAATAGTAGCCAAATACTTTGTTGTATTTGACGCGAAGGTTTTTAATTCCTGTCTGCTCTTTTTCCTTTGCCTCTAATTCTGCAAGCCAGGTCTTTCCTTCGGTCTTTGCTTTTCGAAGCCTGTCCACCTCTTCGTTATAGCCTTCTTTAATGATGCCGCCTTCCTTTACCTGAATTGGAGGTTCTTCTATTATCGCATCCTCTACCAGCTTACAGACGTCTTCCAAAGTATCTAAATCCTGATTCATACGTTTTAATAATGGTGTCTTTACATCTTCCAAAAGCTGTTTGATTGGCGGAAGCATGGATAAGGAATTTCGAAATGCAAGTAAATCTCTTGGATTGGCTGACTGATATGCAATTTTCCCCATAAGACGTTCTAAATCGTAAATTGGATTTAAATATTCCCGCAATTCTTCTCGCACAATCATATCATTATAAAGTTCTTCTACTGCATCCAGTCGGTCATTGATTTCCTGTTCGTCGACAAGAGGCTGTTCAATAAAGCTTCTTAATAATCTAGCTCCCATTGCTGTTTTTGTTTTATCTAATACCCACAGTAAAGAACCACGTTTCTGCTTCTCACGTAAGGTTTCCACAATTTCTAAGTTTCTTCTGGTAGAACTGTCTAACAGCATATATTTACTGGTTACGTATGGCGTAATAGTTGTTAAATGTTCCAGGGAATTTTTCTGTGTCTCTGTCAGATACTGCATAACACCGCCTGCCGCAACCATACCTACATTAAAATCTGCCAGTCCAAGTCCCTGAAGACTCTTCACTTTGAAATGTTCCATTAGACTTCGGCTGCATAATTCTTCATCAAAATACCAGGCTTCCAAAGAAGAAACGGAAATATTTAAACGGTTTCTTAAGTCCTCTAAATCTACGCCTGACATAAGGAAGGAATCACTGCAGATAATTTCCGATGGCATAAACTTATTGATTTCATCCAGAAGTTTTCTCTGGGTATCCACTTCTGTCACCAGGAAGTCACCTGTTGTAACATCTACAATGGCGATTCCAAAATAATTATCAATGTAGACAATTCCCATCAGATAATTATTTTTCGATTCATCCAGCGACTGGGTATTAATATTGGTACCAGGAGTTACAATACGGACAACCTCGCGCTTTACAAGTCCTTTTGCCGCTTTCGGATCTTCTACCTGCTCACAAATCGCAACTTTATATCCTTTGCTGATAAGCTTTGACAGATATCCTTCTACTGCATGATAAGGAATTCCACACATTGGTGCACGTTCTTCCAGCCCACAGCTCTTTCCCGTCAATGTAATTTCCAGTTCTTTGGAACAAGTCAGCGCATCTTCAAAAAACATTTCATAAAAATCGCCCAACCGATAAAACAAGATGCAGTCTTTGTATTCTTCCTTTGTCTCAAGATATTTCTGCATCATTGGTGTTACTTTTGCCATACTATCTATCCTCCGTATCTAAACCAGCCTAGTAATCTAATACTGTATCTTCTATTAAATCATCACCATCTGCTGCCGTTGTTGCAAGCAAATCACATCGTTCGTTCATCTCGTGTCCATTATGTCCCTTTACCCAGTGAAATTCCACCTGATGTGGTTCTACTGCCTTTATAAGACGTTTCCATAAATCAATGTTTTTTACAGGCTCTCTTTTACTGTTCTTCCAGCCACGTTTTATCCATCCTTGGATCCAATTGTCCGTAAAAGCTTTAATCACATACTGGGAATCCGAATAAAGCTGCACCTTACAAGGACGGTTCAGTGCTTCCATTCCAATAATTACGGCCATTAATTCCATGCGATTATTAGTTGTCTTTACATATCCTTGAGAATATTCCCGGATATGTTTTTCTCCTTTTCCATCTACTGCGATTAAAATCGTGCCATATCCACCAGGACCATCTGGGTTCCCTCTGGCTGCACCATCTGTATACATAAATACTTCCATTTTCATTCTCCTGTCTTTCTAAAACGCTTCTTACTTCTGTACCTGCCAGACTCCTTCTGACAGAAAACAATTCGCCTCCTTTGAAGCCTCTTCTGTAATCTCATCCGGATAGCCAATCATCTTTAACAATTTAATAGCATTACGGGACTGTGCCCGGCCGGACTTTAACTGATAGTTAAAGATAACTTTATTTTCTGCAATTTCTTCCTGAAAATGATAATTTTGATAATACCGTTCTAGGATATACGTAAGTTCTATATCATGAGTTGCCGCAAAGCAAAGCACATTCCGCTTTGCAAGTGTCTTTAGAATCTGGGACGATGCCGCAATTCTCTCTAATGTATTCGTTCCTCTTAAAACTTCGTCTACAAAGCATAACACAAATGGACCATTTTGTGTACGATCCAAAATTCTCTTTAGGGACTTAATTTCTACTATATAATAACTCTCTTTTCCCATCAGATTGTCCGTCAATGCCATAGACGAATAAATCTGGAAAAAGGTTGCCTCATAACTTTCACACAGACAGGTATAAATAGTCTGTGCCAGAATCGCATTCATTGCCGTTGTCTTAATAAAAGTGGATTTACCAGATGCATTGGAACCGGTAATTAGTACACATCTGTCCTCAGAAATGGTATTTTTCACAGGGTCTGTAATTAGTGGATGATACATTCCTTTGGCATAAAGCGCGGGTTTTCTTCTATCCAGGAATACAGGCGTGCAGTAATCCCCCTGTAACATAGTACGAAAAGACGCCACTGCAACCATACTATCCAAATATCCAATATCTTCATATAAAGACTGTACTGTTTTCGATGCATGAATTAACTGATTTATCATTTTATCAAACATATATAAATCCACATGGAAAAGCATGCGGATATAATCCATAATCACATCCAAAAGACTTCCCGACATATTGTTTCCGCCGGTCACAAACTTTGCTCTTTTCCGAAATGTCCTAAATTCCTCAGTCACCTGTTTAAAGTGGTTCTGATAATCTTCTAAAGCAGGAATATCAAGCTCCGATAATTTTTCCACACTGAATAAAAGCTTTAATACATACGATAACACATAATAATATTTCTCAATCTGTGCCTTTCTTCGATAGTACTGAATTACATTATTTGCAAGTACTGCCAGAAAGAGAATCACAAAAATTCCCAGGTGCCATGAGGTAATATAAGATATCATCATTGCTATAATAGATGCAAGAAAACCAATCCCCATTAACAGATGCTTTACGGGATTTGTTTTTACTTCCGTCATGCTTCCAAAGTTTTTATAAAATGACAGTCCTCTAAGTTTCCCCAGATAAGAGAGTGCACACTGCAGCTTTATCCTGTCTTCTTCCTGTTCCTGAAAAATTCGAATCAGACGGTCTCTGTTTTTTAATTCTCCTATATCGTATTCCAGGCGATGCAGCAGAGCATACAGGTATTCTTCACCAATAGAAGAAGATGTATTATTTATCCTTTCATACACTGTATCCATATCCATATCATTCCAAGTCGTTTCATCAATATCCGTATCTTTTCGCACACTGGTCTGATAATACTTTTTTATCTCCTGATATTTATCATCGGTATAATCACATTCTGGGACTTTCCCCCATCGCTGCTTTAATAAAGCAATGGTTTCTTCCTTCATACGCTTCGTATCATAGAATACTTTCGTTCCAAGTATCATTATAATTACGACCACTGCTATTACATACTCCATTTCTTCGCCACCTTATCCAGATTTACCCATAATTTACAAGGCATAAAAAATTACTTCTTATTATACATAACTTCCCTGTCTAATTCAACCAGAAAGGATTCACACACACAAATTTCATAAAAAGAATATGTCCCATATAAAAAAGATTCTATATCTCATCCATAGTTCTCTGACTATTTCCGATTGATATAGAATCTTGATTTTTACTTATCTACGTAACACATTCAACAGATGCTTCATATATTCTTCATCCAAGTATCTGATTTCTTCTAATTTACTTCTACATTTTTTATATTGGTCTTCTTCCGGCTTTGCATTAAATTTCAACAACATATACAAAAACTGAGAAGTACTACGGTACAGTTTATCTACCTGCTCCTGCAAACCGCTGTCTGACGGGAGAACTCCTTTTTCTTCTAAATAACGATTTCTCAAAAGCATCATTTTCTTATGATCACGCAAAAATACAAAGGACCGAAAATCTAAGTTACCAGAAGACGATTTTCCCTCTTTCAATGGTTCTATCTGGTCAAATAAAATCTGATAGGATGCTAATCCCAAAACAACCTGCCCCTCCTCATCTTCATTTTTATATTTAGGGCTTGGACAATAAAATCGATTCAAGTAGCACATTCCCTTTCCCGAAAGCAGATAATCCTCAACCTGATCTGCAATAAATGTAACATTATTTTCAAAATGATAATCCTGCATTTCATACAAAAAAACACCTGCATCCCAACCATATTCCTTCGCCTCATCAAAAGCTTTGTCCACATCCTGAAAACTCAAAATTTTTGTTTTGTACTTTCCATTTTCATAATTATCCGCGGTCCAAAACTTTTTTTCTATCAAGTCATACCCAAAAAAATAACACGGATGTACTCTTAAATCGTCTTTCAGAAAATGCTGATATATCCTTGTACAGATATAAAATCTTTTCTGAATGGATTTTACAAGAAAATCACTAAACTTACTATAATTCTCCAATACGTATTTTCTTGGTATATTATATTTTCGAATAAAAGGACACAAGTCATAAATATTAGCGCGAAGCATCCCAAATGGATAAAACGTGACCCGTCCTTCAAATATATCATATGTTTGATTCCGATACACCGAACCGTAAGTTTGTATATGGGTATTCATAAGCCAGTCATATCCCGTATCCATTGTCTGAACCAAAGCATTTAGAAAATTATTTTCCGGCCAGGCTTTTGTTAAGGATTCCTTTAATGGCAGAATCACTTTCTCCGTATCTTCCTGCATGTTTGTAAGACCTCCTACTTTATAAAAGAAAAAGATTACCACGCTACATGATAACCTTTTTCCTATTCGCTCTATCTATTAATCATGAATAAATCTACCAATCTTCACTGGTGTACGGTAATATGCATTGGAAATCTTAATTCCATCCCTCTCATTACTTGCATGGATAACCTGTCCATTACCAATATACATAGCAACATGGCTTACAGAAGAACCGCTTCCATAGAAAAATAAGTCGCCTGGCCTTGCAGCCCCAGAAGAAACGCTTGTGGATGCCGATGCCTGTGCACTGGATGTTCTAGGAATGGAATACCCATAATTACGGTAAATGCTCATGGTAAATCCAGAACAATCGGTTCCGTTTGTTAAACTCGTACCGCCCCATACATAACGGTTTCCTAAGAAATTCATCGCATAATCAACCATGCTGACACGGGTCGATGTTGTTACAGTAGAGTCGGAAGAAGATGAGGAAGAAGACTGTACCGATGCTGTTTTCTTTTTCTTCTTTACGGTCAGTTTCTTTATCTTAACCGCTTTTTTTAGCTGGTAAGAGATATCTACATATTCCTTATTTACAAATACTTTATCACTATCAATCCGTACTAAAACCCAGTTATCCAGATCTTTGTACATCGCTTTCTTATCTACACCTTTAATATAAGCTTTTTCTTCTTTATTCGTAAAATGATTTTTAATAAATTCCTGAATCAGTTCTTTAGAAACCTTCTCCTTGACAATATCCATATCCTCATCTACAGGAACTAAGGTATAAATCGCAGAATCCGTTGCTGGAAGAAAACGGACATTTAAAGTCTCTGTCTTAACTGTTGCAACCCTGTTACCAACCTTTAATGCATATGCTTCCGCTTCCTTATCCAATACCAGATATTTTGCATCTACATAACCAGTTACATCTCCGGACTTAATCTTCGCCCAGCCTTTTTTTATACCGTACACATTACAGCCTGCATTTTTAGGAAGCTTACCGATAATCTTCTGATCCGTTCCTGGTTTCTTACGGATGTTCAGCCAATTATCAACTTTCGCAACACCTAATCTATCATAGTTTAAATTGCTGATTAAATCTTTTGCATTTTTTTCTTCTGTCTTTTTTTTACCTGTCTCTTTCTTCTCTGGGGAAGAATTCCTCACCGTAACTGTCTTAGCTGCTTCTTCATTATTATCTTCTACAACATCTTCTAGAATCGCAGCTGCAAGCTTCTTTGGTGAATAAAAATTAGTCGATGAAAAATGTGCATCTGCAAGCAGTGCCTTTTCTGCATTAGCCGATGCCTCTGTTCCAGATAACCCCAGCAGTGACATTCCTGTTAATCCAGCTACTCCTATGAGCATTAAATGCTTTCTCATAAATAGTCCTCCTAAAAACCTATAATGCATTTTTTATTTTTATACGTACACTTTTTATTTATTATGTTCATGTTAAAATTGTTACAAAAGTATTAAATATATTACGTGGTTATTATAGCAATCTTTTCTAACTTTGTCAACAATGTGTCATTTCTTTTACCAATTACCGAGAGTTCTGCAATATTCTTGTAATAATTTACTCCAAAAATTGAATAAAAGAAACCTGAAACTCTCATTTCACAATGAAAATTTCAGGTTCTTTTTTATTAAACAACATGTTAAATAATAATACAAACCAATCCGCCATTGCTGTCATTAATAACCTTCTGGATGGTTTCCTGCAGTTTCTGCTGACTCTCATCTGTCAATTTATTTACCTTATTAGTGATCCCTTCTTCCACAAGCTGCTGAATGGATTTTCCAAAAATATTTGTCTCCCAGATGCCACTTGGATTATCCTGCGTACTATCGTTGATATACTGAATCAAATCGGCTGCCTGTTCTTCACTTCCCACAATTGGAGCAATTTCTGTTTCAATATTTGCATTAATCATATGAATGGAAGGAGCGGTCGCCTTAATTTTAACTCCATATTTACTGCCATGCTTGATAATCTCCGGCTCTTCAATCGAAATTTCTTCCAAGGTAGGAGTTACAACACCATAACCACTTGCACGGACACTGTCGCAGGCATCTCCAACTTTGGCATATTCCTTTTTCATAGCTGCCAGTTCTTTAATCGTAGCAATCAAATCATATTCCCCAGTAATTTCCTCTCCGATCATCTCACTGAGAATCTGATAATAATACTGATCATCAAATTCCACTCCAACATTGACATGACCAGTCTTCATATCAATTTCATCCAGTTTCATTTTTTTTATATAAGTACTGTCCAGACTCATATTGCTGTAATTGACATCTTTAATTAATGCCATATTGGACATGGTCTTTTTCACACACTTAATCAAATCCTGTTTAAGTGGATGGTCTTCCTTCATCATCTCCACCCATTTTGGCATATAAAAATTAATCTGGGCAATTGGAAATACGGATAAAATTCCTTCCATAATTCTCGTAATATCATCTTTTCTAAGCTGTTCACAGTTTACCGGCATGACAGCTACATTGTAATTCTCCTCCATCTCTTTGGCAAGCGCGATAGTCTCTTCGGAATATGGACGATTCGTATTTAACAATACAATAAAAGGCTTTCCAAGCTTTTTTAATTCATCAATGGTCTTTTCCTCCGCCTGAATATAGCCTTCTCTTGGAATTTCTCCAAAACTTCCATCTGTCGTAATAACACAGCCGATGGTAGAATGATCATTAATAACCTTTTTCGTTCCCAGCTCCGCTGCCTGGGTGAAAGGAATTTCATGGTCAAACCACGGAGTCTTTACCATTCGCTCCTGCTCATTTTCAATATGCCCCTGTGCTCCCTCAACCATATAGCCGACACAGTCAATCAGCCGAATATTTACCTTCTTCTCATCTGAAATTTTTATTTCTGCTGCCTCTTTTGGAATAAATTTTGGTTCCGTTGTCATAATGGTCTTGCCGGCTGCACTCTGTGGCAGTTCATCAATAGCACGTTCCTTACTATGTACATCTTCTATATTTGGGATTACAAGTAAATCCATGAAGCGTTTGATAAAAGTCGACTTACCAGTCCTGACCGGACCTACAACACCTATGTATATCTCGCCATTCGTCCGTTCTGAAATATCGTTATATACATCAAAATTGTCCATAACTATCCCCTTTCCATATGCACTAATACAATATATGCGGAGGGGATAGAAATTATAACAGGGAAAGTTTCCTTCAAAAAAAACCGCTAAAGTACGCTGCTTTAGCGGAGTTTTTTTGACTTCTTTTAGTTATCCCATTCCAACTCCGGATACTCATTCCGTCTGTCACGGGTTAATAATTCGTTCAAAGCTTCTTTCGCTGGCTTATTATCGAATAACACTTCACAAATCTGTTCTACAATCGGCATGCTTACATCATATTTCTTAGCAAGACCAAGTGCAGCTTTCGCAGAATAAACACCTTCTACAACCTGTTTTACTTCATCCATTGCTTCTTTCATAGTATAGCCTTTTCCGATTAAATAACCTGCATTACGGTTTCTGGAATGCTTGCTTGTACAGGTAACGATTAAATCACCAACTCCGGATAAACCTGCAAATGTCTCCATTTTACCACCCATTTTAATACCAAGACGGCTCATCTCTGCGATTCCTCTTGTCATCAAAGCTGCCTTTGTATTATCGCCGTAGCCAAGTCCATCTACAATTCCTGCTGCCAATGCAATGACATTCTTTAAAGAACCACCCAGTTCAATCCCAATCATATCCGGACTTGTATAAACGCGAAATACATCCGTCATAAAAATATCCTGTGCAGTCTCTGCTGTTTCTTTGCATTTGGAACCAATTACAACCGTCGTAGGAATTCCTTTGCTTACTTCTTCTGCATGACTTGGACCAGATAATACCGCAATACGTGCCTGTGGGATTTCCTCTTCCAAAATATCAGAAATCGTATATAAGGTACTTTCTTCAATTCCCTTTGCAACATTGACAATCATCTGCCCCTTCTTAATATATGAAGATGCATTTTTTGCAGTCTGTCTTACATAAGGAGATGCTACAGAAAATACGATTAAATCTTTATCCGTACAGGCACCTTCCAAATCTAACGTAACAGAAATGGAATCCGGTAAAATGACTCCTGGAAGTCTGTCTTTATGCTCCCGGTGAACGGATAACATCTCAACCTCATCTTTTAATGCGGACCATAAAGTAACTTCATGTCCGTTATTTGCTAATAAAATTGCCAGTGCGGTTCCCCAGCTCCCGGCACCAAGTAAACTGACTTTACTCATTTTAAATCCTCCTTTGAGCATATCTATTTCGTCTTTTTGGAACCGACCTTGCTCTCTGTTCCATTCAGTAATCTCTTAATATTGGCAGCATGACGTACATAAGCTAATACAGTAAAACATAAACTGACGATCAGCATATGTACAAAATGCTCGTTACCTCTCCAGAATATTACAATATCCACTGGAAGCAGCCACGCAACCATCAAAGAACCTAAAGATACATACCTTGTTAATGCTACAATCAAAATGAACAAAATAAGTCCAATCAGTGTAACTCTCCAGTCTGCAAGAGAAACAATTACTGCAGATGTAACTGCAATTCCTTTTCCTCCTTTGAATTTCAGCCAGAACGGGAAATTATGTCCAAGTACAACTCCTAAACCAATATAAAGACCTAACAGCATCCAGTTGTTCTGGTCTCTGAAAAGAAACCGGACAGCCAATACCGGAATAAATGCTTTCAATAAATCTCCAATAAAAGTCACTAATCCGGCCTTGATGCCCATTGTCCTTAAAGCGTTGGTCGCACCTGAATTACCGCTCCCCTCTTCTTTGATGTTAATATGGTTCTTCTTTCCAACAAAATATCCAGTAGAAAAACATCCAAAAAGATAGCCCAGCAAAATACAAACAACTGACTTTAGAATCATTTACCCCTTTTCCTTCCTTTCTCTGATAATGAATTTCAGTGAAGTTCCAGCAAATCCAAATGCTTCCCTTATTTTATTTTCAATATACCTGGTGTAGGAGAAATGCATTAATTCTTTGCTGTTTACAAAAATAACAAATGTAGGCGGCTTAATAGATACCTGTGTCATATAAAAAATCTTAAGTCTCTTACCTTTATCTGAAGGCGGCTGCTGAAGTGCAACTGCTTCTGCAAGAATTTCATTCAGCACACCTGTCTGAACACGTAAACTCTGGTTCTGGATTACCTGTTCAATTAAATCAAACATTTTCGGTATTCTCTGTCCTGTCTTAGCTGAAATAAATACCATTTCCGCATAAGACATAAATGATAAGACATCTTTAATATCTCTCGTCTGTTTATAAATGGTTTTATCATCTTTTTCAACTGCATCCCATTTATTCACTGCAACAATAATGCCTTTTCCTCTCTGATGGGCGATTCCTGCAATCTTCGCATCCTGCTCCGTAACACCTTCGGTCGCATCAATTACCATGATGACAACATCTGCCCTTTCCACCGCAGCAACAGTACGGATAATACTGTAACGTTCCAGTTCTTCTTTGACCTTGCTCTTTCTTCTTAAACCAGCTGTATCAATAAAAACAAATTCTTTTCCATCATACGTAACCGCTGTATCGATAGCATCTCTTGTTGTTCCAGCAATATCCGATACGATAACGCGGTTTTCCCCAAGAAGACGATTAATAATAGATGATTTTCCTACATTTGGCTTACCAATAATGGCAATACGAGGTCTTTCGTCTTCTGGATGTTCTTCATTTTCAACTGGAAAATATTTTACGACTTCATCTAACATATCTCCAGTACCCAGTTTGGATGATGCGGAAATCGGAATCGGATCCCCGATACCTAAGTTGTAAAATTCATAAACATCCGGCATCATCTTATCAAAATTATCTACTTTATTTACTACTAAAACAACTGGCTTATGGGATTTGCGAAGCATATCCGCTACTTTAAAGTCTGCATCAACCAGTCCCTGTCTTACATCAACAAGGAAGATAATAACATCTGCTGTCTCAATAGCAATCTCAGCCTGCTTACGCATATGGGATAAAATCAGATCCTTGGAATCTGGTTCAATACCACCCGTATCAATCATGGTAAACTGATGAGATAACCAGCTTACATCTGCATAAATACGGTCTCTCGTTACACCTGGAAAATCTTTTACAATCGAAATCTTTTCTCCGGCAAGTGCATTAAACAATGTTGATTTTCCTACATTTGGTCTGCCAACAATAGCAACAATTGATTTATTCATATTTTTTCCTCCAAAATGTCATCAAATATCTATATGAGACATCAATCTGTGGGAGCTGCATGCTCCCTCCTGTATCTTTTCTAATTTAAAATCGTATCAATAAAAGACGCTCCGTCTGATTTTACAATACGAATTTCTTTTTGTAAAGTCTTTTGCAAATCATCTATGGTTAAATCATCTAAAAGAACCATTTCTCCACTTCGAAGAAGCACTTCTGGAAGAATTAAATAATCTCCCAGCTCCTTATTTTTTAGCTGATTAATAATATCCTGTCCGGTAAGAAGTCCTGCCACCGTAATATCACGTCCAAAAAAGTCATTCTGAATTTCATAGACATGGCAGTTCACATTTGGATACTTCTTAGACAGCTTGTCTGCAAGATGTTTAATAATCGGATATGCCAGCACACCAGTAGCAAGACTTACTTCCTTCTCACGATCATCTCCATCCAACGAAGCAATATACGCATCATATTCATTGGTCAATGAACGAATCATCCCAACACCATTTTCCAACTGTCCATATCCTTCATAATAATCCTCATTTGGGATCGGCATTTCTGCCTTCAGATACCATTCGTCACTGGCAAATACAAAACGTGTACCATATTCTTTCAGCAGCTTATCCTGCCACTTGTGAATGATATTCAGAACCTCAATGGACTCCTTTTTGGTAAACTTCTCAAGCGGATACAGTTTTTCACGGAATTTTGTCAGGCCAACCGGAACAACCGAAAGGCTTTTCATATAAGGAAGCAGATTAGAAAGATACTCTATGCTTCGTTCCAGTTCTACCCCATCATTGATTCCTTTACAAAGTACAATCTGAGAATTCATCTCAATACGGTTGTCGTACAGTTTCTTGATTTTATCCATGGCTTCTCCCGCAAAACGGTTATGAAGCATCTTATTCCGCAGTTCCGGATTCACCGTATGCACAGAAATGTTAATCGGTGACAGCCTGTACTTAATAATACGCTCCAAATCTTCCTCTTTCATATTAGTCAGCGTAATATAATTTCCCTGTAAAAAGGAAAGCCTGGCATCATCATCTTTAAAATAGAGGGTTTCCCTCATCCCTGGAGGCATCTGATCAATGAAACAGAACATACATTTATTCCGGCAGGAACGATAATTATCCATCAATCCCTGTTCAAAATCCATTCCTAAATCCTCACTATAATCTTTCTCAATATCCAGTTCCCACTGTTCACCATCTGGCTTTTCTATCAAAACAGTAATATCTTCATCATTGCAAAGATAATGATAATCAAATATATCTTTTAATTCCTGATCATTCACCTTAAGCAGCACGTCACCTGGTTGAATATCCAGTTCTTCCGCAATACTTCCCGGTTCTACACTTTTAATTTTATGTCCCTTCATAATACCACCAATCTAGTTTAATCTGATCATACATTTTAACATTATATCCTAACTCTTTCAAGATAACAAGGCATTCCCTATGGATTTTCTCAAATTTCCTGTAAACCTTGACTAAGCTTTCGGATAATGTTATAAATTTTATAGTACAAAAAACAAATGAACAATATGGAGGCGCTTTATGTTTAAAAGACCACTTAATATAGCAGTTCCTGTTGCCCCGCTGAAAATCATTGCACTTTCAAGCAGCGGCGAACTCGGAAACATGGTTGATCACTATCTGGTAGAATCCAGAAAGAACCAGCTTGCCTTAGAACACACGGATCTTTCCATGCTTGGATACGAAGCTGATTCCTATCTTGTAAAGCATGACTGCCTACGTTTTGGAAGCGGTGAAGGAAAAGCTGTCATTGGCGAAAGTATCCGCGGAAAAGACTTATTTATCCTGGTTGACACCGTCAACCCAACGATTACATATAAAATGCAGGGAAAAGAAACCTATAAATCTGCTGATGATAATTTTCAGGATTTAAAACGTATTATTCAGGCCTGCAGCGGCATGGCGCATCGTATTAATGTAATTATGCCATTTTTATATGAAAGCCGTCAGCACCGCAGATCCACACTAGAGTCCTTAGACTGTGCTGTTGGTCTTCAGGAACTGGTTCAAATAGGCGTTGACAATATCATTACCTTTGATGCCCATGATCCTCGTGTACAGAATGCCATTCCAATCCAGGGATTTGACAATTTTTTCACGTCTTATCAGTTTATCCGTGCCCTCATTGAAGCTGTTCCTGATATTGTAATCGACAGCGATAACACTATGATGATTAGTCCTGACGAAGGCGGTATGTCCCGTTCTCTTTATTATGCCAGTGTACTTGGCGTTAATATGGGTATGTTCTACAAACGCCGTGACTATACAACCATTGTAAATGGAAAAAATCCAATCGTTGCCCACGAATATCTTGGTAACAGCGTAGAAGGAAAAGATGTCTTTATCATTGATGATATGATATCTTCCGGTGAAAGCATGTTAGATGTAGCTAAAGAATTAAAAGAGCGAAAAGCCCGTCGTGTATTTATTGCTGTAACCTACGGTCTCTTTACAGACGGATTTGAAAAATTCGATGAATTTTATGAAAAAGGCATTATCGACTGGTTATTTACAACCAACCTTTCCTACTGCTCCGAAGAATTAAAAAGCAAGCCTTATTATAAATGCGTCGATATGAGCAAGTACATTGCATTAATCATCGATACTCTAAATAATGATACTTCTGTAAATGATATTTTGGATCCTATTGAGAAAATTCAGGAATTATTGAACAGCAGAAATATTACGAAATAAAATATACCTCAAAAGGAGAAAAAGTGCGGTGAAAAATTTATTTTTCGCACCGCACTTCTTTTATTTATAAATCTCTAAGAACCCGCACAGATTCCCACGTTTTCCACCAGATGCCCGATGAGAAAACATCAATGTATGGTTGCAGCAGGTACAGACATTAGAAATCTTAATATTTTCTTCCAGTACTCCTGCCTCCATTAAAATATACCGGTTTAACATCCATAAGTCTAACTGGTACTTTCCATTTCCTTTGTTATAGACACAGTCCTTGAATACTTCCTCTGTCACATTTTCCTGAACCTGTTCAATAACATCCTGACTGACCTCATAACAGTTTACACAAATACTTGGTCCAATCACACAATGGATTTCCTCCGGTCTGCTTCCAAATTCCTGCTGCATAGTTTCTACTGTTTTCTTTCCAATTTTACCAACTGTGCCTTTCCACCCGGAATGAGACAATCCAATGGCTTTATTCTTGGCGTCTACAAAAAATAATGGTACACAGTCTGCGTAGGATGTACATAGCACAACATTTTTTTCATTAGTTACCAATCCATCAATTCCAGATAATTTCCGATGTTCCAGCACATTTTCCTGACAATCCTTTTTACTGGCACGATAAACTACGGTATCATGTACCTGATCGGAAAACACAATATCCTTCGTATCCATTCCCATGCTCTCACAAATCAAATGATAATTTTTCGTTACCGCTTTTTCCTCATCCCCACGACTATAGCTTAAATTAAGTGTAGAATATTTTCCTTCACTTACACCACCCAGACGGGTAGAAAAGCCATGACGAATAAAATCATACTCTGAAAAAGATGAAAATGTGAAATATGGTACCCTCTTTTCACGATGCAGAACAGCCCCTATCTCTTTCTGATATTTCTTTTGACAGAATTTATTTTCATTCTGATAAATCAACTTGTCTTTTTCTATTTCAAATAATTTGGTTTCATTATACATATTCATCCTCTTATCTTGTCTCAAATGCATTTTTTATTAACCGGAACCTGGTTCCTAAAATTGCCACTACATCAAATCGGACGGGTGTATCCTCCGATAGACGCATTTTATACATATAGTATCTGGCACTCTGGATAATTCGATTCTGCTTCCTTTTCGTTACGCTTTCCTCTGGATAGCCATTTGCCACACTGGAACGAAATCGTATCTCTATAAAAACCAGATACTCTTCCTGTTTTGCAATAATATCAATTTCTCCAGCTTTGCAGTAGAAATTCCGCTGGATAATTTCATATCCATTGGCTTCTAAATAGGATACCGCCAGAGATTCCTGCTCTTCCCCTAATTTTCTCCGGTTATAAATTCTATATGCTCCCGTCATGAATTCCCCTTATGAAATTTTTTCTCTTATTTTATCCATATCGCCAACAAATACCAAAATTTCCGCTACCACTCCATAAAGTTCCGGCGGAATGCTGTCGCCAATATTTAAATCAGACAGAGACTCTGCAAGTTTCGCATCCTGATGTACCGGCACATTATTTTCTTTTGCCGTTTCCAGAATTTTATCTGCTACATAGCCTTTTCCAGTTGCGATTACTTTCGGTGCAGAATCATCCTTGTCGTAGGATAACGCAATGGCTGCTTTCCTTTTATTAAAAAAATCACTCATTCTTCCCATATTGCATCGTCCCTTTCTTTTGAAGATTTTGACGCTACCTTGTTTCAGTTACAAAGTTTTTAATAAACGTATGTCTATGAATCGGACAAGGTCCGTATTTCTTCAGTGCTTCAATATGTTCCTTGGAACCATATCCTTTGTTATGCGCCAGTCCATACTGTGGGTACAGCTTATCGTACTCTTCCATCATATGATCCCTGGTCACTTTTGCAACAATACTTGCTGCCGCAATGGACATACTTCTTCCATCTCCTTTAATAATTCCAACCTGATGAATATCTACTTCTGGAATGTGAACGGCATCGTTTAACAGCATGGTTGGTCTTACTTCCATCTTAGAAATCGCAATCCGCATGGCTTCATAAGTCGCCTGAAGAATATTGATTTCATCAATCACCTGAGGGGATACCACACCCACTCCAACCGCAACCGCCTTTTCTATAATTTCTGTATAAAGCTGCTCCCGCATCTTCTCAGAAAGCTTTTTAGAATCATTGATATGAAGAATCATTGCATCCTTTGGAAGAATCACGCCACAAGCTACAACCGGCCCACATAATGGTCCTCTTCCCACTTCATCAATACCACAGATATAAGGACTATCTGCATATTTTCTCTCAAATTCTTTCATATCATAAAGACGTCGTAATTCTTTCTCATGTGCCTCTTTTTTCTTCGTATACTGCACAATCAGTTTCTGTACACCGGCTCTTTCGTCCGCACGAAATGGTTCCATAACAGCATCAATATCTGTAATATCGGTACTTTCAAAAATTTCTTTAATTTCACCTATCTTCAAAATGGTTCCTCCACTTATTTATCGCTAAAATATTCGGAATTTCAGAAAAGGATAGACTACAAACCATGCTTTCCCCTCTATTTCACTTTCCTCTACTGCACCCACGGATGGGAATCTGGAATCGCGGCTCACATTTCGATTATCACCTAATACAAAATATTCATTTCTACCTAATGTCATGTTAACCCCGTCTCCATTAGAATTCATTTTTTCTTTGGCATAATCTTCTTTTAAACGGGTTCCGTTAATGAAAATTTCTCCATTTTCCACTTTTACATTCTCTCCTGGAAGACCAATGACCCGCTTAATGAGATTTTTCTCTGAATTCTTGGAAAAGATAATAACATCAAAACGTTTTGGCTTACTTACATGATAAGAAGCCTTATTAACCAGAATAATATTTCCGTTGGAAACTGTATTTTCCATGGAGTCCCCGCTTACTGTAGTAAGCCCGATTCCATATGTGGTCAGCATTCTGGCACAAAAAAAAGCAGTCAAAAGACAAAACAGGAAAAGGCAGAGAGTGGCTGCGAACTGAGTTCTACATACGCCAGCTTTTCCCTCTTTCTCAGGAAGCATCACCGCTAATGCACTAGACTCTTCCGTCTGATATTTGTCCGCACTACGCCCCTGTTTTAGAGATCCAGAAAGCTTTTCTCTCTTTTCAAAATACACATAAATATCATTACAGAATTCAATACTTTCCTCAATTTCCTCTTCCTTTGTCATTTGACCACCTCGAATCCTCTACTCTGGAAGTTCTAAGGTAATTCGTCCTAATTTTCCATTTCGAAACTCATCTAATACAAGTGCAGCCGCTTTATTATAATCAAGTTCATCGCCCTTTAAACGGCACGATCTCTTCTCTGCTATTTCGCCTAATACAGCAGGACTATCCTTTGTTTCATCAACGCCATAACGTTTTTCTAAAAGCCCTGCATAATGTTCTTTTAAGAATGTAATCAACTCCAGGCCAAGTTCAGAAACGTTTAAAATTTCGTCACGGATAGAACCAATAAAAGCAAGTCGTAAACCAACTGCCTGATCTTCAAATTTTGGCCATAAAATACCTGGAGTATCTAATAGCTCCACACTTTTATTCAAGCGAATCCATTGCTTTCCTTTTGTAACACCAGGACGGTTTCCTGTCTTTGCACATGCTTTTCCAGCAAAGCTGTTGATAAAAGTAGATTTTCCTACATTTGGAATTCCAACAATCATAGCACGTACCGGACGGTTAATGATACCTCTTTTACGATCTCGCTCGATTTTTTCCTTGCATGCTTTCTGGATAACGTTGTGTACATCTTTCACGCCTTTTCCCGATTTAGAATTGATGCATGTAACGAAAAAGCCTTTTTCTTCATACCACTGTTTCCATTTTGTTGTCTTTGTTTCATCTGCCAGATCATATTTATTTAATAAAATAATTCTGGATTTATTCTTAGCAATTTCATCAATATCCGGGTTTTTGCTACTGAAAGGAATACGTGCATCTACTAATTCAATTACCACATCAATCAGCTTAATATCTTCCTGCATCTGTCTTCTGGCCTTCGTCATATGGCCAGGATACCACTGAAAATTCATGTTATTCTCCTTTGTCTATCTCATTTATTTTACTGATAAAAGTAAACGGATTGGTACGCAGCCAGGCTCTTCCAACGATTTCACTTTTTAGCACAACTCCAATGTTCGCATAACGGCTGTCTTCACTCTGATTCCGATTATCCCCCAGAACAAAAAATTCATTTTTATCCAGCTTTAGTCCGTCTTCTGCAAGACCTCCATTTGACATTACTTCAAAATTAAACTTCTCGTCCAGTTTCTCTCCATCGATATAAACATACCCGTCTTTTATCTGAATAGTTTCTCCTGGCAGCCCGATTACTCTTTTTATATTATACAGACTATGTTCATTACCACTCTGCTTGAAAACAATTATGTCATTTCGTTTTGGTTTTTTCACTAGATAGGACATTCGATTTACGATAACCGCATTTCCATCCTTCAGCGTAGGATGCATAGAGTTACCAAACATGGTCGTTTTCACAAGTCCAAATGTTAGTACCAGCCATGCCGCCAAAATAGCTCCTAGTACAATACCACCCCAGATAAGCGCTTCCTGCTTGAATCTCTTCTTTGCCTCTTCTTTTTGTTCAAATTCGTAATAAAAACCCACGAAGCATTCTCCTTCATTTATCGATTTTCACCGGGCAGGTGACTGCACCTATTATATCACACTTTCTTCTCGTTAAAAAGTAAAAACAGTTTTTACGCCAAAAAGAAGTGTCTTATCATACAAAAAATTCCCACGCATGGAATCCAATCGTGGGAATTTATATTTATTATAGAATCAGTCTCTATAACGAACGTCCTATTTTACTAATTCTTTTACCTTAGCAGCTTTACCAACACGGTCACGTAAGTAGAATAATTTAGCTCTTCTTACTTTACCACATCTAACAACTTCAATTTTCTCAACAATTGGAGAATGTACTGGCCAAGTTTTTTCAACACCAACACCGTTAGAGAATTTTCTAACTGTAAATGTTTCTCTTGAACCACCGTTCTGTCTCTTTAATACTGTACCTTCAAAAACCTGAGTTCTTTCACGGTTACCTTCTTTTACTTTTGCATATACTTTAACAGTATCTCCAACTCTGAATTCAGCAATTTCAGATTTTAACTGAGCTGCTTCAAGTCCTTTAATGATTTCGTTCATTTTAGTTCCTCCTTCATAATTTTGATGTTCTTAATACTTAACATGTCCCATCTTCTGTGTGGAACACTCGTAACAGAGGACCATCTAATCTCACAACATTTTAACTCTAACACATTTCGTATCGTATTGCAAGTCCTTTTTTTAACAAAAAGACTAATTATTCTTATTTAACAAATCTGGACGTCTTACCATAGTCCGCTTAATGGACTGTTCTCTACGCCATTCATTGATTTTTCCATGATGCCCGGAAAGCAGAATTTCTGGAACAGCTTTATCCATAAATTCTACCGGTCTTGTATACTGCGGATACTCTAAAAGATTATCCGAAAAAGATTCGGTCTCCGCAGAAATTTCATTATTCAACACCCCTGGAACCAATCTTCCAATAGAATCCATAATAACCATGGCTGGAAGTTCTCCACCAGTCAAAACATAATCCCCAATGGAAAGATTATCTGTTACAATCATTTCCAGAACGCGTTCATCAATTCCCTCATAATGTCCACATAAAAGAATTACGTCTTCCTCGTTTGAAAACTCTTCTGCAATTCTCTGCTTAAATACCCGTCCCTGTGGAGTCAAGTAAATTACTCTTGGCTTTTCTATAAGTTCCTGGCTGTCACCAAGACCTTTTCGCTCTTTAATCAGAGAAACCGCATGTAAGTAAGCGTCATAAACCGGCCCTGGCTGCATTACCATTCCAGCACCACCGCCATATGGATAATCATCTACTTTACCATGCTTATTTCCTGCAAAATCCCTGATATTAATTGTTGTAAGGCTAATCAGTTTCTTTTCCAAGGCACGTCCGATAACACTGACCTTCATGCCATCCTCAATCATTTCAGGAAATAGTGTCAATACATAGAAATTCATCTCTTCCCAACTTTCCTTTATTTTTTTATAGGTCTAACAAACCTGGAAGAATATGCACGACTACTTTTTTGTTTTCGGTATCTACGTCCAAAACACATTCTTTGGTTACAGGCAGTAATACTTCCTTTTTTTCCAGCGTTTCTATAACATACACATCATTGGCGCCAGTAAACATAATGTCCTTCAATATTCCAAATTCTTTGCCATCGTCAGTAAATACAGCGGCCCCCATAATGTCTGCCAGATAATACTCATCCGCTTCCAAAGGAAGCGCATTCTCTCTGGTAACATATAAATCTTTGCCTTTGTATTTTTCAATATCATTTATATTATCAATTCCTTTAAATTTCAGAATTGCCATATTCTTAAAAAATCGTACATTCTGTACTTCTAAATCAATTTTCTCTTTTCCCGTATCCAAAATTACATCTTTTAAATAAGTAAATCTGTTCACATCATCTGTTGTCGGATAAACTTTTACTTCTCCGCGTATTCCGTGTGTGTTAGCAATTACACCAACCCTAAAAAACTCTTCCATCTTCGCCTCCTAAAATATTCTGTACACTAAAAAAGGGAATGTCCACTAACATCCCCCAATCACTACTTACTGTACAATTTCTACAGTTACCTTCTTTTCCTCTTTGGAAGCCGCCGCTTTTACTACAGTACGGATTGCTTTCGCAATACGCCCTTGTTTTCCAATGACTTTTCCCATGTCTTCACCAGCAACCTTTAACTCGATCAGAACCCCGTTCTCATCTTCTGATTCTGTAACAGAGACTTCTTCCGGTTTTTCAACTAAAGCCTCAGCTATAATTTTCACTAATTCCTTCATATACTTCGCCTCCGCACATATAAAAATAAAGCAGAATTTATCCGCTTCCTTCCTATAAAAACAAGCCCTTAACAGGACAAATATACCAATATTCTTAGATATCGACAAATTCATGTGAGAATATGCCGTATCTAAGAACGAAAAGCATTTATTACATAAGACCAGCTTTTTTGAATAATTTTCCTACTGTGTCAGTTGGCTGAGCACCATTAGATAACCATTTTTTAGCTGCTTCTTCGTTAACGCTGAATGCACTTGGCTCCTGATTTGGATCGTAAGTTCCGATCTCTTCGATGAATTTACCATCTCTAGGTGCTCTTTCATCAGCAACAACTACTCTATAGAAAGGAGCTTTTTTCTGTCCCATTCTTTTTAATCTGATTTTAACTGCCATTTGTGTTTCACCTCCTGTAAAATATTATATATCTATTATAAATTACAAGCAGCACGAATCTGCATGTACTTATAAACAAAACTTATTTGAAGCCGAAAGGCATCTTGAATTTTCCTCGTTTGCCTTTACCGCCCATCATTCCACCCATCTGCTTCATCATCTTACGCATCTGTTCCTGCTGTTTTACCAACTTATTTACTTCTGCAATGTCGACTCCAGCACCTTTTGCAATACGTTTCTTTCTGGAAATATTAATTAAATCCGGATTCTCACGCTCTGCCTTTGTCATGGAATAAATAATGGCTTCTACGCCTTTGAAAGCATCATCATCTACTTCCAAATCTGACGGAAGCCCCATGTTTGGAAGCATTCCTAGCAGACTATTTAGACCGCCCATTTTCTTTACCTGGGACATAGCATCTAGAAAGTCATTGAAATCAAATTCTGCTTTCTTAATTTTTTGTTCCAGTTCTTTGGCTTTCTCTTCATCAATCTCCGCCTGAGCCTTATCTATCAGGGTTAAAATATCACCCATTCCTAGAATTCTAGATGCCATTCTGTCTGGATAAAACTGCTCCAGATCAGAAAGTTTTTCTCCCATACCAATATATAAGATAGGCTTTCCTGTTACAGCACGGATAGAAAGTGCGGCACCACCACGGGTATCGCCATCCAGCTTCGTCAGAATTACGCCTGTAATACCAATTTTATTATTAAATGTTTCTGCCACATTGACAGCATCCTGTCCAGTCATCGCATCAACTACCAAAACTGTATGATCTACGGAAATATTTTCTTTAATATCAATTAACTCTTCCATCATGCCTTCATCAATATGAAGACGTCCGGCTGTATCGAGAATTACAACATTATTTCCATTTTTATGAGCATGCTCTAGTGCTGCTTTTGCAATATTCACAGGTTTCTGGTTTTCTCCCATTGAGAAGACTTCCACGCCCTGTTTTTCTCCATTTACCTGTAACTGTTTCACTGCTGCGGGACGATAAACATCGCAGGCAACCAGTAATGGCTTCTTACCTTTCTGCTTAAACTTTCCTGCAAGCTTTGCAGTAGTTGTTGTTT
Organism: uncultured Clostridium sp.; assembly: GCA_934438135.1. Classification (GTDB taxonomy): domain Bacteria; phylum Bacillota; class Clostridia; order Lachnospirales; family Lachnospiraceae; genus Clostridium_AI. The sequence continues at coordinate 11,195 of CAKSBP010000009.1, read as the reverse complement.
TACCTGCACCCTGAAGACCACACATCATAATGATGGTAATATCACCGGATTTCAGTGTAATTTCTTTTGTCTCATCACCCATCAGGGAAACCAGCTCTTCATTTACAATCTTAATTACCATCTGTGCCGGCGTAAGGCTGTTCATGACATCCTGGCCAATAGCACGATCTTGTACCGTTTTTATAAAATTTTTAACAACCTTGAAGTTAACATCTGCCTCTAAGAGTGCCATTTTAACTTCTCGTAAAGCTGATTTCACATCAGACTCGGTTAAACGTCCTTTTCCTTTGAGGTTTTTGAAAACATTCTGCAGTTTTTCTGATAAGCTGTTAAATGCCAATGAAACCATCCCTTCTATAATTCATCCAAAATCTTAGTTGATAACTCCTTAACCTTACTAATGTCTTCCATCCTTCCAGTCTCCGCAATCTCTGCAGCGATTTTCTGAATCTGATTCACCATTTTCTTTGTCTTTTGAAATTTATCAATTAATGAGAGTTTTTTCTCGTATTCTCTAAGCTCTTTACTGCTTCTCTTTATCGTATCATAGACGCCCTGCCTGGTCATTCCCCTATCCTCAGCAATCTCGCTTAAGGAATAGTCATTCAAAATGTAATCTTCAAAAATACTTCGTTTATGTTCTTTCAGCAAGGCTCCATAAAAATCATAGAGCATTGACAATTCGACTATATTGTCCATTTCCATCTCGAAGCACCACCTGTAAAGTAATTTTCTTTACGCATAAGAGTATAATCGATGAAAAGGGATCTGTCAATAATAAATGTGAAGTTTTTTTTGATAATTTCTGGAAAAATAATAATACATAAAATTGTTGACACTAGAATTCCTAGCAAGGCCTTTCTATCTTCTGCTTCTTTTTGCCGAAGCGCCTATTTTTCAAAGAAAAGGGCTGCCACAAACCTGACAATTTATCATCAGCTTCATAGCAGCCACTATTTTCCTACTTATTTCATTTCAATGTGATAAAACGGTTCATATCAAGAATCCGAACGAACTGAGCAAGCCTTGGATATAAAGGCTCTGCTTCTTCTCCAAACTTATCCTTTAGTTCTTTCCCAATTTCATAAATATTCTTTTCACCGTCAATGGCGTTCCAGACAAAACTGCCTTGAGAATCCAGTGTATAGTAAGAACATTTCGGTGTTCGTTTGCGAAGTATTTGAGCGATTTTATCGTATAAACTCTTTCGCTCCACATGCATCACAACATATCCTTCTTCATTTTCATGAAATTTCTGGGTTTCTACTCTGACCGGAATATAGTCCAGAAAATTGTTCCGTTTTTCTTTTTTTAACTTCACTATTTATTATCCTTCTTTCGATTCAGCGAGAAATAATATAACAGTGCTACCAGACCTGCAAAGAATATAGCCGCTCCAATTGTTCCAAGTGAGAAGGAAGCAGAAATATTAATCACATCCGCAACACTCTTAGAGCCAACTGGGATAATTGCAAGTACAGCAAGAAGAATACCAACAAGACCTTCTCCGGCAATTAGACCAGAAGAGAAAAGAATTCCGCCTTCTACGTCCTGTTTCTTCTTTTCAATTACAAGTCTTACAAGACCGCCAACCATGATACCTGCACTTAAGTGTACTGGAAGGTATAAACCTACTGCAAACGGAAGTACCGGAATACCAATAATTTCAACTACAACAGCTAAGAAAGCACCTGAAATTACCAAGTTCCAAGGAAGGTTTGCATTCATAACACCTTCAACAATCATTTTCATTAATGTAGCCTGTGGAGCTGGAAGTTCTGTAGAACCATACCCCCATGCTGTATTTAGCAGATAAAGCACACCACCAATTGTAATAGATGCTGCAATAACACCAATAATTTCACCAATCTGCTGTTTCTTAGGTGTAGCACCTAAAATATAACCTGTTTTTAAATCCTGTGATGTATCACCAGAAATTGCTGCGACAATACAGATAACAGAACCAATTGCAATTGCAGAAACCATTCCTGCATAACCAGTATTACCAGTTGATTTTAAAATTAATGAAGAAATTAATAAAGTTGCAATTGTCATACCAGAAACTGGATTATTGCTACTTCCAACTAAACCTACCAGACGTGCTGATACGGATGCAAAGAAGAAACCAAATACAATAATAATTACTGCACCAAAGAAGTTTACTGGGATAACCGGCAGAAGCCACATAATAACCGCAATTGCCAGAACTGCGATTCCGATATATTTCATTGGGATATCTGCATCTGTACGAACAGAACTATCACCAAAATCTTTATTTTTGTAATCTTTAATTGATTTTGCAAATGTCTGCACAATCAATGGAAGAGATTTAATTAAGCTGATAATACCCCCAGCTGCAACGGCACCTGCTCCAATATATTTAATGTAGTTGCTCCAGATAGCCCATGTATCCATGGTTGAAATTGCCTTTGTTCCTGGAAATAAAATTGTATCTCCACCAAATGCAGCAATTAATGGCATTAACACCAGCCATCCAAGCACACCACCAGAGAACATATAAGCAGAAATTTTAGCACCACAGATATACCCAACACCAATTAATGCCGGAAGTACATCCGCACCAAAACCTGCACCCTTAAATTTCTTAAATGAAAAATCTATTTCACTTGGGAATAATTTTACTCCATCTGTGATGAATTTATATAAGCTGGCAATTCCAAGTCCGTAAAATACAGTAGATGCTTTCGCTCCACCTTCTTCTCCGGCAAGAAGAACTTCAGAACAAGCTGTCCCTTCTGGATAAGGAAGCACACCATGTTCTTTTACAATTAATGCTTTTCTTAATGGAACCATGAACAAAATACCTAATGTACCACCGATTACAGCAATTAATGTAATCTCAATCAGAGATGGAGCACTTTTGCCATATTCTTTTGCCCATAAGAAAAGAGTTGGTATTGTAAAAATCGCACCGGCTGCAACGGATTCTCCGGCAGAACCAATGGTTTGTACCATATTATTTTCAAGGATAGAATCTCTTTTCAGCAACACACGTATTACGCCCATAGAAATAACCGCTGCTGGAATGGAAGCAGATACAGTCATACCTACACGTAACCCTAAATACGCATTTGCCGCACCAAAAATAACTGCTAATAAAACACCGATAATGATAGACGTAAGTGTCAATTCAGGTATCGTTTTATCTGCAGGAATAAACGGCTTAAATTCCTGTTTTTGTTCTTTCATACTTAACCTCCGACAAATTGTTGTAAATAATTATGTTCATTGTCAAAATATTTATACACGACAAATTCCTTACCCATATAGGAAACTCATACATATTATTTTATTAACTGTATAAATATTAAATAGACTTGAACATTTTATCAAGGTAAAGTGAAAAAATCAAGCGAATATACATGGTATTTTATGGTATTCTATATTGTAAAAGAATGCATATTTTATCCCATACATATATCTATCAATTTTTAAAAGCATACTAAGCATAGTGAACAGAAAAAATGCCAGAACTTTTCAGCCCTGGCATTTCTCTAATAAATATACCTATTTAATTAAACTGGATATGCTCCGTTCTTTGTATCTGCTGTCTTAGAATCTACTTTTGTCTGCTGAGCTTCTCTGTATTTAAAGAACTCTGTAGCAACCTGTGGGAATAATGCATAAGACAATACATCTTCATCCTGCTGAATCCATTCTGGATTCATTTCGCTTCGAATCTTATCCAATTCTGGTTTTAATAAATCAGCTGGACGGCATGTAATCGGCTTATCATTTCCAAGAGCTTTCTTCTGAACCTCTTTGTTGAAAGGTTTTGCTGTCTGACCATAATCACCATGAAGAACTGCTTTTGTTTCTTTTGTCATCATCTTATAACGCTCACCCATGATAACATTTAATACAGCCTGTGTACCAACAATTTGGGATGAAGGAGTAACCAATGGTGGTTCACCAAGGTCTTTACGAACCTGTGGAATTTCTTTTAATACATCATAGTACTTGTCTTCTGCATGCTGTTCCTTTAACTGGGAAACCATGTTAGAAAGCATACCACCTGGTACCTGATATAATAAAGTCTTAATATCAACACCCATAACCTTTGGATTCAGTCTGCCACTTGCTAAGGCTTCATCTCTCATTGGTCTGAAGTAATCAGCGATTTCAGCTAACAGGTTCTGATCTAATCCAGTATCATATTCTGTTCCTTTAAATGCTTCAACCATAACCTCTGTTGCTGGCTGGCTTGTACCCATAGCAAATGGAGACATTGCCGTATCAATTACATCACATCCTGCTTCTACTGCTTTCATATAAGTCATAGAAGCAACACCGGATGTATAGTGTGTATGAAGCTGAATAGGAATCTTGATTTCTTTCTTTAATGCAGAAATTAATTCTGTTGCTTTGGATGGAACTAACAGACCAGCCATATCCTTAAAGCAGATAGAATCAGCACCCATGGATTCAATGTCTTTTGCTTTCTTTAACCAGTAATCTGTTGTGTAAGCATCACCTAATGTGTAGCATAAAGCAACCTGTGCATTACCTTTTTCCTTTTTAGCTGCGTTGACAGCAGTTTCAAGGTTTCTTAAATCATTGAGGCAGTCGAAAATACGAATAATATCAATACCATTTGCAAAAGATTTCTGCACAAAATATTCAACTACATCATCTGCATAATGACGGTATCCTAAGATATTCTGACCTCTGAATAACATCTGTAGTTTTGTATTTTTAAATCCTGCTCTTAACTTTCTAAGTCTTTCCCAAGGATCTTCTTTTAAGAAACGTAAGGATGCATCAAATGTTGCACCACCCCAGCACTCTACGGAATGGTATCCTACTTTATCCATTTTATCTATAATAGGAAGCATCTGCTCTGTTGTCATTCTTGTGGCAATCAGAGACTGATGTGCATCACGTAATATTGTTTCAGTAATTTTAACGGGCTTTTTCTCTACAGCCATTCTATTTTACCTCCTTAATGGTTTCACCTATAACAAGCAATATTCTCTGCGTTTTATGTTATTTATGCTCCAACTCCGAATATAGCCATAAATACACCGGCTGCTACAGCTGTTCCGATAACACCTGCTACATTAGGTCCCATCGCATGCATTAACAGGAAGTTTGTAGGATCAGCCTGAGATCCGACTTTCTGTGAAACACGGGCAGCCATCGGCACTGCGGATACACCTGCAGAACCAATTAAAGGATTTACTTTTCCATGTGTAGCCTTACACATTAATTTACCAAATCCAACACCAGCTGCTGTACCAATTGCGAATGCAATCAGACCTAATGCAACGATTTTTAATGTAGTAGGATTGATAAATTTTTCTGCGGTTGTAGTTGCACCAACAGAAGTACCAAGTAAGATAACTACGATGTACATAAGAGCGTTGGATGCAGTTTCAGCTAATTGTTTTACTACTCCAGACTCTTTAAATAAATTACCTAACATCAGCATACCAATTAAAGGTGCTGTTGTAGGAAGAATCATAACAACTACGATTGTAACAATAATAGGGAATAAAATCTTCTCTAATTTTGATACAGGACGTAACTGCTCCATTTTGATTTTTCTTTCTTTTTCTGTCGTCATCAGTTTCATAATAGGTGGCTGAATAATAGGTACCAATGACATATATGAATATGCTGCGACAGCGATTGGTCCCATTAAATCACTCTGTCCCAATTTTCCAGCAAGGAAAATAGACGTAGGACCATCGGCACCACCGATAATGGAAACTGCTGCTGCTGCTTTATTGTTAAATCCAAGTGCAATGGCTGCAATGTATGCAGTAAAGATACCAAACTGTGCTGCTGCACCTAAGAGAAAACTGGCTGGATTCGCGATCAAAGGTCCAAAATCAGTCAGCGCACCAACTCCAAGGAAGATAAGAGAAGGAAGAATACTCCATTCGTCCAGCTTGTAAAAGTAGTTTAAAAGTCCTCCCTCTTCTATAATACTAGGATACATATTTACCAGAAGCATACCAAAAGCAATTGGTACTAAAAGCAACGGTTCGTATCCTTTTTTTATTGCCAGATATAAGAATACGCACGCAACCAGAATCATCAGATAATTTCCCCAGCTCAGGGAGAAAAAAGCTGTCTGCTGCGCCAGATTCTCTAACGTCGTTAACACGTAATCCATTTTGTTTCTAACCTCCCAGTTTTATTTTCGGGAATTCCCATTCGTATAGAATCCTAGTTTAAAGTAGCTAAAACGTCACCGGATTCAACCATGTCGCCAACACCTACATTGATGCTTGCAACTGTTCCGTCCTGAGGGGCAACGACTTCATTTTCCATCTTCATTGCTTCCAAAACAAGAACTACGTCACCTTTTTTAACAGCCTGTCCAGCATTGGCTTTTACAGCAAGGATCTTACCTGGCATAGGAGCGTTTATTTTTACGCCGCCCTGTGCACCGGCTGGTGCTGCTGCCTTTGGTGCTGCTGGTACTGCTGCCTTTGGTGCTTCTGGTGCTGCTGCCTTTGGTGCTTCTGGTGCTGCTGCCTTTGGTACAGAAACAGGGGCAGATGCAGTACCTGAAAGTCCTTCTTCCACTGTAACGTCATAAACATTTCCATTCACTGTAATTGTATACTCTTTCATTGATTTTTCCTCCTAAATCATGTATATAATCTAAATTATGCATTCTTCCATTTATCCGCATTACGTCTTTTGATAGAACGGACTACCAGACCTTCTGCAGGTGCTTCCTCACCTAAGGACGCCATAATTGCAGCGGTAATAACTGCTACAAGTTCTGTATCATCTGTAACATCAACTGATTCCTGAGTCTGTACAGGTGCTTTGATAACAGGTGCTGCAACAGGTTCCGGTTCTGCCTTCTGTTTCTTTGCTTTATTTTCAAATACTTTTCCAAATGCACCGATAATCAGTGACATCAGAATTAATACAACAAATACCGTACCCATACCCATTAATGTATTCAGCAGGGCTTTCTCCATTGTCTGAGCCATTGTAAATTCTTCATCTACATTTACATCCTGGAATGTACCTGTCTCATCAAATGTAGCAGTGAATGCAATCATACCATGCTGATATTTTGCTCTGATTGTACAAGTAATTGTTGAATCCGAAACTTTTGTCTCTGTTTTGGACTGAGATTTCATTTTACCTAATTTCTTTTGTAAATCAATCCACTGATTATACTTATCCATCATTTCATCGCTGACCTGTTCTGGATTAATCTCAGTAGAGAAATCGGTTTCATTCCAGGTTGTGAAATTCTGTTCTGTATTATCTTCACAAGTAGAAAGAATTCCTTCATCTATCTTCTTTGCAGAATCATCTGACTTACTGTTTCCACAGCCCACCATGAATATCATACATAAAACAAGAGATAAAAGTAACACTAGTTTCTTTTTCATCTACATCACCTCATCCTATACCGTACCATGCTTTTTGGCTGGTCGATTCTCTCTCTTCGTAAACAGCATTTCGTAGGCATAGATAATATTCTTTCTGGTATCTGCCGCTTCAATCACTGCATCCACATAACCTCTCTGGGCTGCTGATTCAGCACTGGACTGTAATTTCTTATATTCATTTGCTTTTTCATTAAGTACTGCATCTGAATCCTTTACTTCATCCGCATAGATAATCTTGACAGCTTCTTTTGCATCCATTGTTCCAATCTGGGAACCATCTAATGCAAATACCATATCTGCGCCGATATGTTTGGAGTTCATTGCTAAGTAAGCACTTCCAAATGCTTTCCCCGTTACTACATTTACTTTTGGAACGGATGCATTTGCAAACGCATATGTTAATTTTGCTGCTGCCTTTGCCATTGTTTTCTCAGAACAGGCAGTAGCCATATATCCTTCGACATTTGTCAAGGTAAGTACTGGAATATCAAATGCATCACAGAATGATACGAAGTCTGCTGCTTTTACGCATCCTTCTGCAGATAACCTTGCCTCCATCTTTTGTGTAACTTTTCCATTCTCATCCTGAATTTCAGAACGGTTTGCAACTGCACCGACTGTCATTCCATTCAAACGAATAAATCCGGCAACCATATCTTTTGCATAATCTTTCTTTACTTCCATAAAGAAATTATTGTCTGAGAGATCTGCTAATGCTTTTGCACTGTCTTTGGAACCGGCATCATAAGAAGGACGGTTTAAATCATCAGAACATTCATCGTAAGAAGCGTCATCTTCATTATTGGCTGGAAGAATTCCAACTAATTCTCTGACTTTTGTTAAAACAGTCTGTTCATCTGCTTCCACGAAATCTGCTGTACCAGCTTCTGACTGGAATTTTGCAGAACTTGTATCGCATTTTTCAACATAGTTTCCAGCAATTGTATTTGGAGCATTTACAAATAATTTTGAACCGCTTTCTGCCATAAATGTGAAATCACCTAACAATGCAGAAACTGCGGAACCTCCGCCACATGTACCAAATACTGCGGTAATCTGCGGCACTACTCCGGATGCCAGTGTCTGTTTCAAATATAATTCACCGAAACCAGCAAGTGCATCTGTTGCTTCCTGCAGTCTTAAACCTGCACAGTCAACAAGTCCTACAACTGGTGCTCCCATCTTAAGAGCCATGTCATAGATACGTGCAATTTTCTTTGCATGCATTTCTCCCATTGAACCGCCTAATGAACTGGAATCCTGGCTATATACATAAACTAAGTTTCCATCAATCACACCATAACCGGTAATGACTCCATCTCCAGGAACTGATTTTTCCTGTAAGTTAAAATCTGTGCTTCTCTTTGTTACATTGGCACCAATTTCAACAAAACTGTTTTCATCAAGCAATAAATTAATTCTGTCCATTGCTGACGTTTGTGCTGTGTTACTCATTTTCAGCCCTCCATTTGTATTTTATATTGACAATAGGACACGCTGTACCGGTATTTTATAACTGCTGAAAATACCAGAAATCATAACAGTCGAACCCCATTGGTAAAAAGTAAAACCAATTTTCTGCCGATTATAATTTTATCTCATTTGTACCAAAATAGCAAGATAGATTTGTTATTTTGTTCACAATTTTCCACTAAATCTATAATATGGAAGTCCTGTGGATTTCTATGTGTTTAATTGGAAAAAGAAAAAGGACCAGGCTTATAAGCCTAAATCCTCTTTGCTGACATCTTTACCATCTCTCCAGATTCTCTCTAAATCATAGAATAGACGATCTTCACTGGAAAATACATGGACAATAATGTCGCCGTAATCCATAAGTACCCAGTTGGAATTTCCAGTACCTTCGACTCTATTTGGTTCGTATCCTGCCTTGGAAAGTGTTTCTTCTACACTATCAACTAATGCACGTACCTGAGGAGCACTTGTACCATTTGCAATAATAAAATAATCTGCAAGGACAGAAATTTCACTAATCTGAATTACTTTGATATCCTCACCTTTTTTATCTTCTAAAGCACTATATGCTAATTTTACCATTTCCTTTGATATATCCATCTACATTCTCCTTTCAAGGTTTCTATAATACTCATACGTTTGAACCGTCATAGAATCCATTTCTTTTTCTCCGTCTTCACCAAGATAACGAATCGTCATATCTAGAATTTCCATTACTGCTTGATCCAAATCAATAAATGCAAGCTTACGCACTGCATCCAGTCCTTCTAACTGTTTTCTTCCAGGTTCAATAAAATCTGCTGTAAAAATAATTTTCTCCAGAAGATTCATTGCCGGCTTGCCGGTCGTATGATACCGGATTGCATTTTGTATTTTTTCATCGGTGATGCCGTACTTCTCTTTCGCCAGAATACTTCCAGCCTTTCCATGAAGCAGGAAAGGATTGTGCCGCTCTACATCCCTTATCTCGATTTCATGCTCTTTGCATATCTCAATCATTTTCTCATCATCAAAATATTTCGCACAGTCATGCAGAAGCCCTGCTACCATAGCATCCTCTATAGAATACTCATAGCGCATGGCAAGAGATGCCGCTGTATAGGCAACTCCAATTGTATGCACGTACCGTCTCTCCGGCAGACTGTCTTTGAGTTCCTTTTTTAACCTCTTAATCAGCTGGTTGTCCACATCTATCACCTTCCCTGTTCTTCTGGTACAGACCTTTTTCTTCTATATAATTCCGGACACCATCCGTCACATAATAACGTATCGATTCCTGTTTTTCTATTTTATCCCGGATTTGACTGGATGAAATATCAATCGTTGGAACCGTTACAATAAAAAATTCCCCACCATATTTCTGTTTCAGCCACTCTATCTGTTCCAAAAGTCTAGCCTCTTCCATTCCATGTCTGGACGCAACCAATATAGTCGCCATAGACAAAAGTTTCTCCGGCTCTTTCCACATAGGCAGATCAAACAAGGAATCTGCACCAAGAATAAAATAATACTTTCTGTTCCTATTCTGAGCTGTCAATTCCTTAAGGGTATCCACAGAATAGGTTGTCCCTTCTCGCTCCAGTTCCATTGTAGAAAGCACAAAATCCGGATTATCTTCAATTGCCAATTCCACCATGTTTCTTCTGTCATCTTCTGATGCCAGAAGTGCCTGCTTTTTATGTGGTGGAATTTTAGACGGCATAAACATAACCTGGTCAAGTCCAAACTGTTCAAATGCACACTCCCCAATCATAAGATGCCCCATATGAATCGGATTGAATGTGCCACCCATAATACCCGTTTTCACCGGTTCCTTCACGCTTACACACCCTTATTTAGGCAACTCGATTTTCTTTTTATTTTTTGATTCTTTGTATAATACAATCTTCTTTCCAATCACCTGTACTACTGTAGAATTTGTTCTTTCAGAAAGCACAGAAGCAATTTCTCTAGGATCATCCATACAGTTTTTTAATACACTGATTTTGATTAATTCCCTTGCTTCTAGCGCTTCTGCTACTGCACTGGTGAATTCTGGTGTCAGACTTTGTTTCCCCATTTGGAAAATCGGATCTATATTCATAGCCAGTCCTTTTAAATATGCTCTTTGTTTGCTTGTCATTGTTACCTCTTTTCTTTAAGCTTACGCTCGAATCAGTTTTCAGAATCTGTCCATTTCGTATAAACCAACGAAACAGTCACGGTTATTCTAACATCTAAGCCCGTATTTTTCAATACCTGAGTATCCGAAAGGCACGGTAAACGCATCTGAATATTGTAAATTTTCTATCTCATTTTTCCAATTCCTGATTTTTCACTCCCACCGTATTG
>CAKSBP010000008.1 GCA_934438135.1 uncultured Clostridium sp. | reverse complement strand
TACCCTAAAACAAAAAAATTGACATAAAAAAAGCAGGTTTTACAAGGCCGGCGATAGATTTTTTGAGTATTGAACTGCCAAACTCCCGTTCATTCATATTTAATAAAACCTTTCTCATATCAAAGTACCTCTTAAAATAATATTGAGATACTATCATACTACATATTTGTTATTTGGACATAGTCAAAAGTGATACATTAGGACTTTATCATAAATGAATCAGAAAAAATAAAAAAAGTTATAAAAAATACTTGATTTTTTTGGTAAACGTATTATAATATAAATATATTCCTCAATAGCTCAATGGTAGAGCACACGGCTGTTAACCGTGGTGTTGCTGGTTCGAGCCCAGCTTGGGGAGTTATTTTTTTGCTTGAAAAAAGCAGCTGTTAAAGTACTAATGAAAGACAAGAAAATTCATTAAGAAAATGGAAATAAAAAGTTTTAAATTTTTGTTGACTTTTATATGAGAAGATGGTATTATATCTCTTGCGTGAGGCAAATGAAAAACTTCATAGCGAATAAGCAGTTGTGGCGGAATTGGCATACGCGCTAGACTAAGGATCTAGTCTGGGATAACTGGGTACGGGTTCAAGTCCCGTCAACTGCATATGAAAGGTCTTGTGTTTACAAGGCTTTTTTGTTATATTCTAAAACTAATGCGTAAAATAAAATGGAAACTACATAATTCCAGCCGTTCTGGTTACAGTATCAATAAGTGGAAAGGCAGGGATTTTATATGTTTGAATCGATTTGGAGTGATGTAAAAATTGTAAAAAGGCCATCATTAAACCAAAACTTGAAAACAGAGGTAGCTGTGATTGGTGGCGGGATGGCTGGATCCTTAATTGCATATTCTCTAAAAAAGCATGGGAAAAAAGTGGTTGTTCTGGATTCTGGGCGAATTGGGCAAGGCATGACGTTAAATACAACTGCAAAAATTACCTCCCAGCATAATATTATTTATCAGGATTTAATTCAGAATTTTGGAGTTGAGAAGGCAAGGGAGTATGCAACTTACAATCAACGCTCTATTGAGGAATATGAAAGGATAATTAATGAGTTAAAAATCGAATGTGATTTTCAAAGAGAGGATTCGTATGTCTATACATTACAGAATACAGAATGTCTGAAAAAGGAAGTAGAAGCTGCAAGGACACTTGGAATTGACGCTGAGTTTACTACAGAGACCGCATTGCCTTTTTCAGTAGAAGGAGCAGTAAGGTTTTCAAATCAGGCGAACTTTCATCCTTTCAAATTTTTGAAAGCAGTAGCGGAACAATTGGATATTTATGAGGAATCTACCGTAGAACGTAGGAAGGGTGAACATACGCTGGAGGTTTCTGTGAAACAGGAAGATGGCAGTACTAAGACATGGGAGGTAGAGGCCGAGGATATTGTAATTGCAAATCATTATCCATTTGAAAAACTGAAAGGATTCTATGCTGCCAGGATGTATCAGGAGAGAGAAAATATTATTGTGGCAGAGGCACCTGAAGCACTTTTGTATGGAATGTATGTGGGAGCACATAATACAGGATTTTCTTTTCGTAAATATAAGGATTATTTGATTGTGGCAGGGCAGAACCATAGACCGGGATTGAATCAAAAGCAGAATAATATTGAAGAATTGGAAGAAGCGGTGATGCGCTATTATAAGGATGCTAAAATCTGTTATTGTATGGCAAATCAGGATTGTATGACGTTAGATAAGATTCCGTACATTGGACATTACACTAAAGACAGTTCTGATGTTTATATAGCTACAGGATTTAATAAATGGGGAATGTCCCATGCTATGGTATCAGCAATGATTTTAACGGAAATGATTTGTTTTGGTGACTCAAAAGAGGAGTCTATTTATAACCCTGGGCGTTTCGATTTAAAAACATCAAAAGAAGAATTAAAAAATCATATGAAAACGGCTATGAGCCATATGATTCCTCATAAGGCAGGAGTAAAAAAAGAGGATTTGGATGAAATTCAGCCAGGGCAAGGTGCTGTGATTACAAATCATGGGTATAAAATAGCCGTGTATCGAGAGAAAAATGGAACGTATCATTCCTTTTTGGCACGATGTCCGCATTTAGGATGTCTTTTAGAGTGGAACCAGCAGGAGAAGTCATGGGACTGCCCATGCCATGGTTCTCGTTTTCATGCAGACGGAAGGCTGATGAATGGACCTGCCAATGAGGGGTTAAGTGAGAAGCAGCTGAGGAATTTAAACAAGATGGAATGATCTGCATTATATAATTAAGAAGAAAGGCAGAGTATGTTACGGCTGCTCTGCCTTTCTTCTGCTTAATCTTTTCTGCTAATCAGCCACTTTGCAAATTCAATCATCCTTTGTTGATAGGTCTGAATCAGCTTTCGTCCCGTCAGTAGAAAATACTGAGCTGCATTCGTGGAAATGTCGTCCATTGCAGGAATTTTTCCATTGGAAGAGCCTGCAATTCGAAGATAATTACCTGGCATTTGAATGGAATCGTAAAGGGTTTGAAGCTGATAATGTACGGTCTGTTCATTGCTGTCTTTGAAAATACAGAATATAGGAATTGCCCACTCTAAAAGGCCCCATTTCTTCACGTCTTTATATTTATAAGAAGTGTAATTTTCTATGTTTCCTATGGACAAAATGTGGATATCCCGAATATTACTGCAATCCTCCATCTTGAGTGTCTCAATCATGGCACAAAGGGCAGGATTGTTGGCAACGACACCACCATCTACATAACATCCAGGACAGTCAGGAGAATCAAGACAGGCAGGAGGAAAATAGGTTGGAGCAGAACAGGATGCCAGAACTAATTCTCGGATAGGAAAATCCCTTGTCTGATCGTGTAGGGCAGAAACACTGTTAAAAAAACGTGCAGAACGTCTTGTTGTATCGTAGGAAGTGAGGAGGCAGGGCTTTACCAGCTGGCTTATTTTAATATTCCCAAAGTATTCTTTTAAGATTTTCTGGAATCCAGAAACGGTATATTTAGAGCCGAAAAGTGGAAATAAACGTTGTTTTTCAAATACATCATCGCCCATGGTTAGATAGAAATTAAGAATTTCTTCTGCGGAGTATTTGGGATGGTTATTTTCATCTGGACACAGGTATAAGGAGGCCAGGATAGCACCTGTGCTTGTTCCGGCAATTAAGTCGAAATATTCGCCAATCCGGGCATCTGGATTTTTGGTGAATTCTTGGATATACCATTCTAGCTGGCGAATGACAACGGCAGAAATAATGCCTTTCATACCTCCGCCATCTATGGATAAAATCGCTTTGGACAAAATAAATGCCACCTCTTTTTTATACAATTTATGAGGTGACATTTTCAAATATGAATGTATATATAATGTTATTCTAAAATATCTTTCGGTTTGGCTTCAGGGAGTTTTGCATAGACAGTTACTTTATTGTGGATATCGCAGGTTGCAAGCAGGACATCCTTTACATCTTTTACACCATGGCTGTTTAACTGATTATTCAGCCACTTTTCATCATTACCGGTATGTTTTAGATTTTTGTGCATAATATTACCATCAATTACGACATTTGCTACAATTCCTTCTGTCTGTGGATTTAGATTTAAATCACCAGGAGTAACAGGGCGGCATGCAGCAACCGGTAGAATACTCACTTTTCCATTACATTCAAGAATAATGGTTTCAATTTGTGAAATATCAAAATAGCCGTTATTTCGACATTGAATAAGTAGTTCACCAAGGTCCATTTTGGCTTTTTTCAGGTTTTTAAAATAAATTGTTCCCTTGTCCATTAAAACAAGTGGAGTTCCAGTTAGAAAACGCCTGAGAACAATGGATTTTTGTGTACTTTCAGAGATACAGATGATAACAAGAGCGTATACAATCATTGCTATCAAGGGCTTTTCAAATTCTTCCAAATCCGTTGCCATTTCTGCCGCGATAGAACCAATGGTAATTCCATTTATATAGTCGAACATACTCAATTCAGAAACTTCACGATATCCCATTAATTTCGTCAGAAAAAATAGAACAACGACGGAACCTAGAGCTGTGAAGATAACATAAAAACAACTCATAATAACCTCCAATCTTTTTAAAAAGAGAATCTAGAATTTAGGATATGTCGAAATAATTTTCTTATTCACTTTCTATTGGAAAAGGTTTGAGACATGGGCAGGAATACGGTATAATAATGAAAATAGTGTGGTAATATGAAATGGAAAAGAGGTGTACACGAAATGAAATATAAATGGAAATTTATCTTTGTATTAGGAATTTTCTGTATGCTCTTAACATCCTGCGGAGCAGCAGTTCATACAGAAACTTCATTTGAACGGGATGGAAGTGGAGAACGAATTGTTTTCCTGAACATTGCAGACAAAGATGAAAGCGGTATAAAAGGTGGATTTGATAAGGTTCTTTCTGTGCTGAAGGAAAAGGCTCCTGAAGGGGTAACGGTACAAAAGGTTCATAATGATAAAAAATCACAGACTACGTTTCGTATCAAATATCAATTTGACAGTATAGAAGAATACAAAAAGCAGACAAAGAAACTGACTGGAAAGGATTCAGATATTTTATGGGAAAGAGAGCAAGAACCATTTAGAGAACGTATTTCTTATAAAGAAACAATTACAACATCCGATTTAATTCAGTGGGTGGTGGATGCTGTCAAAAAACAGTATAAAATCTATGCTTTTTTTGACGATAGTTTGCTAACAGAAGAAGAAAATACGGTTTGGCTGAATGGAGAGGAAGTCTGGAAAGGAAATAACAATCCAGAATTTGAAAAAGAATATTCGCCAAAGTTAGAGAAAGTATCAGTTTATACAACGTATACTATGGAGAACAAAGTCAGTCGGAAAATCAGTCTTGGTTTTGCTTATGATGATTATAAAACCATGAATCTGGAGAAGGGACTTAATTGTCTGAAAGAGTATTCTAAAAAATTTGAAACAGACAGTACTTGTAATGGATACAGTGTAACTTTAAATGGGCAGAAGGAAATGAAATCCTTTCTTTCTAAGGCAGGGGATGTATTTTCGGAATCGGTTCCGTGGGATGAGATTGATACCAGAGAGCCAGAAAAGGAAAGCTATCTAATAAAGAAAAATATTGAAAGTTCCGTCTTTTCTGATTACTTTTCTGCCACAGAAGTATATAATTTGAATAAACTGCTTTCGATTTTTACTGTTTCTGCGGATTATATTGAAAATTATCTTTCTGTACCAGACTCAATCGCATATTCAACCAGTCTGGTACATCTTCCGTATGCACAGGAAAAAACGGAACGTTATCAGTATATTGGAAAGTATCCGGTAGGGGACACGTATTATATGAAGTTTACAGGGGAAGACAGTGTGAAAATGAAGTCAGCTTCGGTTAGTTATCAGTTAGATGGAGAAAAAAATATTTCTCGAAAAATAACACTTTCCTATCAGGCAAATGGAAGAGAAGTAACACAGGCACAGCTTTCTGAATTCTTCAAAGAACGTGGGGAATGGTTGAATTATGATGAATTGGAAGATGGGGCAGTAATTACAGTGGTAAAGGAGTACAGGCAGGCAGTTTCAGATGCATTTTGTAAAAAAGGAAATGTATATCATTTTGATGAAAAATTTGTGATGTCGGATTATTATATTCCAGAAGGGATTAAGGTGAAATACCAGATAAGCCTTCCAGCTAACTTTAAGCTGAAAAAGGCAGTGATAAATGGAAAAAGGCTGTCAAAAGCAGACAGAAAATCCAATTCAGAAAGCAGAAGATGGATTTATGAAATAGAGCAAAATGATAATCAGGATTTTTCGATAAAAATGGATTACCGTTATAAAAATCATATGCTTTTATTATTTATTTTGCTATTTTTATGTGCAGGAACAGGCATTGGAGTTACTATTTACACCGTTATCCGCAGATATAAAAAAGAATCAGAAAATTTACAGACAAAGGAGGAATAAGTGTGAAATTCAGACCTTGTATTGATATTCACAATGGAAAGGTAAAACAGATTGTAGGGGGAAGTCTTTTAGACAAAGGAAACCAGGCGGTAGATAATTTTGTATCAGAGCAGGATGCTGGCTATTATGGAAAACTGTATCAGAAAGGAAACCTTGCAGGAGGCCATATTATTATTTTAAATCCAGCTGGATCGGAGTATTATGATGTGGATGTAAAGCAGGCCGAACTTGCTCTTAAGAATTTTCCAGGAGGACTTCAGATTGGCGGGGGAATGAATGCAGAAAATGCAGAATTCTTCTTAAATCTTGGAGCGACTCATGTAATTGTTACATCCTATGTATTTAAAAATGGTGAGATTAATTTTAAAAATCTGTATAAATTGGTGCAGACAGTTGGAAAAGAGCGTCTGGTACTTGATTTAAGCTGTCGGAAAAAGGACGGAAAGTATTTTATCGTGACAGACCGCTGGCAGAAATTCACCAACGTAGAAATGAATGTGGAAACTCTTAATCAGCTTTCATCCTGCTGCGATGAGTTTCTCATTCATGCGGTGGATGTAGAGGGGAAGGCTCGTGGAGTTGAAGAAGGAATTCTAAAGCTGCTGGGAGAGTGGAACAAAATTCCGATTACATATGCAGGAGGGGTTGCAGATTTTTCCGACTTGGATAAAGTAAAAACAATCGGAAAAAATCATGTCGATGTAACTATTGGAAGTGCTCTAGATATTTTTGGAGGACAGATGAAATTTGAAGAGGTATTAGAAAAATGCAGTGGAAAATAACCGCTGCATTTTTAATATGAAATGGTAAGAAAAAAGAAGGAGTAGATACTTATTTTCAGGTTTGAATTGTTAAAAAATGACTTAAACAAAATGTAACAATTGAATTGCGGAAATCACCGGTTTACGGGAGGTGTAGAGTCTTTACTCCATCAAAACTGCTATTTTTGAAAGAAAAAGGTTGATCTTTTTAACAAATGTGTTATAATTGTTACATAAATATTACGAATGGTTAAGTAATTGTTTCGTACTTGCGATGAAGATATCAGAAGTGAGCAAGTGCTGATGTTGAAGTCAAAAATAGTAGAAGGAGATTATTTATGAGATTCAAAAAGATTCTTTTTATTGTACTAATGATGTTTATATGTTATGGTACAGTGGACATAAAGGTAAGTGCAGAAAGTACATCCAAGGTAAATGTAACAGACGAACTGACAACAAAGGCTGTAGCCAGAACAACAAGCCTGAAGACAACACAGACATACAGCCGTGCAGATTTAAGACTTATGTCTGCCATTATTTTTTGTGAAGCAGGCGGTGAGAGTTATGCAGGAAAAGTTGCAGTAGGTATTGTTGTAGCAAACCGGAAAACTTCCGCTAAATTCCCGAATACAATAAAAGGAGTCGTGTATCAGAAGTCCCAGTTTCAGCCAGCAAGAAATGGTTCTCTTGCAAAAGCATTAAAACGATATGATTCTGGTAAATTTACAACAGCAGCGGAAAAAGCATGTGTAAAAGCAGCGAAAGCAGCCTTAACAAATACGAAATCCGTTACTTATAAAAACAAAACAATTAAATTAAATGGTTTTTACTTTTTTAGTAGACAGTTGAGTGGTGCCAGAGTGAAGATTGGCAACCACAGATTTAAATAGAGAACGGCAGGGGGTTGTTACAAAAAATTGTAACAACCCCTTTTATCTTGCTGATTTATGTGATATTATATTAATGATTTTCAAAATGCGCAAGGAGGGGACATTGTGGAGAAAGTGAATGTTTCTGAAAAAAAAGAAGCAGCGGCTAAAAATTTTATTGAACAGATTATTGATAAAGATATTGAAGAAGGCAGATGCAAAAAAGTTATAACAAGATTTCCGCCAGAGCCAAATGGTTATCTGCACATTGGTCACGCGAAGTCCATTATCTTAAATTCCGGACTTGCAAAGAAGTATAACGGACAGTTTAATTTAAGATTTGATGATACAAATCCAACAAAGGAAAAAACGGAGTTTGTAAATTCAATTATTGAAGATGTAAAATGGATTGGAGGCAACTTTGAAGATAGAGTATTCTTTGCCTCTAATTATTTTGACAAAATGTATGAAGCAGCAGTTAAACTAATAAAAAAGGGAAAGGCTTATGTATGTGACCTGACAGCAGATGAGATTAGAGAATACAGAGGTACCTTAAAAGAACCTGGTAAGGATAGTCCTTATAGAAACCGTTCTGTAGAAGAAAACCTGGATTTATTTGAAAGAATGAAAAATGGTGAATTCGAAGACGGTACTAAAGTATTAAGAGCAAAGATTGACATGTCATCTCCAAACATCAACATGAGAGATCCGATTTTATATCGTGTAGCTAGAATGACACATCATAATACCGGGGATAAATGGTGTATTTATCCGATGTATGATTTTGCACATCCGATTGAGGATGCACTGGAAGGGGTGACACATTCCATCTGTACGCTGGAATTTGAAGACCATCGTCCACTGTATGATTGGGTTGTAACAGAACTGGAATTTGAGAATCCGCCTAGACAGATTGAATTTGCAAAATTATATCTTACAAATGTAATTACAGGGAAGAGATATATTAAGAAACTGGTAGAAGACGGAATTGTAGATGGCTGGGATGATCCAAGGCTTGTATCGATTGCAGCGTTAAGACGCCGTGGATTTACACCGGAATCCATTCGTAAATTTATGGAACTCTGTGGTATCTCCAAGAGCAATAGTTCAGTTGACTATGCAATGCTGGAATACTGTATCCGTGAGGATCTAAAGATGAAGAGTGACCGTGTTATGGCAGTTCTTGATCCAATTAAATTAGTAATTGACAATTATCCAGAAGGAGAAATCGAAGAACTGGATGTTCAGAATAATCTGGAGAACGAAGAACTTGGATTTAGAAAAGTACCTTTTGGACGTGAACTGTATATTGAAAGAGACGATTTTAAAATCGATCCTCCAAAGAAATATTTCCGTCTGTATCCTGGAAATGAAGTCAGACTGATGCATGGCTATTTTGTAAAATGTGTCGGTTATGAAACTGATGAAAACGGAAATGTAACAGAAGTTCATTGTACCTATGATAAAGAAACCAAATGTGGTTCAGGTTTTACTGGCAGAAAAGTTAAGGGAACAATACACTGGGTTGAAGCATCAACAGCAGTATCAGCAGAAGTACGCAATTATGAGAATATTATCGATGAAGAGAAAGGTGTTTATAATGAAGATGGAAGCCTGAATTTGAATCCAGATTCTCTGACTGTATTAAAGAACTGTTATGTTGAACCATATCTAAAAGATGCAAAAGCATTGGATCGTTTTCAGTTTGTGCGTCAGGGATATTTCTGTGTTGACAGCAAAGACTCCAAAGAAGGCAGTCTAGTATTTAACCGTATTGTATCACTTAAGAGTTCTTATAAACCAAATTAGTTTTATGCTGTGGGAGGAATTAAGATGAGTGATTTATTTTCCGGATTAGAGGAATTTGGTCTGGGTGGGTTGAAAAACATGGAAGTTTATGAAAAAGAAGCGGAGAAAGCAGCAAACGGCGAACCCAAAAGACATCAACCGGCAGAACCTGATTTTTTATTTGATAAAACCCATTCCTGTCCGGTATGCGATAAAGAATTTAAGACAAAGACAGTTCGTACTGGAAAAGTAAAGCTGGTTTCTGCAGATACGGATCTGCGTCCAAGATATCAGTTTGTAGATTCTTTAAAATATGATGCGATCGTTTGTCCAAACTGTGGATATGCAGCGTTAAGCCGTTATTTTGATTATATGACATCAAGTCAGGCAAAGCTGATTAAAGAGCAGATTTCTGCAAACTTTAAAGGTCTTCCTGCTACGGGCGAGTTTTATTCCTATGATGATTCAATTTCAAGACATAAGCTTGCTTTGCTAAGTACTATTGTAAAAAAGAGTAAATTGAGCGAAAAAGCTTATACCTGCTTAAAGCTTGCATGGCTCTGCCGTGGTAAAAGTGAGTCTCTTCCAAAGGAAACCAAGGATTATGAGAAAGAAATTATGAAACTGAAGGAAGAAGAACAGAGATTTATCCAGAAAGCTTATGAAGGTTTTGTAAATGCTTTTTCAAAAGAAAGTTTCCCAATGTGTGGAATGGATGAACATACCACAACGTATCTGGTTGCAGATCTTGCGAGAAGATGTGGCAGAACGGATGAAGCGAAACGTTGGATTTCTAAAGTGCTGACGGCAAGAGATGCCAAAGAACGAATTAAATCCAAAGCAAGAGATTTAAAAGAGCTGTTAAAATAGTCCAGTGTTCCGGAAAAAAGAAGAGACAGTCAGAAATGTTTAATTTCAGACTGTCTCTTTTTCCTATTCTTCATCTGTCAGAACGGAATTAATTTTCATCATGGTTCTTGGGAGAGCATCCCTGGAATTTTTCCATGGTTCATTCTGATAGCGGTAATCAAATTTATCCTTAAACCATTCCAAATCCTCCCGAACCCGTTTCATATTAGTTAAGTAAATGCTGTTTAAATCTTCAATAAAACTGTCCAATAGTTTTCTGTTAAACGTCTCGGAACCTTTTTGATACAGTTCTCCATAATGTTTTGTACAGAATCCTTTAGAATTACGGAATATTTCTTTAAAATCAGGCTCTGTTTTATATAAGTACAGTACAGTAGCAAGATAACGTTCAAATGTCTGATGAATTCGATTACAGACAAAACAGCTGTGTTCCATACGATCAATATAGGATTTTATATCCGAGTATGGAGCTTTTTTGAACAGGGAACTTCCTGCTGGCTTTACGCCTTTTATAAGCTTTTCAATAGTTTCCATAGTATGATCCATATGTGTGCTTAAAATCAGGGACAGACCGAGGCGGTTCTGATTGTGGTACATCATTTTAATATGTTTCTGACAAAATCCAGTTTTATCAGTTTCTGCACGGACATCATCCTCCATATAACTTGGTCCCATGGTATATTCGATACTGGCAGTTTCCAGTTCATGATACATAGAGCACAGGGGGCATTCGCATCCCTTTTTAAATGCATCGGTTACAGGTATGGTGTAGAGTATTTCTTTCAAGTAATCCTTCCTTTCTTTTTTGAGTTTCATGAATATATCTGGTACAAATGGTAATAAATATTATAGCATAGCGAATATATTATGAAGAAATAGAAAAAATAAGAAAACGAGAAAAAATATGAGAAAACAACAGGAAAACTATTGAAATACTTAAATTTACAACCTATCATAAGTTGCACAAAATAATGAAATTGACTAATATATGTTTAACAGTTAGCACTCGTTATAAGAGAGTGCTAATAAATAGAGTTAGAGTATTTATATTAGAAAATAATTTATATCATATATTAAGGAGGAAGATTACATGAAGTTAGTACCTTTAGGCGACAAAGTAGTTTTAAAACAGTTAGAAGCAGAAGAAACAACAAAATCAGGTATTGTATTACCAGATCAGGCACAGGAAAAACCACAGCAGGCTGAAGTAATTGCAGTAGGTCCTGGTGGAGTAGTAGATGGCAAAGAAGTTGTTATGCAGGTAAAAACAGGCGACAAGGTAATCTATCAGAAATATGCTGGAACAACAGTTAAACTTGACGGAGAAGAATATATTGTTGTAAAACAGAATGATATTGTAGCAATTGTTGAGGAATAAGAATTCAGAAATCTTTCGTTATAAATAATTAGATTGTATAGGAGGAAATTTTCATGGCAAAAGAAATTAAATATGGTGCAGAAGCCCGTTCTGCTTTAGAAGCTGGTGTAAATAAATTAGCAGATACTGTTAAGGTAACATTAGGACCAAAAGGAAGAAATGTAGTACTTGATAAATCTTTTGGTGCTCCACTTATCACAAACGATGGTGTTACTATCGCAAAAGAAATTGAGTTAGAAGATGCATTTGAAAACATGGGTGCTCAGTTAGTAAAAGAAGTTGCTACTAAGACAAACGACGTAGCAGGTGATGGTACAACAACAGCTACTGTTTTAGCTCAGGCTATGATTCATGAAGGTGTTAAGAACTTAGCAGCAGGTGCTAACCCAATTATTTTACGTAAAGGTATGAAGAAAGCAACTGATTGTGCAGTAGAAGCAATCAAAGGTATGAGCTCTACAATTACAGGAAAAGATCAGATTGCAAGAGTTGCTGCTATTTCTGCTGGTGATGAAGCTGTTGGTGAAATGGTTGCAGATGCTATGGAGAAAGTATCTAATAATGGTGTTATCACAATTGAAGAATCTAAGACAATGAAAACAGAATTAGATTTAGTAGAAGGTATGCAGTTTGATCGTGGATATGTATCCGCATACATGGCTACTGATATGGATAAGATGGAGGCAAATCTTGAAAATCCATATATCTTAATTACAGATAAGAAAATTTCCAATATCCAGGAAATTCTTCCATTATTAGAGCAGGTTGTTCAGAATGGTGCTAAATTGTTAATCATTGCTGAAGATGTAGAAGGTGAAGCATTATCTACATTAGTTATCAATAAATTACGTGGTACTTTCTCTGTTGTTGCTGTAAAAGCTCCAGGATATGGTGACAGAAGAAAGGCTATGTTACAGGATATCGCTATTTTAACAGGTGGTACCGTAATTTCTGATGAAGTTGGTTTAGACTTAAAAGAAACTACATTAGAGCAGTTAGGCCGTGCAAAATCTGTTAAAGTGCAGAAAGAAAATACTATCATCGTTGATGGCGAAGGAAAGAAAGAAGATATCGACGCTAGAATTGCTCAGATTAAAACTCAGATTGCAGAAACAACCTCTGATTTCGATAAAGAAAAATTACAGGAAAGACTTGCTAAATTATCTGGTGGAGTTGCAGTTGTTCGTGTTGGTGCTGCAACAGAAACAGAAATGCAGGAAGCAAAACTTCGTATGGAAGATGCACTGGCAGCTACTAGAGCAGCAGTAGAAGAAGGAATCATTGCAGGTGGTGGTTCTGCTTATATTCATGCTTCCAAGAAAGTTGCTGAATTAGTTTCATCCTTAGAAGGAGACGAAAAAACTGGTGCTCAGATTATTTTAAAAGCATTAGAAGCACCATTATTCACAATCTCCTACAATGCAGGATTGGAAGGTTCCGTAATCATCAATAAAGTAAGAGAAAGTGAGCCAGGAAATGGATTTAATGCTCTTACTGAAGAATATGTAAACATGGTAGATGCAGGTATTCTTGACCCAGCTAAGGTTACAAGAAGTGCATTACAGAATGCTACAAGTGTTGCATCTACATTATTAACAACAGAATCAGTTGTTGCAACTATTAAAGAAGATGTTCCAGCAATGCCAGCAGGCGGAGCTCCAGGAATGGGTATGATGTAATTTGTTTTCAAAGTCAATATAGAGAAAAAGGGAACTGTGATGAGCGGTTCTCTTTTTTATTTAAGGAAATAAAATACTGTATTTATAAGTTGTACAAAATATTTTAGAGTTTACTATGTTGAGTTTTTTGAACAAATTAATTGATTATCACTTGATATACACAGTTTTTCTTTCTTCTCCTTTCTTTCTCCCCCATTATTTAGTATAATAAAACAGCAGGACATTTAACATAAGGAGGAACAAAATGAACGAATCATATGCAGAGGCTGGGATTAAATCCAGACCATCTTTTGGGGCGACCTTTTTAAAGGTATTACTTATTGTTGCAATTGTACTTTCATTATTACTTGCTATTATGTTTCAATTGCCATTCTTTGCACCTGTAACCGGTATTCTTGCAGTTGTTGCATTTTATGCGATACCAAGACTGTCAAAAGTAGAATATGAATACATCTTCTGCGATGGACAGATTGATTTCGACAAGATTACAGGCGGCTCAAAGAGAAAAACCATGTTACGAATTGATATGGAAAACGTAGAAGTGGTAGCATCACCGGATCGCGCTTCAGACTACGAACACCAAAACATAAAAACAGTAAATGATTTCAGTACCGGAAGAAAAAAAGCGTACCTGATTATTACATCTGGAGACGAAGGTCAGAGAAAGATTTATTTCAATCCAACTGAAAAAATGGTGGAATGCATGTATATGAAATCTCCAAGCAAAGTAAAAAAATAGGAAAACGCATGAGATTATAATTAATATTAGGGATTTTAATAAGTGAACGAGGGGATTCGTCTTGACAAAGCCTTGACATTTGGCTATAATTTTTAAAATTACCATTACAGGAGTTTATTGATTAGAGACGAAAGAAAGCGAGGTTTTAAAATGGGTACAATTATCGGTGAGGGCATTACATTTGATGATGTCTTATTGGTGCCAGCTTATTCAGAGGTTATTCCAAATCAGGTTGATTTAGGTACGAACTTAACCAGAAAGATTAGATTGAATATCCCTATGATGAGTGCAGGAATGGACACAGTTACAGAACACAGAATGGCAATTGCCATGGCAAGACAGGGTGGAATTGGTGTTATTCATAAGAATATGTCGATTGAAGCGCAGGCAGAGGAAGTAGACAAAGTAAAACGTTCTGAAAATGGTGTTATTACTGACCCATTTTATTTATCTCCAGATCATACATTGGAAGATGCCAACAATTTAATGGCTAAATATCGTATTTCCGGTGTTCCTATTACAGAAGGAAAGAAACTGGTAGGTATTATTACGAACCGTGACTTAAAATTTGAGACAGACTTTTCTCGTAAGATTAAAGAGTGTATGACATCTGAAGGTTTAATTACAGCAGAAGAAGGTATTACATTAGAAGAAGCAAAAAAGATTCTTGCAAATGCAAGAAAAGAAAAACTCCCTATCGTGGATAAGGACGGAAATCTGAAAGGATTAATTACGATTAAGGATATTGAAAAACAGATTAAATATCCTCTTTCAGCAAAAGATTCCCAGGGAAGACTTCTTTGTGCAGCAGGTGTGGGTGTTACAGCGAACATCCTTGACCGGGTAGAAGCACTTGTAAAAGCAAAAGTAGATGCAATTGTTATTGATACGGCACATGGTCATTCTGCTAATGTATTACGTGTTGTAAAAATGGTTCGTGAAGCATATCCTGATTTACAGATTATTGCTGGTAATATTGCGACAGGCGAAGCTACCAAAGCATTAATCGAAGCAGGTGTAGATGCGGTTAAAGTTGGTATTGGACCAGGTTCTATTTGTACAACCCGTGTTGTTGCTGGTATTGGTGTTCCGCAGATTACTGCTATCATGAACTGCTATGAAGCAGCAAAAACTTATGGAATTCCAGTTATCGCAGATGGTGGTATTAAGTACTCGGGCGATATGACGAAAGCCATTGCAGCAGGTGCAAACCTCTGTATGATGGGAAGTATTTTTGCAGGCTGTGATGAAGCACCAGGAACATTCGAATTATTTCAGGGAAGAAAATATAAAGTTTACCGTGGCATGGGCTCTATCGGTGCTATGGAAAACGGAAGTAAAGACCGTTATTTCCAGGAAAATGCGAAGAAACTTGTACCAGAGGGTGTAGAAGGACGAGTTGCATATAAAGGAACAGTAGAAGATACGGTATTCCAGTTAGTCGGCGGAATTCGTTCCGGTATGGGATACTGTGGATGTCATACCATTGAAGAACTAAAAGAAAATGGTAAATTTGTTAAGATTAGTGCAGCATCACTGAAAGAAAGTCATCCTCACGACATTCATATTACAAAGGAAGCTCCTAATTATAGTGTAGAGAAGTAATAAAAAGTAAATCTAACTATATATTGGTTTTTCCAGAATCTGAAAATCGGTTGAAACGGGATTGGAAATTTGTTATAATAATCCAGTATTTCTGAGATAGTTTTATGAAAGTAAAACAGTGTATTACAAAATGAATAGAGGTTCGTAATGAACTAAAATTCATTTTGTAGACACTTTTGGTATCAGAGTAATACATCTGGTACTTTTTTTATGTTATAAGAATTTAACTTTCTAAAAGAAATTTATATTCATGAACATAAATGTGACAAGGAATTTGTACTGGCGTGGAAGGTATTAAAAAATTACATAATAAACAGTTGTAATTTTTGGTTCCGTATTTACGTAAGAAGCAGGAAAAACAATACAGGAAATGCAAGAAAAGGGTTGAAACTTAACATTAATAAAAAAATGGTTTTAGGGGAAAATGGTATTATATAATGTGCTGTATCATTCATATAAAATAATTCAATTAGCGGAATATCTGCTTTTTTGAATTGGAAAATACTAGAAAGAAAGGCAAAAGCATATGAGAAAAACCAAGATTATTTGTACATTAGGACCAGCTACAGACAGACCAGGAGTACTGAAACAACTAGCCGAAGCAGGAATGGATGTAGCTAGATTTAATTTTTCCCATGGTTCTTATGAAGAACAAGGAGGCAGATTTAAGGCTTTGTGTCAGGTTCGTGAAGAAGTTGGACGTCCAATTGCAGCACTGTTAGACACAAAAGGACCAGAAATCCGTTTAAGAGATTTTGAAAATGGTAAAGAACAGTTAGTAAAAGGACAGAAATTTACACTGACTACTCGTGAAATTGAAGGAACCAATGAAATAGTTTCTATTAGTTATAAAGATCTTCCACACGATATCGAAGTAGGAAGACAGATTTTAATTGATGATGGTTTAATTGAACTGGTAGTAAATGAAAAGACAGATACAGACATTGTGTGTACTGTTTTAAATGATGGACCAGTTTCTAACAAGAAAGGTGTTAATGTTCCTGGAACAAGATTAACAATGCCTTACTTAAGCCAGAAAGATAAAGATGATCTTGTTTTTGGATGTAAAATGGGATATGACTTTGTTGCTGCTTCTTTCGTGCGTACTGCAGATGACGTATTTGAAATCAGAAAAGTATTATCAGAAAATGGTGGAAGCAAAATCCGTATCATTTCTAAGATTGAAAATAAAGAAGGTGTAGATAATATCGATGAAATTATCGAAGCTTCGGATGGTATTATGGTCGCCCGTGGTGACATGGGAGTTGAAATTCCAGGTGAAGAAGTGCCGATTATCCAGAAGATGATTATCAAAAAAGTTTATCATGCTGGAAAACAGGTTATTACTGCGACACAGATGTTAGATTCCATGATGAAAAACCCAAGACCAACCAGAGCAGAAATCTCTGACGTTGCTAATGCAATTTATGATGGTTCTGGTGCAATTATGTTATCTGGAGAAACTGCTGCAGGTAAATATCCAGTGGAAGCATTCAAAACAATGTGCCGTATTGCAGTAAGAACAGAAGAAGTAGTAGATTACAAAAAACGTTTTCAAAATATGGTGACAAGAGAAGGATTTACAATTCGCGAAGCAATTTCTAGAGCAACTGTTAGTACTGCTCATGACTTAAATGCAAAGAATATCATCTCTGTTACACTTTCCGGTTCTACTGCAAGACGTGTGTCTAAATACAGGCCAATGTGTCCGGTAATTGGATGTGCCATTGATGATCAGGTTCTTCGTCAGTTAAATCTTACATGGGGCGTAGTTCCTGTGAAAGTAGAAATGAAAGAAGAAACATTTGATTTATTTAACTATGCAATTGAAAAGACAAAAGAAGCCGGACATTTAGCAGACGGTGACGTTACCGTTATTGCAGCTGGTGTGCCTTTAGGTGTAGAAGGAACAACAAACATGATTAAAGTTCAGAAAGTTGGAGAGGAATTAAACTAACTTTCGTCTTGTAATTTTTGATATATTGTGAAATAATAGGTTAGAAGACAAAGAAAGATAAAGTGTTGATTTCAATGCTTTATCTTTTTTTACAAAGAACCAGGAAAAAGGTGATGAAATGAGCAGTAAAAGAACACGCCGGAAACGGCGTAGAAAGCAGACTATATTGCTGATATTAAGCATGGGGGCACTTCTGGTTCTTGTAATGATAGGAATGATGCGTGCAGCACAGTTGTCGAAAAAAGGCGAATCAGGAAGCGGCTTGTTTTCGGGTATGTTTCCTACTAAAAAGGTGGGAAAACTGGAAGTGACAGAGATGTATCTGACACCCAATAAGTATTCCAGACCGCAGATTAAGCTGAGAAAAATCAGAGGAGTTGTGGTACATTACACAGCGAATCCTGGAGCAAGTGCTGAAGGCAACCGGAATTATTTTGAGAATCTCAAAGAATCAAAAGAAACCTATGCCAGCAGCCATTTTATTATTGGATTGAATGGCGAAGTCGTACAGTGTATTCCATTAAATGAGATTGCATATGCGTCTAATGAGAGAAATTCTGATACGATTAGTATCGAATGCTGCCATCCTGGGAGAAATGGAAAATTTAACCAGAAGACATATGATTCTCTTGTAAAGTTGACTGCATGGCTGTGCGGCAGGTATAACTTGAAGAAAAGAAATATTATCCGGCATTATGATGTGACGGGAAAAATGTGCCCCAAGTATTATGTGGAACATGAAGATAAATGGAACCAGTTTAAAAATGATGTTTTTCAATATATCCAAGATAACACATAATCCTTGAACACGAAATTACAGGTGTGATATGATAAGCTGGTCAACGTAGTGGAGAAATGGTTAAGGAGTATTTGAATGGAAATTAGAGAATATTTAAAAAAGTACAGATTAATTGCAGATGGTGCCATGGGAACTTATTATGCCTGTCTGGGTGAAGATGACAGGCTGATAAGTGAGATGGCGAATATCATCTCACCAGAGAAAATAGTATCCATACATAAAGAGTATATTGCGGCAGGCGCAAGACTAATTCGAACGAACACATTTGCAGCTAACAGGGGAATTTTAGAAATGACTCCGGAAAAGCAGGAGGAAATTTTTCGAAGTGCAGTACATATTGCGAAAAAGGCAGTAAAGGAATCTGCACTTAAAGAGGAAACTGTGTTTATTGCCGGAGACATTGGACCGATTCCGGTAAATGGAGATACTTCGGAAGAACAGGCATTGAAAGAATATAAGAAGATGTGCGATATTTTCTTGGAGGAAGGAGTATCTGCTATTTTATTTGAGACTTTTTCAGAAATTGGAATGCTGTCAGAAGTAGTACGTTACATTCGCAGCAAAAGTGATATTTTTATCATGGTAAATTTCTGTATTAATAAAAATGGGTATACTTCAATGGGAATCAGTGCAAAACGTCTGATGGAAGATGTAGAGAAGATGCCGGAAATTGATGGTGTTGGATTGAACTGTGGAATTGGTTCGGGACATATGGGACAGATTATTCGTAAACTGGAACTGCCAAAAAACAAGTATTTTACAGTGATGCCGAATGCTGGATATCCAGAACAGCTTAGTAATCGTATGGTTTTTATGAATAACACGGAGTATTTTGTGGAAAACATGATGGAGATTTCTAAGTATGGAATTTCAATTGTGGGAGGCTGCTGTGGAACGACACCAGATTATATTCGTAAATTAAAAGAGAAAATTTCGCTTCATCCGGTGCTCTCTGCTATGTCAATTGAGACGGGAGAAAAAGAAGAAAAACCGGAACAGGAAGTAAAATACAGTGATTTTTATCAGAAGATTCTGGATGGAAAAAAAGTTGTACTGGTAGAACTGGACCCTCCATATGATGCAGAGTATGAAAAGCTTATTGAACATGCTCAGTATTTGAAAAAACGGAATGTAGATATTATCACAATGGCAGATTCGCCAGGTGGACGAAGCCGTGCAGATTCGATTCTTATGAGTATTAAAATTGCAAGAGAAGTTGGAATTGATGTTATGCCTCATGTAAGCTGTCGTGACCGGAATATGATTTCCATGCGTTCGACACTCCTGGGAGCGTATATTAATGATATTAGAAATCTTCTTTTGGTAACAGGAGATCCGATTCCAAGCGTCAATCGTGGAAGTGTAACGGGAGTATTTGATTACAATTCTGTTAAATTGATGAATTTTGTGAAAGAAATGAATCAGGAGCATTTCAGAAAGGAACCATTGATTTATGGTGGAGCACTTAACTACGCTGGAAATCTGGAACCGATTATTACAAAGGTGAACCGCAAGATGGAACAAGGGGCGTCTTATTTTCTGACTCAGCCAATTTATTCAGATGAGGATATTGAAAGAATTCATGAGATTAAGCGAAGAACCGGTGCCAGGATTTTATGCGGTATTATGCCATTTACCAGTTACCGGAATGCAAATTTTGTAAAGAATGAAATTGCAGGCATTCATGTGCCAGACGAAATATTAAACCGTTATCATCCGGATATGTCCAGAGAAGAAGCGGAAATAACAGGTGCAGCCATTGCCAGTGAAATTATTGATAAACTGCACATGTTTGCAGAGGGATATTATTTTATGCTGCCGTTTAACAGGGTAAGTTTTATGGATAAAATTATTATTAAGTAGGTGCTGATATGACAAGAGAAGAGTGGAAAGAGCTGACTGAATCCAAAGTTGTATTTCTGGATGGAGCAACAGGCTCTAATTTATTAAAGAGAGGCATGCCGGCAGGAGTGTGCCCAGAAAAATGGATACTGGAAAATGAAGAAGTACTCATTGGATTACAGCGTGAGTTTATTCAGGCAGGTGCAGATATTTTATATGCACCAACCTTTACCGGAAATCGGATTAAGTTAAAAGAATATGGCTTGGAAGATGAGATTGCAGAGATAAATCAGAGACTTGCGGCATTATCAAAAGAAGCGGTTCGAAGGGAGCAGGAAGCTGGATTAAAACGAAAGGTGTTCGTGGCCGGCGATTTGACAATGACGGGGCAGCAGCTTTATCCAATTGGCACTATGCAGTTTGAAGAATTAATTGATGTGTATAAAGAACAGGCATCTTATCTTTTAATGGAAGGAATTGATCTGTTTGTTGTAGAAACTATGATGAGCCTTCAGGAAACAAGGGCAGCTGTTCTGGCAGTGAAGGAAATCTGCGATTTACCTGTTATGGCAACATTGACGTTTAATGACGATGGACGTACCTTGTTTGGAACGGATCCCGAGACAGCAATGATTGTTCTGGAGAAACTTGGTGCTGATGCGGTAGGTCTAAATTGTTCGACAGGTCCAGATAAGATGATTTCTGTTTTGGAAAAAATGACTTCTGTAGCCGAGGTTCCTGTGATTGCAAAGCCAAATGCAGGACTTCCTCATTTAGTAGACGGTGAGTCAGTATTTGATATGGGACCGGAAGCATTTGCGGAGGGAATGAAAGCGCTGGTAAATGCAGGGGCATCTATTGTTGGAGGATGCTGTGGAACAACGCCGCAACATATTAAAAGCATGACTGAAGCACTTACTGGTCAAATACCGGCGTCACGGGAAACAAAAGAAATCCGTGCATTAACTACGGAACGAAATACTCTCCATATTGATATGGAAGGAAGATTTCTAGTAGTTGGTGAAAGAATTAATCCGACCGGAAAGAAAGTATTGCAGGCAGAGCTTAGGGCTGGCGATTTAACTATGGTGACTCGTTTTGCAGAGGAACAGCAGGAAAACGGTGCAGATATTCTGGATGTAAATGTGGGAATGAACGGGATTGATGAAAAGGAACTGATGTTAAAGGTTATTAATGAACTGACGGTTGTTTCGGATCTTCCGCTATGTATTGATTCCAGCCATGTTGATATAATTGAGGCGGCACTGCGCATTTATCCTGGACGTGCGTTGATTAATTCCATTTCTTTAGAAAAAGAAAAATTTGAAAAGCTGATTCCAATTGCAAAGAAATATGGTGCAATGTTTATTCTGCTTCCATTATCGGATAAGGGGCTTCCAAAAGATTTGGAGGAGAAAAAGGAAATCATTCACACT
This sequence comes from uncultured Clostridium sp., assembly GCA_934438135.1. GTDB lineage: Bacteria > Bacillota > Clostridia > Lachnospirales > Lachnospiraceae > Clostridium_AI. The sequence goes on along the minus strand of CAKSBP010000008.1, from coordinate 67,387 downwards.
ATTTACGAAGAAGCCTGTAGACATGGCCTGACTAAGAGTGATATGATTGTAGACGGTCTTGTAGCAACAGTAGGAGCGAATAAAAAGGCGGCGCTGGAAACTATGGAAACAATTCGTTACTGTAAGGAAGAGTTAGGTGTTGCCACAATCTGTGGATTATCTAATATTTCATTTGGGCTTCCAGAACGTATTTTTGTAAATGCAGCCTTTTTAGCCTTGGCAATCCGTGCAGGACTGACCATGGCAATTGCCAATCCTTCTCAGGGGTTATTGATGAATACAGCTTTTGCCACAGATTTGCTATTGAATAAAGAAGAAGCAGATGTAAGATATATAAAGAGAGTTTCTGAGAATCCATCTATGATTGTCAATAAAGAAAAGAAGACAGTATCAGAAAATGAGGGCAGTCAGAATGAAGTCTTTACGGCAGTGGTGAAAGGGAATAAGAAACACGTTATTGATTTTGTCAAAGAAGCAATGGGACAGGGAAAGGAACCAGGAGAGATTATTGACACGATGCTGATTCCTGCTATTACCCATGTAGGAGAACTGTTCGATAAACAGATTTATTTCCTGCCACAGCTGATTAGCAGTGCAGAAACCATGAAAACAGCCATTGAGTATTTGGAACCGATGTTAAAGAAAGATGATGCCAAAGAACTAGCGACGATTGTTATGGCAACTGTAGAGGGGGATATCCATGATATTGGAAAGAACCTGGTTGTCCTAATGCTTAAGAACTATGGATATCGTGTAATTGATTTGGGAAAAGATGTTCCAGCTCAGACGATTGTAGATACTGCAAAGAAAGAGAATGCTAAAATTATTGGTTTGTCTGCTTTGATGACAACAACGATGACACAAATGAAAACGACAGTTAATTTAGTAAAAGAAGAAGAACTTGATATCAAAGTAATTATCGGAGGCGCAGTCATTACACAGGACTATGCTGATGAAATTGGAGCCGACGGCTATTCAAAAGATGCGCAGGAGGCTGTTAAACTGGTGAAGAGGCTTCTGGAATCTTAAGGAGTAATTATAAAATGGACTATAGTGTAGATTTAATCATACCAACTTATGCACCAGATAAGAAGCTGGATATTTTATTAGAACGGATTTTGATGCAGGATGTGAAACCAAACCGCATTTTACTGTTAAACACAGTAATTGAGGGCAAAGAAGAGATTGTTAATCCTTATGTTGAAAAATATGGAGTAGAAGTATATCCGATTTCCCGTGATGAATTTGACCACGGTGCTACCAGAGCGTATGGGGCAGATTTATCGGATGCAGAATTTATTCTGTTTATGACTCAGGATGCAGTACCAGCTGATAGTCATTTAATTAGCAGTATGCTGAAAGGGTTCGAAAATGAAGAAGTCAGCGTATGTTACGGAAGACAGCTTTCTGGAAAACACGGGGATGTTATTGAACAGTTTACGAGGCAGTTTAATTATCCTGACAAAACCATGCTGAAATCCAAAGAAGATATTGAAACTATGGGAATTAAGGCATTTTTCTGTTCAGATGTCTGTGCTATGTACCGTAAAAAGGTATATGATGAGCTGGGTGGTTTTGTGAAGAAAACCATTTTTAATGAAGATATGATTATGGCGTATCATATGATTCAGGCAGGATATAAGATTTTATATGAGAAGGATGCAAAAGTAGTTCATTCTCATAATTATGGATATATGCAGCAGTTCCATCGGAATTTTGATCTTGGGGTATCTCATAAGCAGTATGAAGAAGTGTTTGGGAATATTAAATCAGAGTCAGAGGGAATTCGTTTGGTAGTGGATACGGCACATAACCTGGTAAAAGAAGGAAAGTATTTAAAAGTAGTAGATTTGATAGTTGCAAGTGGATTTAAATATGTAGGATATCGTGCTGGTTTACTATATAAGAAACTTCCGAAATCTGTTATAATGAAGTGTACAAGCAACAAAGGATACTGGAAAGACAACAAAGAACTGTAAAAACAGGTTCTGGAGGATGTTGAAATGATTGATATTGTAATGGCGGCTTATAACGGAAGCCGTTATATAAAACAGCAGATAGAATCGATTCTGAATAATACGTACAAAGAGTTCAGACTGTTTGTCTGCGATGATGGTTCTACTGACGATACAGCATCTATTGTAAAGGAACTGCAGCAGAAGTATAAAGAGCAGGTTTTCTGGCGTCCAAATGAGACAAATCAGGGGGTTGTAAATAACTTTCTTATTGGTGCAAGAAAATGTTCTGGAGATTATATTATGTTCTGTGATCAGGATGATGTGTGGCTGCCAGATAAAATTGAATCTACATTTTGTAAAATGCAGCAAATAGAAAAAGTGTATGGGAAAGATATTCCGATTGCTGTATTTACTGATGCAAAAGTAGTAGACGGAACACTTAAGGTGAAGGAAGAATCTTTTCACCGAAGCAGCCATTTAGACACGACGCTTCTGGATTTTCCGCATATGCTGATGGAAAATAAAATCATGGGCTGTACGCTTATGATTAACAGAACATTAAAAGATATGCTTTTCGTTCTGCCCAAATATGCGAGAATGCATGACTGGTGGATTGGCTTGATTGCATCAGCTATGGGAAAAATCGCATATCTGGATAGGCCGACGATGCTTTATCGGCAGCATGGCAGTAACGAAGTAGGAAGCCAGAAATTTTCTGCTGGAAAAGTGATGCAGCAGGCAGCAGCCATAAAGAAACTAAAAGAAGCAGTAAAAGATACACAAAAGCAGGCAGCGGATTTTTATGAAATGTACCAGGATGTGCTTGGAACAAAGGAACGAGAAATCGCTCATGAGTTTGCCAGTCTGGACAGAAAAAATTTCATTGCCCGAAGAAGGAGCTTATTTAAATATGGCTTCTGGAAATCAGGAGCAGTTCGAAATGCCGGATTATTTCTTATTATATAATCATAGGCATAGTTGTATCAGAAAGGGAAGATATGAGTAATAGTAATTATAATTCCGCAGGTAATAACCAAAATAATAAAAATGTTTCTATGCCAGGTTTTGTAAATGGAAGACAGAGCAGACCGACAGCAAGGAATACTTATTATGATGAAGAGGATTCCAGATTGCAAGAACGGTTAGAACAGCAAAGAAGGGCTTCTTCAAGAGAAAGTCAGGGAAGAAGAAAAGTAAACAGAAAGAAAAAGAGAAGACGTAGAATTTTTGCAAGAGTTCTTACTTGTATGCTGGCAATTCTGGCAATTGCAGGAGGAAGTGCAGCAGCTAGAGTAAAATACGAAGTAACATCCGCGTTTTCTTCTATGAATCGGGATACAAATTCTGATTTTGCAGCATCTATCAATGAAGGTAATCTGCTGTCAGAGGATGATATTGTAAATATTCTTTTGATTGGATCTGATAAACGTGCTACGTGGAAGCAGACGGGACGATCAGATTCTGTTATGATAGCGACGATTGATAATAAGCACAAACAGCTGAAACTGACATCCCTGATGCGTGATATGTATTTAAGCATCCCAGGATATGAGGATAATCGGTTTAATGCAGCGTATTCTTTTGGCGGGGTAAATCTGATGTATCAGACTATTGCTGAGAATTTTGGGATTAAGCTGGATGGTTATGTTCTTGTGGATTTTGCGGCATTTACCGATGTGATTGACAGAGTCGGAGGAGTAAAGCTTGAACTGACACAGGAGGAATATGAATACCTGACTACCGCTTATCACAGAGGTTCTGTTCTGAAAGTAAAGGCAGGAATGAATGTGTTAAATGGTGAGCAGGCGTTGGCATATACCAGAATTCGTCAGGATGCACGAGGTGATTTTGGCCGTACAGAACGTCAGCGTAAAGTAATTGAGGCATTGTTTACAGAAGCAAAATCTATGTCCTTTACAGAACTTTATAATATGGCGAAGAAGATTCTTCCGAATGTATCTACCGATTTAACAGATGATGCAATTGTATCTTATATGAAGACTATATTATTTATGGGAACTACCGATATCAGCCAGCTGCGGATTCCAGTGAATAATTCTTATGAGAATCAGACCATCCGTGGCATGAAGGTACTGGTATCGGATCTGGATGTAAATAAAGACATTCTGAGTACCTTTTTGTTCGAAGATGCGAGCAAAATAGAAGTTAGTAATTAATAAAAATAAGGCAGAAGGAGGATTGTACCTCTTCTGGGACAATCCTCCTTTTACCTTGACAAATCAGTTATGAGTTGTTAAAATAGCTTTAATATGTTACATAACATATATATTAAGTTAATTTGTTGCCCCATTGAATATTCAATGCCGGGCAATTTGTTTAAAGGAGATACATAATGCGAAGAATGGTTCTGTCCATTTTGGTGGACAATACCTCCGGGGTTTTAAGCCGCGTAGCAGGTTTGTTCAGCAGAAGAGGATATAATATAGACAGCCTTACAGTAGGTGTGACACAGGATTCAAGATATTCCCGGATGACGGTTGCTGTTACAGGTGAAGAACTGACATTGGAACAGATTCAGAAGCAGCTTGGAAAGCTGGAAGATGTGATTGAGATTCAGGAGCTGGAAGAACATGAATCTGTATGCCGTGAACTGGTATTAGTTAAAGTTATGGCGAATGAACAGGAACGCCAGGCTATTATATCTGTTGCGGATATTTTTAGGGCAAAGATTGTGGATGTTGCCCTTGATTCCCTGATGATTGAACTTACAGGAAATCAGAATAAGCTGGATGCATTTATTAAGCTGCTAGACGGTTTTGTCATTAAAGAGCTGGTTCGTACCGGTATTACCGGTCTTATCAGAGGTTCTGGTGATATTGCCGACTACATAGATTAGCGCGATAGACGGTCGCCCATTGCACTACAAAGAATAATTAATATTTTAGGAGGAAGCAAAAAATGGCAAACGCAAAGATTTTTTATCAGGAAGATTGTGATTTATCATTACTTGAAGGCAAAAAAATAGCTATTATTGGATATGGCAGTCAGGGTCATGCACATGCATTAAACTTAAAAGATTCAGGTGCAGATGTTATTATTGGTCTTTATGAGGGAAGTAAATCATGGGCAAAAGCAGAAGCTCAGGGATTTAAAGTATATACAGCAGCAGAAGCAGCAAAACAGGCAGATATTATCATGATTTTAATTAATGATGAGAAACAGGCTGCTATGTATAAAAAGGATATCGCTCCAAACCTTGAAGCAGGTAACATGTTAATGTTCGCTCATGGTTTTGCAATTCATTTTGGTCAGATTGTACCACCTAAGGATGTTGATGTAACAATGATCGCTCCTAAAGGACCAGGTCATACAGTAAGAAGTGAATATCAGGCAGGAAAAGGTGTTCCTTGTTTAGTAGCTGTTCAGCAGGATGCTACAGGAAAAGCTCAGGAACTTGCACTTGCATACGCTTTAGGAATTGGTGGAGCAAGAGCTGGCGTTCTTGAAACAACATTCAGAACAGAAACAGAAACAGATTTATTCGGTGAGCAGGCAGTACTTTGCGGTGGTGTTTGTGCATTAATGCAGGCTGGTTTCGAAACATTAGTTGAAGGTGGATATGACCCAAGAAACGCATACTTTGAATGTATCCATGAAATGAAATTAATCGTAGACTTAATCTATCAGAGTGGTTTCGCTGGAATGAGATACTCTATCTCTAACACAGCTGAATATGGTGATTATATCACAGGACCTAAGATTGTAACAGAAGAAACAAAGAAAACAATGAAGAAAATCTTATCCGATATTCAGGATGGTACATTTGCAAAAGACTTCTTATTAGATATGTCCGAAGCAGGTGGACAGGCTCACTTCAGAGCAATGAGAAAGTTACATGCAGAACATCCATCAGAAAAAGTCGGAGAAGAAATCCGTAAATTATACAGCTGGAACGGAGAAGACAAATTAATCAATAACTAATCACTAGATAGAGGAATAGTTAACTGATTTTCAGCTGTACAACAATAAATAACCTTAAAAAGCGTGTTGGAGCATGACAAAAGTCCATATTCCAACACGTTTTTTTTCGCCCAAATCCCAGTATATCATCCGTACCCTATGTCATGGATGAAAAAATCAAGATTTCCAGCCCCATCCTGTCTATTCTTAACTTTCCATCTACAACATAAAATTCCTTTTGCCTTGACGTAAAAAGTATGTTAAAGTAATAATTGGGGAATTTATAAAAAAAGGAGGATATTATGCAATCAAATGCGACAACACATAAGAAAACAGCATGGTCCATCCTGCTGTTAATGATTCTGGTTTTCTTCATTGGTGAAACCGTGAGTGTGAAAACCAGTGCGGCGTCAAGTGTTTCTGCAACAACTATTTCTGTTGCCAGCCGTACAACACAGGCTGTAAATCTCAAGATAAAAAAAGCTTCTAGAGTCACAGGGTATCAGATTTACCGTGCCATTGGAAAAAATGGAACTTATACAAAGGTAAAGACTACAAAAGAGTTAGCTTATAAAGATACGAAAGTATCAAAAAACACAGTATATTATTATAAAGTACGTACTTATGTAAAAAAAGACAGCGTAGTAAGTTACAGTGCTTTTTCAAAAGCAGTGAAAGCAGGCATGGTTCCTGGAAAAGTGACAGGAGTTTCTACTGCGGGAACAACAGCAGCTGTGAAGCTGCTATGGACTAAAATTTCAACTGCGGATTCTTACCGCATCTATCGTTCTACAAGCAAATCAGGCAGTTATTCTTATCTGGCATCTGCAGCAGAAAACAGTTATTCTGATAAAACAGCCATCAGTGGAAAGACATATTATTATAAAATACGTTCTTATCGAAAATCAGGTACAGCGAAATATTTTGGAGCTTATTCCTTTGTCGTGTCCGGAAAAAGAAAAAATTCCCAAAACACGGATAATGGCAGTTCTTCGGACACATCTAATTCAGATTATGTTTCTCAGGTAATAGCATTGGTGAATAAAGAAAGGAAGAAAGAAGGAATTTCTCCAGTGAAAGAATCCTCTGCGTTAACAAAAGCAGCATTAACAAGAGCAAAGGAAATTGTAACACGTTTTGAACATACTCGAACAGATGGGACAAGTTGTTTTACTGTGTTAGATGAATATGGAATTTCTTACATGGCATGTGGTGAAAATATTGCTTATGGGCAGAAGACACCGGCCCAGGTTATGGAGGCCTGGATGAATTCAGCCGGGCATCGTCAGAACATTATGTCAACTAAGTTTGGTACAATTGGAATCGGATATTATGTTGTAAACAATACACCATACTGGGTTCAGCTTTTTACAAACTAAGTTAGTGCTGCATCGCTTAATTCAATGATTAGTTACATTTCCATTAAGTGATGCAGCATTTGTTATTGGAAAGGCTATAGTTGTTTTGTATATGCTTGGAAGGCAGTTGGAATTGCGTATTCTTCTAAAATCTCTTTTGAGGTTTTCCAGATAAAATCTTCAAATATATCTGGATTAAAGTCTTCTAAAATTACACGGTATCCAATCATATGCCATTCAACATGGCTGAAAACATGTTTTGCCTGACCAAGCAGCTCCAGAGAATAATCTTTGACTTCTAATTTTTCTAACATTTTTTCAAGTTTATCAATGGAAAGCTTGCCATCTTCGTTTGGGTATTCCCAAAGGGATGCAAGAAGTCCTTTATCATTTCTTTGGTGTAAGGCGTAACGGCTGCCTTGTCTGAGCATGATAATTGTTTTATCTTCAATTTTTCGTGCTTTTTTTGAAGGCTTCACTGGAATTTCTGAAGTAAGTCCTTTTTTGTAAGCAACGCAATTATTATTCAGGGGACATTTTTCACACAAGGGCTGTCCATTTGGAATACATATTGTAGCACCCAAATCCATAAGTGCCTGATTTAAATCGCCGGAACGTTCTCCAGGCATAATTGCAAGCATGTCTTCTTCCAGCTGTTTTTTTACTTTTGACTGAGTGATATCATCGTAGCTTCCGATGACACGTTTTGTGACACGAAGTACATTTCCATCGACAGCAGGGACTGCTTGTTTAAAGGCGATAGAAGAGATTGCACCGGCAGTATAGGTGCCAATGCCGGAAAGGGAAAGAAGTTCTTTATAATCAGAAGGGAGTTTTCCATCGTATTGTTCCATAACAGTCTGTGCGGCTTTCTGCATATTTCGTACTCGGTTATAATAGCCAAGTCCTTCCCATAACTTTAATAATAAATCCGGATCAGCTTCTGCCAGATCTTTAATTCCGGGCAGGGCATCCGTAAAACGTTTAAAGTATCCCTTTACAGCTTCCACACGGGTCTGCTGCAGCATGATTTCAGAAACCCATACGTAATATGGATCTGGGTGATCACGCCAGGGAAGCTTTCTGGAGTTTTTGTCATACCACTTTAATAAATCTTCGACAATAAAGCTATAATCGGTGTTCATAGGTCCTCCCATTTCTTTGTTTTTTTGTATGCTTTCCTTATTGTATACTACTTTTGTGGTGTGTACAATGTTATAAACAGGAAAATTGGAATGGTAAGCAGACAGGATTCTTCCTTATATATAACTTGCATTGTCGAAAAACATTTGCTATTATAATAATAATTTATGAACAAGAAATGGAGGTATTTTCATGTCGGACAGACGTATTGAAACGAAATGTGTTCAGGGAGTATATAACCCCCAAAATGGTGAACCTAGAGTAATGCCGATTGTTCAGAGTACTACTTTTAAATACGAGACAAGCGACCAGATGGGAAGATTATTTGATTTAGAGGAAGAAGGATATTTTTATTCCAGATTACAGAATCCTACAAATGATTTAGTTGCTGCTAAGATTGCCCAGTTAGAGGGTGGTATTGGTGCGATACTTACCGCATCAGGACAGGCAGCAAATTTTTATGCAGTTTTTAATATCTGCGAAGCAGGAGATCATCTTGTCTGCTCTACCGCTTTATACGGAGGAACTTTTAATTTATTTGGTGTTACTATGAAGAAACTTGGTATCGACTGTACATTCGTTGATCCGGATTCCAGTGAGGAAGATATTGCAAAAGCATTTAAGCCGAATACAAAATGTGTATTTGCAGAAACTATTGCAAATCCAGCATTAGTTGTTCTGGATATCGAAAAGTTTGCAAAACTTGCACACGATCATCAGGTACCATTGATTGTTGACAATACATTTGCGACACCGATTAACTGTCAGCCATTTAAATGGGGTGCAGATATTGTTACGCATTCTACGACAAAATATATGGATGGACATGCTATGACATTAGGAGGATGCATCGTAGACAGCGGTAATTTTGACTGGATGAAGTATGGAGATAAATTCCATGGATTGACAACACCAGATGAATCTTACCATGGAATTGTTTATGCTGAGAAATTTGGAAAAATGGCTTACATAGAAAAAGCAACTGCACAGTTGATGAGAGATCTTGGTTCTGTGCAGTCCCCACAGAACGCATTTTTATTAAATGTTGGTTTGGAGACGCTCCACCTAAGAGTGCCTAGACACTGTGAAAATGCATTAAAAGTAGCAGAATACCTTCAGGAACGTGACGAAGTAGCATGGGTAAACTATGCAGGACTTCCTGGAAATAAATATTATGAAGCTGCGAAAAAATACTGTCCAAATGGAACATGCGGTGTACTTTGTTTTGGATTAAAAGGCGGAAGAGAGGCCAGCGTGAAGTTTATGGATAGTTTAAAACTGGCAGCGATTGTTACACATGTAGCAGATGCACGTACCTGTGTTTTACATCCAGCCAGCCATACACACAGACAGATGACAGATGAACAGCTATTAGAAGCAGGTGTACAGCCAGATTTAATCCGTTTCTCTGTTGGAATTGAAAATGTTGAGGATATTATTGAAGATGTAGCACAGGCATTGGAGAGTATGAACAAATAAAAGAACAGGCTTCCGGATCTGCACGGGAGTTGTATCTGAAGTGAAGAAAGGGCGACGCCGGAATGGGGAAAAAAAGGAAAGTCATATTATTTGATTTAGACGGGACACTGACGGATCCCAAAGAGGGAATTACAAAAAGTTTTCAGTATGCATTAGATTCCTTTGGAATTCGAGAAGAAAATTTAGATAATCTGGAAAAAGTAATTGGACCTCCATTAATTGATTCATTTCGGGAGTTTTACCATTTTTCGGAAGAAGATGCTTGGAGGGGAACGGAGAAATATCGAGAACGTTTTGAAGTCACAGGCTGGAAGGAAAACAAGTTATATCCAGGAGTGCCGGAGATGCTGAAAGAATTGAAGGATAGAGGAATAAAGCTGTCGATTGCCAGTTCGAAGCCTACGGTTTTTGTGGAACGAATTTGTGACCATTTTGATATTTACCAATATTTTGACTTTATTGCCGCTAGTAATTTAGATGGCAGCAGAACAGGAAAGTATGACATTATAGAGTATGCATATAAAGGTTTAGAGGTAATGGATAAGAACGACATGCTGATGGTAGGAGACCGGAAGTTTGATATAGAGGGAGCGAAGCAGTTTGGAATCCGTTCTGTAGGGGTGGAGTATGGTTATGGAGGTTTCAGCGAACTAAAAACTGCAGGGGCGGATTTCATTGTAAACTCAGTGGAGGAATTGAATAAATTATTAAAGAAGTTGTGAAAAATAATAAAATATGGTAGTATTTACTTGAAATTATTGTTCAATAATACATCATAGTTTAGTCAATATATTAAAAAGTAGTTAATTGTAATTTAAAGTTATAATTGCTCAAGAAAAAATAACCAAATTTAATAACAAGGGGTAACTATATGACAAACCAAAAGTCTGATGCAAGTGTTACCTGTCGGGTTTTTGGAAGTTATAAATTCTTAGGATTAAGTTTCTCAATGAAATGGGTGGTGTTGTGTTACGTATTGCGATATGCGATGATGAAGAAGCTTTGTGCATGCAGCTGGAAGATATGCTTTTGAGAATAGGCAGAGAAAGTATGGAGCAGTTGGATATTGATGTATTTTTCTCGGGTGAGGAATTATATAAATATTTACAGAATGTGCAATACGATATTATATATTTGGATATAGAGCTGGATTTAATGAGTGGAGTGGAAGTTGGTTATAAAATCAGAAATGAACTTCAGAATGATATTACACAGATTGTATATATTTCTGGTAATGAAAGTTATGCAATGGAACTGTTTCAGGTACGACCATTAAATTTCCTGATTAAGCCGGTTTCTTATGAGAGAATGTTAAGCGTGTTTAATACGGCGATGAGAATCATCAATAAGGGAAACCAGTATTTTGATTATCAGTTTCGACATGCTTCTTATAAGGTTCCAATTAAAGATATTCTGTATTTTGAAAGTGAAAACCGTAAAATTAATATTATTACAGTGGACCAGATTCATACGTTTTATGGAACACTGGATGATGTATTTGAAAAAGTAAAACAGTATAATTTTCTGGATATTCATAAGTCCTATTTGGTAAATTACAATTATATTGTGAAATTTGAGTATCGACAGATTACCCTGACGAACCAAACTGTACTTCCAATCAGCCAGATGAACCGAAAACGTATCAGGGCGCTGCAGCTGCAGATTGAAAAGGATGGTGCCTCAGATGGCATTTAGTACATATCAGCTCTTAAATATTATTGTTAACGTTGTATATGTGTTTGCTGTAAATAAGTTTCTTAGTGTATTTTTTACCAAAAAGAAAATGAATGCAATAAGCGAGTTTTGTGCATATGCTTGTTACTATGTAGCAATTAACATTATATTTCTGTATTTCAATCTTCCAATTGTAAATATAGTGACAAGCCTGGTTTTATTTTATCTTCTTACCTTGATTTACAAAGGAACGGTAAAACGAAGGCTTCTGGCAACCGTATCGACATTCGTAGTTATGACCTGTCTGGAACTTGTGGTTGCTGGAATGTCAGGATATTTTATTAATGCTGTATTTGAGGAAAATGAATTTAGTTCTATTACAGGAACAATTGCTTATAAACTGCTTTGTCTGGTAGTGGTTATGCTGATAGAGAATTATACGAATATAAAAAAAGGAAGCGAAATCCCTACAAGCAGCTGGTTCTGCATTTTTTTCATACCAACGGGAACATTTTATATTATTTTTCAAATATTAATTTACTGTCGGAATGAAAAGCCAATGTTGGTAAGCAGCATGCTGATATTATTGGGCATTAATCTGATTACGTTCTATTTATATGATGCACTGTCTTCTTATTTTGATGAACGGCTGGATAAGTTATTGCTGAAGCAGCAGAATGAATACTACTCCAAACAGTTAGAGATGATGAATAGTTCCTATCAGAATGTCCGATCGGTAAGACATGATATTAAAAATCATCTGATTGCACTCGATACATTTATTAAAAAGAATAGTAATGAAAAAGCAATTCAGTATATATCTCAGATTATTGATGCATCCTATGGAGAAAAATCGTTTATATCAACGGGAAATATTGATATAGACAGTATCTTGAATTATAAGGTGGAACAGGCCAAATCCAATAATATTGATGTACAGATTGATGTGAATATTCCGACAGAACTGAATATTGCTACATTGGATGAGGTTTCGATTCTTGGTAATTTGATTGATAATGCAATCAATGCCTGTCGTAAACTGGAAACAGAAAGAAAAATTAATTTATCTTTGAAGTACAGTCGTGGAATTTTCTTTATTACCATAGCTAATACATTTGATGGGAATGTAGTCTACAAGGATGATAAAATTGCAACAACCAATAAAGATAAAAGCAATCATGGAATTGGTTTGAATAACATCAACAATATTATTGAAAAGTATGATGGAACGATTAAAATTACTCATTTAGAAAATATTTTTAAAGTCAGTATACTTCTTTATCTGAGTGAAAAAAAATAAAACAAGAAAACCTGTAATTTATATGGAAGCTTGGGCTTTCTATGAGCTACAGGTTTTTTTTGATAACGTGATATGCTATAATAAAATAGAATGGAAGCGTTAAAAATACGATTGCTACATAAGAAAGAATCGTGTATAAGGAGGAAGTATGAAAAATATATTGTGCATAAAGGAAAAGAAAATCGGAGAAGGAATGCCTAAAATCTGTGTTCCGGTAACAGGGACTACATATGAAGAAATTAAGGAGCAGGCAGAAAAAATAAATAATCTGGATATTGATATCATAGAGTGGAGAGTAGACTTTTATGAGGATTATATGAATCCGGGAAAAGTTGAAAAAGTACTTACTATGTTTTCTGGAATGATAAAAGAAAAACTTCTTTTGTTTACTTTTCGTAGTGCCAAGGAAGGTGGAGAAAAAGAAATTACACCGGAAGCATATTTTTCATTGAATGAGTCTGCGGCAAAGACGGGAAAAGTAGATTTGATAGATATGGAACTGTTTATGACAGAAAATATCAAAGAAAAGACGGAAAACATTCATAAAACAGGAACAAAGGTTATTATGTCGAATCATGATTTTGCTAAGACACCTACAAAAAAAGTAATTGTAGAACGTCTTGTGAGGATGCAGGAGTATGGTGCGGATATTGCCAAGATTGCAGTAATGCCAAAGACTTCTGGAGATGTTCTTAGATTACTGGAAGCAACCAATGAAATGAAAGAAAAACATACAGAAACACCAGTGATAACTATGTCCATGTCCGGTCTTGGAAAAGTCAGCCGGATTTGCGGAGAAGTATTTGGTTCTGCTGTTACCTTTGCCAGTGCAGGTCAGGCATCGGCACCAGGTCAGCTTCCGGTGGAAGATATGAGGGCAGCACTCAGGCTTTTTGTAGGAGAAGGAGAATAGCACTTTCTTTTCTAAAAGTGCATATTATATAATTACTATGGAATGTAAAAATATGTAATAATGCCTTAGGAAACGAGTATAATAAAAATACAGGAGTATGATTTAGAGAGAGAAAAACGTATGAAGTGTCAAAAATGCGGCGGAAAATTTATTCGAAATAAAGAATGAGTAGAAAAGAGGTATTTCATGAGTTTGTTAGACAGCAAAACCGGTGGGACGTATACGGTTCTTCGCATTGAACTGGAACGGGATGTCAGCAGGAGATTACAGGCACTGGGGCTTACGCAGGGGACAAGAGTGAGCGTTTTGAATCGGAAAAAGAGTGGTTCGGTTATTATATATGTCCGTGGAACCAGGTTTGCAGTTGGAAAACAGATTGCAGAAGGAATACTGGTAAAGGGGAGTGAGTAATGACGCAGGAACTGAACATAGGCTTTATTGGAAATCCGAATTGTGGAAAGACAACGCTGTTTAATGCGTATACTGGGGCGAAGCTTAAGGTTGCCAATTGGCCGGGAGTTACTGTAGAGAAAAAAGAAGGTGCTATGAAATATCATGAGCATCGTTTTAAACTGGTAGATCTTCCTGGGATATACAGCCTCACATCTTATACAATGGAAGAAAAATTATCCCGACAGTACATTTTAGGACAGGACGTGGATGTGATTGTAGATGTGGCAGATGCTTCTTCTCTGGAACGGAATCTGTATCTGACCCTGCAGCTCATTGAGATGGGAAAACCGGTTGTGCTGGCTCTTAATATGATGGATATTGTAGAAGAGAGGGGAATGGAGATAGACCTGCATCGGCTTCCGGAAATGCTGCGAATTCCTGTTATTCCAGTGTCTGCGAGAAAGAGAAGCGGCTTGGAAATTCTGATGCATACAGTGGCACATCATCGGATAAATTTATATCAATGCATTCCAGAACATAGAAACCGTATGGAAAAAGACCAATACATGATGGAACGTCATGAAAAATATGTGGTTGTTTACGATAGGAAAATTGAACACAAGATTGATCAGCTTATGTATCGGCTTAGAAAAAAATACCGTAAAATAGAGAACCCAAGATGGGTGGCTTTAAAACTTCTGGAGCAGGACTTAGAAGTGATGAAACAGTATCCTGGAGATTATGATGATATTCTAGATCGAAGTTATGAAATGGATATTACAAATCAAAAGTATGACTTTATTCAGGAAATTATAGAAGAAGTGGTTGTAAATAAAGCCAGAAAAGTAGAGATGACAGATAAAGTGGATGCCATTTTGACGCATCCCTATTTTGGCGTACCGATTTTTCTGGCAGTTATGGCGGCTGTCTTTTTTCTGACCTTTGTGGTAGGGGATTTTTTAAAAGGAGGTTTTGAATGGATTATCCAATCAGTTTCCGACGCAGTTATTGGATTTCTTGTGTCTTTGTCTGCTGGTAAAGTAATTATTTCTCTGGTTTGTGATGGGATTCTTGCAGGGGTTTTAGGAATTCTTTCTTTTCTGCCGAATATTTTTATCCTGTTTCTGGCGTTGGCGGTTTTAGAAGACAGTGGTTATATGTCCAGAGTTTCCTATGTAATGGACGGGATTATGGGAAAGCTTGGACTTTCGGGAAGAGCCTTTATTCCCATGCTTCTTGGATTTGGCTGTACAGTTCCTGCAGTAATGGCATCTAGGACACTGGAAGATAAAAGGGACAGGCTGAAAACGATTCTGATTACGCCGTTTATGTCATGCAGTGCAAAACTTCCTGTCTACGTTTTGTTCTCTCAGATATTTTTTGGTAAATATGCCATGCTTGCAGCATATTCTATGTATGTTATAGGACTCATAGTGGCAATATTGACAGCTCTTGTGATGAAACAGTTTGATAAGAAAAAGAGAAGTAATCCTCTCTTAATTGAACTGCCGGAGTATAAAGTGCCAAATCGGAGAACGATTGCTATTTATGTCTGGGACAAGGTGAAAGAATATCTTGAAAAAGCAGGAACGACTATTTTTCTGGCATCAATTATCGTCTGGTTTATTTTAAATTTTAATAGTCATGGAATGACAGACGATATTTCCAATAGTTTTGGAAGTCAGATTGGAATGTATCTGGTTCCAGTCTTAAAGCCTGCAGGACTTGGCATGTGGCAGGCTGCCTTATCCTTAATTTCGGGGCTGGCGGCAAAGGAAGTTGTTGTATCCAGCCTTTGTGTATTATATCATATTACAAACATCAATTCAGCTAAGGGGATGATGGAACTGGCATTGGGACTTGGAACAGCAGGCTTTACTGGAATCAATGCCTATGCACTGATGATATTCTGTCTGTTATATACACCATGTGTAGCAAGCCTTGGAACGATAAAAAAAGAACTGGATTCTGGAAAATGGTGTGCATTCAGCATATTGTTTCAATTAGTAACAGCTTGGCTGGTGACGGTACTCTTTTACCAGACTGCATCGTTTTTTCTGGCATAAATAAAAGGAATTTTCATAAAGAAGAAACGGATGACAGTCGTATCTCTGAAGAAGTTAGTGGTGCGATTCGGAGGGTGTGGGCATTTATAAAAAGATTTCCATTTATAAAAATTATAAAAAGGAAAACAGGCGGTTATGTCGAATAATATTAAGTAAGGATGAAACTTACAGGAAAAGAAGAAAGAAACAGGAGGCGGTCATGTATTACCCAGACGAAATAGTAGAAGAAGTTAGAGAGCGTAATGACATTGTAGATGTGGTATCCTCCTACGTAAAATTAAAAAAGAGTGGAAGTAATTATGTTGGACTGTGTCCATTTCATAATGAAAAAACTCCATCCTTCTCGGTAAGCCAGAATAAGCAGATGTATCATTGTTTTGGGTGCGGAGCCGGCGGAAATGTTTTCACCTTTGTTATGGAGTATGAAAACTTTACTTTTGTGGAAGCGATTAAATATCTCGCAGAACGATCAGGAGTAAATCTTCCGGATATTGAATATTCAGAAGAGGCCAGACGAAAGACAGATTTAAAGACAAAACTATATGAAATTAACCGAATGGCGGCAAATTATTATTATTATCAGCTGCATAAAGAGCAGGGAAAAGCAGCCTATGAATACTTAAAAAACAGAGAATTGTCCGATGAGACGATTAAAAAGTTTGGACTTGGCTATTCCAATAAGTATAGTGATGATTTATATCGTTATTTAAGGTCAAAAGGTTATGATGATGAACTATTAAAGAAGACAGGATTAATTACCTATGATGAACAGCGTGGAGCCCATGATAAGTTTTGGAACCGGGTTATGTATCCTATTCTGGATATAAATAATAAAGTAATTGCATTTGGTGGAAGAGTTATGGGCGATGGAATGCCAAAGTATTTAAATTCTCCGGAAACCATGATTTTTGATAAGAGCCGGAATCTGTTCGGGCTCAATACAGCAAGATTATCAAGAACCCGGAAAATGCTTTTATGCGAAGGATATATGGATGTAATTGCACTGCATCAGGCTGGTTTTACTAATGCAGTTGCCTCCCTTGGAACGGCATTTACATCTCAGCAGGCAAGTCTCTTACGAAGGTATGCTGATGAGGTGTACCTCACATACGATAGTGATAAGGCTGGGGTCAAAGCAGCACTGAGAGCTATTCCGATTTTAAAGGAAGCTGGTCTTTCAGCGAAAATTATCAATATGCGTCCTTATAAAGATCCAGATGAATTTATGAAGGCATTAGGGAAAGAGGAATACGAACATCGTATGGAACAGGCAGAGAACAGTTTCTTTTTTGAAATTCAGGTACTAGAAGCTGATTTTGATATGAAAGATCCTGAGCAGAAGACAAAATTTTATCAGGAAATGGCAAAAAAACTATGTGTATTTTCAGATGAATTAGAACGCAATAATTATATTGAGGCAGCAGCCAGAAGATATAGTGTCCGTTTTGAAGATTTGAGAAATATGGTAAACAGGTACGGTGCATCCTTATCTAATGTAAATGAGTACAATACAATTATAAAACAGGACAGAGAACAGATAAAACTTAGGAAAACAGAAGATGGAATTAAACAATCACAGAAAATTCTTTTGACATGGATGATTGAACAGCCGGAGATTTACCGCCAAATTAAAGATATTATTCATGTAGATGATTTCAAGGATGAAATGTACCATAAAGCAGCAGAACTTTTGTTTCAGCAGTTTGAACAGACGGGAAAGGTACTTCCGGCAGCAATTTTAAATCAATATGAAAGCAAGGAAGAACAGAATGAGATTGCAGAACTTTTTAATACTGGAATTAAAGGGAATATGAACCAGGCAGAAAAGGAAAAAGCATTAAATGACATGATTATTAAGATTAAGAAATATAGTCTTGATTATGACAGCCGTCGGGTTACAGATGTGTTACAGCTTCAGGATATTATTAAACAACAGGCAAATTTACAAAAATTGCATATTTCTTTACAGGATGGTTAGTATAGATAAAAAAACTGCCGTGGAGAAGAAAAGAGGATGAATAATATGGACGAGAATGCAGTAAAGTTTTCTGAGAGGCTCAGGCAGCTGCTTGAGCTGGCAAAAAAGAAAAAAAACATTCTGGAATTTCAGGAAATCAATGATTTCTTTTCGGATATGGTATTAGATCCTAAGAAAATTGAAAAAATATATACATTTCTCGAAAATAGTGGTGTCGATATTCTGCGCATGACAGAAGACGGGGAAGATATTGTACCAGAAATCGACTTAGATGATGTGGAAGAAGAGGATTTAGAAAATATAGATTTGTCCGTACCAGAAGGAATCAGTATTGAAGATCCGGTTCGTATGTATCTGAAAGAAATTGGAAAAGTTCCATTATTAAGCGCAGATGAGGAAATAAAACTGGCGCAGAGAATGGAAGAGGGAGATGAGAATGCCAAGAAACGTCTTGCAGAAGCAAATCTCCGTCTTGTCGTCAGCATTGCCAAACGCTATGTAGGACGTGGCATGCTCTTTCTGGATTTAATTCAGGAAGGCAATTTAGGCCTTATTAAAGCAGTTGAGAAGTTTGACTATAGAAAAGGGTACAAATTTAGTACCTATGCAACATGGTGGATCCGTCAGGCCATTACCAGGGCGATTGCCGATCAGGCAAGAACCATTCGTATTCCGGTGCATATGGTGGAGACCATTAATAAATTAATCCGGGTACAGAGGCAGCTGCTTCAGGAATTAGGAAGGGAACCGACCCCAGAAGAAATTTCTGAGCATATGAGCCTGCCAGTAGAACGTGTCCGGGAAATCCAAAAAATCTCCCAGGAGCCAGTTTCTCTGGAGACGCCTATTGGAGAAGAGGAAGACAGTCATCTGGGAGACTTTATTCAGGATGATAATGTACCAGTACCAGCAGAAGCAGCTGCATTTACCTTATTAAAAGAGCAGCTTGTGGATGTGCTTGGCACATTAACAGAAAGAGAACAGAAAGTATTACGGCTTCGTTTTGGTTTGGATGATGGAAGAGCAAGAACTTTGGAAGAAGTGGGGAGAGAATTTAATGTTACAAGGGAGAGAATTCGTCAGATTGAAGCAAAGGCTCTGAGAAAATTAAGACATCCGAGCCGCAGCCGTAAATTAAGAGATTATTTAGACTAGTTAGGAGAAATTTATGCAGTTATCAAAACGCCTTTTGGCAATCGCAAACGAAGTACCTCATGGAAGCAGGGTGGCAGATATAGGATGTGATCACGCATATACATCAATTTATCTGGTAGAGAATCAGATTGCTGAACATATTGTTGCTATGGATGTTAGAAAAGGACCTCTTCAGAAGGCAAAGCAGAATATCTGCAGGTCAGGACTGGAAGGTGTGATTGAAACCAGGCTTTCCGATGGAGTACAGAAGCTGAAATCAGGAGAAGCGGATACCATCGTGATTTCCGGGATGGGAGGTCTGCTGATTCATAAAATTCTGTCAGAAGGTGAAAAGATAATTGAAAAGGCAGATTGTCTGGTATTACAGCCACAGTCAGAAATTCCTGAAGTCAGAAGATATGTTCATAAGTTGGGTTTTGTAATTATCCGGGAAAAGATGTTAATTGATGAAGGAAAGTATTATAATGTCTTGACTGCCAAAAGAGGAGTGGTTGAACCTTATAATGAAACAGAGTACCAGTTTGGAAAACACCTGCTGGAATCTCAGAATGAGACCTTGCACTCCTTTCTTTTGAAGGAAGAGAAAAAAATGGAGGGAATCCTTGCAAATCTTCAGCAGTATAAAGAAAATAACGAGGAAAGAATCAAAGAACTGGGACATGAACTGGAACTGATTCAGAAAGGGCTTTGCTATTTCAAAAATAAGGAGTAGATTCAATTGGAACAAAACAATTTAAAGATTAAAATTAATGACGAAATAAAGGAATACCCACAAGGCACGACTTTGTGGGAAATCAGCCAGGATTATAAGGAAAAATACAAAGATCAGATTATGCTGGCTTTTGTGGATCATAAATTAAGCGAACTCAGAAAGCCTTTACATAAGGACTGTGAAGTACGGTTCGTGACAATTCATGAAGATGCTGGCTATAAAACCTATACCAGAGGATTGATTTTAGTTATGTTAAAAGCAGTTTATGGACAGCTTGGAAATGACAATATTAAAAAAGTTTCTGTTGAATATACGTTAGGTTCTGGAATTTACTGCGATATCGACAGCAATGTTGAGCTGACAGATGAACTGTTGAAAAAAATTGAAAATAGAATGCATGAAATTGTTCAAAAAGATTTAGTTTTTGATAAAAGAAGCATTGATACAGAAGAGGCAATTGGTTTATTTAAAGAATACAAAATGTTTGATAAGCAGAAATTGTTTAAGTACAGAAGAGTATCCAAGGCGAACATTTATAACCTGGATGGATTTGAAGATTATTTTTATGGGTATATGCCGCATAGTACTGGCTGTTTGACCACTTTTAGCTTATTCCGGTACAATGATGGCTTTATTATGTTACTTCCGAAGTTCAAGAAACCGGCTGAATTACCGGAATTCATGGACAGACCGAAATTTTTTCAGACGATGAAAGAAACCAATGACTGGGGTAAGAGTATGGAAGTAGAAAATATCGGTGCTCTTAATGATGTCATTGCATCTGGACAGATTAAAGATTTGATTTTGGTACAGGAAGCATTACAAGAGAAAAAAATTGCAGAAATTGCAGCAAAGATCGCAGAAACAGGAGATAAGAAGTTTGTTATGATTGCAGGTCCTTCTTCTTCAGGAAAAACCTCATTTTCACACAGACTCAGTATACAGCTAAGAACCCTGGGACTGAAGCCACATCCAATCGGAGTGGATGATTACTTTGTAAACAGGGAAGATACACCAGTAAATGAAGACGGCAGTTATAATTATGAATGCTTAGAAGCTATTGATGTAGAGCAGTTCAATAAAGATATGACTGACTTACTTGCAGGAAAAGAAGTTGAGATGCCGCATTATAATTTCAAGGCAGGCCGTCGTGAATACAAAGGAGAGTTTAAGAAACTTGGTAAAAATGATATTTTAGTAATTGAAGGGATTCATGGACTGAATGACAAATTATCCTATTCTCTTCCAGTAGAAAGTAAATTTAAAATTTATATCAGTGCTTTGACGCAGTTAAATATTGATGAGCACAACCGGATTCATACAACAGATGGACGGTTAATCCGAAGAATGGTTCGTGATGCAAGAACAAGGGGAACTTCAGCAAAAGAAACTATTCGGATGTGGCAGTCTGTTCGAAACGGAGAAGAAAAATACATTTTCCCATTTCAGGAGGATGCAGATGTGATGTTTAATTCTGCTCTGATTTATGAACTGGCTGTATTAAAGCAGTATGCAGAACCAGCTCTATTTGGAATTGAACGTGACTGCCCTGAATATGTAGAAGCAAAACGGTTATTAAAGTTTTTAGATTATGTAATCGGAGTAGCCAGCGAAGATGTACCACATAACTCTCTGTTAAGAGAATTCATCGGCGGAAGTATTTTTAACGTATAAAATAAAAAAGAAAGAGTGTGCTGTGGGGCACATTCTTTCTTAATACTATCCAAAGCCGAATCAGATTCTCTGCCGGCACTATTTCATGAAAAAATAAAAAAAGATGAGCAACACTATAAGCCGAGTTCTGTATTAGATGGTTATCTATCTGGTCCTAATGTTGCCACTAGGCTCAAGCGACCTACCATTAAGCACGACGGGCAGCCGTATCGCTTAGAATTCGGTCTTGCTTCGAGTGGGGTTTACATGTGCCTCTGCTGTTACCAACAGAGCGGGGAGCTCTTACCTCGCCTTTCCACCCTTACAGAAGAAACTTCTGCGGTATATTTCTGTTGCACTGGCCTTGGAGTCACCTCCACCGGACGTTATCCGGCACCCTGCCCTATGAAGCTCGGACTTTCCTCACCTAAGGTCTTTCGACACGAATAGGCGCAACCATCTGTGTTACTCACCAAGCGCTATTTTAACATGAAATAAGTGAATTGTAAATAACAAATCGTATTTACTGCAATATGGGACTGTAGAGGCAGGAAATATTTTTATAAATTTGTCCTGTGAAATACTGGTTAGAGGAATATTTGAAGCACGGTGGGCGTATCTATAAATAGGTGAAAAGTTTATTTGTGGAGACAGGATAACGACATGTTCTGTATTCCGGTTAAAAGGAAGGTGGGTATAGATGTTAGATTCTACGGTTTCACTCAATGAGATGGAAGAAAAATTAGAACACATTTTACTAAATAATAAGGGAAAAATCAGAATACTGGCAGACTGTCAGCTTTCTATTGAAGATTATAAAATACTTTGTCTGCGTTTAAGGGGATTTGCAAAGTATCAAAAAAGTATCAGGTTATACCAGAAATATAAACTTTGTTTAATCAGTGTTGGCGTTTATGCTTTTCAATATGAACCAGATGTCGAGGCTGCAATTGAAAAGGTTCACAATTTATTTGAAAAGGTTCCACAATATATGCAGAGAAGGTTATTTGATATCTGTGAAGTAGTATTAGAAGAAATGGGACTGACTACATATGGTATACATATTGTAGATATTACGACCTTGGAGCAGGCATTGATTATCCAGGCGGGCATATCAGAGGAAATCTGCCAGGAAATCTTTAAGTATTGTGGAACAGAGAATGAAGTGACAGTAAATGGAATGCTTATTCATGTCAGATGGATGAACTATGAGCAAAAACTGGACATTCTGGATGATATACTAAAGAGAAGACTGCTTGAGAATATTATAGCTGCCTATACAGACTGCAGTAAGACAGACATTCTGCTTTCGGAGCTGAAAGAAAAATATCCCGAATTGTCTCATAAATTTCTGGGAGTATGTTACGATTATTGCAGCATGCAGAAATCTGGCGAGACAGAGAATCTAAAGATTTTGGTGAAATAAATAGTAAAAAACAAAAAAGCATTGGCTGTAACGTCGGTGCTTTTTTGCGTGAAGAAGTAATGTTGCTTTCTGACAGGCACTATGATAAAATGTAGTTTATATTAAATCAAGTTTTCAAAGAATATTTGGAGGAGTGATTAGTGAGATACGATAAGATAATCATCGGTGCAGGAATTTACGGCTTATATGCAGCACTTCATTGTGGGAAAAAGGGCGAACATATCCTGGTATTAGAATGTGATGATGCTCCGTTTCGGCGGGCAACGTATATTAATCAGGCGAGAGTACATATGGGATATCATTATCCAAGATCCTTGTCAACAGCAGTGAAGTCTGCTGGTTACTTTGAACGTTTTGTAAAAGACTATTCATTTTGTATTCATGAAGAGTTTGAACAGATTTATGCTACATCTTCCAGATTCAGCTGGACAGATGCCGGACAGTTCGTAAAATTCTGCAGGGATGCAAGGATTCCATGTGAAGAAATCAATCCGAAGACCTACTTTAAAGAGGGGCTGTGTGATGGTGCATTTAAGACAAGAGAGTATACATATGATGCAATGCTGTTAAAAGATTATTTTATGGAAGAACTGAAGGAATTTCCAAATGTCATTCTTCAGTTTAATTCCCATATTGAAAGCATTGAGAAAACAAGTAGTGAATATTGTGTTCAGGAATCGGGCAAAGAATATATGACACCTTATCTTTTGAATACGACATATGCATCCACTAATGAAATTATCAATATGCTTGGATACGAAAAATTTAAGATAAAATATGAATTGTGCGAAATTATTCTGTGCAATGTGGATAAAAGGCTGGAAAGAACCGGGCTGACGGTCATGGATGGACCGTTCTTTTCTATTATGCCATTTGGCAAAACCGGATATCATTCTCTGACTTCTGTTACGTTTACACCTCATACAACAAGCTACGATCCACTTCCACATTTCCCATGTCAGGAACGGTCACAGGGATACTGTAAGCCGGAGAAACTGGGAAACTGCAATAATTGTCCGGCTAAACCAGCAAGTGCTTTTCCATATATGTCGAATCTGGCAAGAAAATATATGAAGGACGAATATGATTTCTCTTATGTAAGTTCCCTTTATTCCATGAAACCAATTTTAATGAATTCAGAAATTGATGACTCCAGACCTACGGTAATCAGGAAATTTACACAAGACCCGACATTTGTAAGTGTACTTTCAGGAAAAATTAATACAGTATATGATTTGGATGAGGTGTTATAAGATGGAAAAAGAGAAAAATTTTGTGTCAGCAGTGATTTATCTACATAATGCAGAAACTATAATTGGAGAATTTATACATAAAATATCAGATGTACTTTCTGATAATTTCCATAAGTTTGAAATTATCTGTGTCAATGATGCATCGACGGATAACAGTGTTTCTGTGGCAAAGAAAAGTGCCGAACAATATGTGGATGCACCACTTACAATTATTGAAATGAGTGAATTTCATGGTGTAGAATTGTCCATGAATGCAGGAGTTGATTTGGCAATCGGAGATTATGTTTTTGAATTTGATTCTCCAATTATGGATTTTGAAAAGAAGTTAGTCATGGATGTTTATCGGAAAACTCTGGAGGGGTACGATATTGTCAGTGCGGTTCCGGACAAGCAGAAAGACGCTGGCTCTGGATGCTTTTACCGATTGTTTAACCGATTCAGTCATTCTAACTATAAGATGCAGACGGAACGATTCCGAATCGTTTCCAGACGTTTGATTAACCGGGTTGGAGCGGTCAATCAAACCATTCCATACCGTAAAGTAGTTTACACAAACAGCGGTTTGGCAGCAGAATATTTATCCTATTCTCCCAAAAATACAGAAACATTATCAAAAGATAAACAAGATAAAACATACAGATGGAATCTGGCGTTGAAATCTTTAATTTTGTTTACTGATTTGGGATACCGTTTTTCTATCTGGATGACAGCAGCGATGATGTTGATAACATTATTGGTAGCGGTTTATGCAGTTGTGATTTTCTGTACCGGTTCACCGGTAGCTGGATGGACAACAACAATTTTATTCTTATCCATTGCATTTTTTGGGTTATTTGGAATTCTGTCTATTGTAATTAAATATCTGGACATCCTGGTAAACTTAAGTTTTGTAAAGCAGCAGTACCGCATTAAAAATATTGAAAAAGTAAATAAATAAGGTGGAGATAAAATGGATGCAATAGTAGGCTACACAGGATTTGTGGGGAGTAATATTTGTGCTGGAAGAGAATTTGATTATAAATTCAATTCAAAAAATATTAAAGATGCGTATGGATTGAAGCCGGATTTACTGGTGTATGCAGGTCTTAGGGCAGAGAAGTTTCTGGCGAATAATGCTCCAGAAAGAGATTATGCACTAATTAAGGAAGCAGAAGAAAATATTAAAAGAATTATGCCCAAGAAACTGGTTTTAATTTCAACCATTGATGTTTATAAAAGACCAACGGGGGTAAATGAGGATTCCAAAATAGATACAGAAAATTTACATCCTTATGGACTGAATCGTTATAGGCTGGAACAGTGGGTAAGAGAGAATTGTTCAGATGCGCTGATTATACGTCTTCCTGCTTTGTTTGGTATACATTTAAAGAAAAACTTCTTATATGATTATATTCATGTGATTCCTGCTATGTTGAAGGAATCGAAATATCAGGAACTTCAGGCAAAGGAGAAAAGCCTGGATAAATATTATGTTCGTCAGGATAATGGATTTTATAAATGCAGGACACTTAATGAGGAAGAAAATATTTATTTAAAAGCCGCTTTTCAGAAGCTTGGTTTTACTGCGTTAAACTTTACGGACAGTCGAAGCAGATTTCAGTTTTATCCGTTATCAAGACTGGCAGGTGATATAGAAACGGCATTAAAGTATCAGCTGAAACTATGGAATCCAGCGACAGAACCAATTTCTGCAGAGGAAATTTATAAGGCACTGACAGGAAATTCGTTTTGTAATGAACTTGCCAATGCACCAGCGGATTATGATTATAGAACTTTGTACGCAGATATTTTTCATGGAAACGGTGGCTACATCATGAACAAGACAGAAATACTTCATGCAATTGTGGAATATTGTAAGGAGGAACTACAATGAATACCTTTCTGAATGTAAAAATAAAAAACATTTTTGAAGAAAAAACCTATAAGGCAGTTGTAATTCTATTACTTCTTGTTCTGTTAACTTATCGTTACTGTTTTATTGTAGATACAGACTTTCAGAGAGATTCGGAAGAACTGGCTGCTGGCTGTATCTACTCAGGGATTCATGGACTGGATTTGAATAAATATGGGCTTGGAAAGTGCTCGTCTTTGGCCGGTGTAATGGATGCCGATGCCTTGGTAAAAGGAGATTATGGCCTGTATAACAGTGGAGAATTTCAAAATGGCGTATCCACAAAAGCTCCTGAATTTGCAATTTCATATAGTGCAATGGATGTGTGTGATGAGTATGGTCTTTTGTACTGTGTTCCGGGAAATTCTGTTAAATTTCTAAATGGACAAATCCGTAAAATTGTAGATATATCCAAAACAGATACCTATTTGTTTGTTACCTTGGAAGGAGAGGAGCCAATTGATACGAAATCCTGTGGAGGACTTGCGGACTATCGGATTGTTGACCAGAATGGAGAAGAATTATCAAATGTCATAATGAGTTCTTATAAAAGTCAGGTAGGTTTACAGGGGTGGATTTATTATGTAACCGCAAAAATCATTTCCAAACCGATTGTATTTCGTCTTCTTCAGGCAGCCTGTGCTTTTTTTATGGCAGTTGTAGTTTTGCTGATGATATCACAGGTTCAGAAAAAATTTGGAATGCCATTTGCATTAGTATTCCTTTTCACTTTTTTATTGTCACCTTGGATTATAAATTTCTCCAGAAATCTGTATTGGGTTGAGTTTACCTGGTTCCTTCCAATGCTTATAGGTTTATATTGCTCTAATCATATGGAAAAGCGGAGATTATGCTATCTGCTTATGTTTTTCGCAGTTGCTGTAAAAGCAGCCTGTGGATATGAATATGTGACGACTATTATGTTAGGCGGTGTGCTGTTTCAGCTTATTGACTTCTTTACCTGTAAAAAAGAAGACAGAAAAAAAGTATTTTTGACATTAGTTGGACTTGGAGTGGCAGCATTTCTTGGATTTATTTGTGTTATGATATTCCATGCCTATTTACGTGGAGATGGAAGTGTAGCCGATGGACTTCAAAATATCTGGAAACAGGATGTGTTACGAAGAACACTTGGTGGAAATCCAGAAGACTTTTCTGGTGTTTATAAAGCATCTTTAAATGCCAGTATTCTTCATGTTGTGCTTCGGTATTTTAGATGGAGTACGCCGATTCTGGTGGATTTTCTTCCTGGTATACTATTTCCATTGCTTGCAGCAGCACCAGCTGTGATTTTTATTTATCAGAAGGCAGTTCATAAAGAAGTGGATAAAATATTCGTTTGGTTTTATATTTTTTCATTTATTACAACTGTATCCTGGTATGTACTCGGAAAATCCCATTCCTTTATTCATACACATATGAATTTTGTATTATGGTATTTTGGATTTGTACAAGTCTGCATTTATGTAGTTTTAAAGTGGTTTGTGGAAGTGACGGGTCTGATCCGTATTTCTTCTGGAAAAAATTAATTGTTGATAGTAGAAGGGGAAAGAGAGTATGAAACGATCAATTTCAAATATAGCGTGGGATGAATCTTTTGATGAGGAAATGTATGAGAATTTAAGAAGGATGGAATTTCACGGAATTGAGATTGCACCTACGAGAGTAATTAAGGAAAATCCATATGATAAGCTGGAAGAGGGACGGGAATTTCAACAGAAAATGGAAAATTTTGGTCTTTACATTTCTTCTATGCAGTCTATCTGGTATGGAAGAAATGAGAAAATATTTGGCTCTAAAGAAGAACGGGAAACGCTGCTTGCCTATACAAAAAAAGCAATTGATTTTGCCAGCGTTATGAAATGTAAAAATCTTGTGTTTGGCTGTCCAAGAAATCGTTCTGTTTTGGAAGGTGCTGATAAATCTATGGCAGTTCCATTTTTTAGAGAACTTGGGGAATATGCATTATCCAAAGGAACGGTTGTTGGAATGGAGGCAAATCCGGTCATTTATAATACGAATTATGTCAATACTACAAAAGAAGCATTGAAGTTAATCCGAGAAGTTTCATCAGAAGGATTCCGTCTGAATCTGGATCTTGGTACGATGATTTATAATGAAGAACAGATAGAACTGTTAAAGGACAGTGCGGATTTGATCAATCATATTCACATCAGCGAACCAAATTTAAAACCGATTGAAGTACGCCAATTACATAAACAGCTGGCAGCATTTTTACAAGAGGAGAACTATACAGGTTTTGTGTCTATTGAAATGGGAAAACAGCCACAGGAAACGGTTCTTGATGTAATGAGATATATTGTGGAGGTATTTGCATGAAAGAATATAAAGGAATAAAGGGAGTTCCTTCTTTTTCAGCAGAAGAGTATGACCAGAAACAAAAAGAGTATTGTGTACTTATTCCGATTATTAATGAAGGTGATCGTATTTATAAGGAACTGGTTCGTGCTAAAAAGTATCAGGTTATGGAACATGCAGATATTATTATCTGTGATGGAGGTTCTACAGATGGCTGCACGGAAGAAAGCAGGCTTAGAAAACTGTCTGTAAATACACTTCTTGTAAAGCATGATGTTGGAAAGCAGGGTGCTCAGCTTCGAATGGGAATTTATTTTGCCCTTCAGCGTGGTTACAAGGGTGTAATTACCATCGATGGAAATAATAAAGACAGCATTGAAAATGTTCCGGACTTCATTAAGAAACTGGAAGAGGGATATGACTTAATTCAGGGTTCTCGTTTTATAAAAGGTGGTCATGCAATTAATACACCATTTGTCCGTACTGTATCGGTAAAATTGATTCATGCACCAATTATTTCCCTGACGGCAAAACAGCGCTTTACTGATACGACAAATGCATATCGGGCGTATTCCAGACGATATTTGGAACATCCAGATGTGAAACCTCTTCGAGATATTTTTATGACGTATGAGCTTTTAGCATACCTGTCTGTCCGAGCAACTCAAGTAGGATTGAAAGCCTGTGAAATTCCAGTGACAAGAGCATATCCGAAACAAGGGAAGACTCCTACCAAAATTTCTTTTTTTAAGGGAAACAGTGAATTGATGAAAATTTTATTCCGAAATGCCAGAGGTTTTTATAATCCAGCGGAAGTAAAAAAAGGGAAGGGAAAGAAAAAATGAGAGAGTCAAAAATGGCTTTGTCCATTCAGAAAAACCGAAAAGGGATTCTGATTATGCTTTGTTCTTCTCTTTCAGCATGTGTAGGGCAGCTTTTATGGAAACTTTCTGGAGAGTACGGAATACTGGCAGCACTGATTGGTTTTGGATTTTATGGATTTGGTGCGCTGTGTATGCTTATGGCATACCGTTATGGAAAAGTATCGGTACTTCAGCCGGTTATGAGTATGAATTATGTTATTAGTATTGTGCTTGGTGCTCTTGTTTTAAAAGAATCGGTTACCTGGCTGAAAATAGTTGGTGTCCTTGTAATTATGACAGGAGTCGTGCTGATTGCCGGAGGTGATGAGGAATGACGATAGGAATTATTATTTTGGTTCTGGTTATGGTTATGACATGGATGGGAACCATTGCATCGCTGTTCTTTAAGAGAGCTACGGCAAGTGAAGGCATTTTTGGTTTAATTAAAGATTTGAATTTATGGATTGGTGGAGGTATTTATGCTGCTTCTGCCGTGATTAATATTATTGTACTCAGATATCTGGATTATTCGGTGGTGCTTCCATTGACATCACTTACTTATGTGTGGACGATGATTGTCTCTTATCTGCTTTTGAAAGAGAAGATTAGCAGGAAGAAGATAATTGGTGTAACCCTGATTGTTGCAGGAGCTGTCTGTGTGGCTATATAGACACATTTTATGGGCAGAATTCATAGACTGATGTGATTTTTCATGGCAGATGAAGGAATCCACTACAACGCAGGATTTCTAGTGTAAGCTATGTACAGCTTGTCTTATCTGCATCTTCTGTCAACAAAGAGCAGGGAAATTGTTCCTTGACATAAAAAAAGTTTATGTATATACTAATTAATAATTACATATATGAAAAGCTGTGATAAGGAGGAGTACATACTGGCTGAAAGCAAAGAGAGAAGATGGTTGGTGCGAATCTTCGCGTAGGCAGTAGAGTGTAAACTCTTTTATGGAAGTAGCCTTTGAGCTTTGAACCGAAATTAATATTAGTAGGCTTCAACGGAATTCCAACGTTAACTGGAACATAGTATCTGTTTTATTTTACGGTTATGAATGGGCATAACCGGGATAGGACAACGTATTATTTGAGTGCAGGAGTAATCTCCTGAATTTAGGTGGTAACACGGACGATAAGTTCGCCCTAAGCAGAAATGCTTAGGGCTTTTTTTTTACCTAGATCTGCGTCAGGAAAAATATTTGTGTGAAAACATCAAAAACAGCTGTTTCAATTATGTGAAAATACAGGGATATGAGTAGTGGTAGATTGGAAAGGAAGAGGATTATGAAGTTTAATGTAGCAGTAATACCTGGTGACGGAATCGGACCAGAAATCGTAGCAGAAGCACAGAAAGTGTTGGATGCTGTGGCTTCTAAATATGGACATGAGTTTATATATACAAAAGTATTGCTTGGCGGGGCATCTATTGATGTTCACGGAGTACCGCTTACCGATGAAGCAATCGAGACAGCGAAAAACAGTGATGCTGTTCTGATGGGGTCTATTGGTGGAAATACATCCACGTCTCCGTGGTATAAACTGCCTCCAGAAAAGAGACCAGAAGCTGGTTTGCTGAAAATCAGAAAAGCATTAAATTTGTTTGCAAACTTAAGACCAGCTGTTTTATATGATGAGTTAAAAGGTGCGTGTCCATTAAAAGATGAAATCATTGGTGATGGATTTGATATGATGATTATGAGAGAATTAACAGGTGGTCTTTATTTTGGAGAAAGAAAGACAGTAGAGGAAAATGGTGTAGTAACGGCACATGATTCTCTGACTTATTCCGAAAATGAAATCAGACGTATTGCAAAACGTGGTTTTGATATTGCAATGAAGAGACGTAAGAAAGTAACAAGCGTAGATAAAGCGAATGTATTAGATTCGTCCAGACTTTGGAGAAAGATCGTAGAAGAAGTTGCAAAGGATTATCCAGAAGTTACATATGAACATATGCTGGTTGATAACTGTGCCATGCAGCTGGTAAGAGATCCAAAACAGTTTGATGTTATTTTAACAGAAAATATGTTTGGTGATATTTTATCTGATGAGGCAAGTATGGTAACCGGCTCCATTGGAATGTTAGCTTCTGCAAGCTTAAATGATACTAAATTCGGCCTTTATGAACCAAGCCATGGTTCTGCACCAGATATCGCAGGACAGGGCATTGCCAATCCACTTGCAACTGTTTTATCCGCAGCCATGATGCTTCGTTATTCCTTTGATTTGGATAAAGAAGCAGATGATATAGAAAATGCTGTAAAAAGTGTCTTGAAAGCAGGATACCGTACCGTCGACATTATGTCAGAGGGAAAGAAAAAAGTAGGAACCGTAGAAATGGGTAATTTACTAGTTGACTTTATAAAGAAAGGATGTTAAGGATATGAAAAGTGATGCAGTAAAAAAAGGAATGCAGCAGGCACCACATAGATCACTATTTAACGCACTAGGCGTAACAAAGGAGGAAATGGAACGGCCATTAGTTGGTATCGTCAGTTCCTATAATGAGATTGTACCAGGACACATGAACCTGGATAAAATAGTAGAAGCAGTAAAATTAGGAGTTGCCATGGCAGGCGGAACTCCTCGTATGTTCCCAGCAATTGCAGTATGTGATGGTATTGCCATGGGACACGTTGGAATGAAATATTCTTTAGTAACTAGAGATTTAATTGCGGATTCTACCGAATGTATGGCATTAGCACATCAATTTGATGCATTGGTTATGATTCCAAACTGTGATAAAAATGTTCCAGGTCTTTTAATGGCAGCGGCAAGACTAAATATTCCTACCGTATTCGTAAGCGGTGGTCCAATGCTTGCTGGGCATGTAAAAGGGGAGAAAAGAAGTCTTTCCAGTATGTTTGAAGCAGTAGGTTCTTATGCAGCAGGCAAAATGACTGCAGAAGATGTTGAAGAATTTGAAAATAAAGTATGCCCAACCTGTGGTTCCTGTTCTGGTATGTATACAGCAAACAGCATGAACTGCCTGACAGAAGCAATTGGTATGGGATTACAGGGAAATGGTACGATTCCAGCTGTTTACTCCGAAAGAATTAAATTAGCAAAACATGCAGGAATGAAAGTTATGGAATTATTAGAAAAGAATATCCGTCCAAGAGACATTATGACAGAAGATGCATTTATGAATGCTATGACCGTAGATATGGCATTAGGATGTTCTACTAATACAATGCTTCACTTACCAGCTATTGCTCATGAAGCAGGGGTAAAACTGGATATGCAGATTGCAAATGACATTAGTGCTAAGACTCCTAACTTATGTCATCTTGCACCAGCTGGACATACTTATATGGAAGAATTAAATGAAGCCGGTGGTGTTTATGCTGTAATGAATGAATTAAATAAAAAAGGTCTGTTAAAGACAGATTTAATCACGGCTACTGGAAAGACGGTAGGTGAAAATATTAAAAACTGCATCAACAGAAATCCAGAAGTTATTCGTCCAATTGAAAAACCATATAGCCAGACAGGTGGAATTGCGGTATTAAAAGGAAATCTTGCACCAGATACTGGTGTTGTAAAACGTTCTGCAGTTGTTCCTGAAATGATGGTACATTCTGGACCAGCTAGAGTATTTGACTGTGAAGAAGATGCAATTGAAGCTATCAAAGGTGGAAAGATTGTTGCTGGTGATGTTGTTGTTATCCGTTATGAAGGACCAAAAGGCGGACCAGGCATGAGAGAAATGTTAAATCCAACTTCTGCAATCGCAGGAATGGGACTTGGTTCCAGTGTTGCATTAATTACAGATGGCCGTTTTTCAGGAGCTTCCAGAGGAGCATCTATTGGACATATTTCTCCAGAAGCAGCAGTTGGTGGACCAATTGCTTTAGTTGAAGAAGGAGATATCATTAGCATTGATATTCCAAACAACAAACTGGAATTAAAAGTTTCTGACGAAGAACTGGCTAAGAGAAAAGAAAACTGGAAACCTCGTGAACCGAAGGTAACAACAGGATATCTTGCACGCTATGCAAAGATGGTTACTTCTGGTAATAGAGGAGCTGTTCTTGAGTTAAAATAGGATACGTAAGAGAGGTGCGATATGCAGTTAACAGGATCACAGATACTAATAGAATGTCTAAAAGAGCAAGGTGTGGATACCATTTTTGGGTATCCAGGCGGAGCCATTTTGAATATTTATGATGAATTATACAGACACCCGGAAATTAAACATGTCCTGACTTCTCATGAGCAGGGAGCTTCTCATGCAGCAGACGGGTATGCGAGATCAACAGGAAAAGTTGGTGTATGCTTTGCAACAAGTGGACCAGGAGCAACCAACTTAGTAACTGGAATTGCAACTGCTTATATGGATTCTGTACCAATGGTTGCAGTTACCTGTAATGTAACCAATGCTTTGCTTGGAAAAGACAGTTTTCAGGAAGTTGATATTGCTGGCGTGACAATGCCGATTACAAAGCACAGTTACATAATAAAAGATATTGAAAAGCTTGCCGATACGGTACGCCGTGCATTTGTGATTGCACAGACCGGAAGACCAGGTCCTGTACTGATTGACATTACAAAGGATGTCACCGCAGCAAAGACTGAATATACGAAGCAGGCACCAGCCATTATTTCAAGAATTGGTGAGACGATTACCGAAAATGCAGTTGCAAAAGCGGTAAACATGATTCAGAAAGCAAAGAAACCGATGATTTTCGTCGGAGGCGGAGCTGTTATTTCCAATGCAGAACAGGAATTAAAAGAATTTGTGGAAAAAGTAGATGCACCAGTAACCGATACTTTAATGGGGAAAGGTGCATTTGACGGAGCAGAGGATTATTATACCGGAATGCTTGGAATGCATGGAACAAAGACAGCAAATTTAAGTGTTACGGAATGTGATCTTCTGATTGTAGTCGGAAGCAGATTCTCAGACCGTGTAACGGGAAATACGGCAAAATTTGCTCCAAATGCACAGATTCTTCAGATTGATGTAGACCCGGCAGAGGTAAATAAAAATGTTGTTGTTGACCATAGTGTAATTGGTGATATCAAGCTTGTTCTTGATATTTTAAACCGCAAGTTAGAGAAACAGGAACATACGGAATGGGTAAAACATGTATTGCAGAGAAAGAGCGAACTGCCATTAACTTATGATCACAGCAGATTGACAGGTCCTTATATTGTGGAGAAGATTTATGAACTGACACAGGGAGATGCTATTATTACAACAGAAGTTGGTCAGCATCAGATGTGGGCTGCACAGTATTTTAAATACAGAAAGCCAAGAACTTTGTTAACATCTGGTGGACTTGGAACAATGGGATATGGACTTGGTGCCAGCATTGGTGCAAAGACAGCAAATCCAGATAAGCTTGTATTTAATCTGGCAGGAGATGGATGTTTCCGTATGAATATGAATGAAATTGCAACAGCGGTTAGACATAATATCCCAATCATTGAAGTAGTATTTAATAACAGCGTTTTAGGAATGGTAAGACAATGGCAGACATTATTTTATGGAAAACGTTATTCTCAGACTGTTTTAAATGATAAAGTAGATTTTGTAAAACTGGCTGAGGCTATGGGAGCCAAAGCTTATCGTATTACCAAACAGGAAGAAGTAGAACCTGTGCTTAAGGAAGCTGTAAGTGCCGGAGTTCCAGTTGTCATTGACTGTATTATTGATGTTGATGATAAGGTATGGCCAATGGTTGCACCTGGTGCTGCCATTAACGAAGTATTTAGTGAAGAAGATTTATAACTACAAAGGCATAAGGTAAGGAAAGACGTATTATTTACTGACCAAAGTCGAAAAAACTCGATTTTAGTCAGTAAACTGTATAAAAATGCAAAAAGCATTGACTAAAAAAATACTAGGATTTATAATATTGAAATAATTAGTACATTGAAACACAACAAATAATTTAAAGGAGGATAAGTATCGTGGCACGAGTTTTTAACTTTTCAGCAGGTCCGGCTATGTTACCGGAAGAAGTATTAAAAGAAGCAGCAGACGAGATGCTTGATTATAAAGGATCAGGAATGTCTGTTATGGAAATGAGCCATCGTTCCAAAGTTTACGATAACATCATTAAGGAAGCAGAGCAGGATTTAAGAGACTTAATGAATATTCCTGATAATTACAAAGTATTATTTTTACAGGGTGGAGCATCCCAACAGTTTGCTATGATTCCTATGAATTTAATGCATAATGGAACAGCAGATTACATTGTATCTGGTTCCTGGTCAAAGAAAGCATGGCAGGAAGCATGCAAATATGGAAAAGCAAATAAGATTGCTTCATCTGAAGATAAAACATTCTCTTACATACCAGACTGCTCAGATTTACCAATCAGTGACGATGCTGATTATGTATATATTTGCGAGAACGAAACAATTTATGGAACGAAGTATAAAACACTTCCTAATACGAAAGGGAAAACTTTAGTTGCTGATGTATCTTCCTGTTTTCTTTCTGAACCAGTTGATGTATCAAAATACGGCGTTATTTATGGTGGTGTTCAGAAAAATATTGGCCCTGCGGGGGTTGTTATTGTAATCATCCGTGAGGATTTGATTTCTGATAAAGTATATCCAGGAACACCAACTATGTTAACATATAAGACACATGCAGATGCAGATTCTTTGTATAACACACCACCTGCTTACGGTATTTATATCTGTGGTAAAGTATTCAAGTGGTTAAAGAAGATGGGCGGTCTTTCTGTTATGAAACAGAAAAATGAAGAGAAAGCCAAAATTCTTTATGATTACTTAGATCAGAGTGAACTGTTTAAACCAACCGCAAGAAAAGAAGACCGTTCTTTAATGAATGTGCCTTTTATTACAGGTGACAAAGACTTAGATGCTAAATTTGTAAAAGAAGCAGCAGACGAAGGTCTTTTAAGCATCAAAGGACACAGAAGTGTCGGCGGTATGCGTGCTAGTATTTACAATGCAATGCCAAAAGAAGGCGTTGAAAAATTAGTTGCATTTATGAAGAAATTCGAAGCAGAAAATAAATAATAGAGCTGGATAAGGCCGGGTTCTGGCAGGGAAGCTGGCCTTAACGGTTTTTCATAAGCAGGAGGGCGTCATGGTTAAAGTAAATTGTTTAAATAAAATATCTTCTGTAGGATTAGGTCTGTTAAAGGATAATTATGAAATCACAGAAGATATGAAAGAAGCGCAGGCTGTACTTGTCCGTAGTGCAGCAATGCATGATATGGAATTACCGGAAGATTTATTAGCAATTGCACGTGCTGGTGCAGGTGTTAATAATATTCCTTTAGATAAATGTGCTGAAAAAGGTATTGTTGTATTCAATACACCAGGTGCCAATGCAAATGGTGTAAAAGAATTAGTTATCTGTGCAATGTTATTAGCTTCCAGAGATATTACAGGCGGAATTGACTGGGCAAGGGAAAATGATAGTGATCCAACTGTTAAGAAAGCAATGGAAAAAGTAAAATCCCAGTTTGCTGGAAAAGAAATTAAAGGTAAAAAACTTGGAGTTATTGGTTTAGGAGCAATTGGTGTATTAGTTGCCAATGCAGCAAACCGTTTAGGCATGGATGTATACGGATGCGATCCATTCTTATCCGTAGAACATGCATTAAATATGTCAAGAGACATTACATTAGTAAAGACAAGAGAAGAAATTTTCTCTCAGTGTGATTTTATTACTGTTCATGTACCATTGTTAGATGATACAAAAGAAATGATTAATAAAGATACACTTGCTATGATGAAGGACGGAGTTGTAGTACTTAACTATGCAAGAGATCTTCTTGTAAATGAAGAAGATATGAAGGCAGCTGTTGAATCCGGAAAAGTTGCAAAATATATGTGTGATTTCCCAAGCACTGTATTTTCCGGCATGAAAAATGTCATTGCTACACCGCATTTAGGAGCTTCTACAGCTGAATCTGAAGATAATTGTGCAAGCATGGCTGTTAATGAAATCATGGAATACATTGACAATGGTAATATTGAGAATTCTGTAAACTACCCAGCATGTGATGCCGGTATCTGCGGAACCGAAGGACGTATTGCAATTAATCATAAAAATGTACCAAGTATGCTGACTAAGTTTACTGGAGTATTCGGTGAGGAAGGCATTAATATCGAAAACATGGTAAATAAGAGCCGTGGAGAATATGCTTACAGCGTATTTGATATTGCTTCCAAATCAGGTGAACATTTAGTAGAAAAATTAAATGCTATTGATGGTGTATTAAAAGTTAGAATTGTAAAATAAGGATTTCGATAGGAAACACCTGCGGTCATTGTTGATTCAAAGCCACAGGTGTTTTTTATTTGATATATATAAAGAAAAAGGAGATTAAAAATGTCATCATCAAATTTAACAATTATATTACTGGCATTTGCAGCATACCTGATGCTTATGATTATTGTAGGTATTATCTGTATGAAAAAAACCAATAATACAGAGGACTACTTTCTTGGCGGACGTGGATTAAATGGATGGGTTGCAGCGTTGTCAGCACAGGCTTCCGATATGAGTGGATGGCTGTTAATGGGACTTCCGGGTTCCGTTTATGCATTTGGAACCGGCCAGGCATGGATTGCGATCGGTTTGTTTTCTGGAACCGTATTAAACTGGATCTTTATTTCCAGACGTCTAAGACGTTATACAATTATTACAAATAATTCATTAACACTGCCTGAGTTTTTTGAAAACCGTTTTCGTGATGATAAGAAAATCCTACTAGGAATTTCTTCCGTCGTTATTGTTGTATTCTTTCTTGTTTATACGGCATCGGCATTAGCATCCGGCGGTAAATTGTTTAATACTGTATTTGGCGTAGATTATCATATTGCACTGGCAATTGGTGCAATTGTTATTCTGGCATATACATTTATGGGGGGATTTCTTGCAGTCTGCACCACAGACTTTATCCAGGGTTCTCTTATGTTAGTGGCTTTATTGATTGTGCCTATCATTGCATATAGCTTTGTAAGTGGTGATTTTACTGCATTAATTGATAAAAGTGGAGTGGCAGGCGGTTCTGTTCATTATTTAAGCCTATTTTATAATGATGGAAAACCTTATAAAGCAATTGATATTCTTTCACAGCTGGCGTGGGGATTAGGCTATTGTGGTATGCCACATATCCTGGTTCGGTTTATGGCAGTTAAGAGTGAGAGGGAACTGAAAAAATCCAGTATAATTGCGATTGTATGGGTTGCAATTTCTTTAGCAGCAGCATGCCTGATTGGTCTGATTGGCCGTGCCTATCTGTATCCTTCTATTCTTGGAACAAAAGGAGCCGTATCCGCAGAAAGTGTATTTATTACGATGATTGATAGAATCTTTACATCGAACGTTTCCCTTCCGTTTATTGGAGGAATCTTCTTATGTGGAATCCTGGCAGCCATTATGTCAACAGCAGATTCCCAGCTGCTAGTTACAGCATCTTCTGTATCAAAGGATATTTATAAAGATATACTGAATCCAAAAGCATCGGATGATAAGGTACTGAAAGTCAGCCGTATCACGGTAATTGTTGTTGCTTTATTGGCATTTATCATTGCGTGGAACCCAAACAGCAGCATTATGGGATTGGTATCAGATGCATGGGCAGGACTTGGATCTGCATTTGGACCGATTGTTATTATGGCATTGTTCTGGAAGAGAACGAATCTGCCGGGAGCAGTAGCAGGTATTGTATCTGGTGGATTGACTGTATTAATCTGGGATTACATTCCTTTTGTGTCTGGACAGACGCTTGGCAGTTATACGGGTATGTATTCCTTATTAGTAGGTTTTATTGTCAGTATGCTGTTCATTATTCTTGTCAGTCTGATGACACCAGCACCATCGGATGAGATGATTGAAGAGTTCCATAAAGTATCTCAGTATAAGGAAGATTAGACCTAATTATTAAGTGAGTGGATTTCTCAAATTCATTAAAAAATTATAAAAAAGGTATGCAGTTTTGTACAAAAGTGGTAGAATTTATAATTGTGAAGCATGACATTCTTTCTGCTTTGGACTGGAAAGAATGCAGGCGAATAGAAAGAAGGTAATAAAATGACAAAAATTAATATTATATCTGGTTTCCTTGGAGCAGGTAAAACGACACTAATCAAAAAGTTACTGAATGAAGTTTATAAAGGACAAAAAGTTGTTTTAATAGAGAATGAATTTGGTGAGATTGGTATCGATGGCGGTTTTTTAAAGGAAGCAGGCATTGAGATTACAGAGATGAATTCCGGATGCATCTGCTGTTCCTTAGTTGGAGATTTTGGAAAGGCATTAAAAGATGTTCTTGAAAAATTTAAACCAGACAGAATTATTATTGAGCCATCTGGAGTAGGAAAATTATCTGATGTAATTAAAGCAGTAAAAGATGTTCAGAAGGATTTAGCAAATGTAGAATTAGACAGCTATGTTACGGTTGCAGATGCTGGCAAATGCAAAATGTACATGAAAAACTTTGGTGAATTCTTTAATAACCAAATTGAACATGCTTCCACTATTATTTTAAGCAGAACACAGAATATGAATCAGGAAAAATTAGAGCAGGTCGTAAAACTGATTCGTGAAATTAATAAAGAAGCAACCATTATTACAACTGCATGGGATTTAATTACTGGTGAACAGATCGTTGCAGCTATGAAGAAAGAAAACTCTCTTGTAGATGAACTGTTAAAGAGAGAAGCAGAAGAAGAACATCACCATCATCACGACCATGAACACGACCATGAATGTGGATGCGGACATGACCATGAACACGACCATGATCATGAATGTGGACATGAGCATGACCATGATCACGATCATGAATGTGGATGTGGACATGACCATGATCACGATCATCATCATGCAGATGATGTATTTACAAGCTGGGGTAAAGAAACTCCTCATAAATACAATAAGGCTGACATGGAAGAAGCACTTAAAAGATTATCTGAAACAGAGGAGTATGGTATTATTCTTCGTGCCAAAGGTATGGTTCCTTGTGAAGATGGAACATGGATTTACTTTGACCTGGTTCCAGGTGAATATGAATTAAGAGAAGGTGCAGCGGAAGTAACAGGACGTCTTTGTGTAATTGGTACAAATCTTGCTGCCGATAAATTAGAAAAATTATTTCAGTTAGCATAGTATTATGCATTTATGAAAGGATAGGAATATGGAAATACCAGTATATTTGGCCACAGGACTTTTAGAGAGCGGGAAGACATGCTTCTTGAAAGAAACACTGGATAGTGAAGATTTTACATCCAATGAAAGGTCTTTATTAATTACCTGTGAAGAAGGTGTCGAAGAGTACGATGAGGAGTTTTTAAATAAAGTACATGCGACACTGGCAGTTATTAACGATCAGGAAGAGCTTACTCTGGAAAAATTAAATGAGTTAGCGAAGAAACATGATCCGGATCGTGTTTTAATTGAGTATAATGGAATGTGGCAGCTTCAGGATTTTTTGAATATGAATCTTCCTAAATATTGGACAGTTGTTCAGATTATTAATATTGTAAATGCAGATACGTTTGATGTTTACTTTAATAATATGCGTTCTTTAATTATGGAGCAGTTCACCAATGCGGATATGATTATTTTTAACCGTTGTGAAGATGATACACCAGGAGCTGCTTATTTAAGAAATATAAAGGCAGTGAATCGAAGAGCATCTGTTTATTTTGAAACAAAGAGCGGAAAACCATTAGAAGTAGAAGAAGAACTTCCATATAATCTAGATGCACCAATTGTAGAAATCGAAGATGACGACTTTGGAATTTTCTATATTGATGCCATGGACAATACAAAACAATACGAGGGTAAAACCTTTAAATTCAAAGGTCTTGTCTATAAAGGCAAAAAGTTTGCATCAAATGTATTCGTTCCGGGACGTTTTGCAATGACCTGCTGTGTAGAAGACATTCAGTTTATTGGATTTATATGTAAAGGAACCAAGGAACTGCAGCCAATGATTTCTTCTTTAAAGGAACGTGACTGGGTAACCGTAACGGTAAAAATGAAAAATGAATTCTGCATGGACTATCGAAGAAAAGGTCCTGTTTTATATCCAATATCAATTGAAAGAGCAGAAAAACCAAAGGAAGAACTGGTTTACTTTTAAAACAATGGCGGTAACTGTAAAAGGTGCCGCTTCTTTTTATGTACTTATATGTAAAAATATTTTATTAAAATAGATAGTTCATCTATTTTAATAATTTTTTGGTATTTGCATTATTATACGACATTGGAAAAATGTTAGTAATAGCATAAATTAATAAAATATTGACAGGTACAACATTAAAGATCCAATATATATATCGACTTAAATGATAAAAACTGTAGGAAAAACATAAAAAATTGTAAGAATTATCTTGAAATTAAAACAAATTATTGTATGGTTAATAAAATGGGTGTTATAATAGAGGTTAATTAGTAGAAAGGATAAAATTTGCCAATACATAGAAAGGTTGAATATTATGATTAATAAGATTTATACAGAAAGAGAGTATTTATACAATCCATCTGTTAATATTATTTTCTCATTAACAATTGATAAAAACATTAGAGTTGAAACTTTAAAGACTGCTATTTATTATGCTGTGAATCATTTTGAAATTTTACGTTGTCGAATTGTAAAGGATAATAATGGAGAAGCATACTATATGCCGCAAAATACCTATTGTCTGCCTTGTATACAAGTACGTGATTATCATGAAGAGGAACAGGAATTTGTTTGTGAACAGGAAAAGATACCGTTTCTATTTGAAAAAGGTGAATTAATTCGTTTTGTTATTGAACTTTTGGAGGATTCAACAGTATTACGTGTTGTATCTCATCATTTAGCAGGAGATGGAAAGTCTATACTTATATTGATTGATGAAATTATGTCAAACCTTAAAGAATTAGATGAGGGAATGTTTTCATGGGAGGATAAGTCATTGATTCCATTGAATGGGTTTACTGAGGAGTTTTTAACAAAGAAAATTTCGGTTAGTGACTCTGTTAAAGATTTTATGGGGCATTTTAATGAAAACTGGAAAAAAGAAAAGGAAATCTTTACTTATGAACAATATATAGATGTCTTTAATGAATATTGGGAGAATCATAATGTTAAACTGGCAGATATTAAAATTGGAAAAGAAACTCTGAAGTCTGTTATTCATTTGTGTAAAGAAAATGAAGTAAGCATAAACAGTTTATTTATTGCGATAGTATTGAAAAAAATGAAGGAACAGGAGAAAGTAGGAATTGTTGTAGATGCTAGAACAGAAGAATATAATGGAATGGGAAATTATGCAGGCAGCGTAACAGTGGACGCTATTTATGATGAAAGTAAAACAATATGGGAAAATACAAGACAGATTCATGAACAGATTCATGGTCAGCTGGGGGATAGAGTTCAAACGATGTTTCCTTTTGTCTTTAAGGGATTATTAGATTGCAATTTTCAGGATGCCATAACATTTCAGACATCAGGATGTTATAATAGTTTATCTACAAAGAGTTATACGGATCAGCTTGGTTATGATAAAGTAAATCTTGCAATGACTGTTAGTAATCTTGGATGCAGTAATTTACGTGAGCAATATGGACAGTTTAAAATTAAGGATTTAAGCTTTTCATCACCTTTAATTCCTGGATTGAATTGTATTGCGGGACTGATAACGGTTGGTGGAAAAATGACAATAACTATGCAGTATAATCCTGATTGTAAAACAGATTATGGAAAGTTACTAGAGTATGTTGGGAAACAATTTACAGAGCTGGCATATGAGGATAATTTTGAATCGGCTTATTTGTTTGCATAGATAGAAAGATAAATTTTATGAAGTACACCCTGAATGTTAGATAAAATATATCTAATGATTTGCGGTGTATTTTTTATGCCAGAGTATATTATTATAAAAGGAGAATGGATACATTAAATTCATATATTAGTGGATTGAAATATTAGTGCAATATAAAATCATTTCTAAGAAAAATTATTGTTTATAAAAAATAAAAATGGTATACTGTTGATGATATTCAAATATTGTATGACTATATTAGAAAAAAATTATACGAACTATAGTCTCTCTCTTTGGTTAAGTATTCAATAAAGAAATACATTAGATGTTTTATATGATTAAATAGTATATTTTTATTTATATTATTGATTCATATATTATTATATGGTAAATCACCAGGTAAAATCATATGATAGTAATCAGGAAACATGAAAAGAGAATAAGGACAGAGATAAAAAATTATATAAATACAGGATAACATGTTTAAACAAAACCTAGAGGTAGAGAGGGATTATAAATGAAATGGAGGGAGAAATAAAAAGACTATTTTATGAGAAAACTCATAAAAATAAAACAGCAGGAAAGGGAGTATTTTTATGGAAATGGAAGGATGTCAAATAGAACGTTGTACTAAGCTGATTTA
Source organism: uncultured Clostridium sp. (assembly GCA_934438135.1). GTDB lineage: Bacteria > Bacillota > Clostridia > Lachnospirales > Lachnospiraceae > Clostridium_AI. Next base: position 23,523 of record CAKSBP010000008.1, on the reverse strand, counting down.
CAAAGTATCAATAATAATGTGTATATTCTGGCTTGTTAGTTCTCTTCAGTACATAATGGCAGGCAGCATAAAATTTGACCTATTTAGTTTGATGGTAGTGGTTTGTATGGTTACCAGCAGTTTTTTTAGGTTTAAGATGGGGCAGGACAGAAGAGCTGTTTTAGGGTTAGCATATGTTTATGCTCTTACATATTTTGTTTCAATATTTTTGTTTGAAGAACTATGTTATTATGCGTACATTTTACCTATTATGTTTATATTAATATTATTTTTAGACATACGTTTAATAACCATATTATCAACGTTGACAGTTATCCTGAATATTGTATCTGAAGTATACAAATATCAGTTGTTTGGCTGCTCAAGGGGTAATAGTTCAAATGAATATTTATTTATACCATTTATGTTGATTTTGTTAAACATTTCCTATGTTTCAGCAACGAAGCTTTTAACTAAGTTTATGCAGGAAAGTCATGATAAGGTAGTTATGACTTCCAAAAAGAATGAGGATACAGCTCAGAATGTTATATCTACTGTAAAAATGGTTAATCACAAGTTTGATAATATTATGAATGAACTAACAGAAATCAATAGACAAGCAGAGAATAATAGTATAGCAATGAAAGCAATTGCAGACAGCACCGAGGAAACGGTGGAAGAAATTACCCATCAGGCAAATATGACAGCAGATATACAGAATGCCATTAAGAAAATGACAGGAAATGTAGAAACTGTACATAATACAACTGTAGATGTATTGGGGATTATTAAAAATGGTGTTAACCTTGTACAGGACTTAACATTAAAATCTCATGATGTAAATAGCAATACAAATGAAATGTCAGATATTATAAAAAAACTTGTTGGACGGGTTCGTGCCGTATCAGAAATTACAGATGCCATTTTATCTATTTCAAACCAGACCAATCTGCTGGCTTTAAATGCTTCGATTGAGGCTGCAAGAGCAGGAGATGCTGGAAAGGGATTTGCGGTTGTAGCAGATGAAATCCGAAACTTGTCAGATGAGACAAAGACATCTACAGAACAGATAACAGAAATTATACTAGAGTTAAGAGCAGTAACAGATAATACAATGAAAATATTAAGTGAGTCGGTAGATGGCATCACAAATCAGGGGAAGAAAATTATTGAAGTAGATGACAGCTTTTCAAGCAGTGGCCAGTATATGAGTGAGTTAAAGACGCTTATGGATGGTATGGTAAAGGACGTAAGCACTATTAATGAATCTAATGAAACAATTGTAAATAGCATTAATCAACTGTCTGCATCAACACAAGAAATATCAAGCTGTTCACAGGAAAGTCTTTCTTCCAGTGAAACGATTATGGAAAGAATAGAATCCTTTACAAAGGAAATTAAGGGAGTACGTGATGAATTAGAAGGGCTAGTGAAAAATATTTAATAGTTTGCAATAATTCTAAGCAGAAAGAAATAGGGCTGCTGTACTAAAAAATTAGTGCAGTGGCTTTTATTGTATAATGGGTATTTGAATTCTGTAATACACCTTGCACAAAGGAAAAGAATATGATAAAATACATTAAAAATGACATATCTTTTATCCTTCAAAATAAATAATTTTTTTTGATGGATCATTATCTTAAGGACTTATCAGTTTACTCGAATTGCGACAGCTTGGAATAGCACCGAAGTTATTCAGACAGCCGCCGTTATCTTATTTCATTGTTCACTTATTTTATTACTAATGATATACCTAATTTATATTGCATTTAAGAAGAATAGGGACTTTTTCTGCTATCCACATATTTCTGGGGTGAATGAGAAAACTTTTCTGCTTTTTGGCTATATCAAAACATAAATCAGTTTATGTAGAAGGGGGATATAAACAGGTTTATGGTGCATTGGAATATGGCACAGTATATCCAAAGAGTGTGGTTTTTTCAGGTGCGATAGTGATGAACTTACAGAAAAGCTGAAATAGCAAGGAGAGGTGTAGAAATGAAAAGTGAAGTAGAAAACTACGCAGATTTCTCCAGAATACTCTATTCGCAGTGTTGGGAAGATGCAGATATTCTTTTGGAAGCTTTAAAAGTGAAAAAGAATGGGACTTATGTTTCTATTGCTTCTGCGGGAGATAATTCATTTGCACTTTTGTCAAAAAGTCCACGTAAGGTAACAGCCATTGATGTAAACGAACAGCAGCTTTACTGCGTGGAATTAAAAAGAGAAGCATATCGTCTGTTAGATTATAACGATTTTATGAATCTGGCAGGATTTCGAAATGATAAGAATCGAATCTGTATTTTCGATAAAGTGAAAAAATCACTTTCAAAAGAATGTAGAATATTCTGGGATGAACATATGAAACTGATTGAAAAAGGGTATTATCATATAGGAAGGTTAGAACAGTACTTTCATGTATTTTCAAAAAAATGGCTTCCATTGGCACATAGTCATAGAGTAGTGGAAGAATTTTTTAAAAATCGGACGATGGATGAGCAGCGGCGGTTCTATTATGAACGCTGGGATACATTTCGCTGGAGGATGGTTACAAAGCATTTTTTCTCGGAAAAAGTGATGGAGAAATTAGGACGTGACAAAGCATTTTTCCGATATGTAGATATTGATGTGGCAAAACAGGTAATGGAGAGATTTGAAAGAGGACTTCTTCAGGTACCCTTGTGGAATAATCCTTACATACATTATCTGATGCTGGGAACGTTTCGGGAAGATGCGATGCCCTATGCATTAAAAGAAGAAAATTTTTTGGCGATAAAAAAGAATATTAATCGGCTGGAACTTCAGAAAGTATGTCTGGAAGAATATCTTGATACGATAGGAGAACATACGATAGATGGTTTCAACTTAAGTGATATTTTTGAATATATGTCACCAGAGAATGTAGAACAGGTATATTCTAGAATTTTACATGCAGCAAAAAAAGATGCCAGAGTTGTCTATCGAAATATGCTTGTTGACAGGATGTGTCCAGCTGTATTTCAAGATAAGGCAGAGATAGACAGAAAGGAATCCAGACGGTTGACACTCAAAGATAAAACCTGTTTTTATAAGCATTTTACAGTGGAGGTAATAAAAAATGTTTAGTGGAATAATGGTGTTTTTTACAAACATTATTTTGGTAGTACTTATCATGTGTCTGGAGAAAAAACATGAAAAGAGCATAGATTTCAGATATGAAAGAAAGCTGTTTGGTATTGCAAATGGGCTGGTGCTGGTGATAGAACCTGTTATCTGCCGAAAGTCAGATTATAATATGGTAGTCTTGTTTTGTTTGGTGCTAATGATTCTACGTATATTGTTGAGAGTATGTTTTGAAAAAAGAATACAGGAATCAGGTGTTTTTTATGGGGCATTGAAATCAGAGTTTAATGAAGAACTTTGGCTTTTGGCTGCAGCTGCTTTGCTTGCTGTTTTCACAAAACTAGAACCATTTTTTTATATGATGCCTCTTTTGATTACTTTGTTTTCTGGTTCAGGATCCAAAATAGCAGGAAGTCAGTATGGAACAATCTGTTTAAACCGGATGGATGAAAAAAGAAAAACACTGTTAGAATTTTTTACATTCTGCTGCAGCTGTTATTTGATTCTGCTAGGTTTTTTTTTATGCTATGACCATTTCATAAAGACGGACTCTATTCTGGCAGCATTTTTGTTTTCGGGAAGTCTTGCGGCGGCACATCTGGTTAGTATGTCTGGAATGGAAAACTTTATTGTACCATTATCTGCGTATTTATATTTGCAGGTGTATGCAGGTGGCAGATTGAAACTTACATTATGGGGGGCAGTGAGTATTATGATTGTGCTTACTATGTTATTTATGCTGGTGCTGACGTCGAGACAAAAAGTAACACCTCTCTCGCTTGTGCTTCTGTCAAATGTTTGTTTTATATCGTTTTTATGTGGCGGTTTGTATTATATGCTGCTTGTGATGATAATCTGGTATTTTATGTTTTTAGCATCAGCATTCGTTTCTGGAAAAAAGCAAAAAGCACAGCTGTCTGATTTTGAAGAATTTCAGGTAATGGTTCTTATCAGTCTTATGGCAGTTCAGAAGGAAATTAGTAAATCTTGTGGGATGAATAGTTTACTGGTCTGTTTTAGTATTTGTCTTTTGATAAAAAGGGCAATTATACAAAGGGGGAAGATATATGAAATGTAGAAAGATTCGGTGCTTTTTTACAGAAAACAGGAAAAATGGACAGTACATACTGGAATCGGAGGAAGAAATTTCTGGAAGAGTCAGCTGGTGGACAGAATCTGTTCCAGAGGGAGTGAATCATGAGAAAATTGGTGTGTTTGGAATGGTTCAGGCAGATGATGAGGAAGCAGCAAAGGAACTTTTTGAGGCTGTTTATCAGAGAATGAAAAGTCTCGGAGTACAGAAAGTAATTGGTCCAATGGATCATAATACATGGAATAATTATGGCTTTTTAGTTAATACAACAAGAATGGCTCCATTTTTTCTGGAACCTTTTCAGCCTGTTAAATATTCTGAGTGGGTAAAAAAAGCAGGATGGAAAGAGCTTGTTACTTATTATTCATTAAACGCTAGATTAGAAAATTTTCATAGACCGGAAAGTCAAAGAGTTGATTTATATGAAAAAGAAGGAATTGTACTGCAGGATGCCAGTCGGTTTAAAGATGCAGAGATGTTTCAGATTCTTTATCAGCTAAGTATTCAGTGCTTTACAGAGTGCAGCTATTTTATGCCGGCAGATTTTAAGGTATTTTGCGAACGATATGAGCCATTGCTTCAGTTTTTTCGTAAAGAGTATATTTATATTGTATGGAAGGGGAGCCAGCCAGTGGCATTTCTACTTTCTTTTCCAGATTATAAAGAGGCAGATAATCTTTCTGAAATTAAGACTATTGTTGTAAAAATGTTTGGAGTACTTCCAGAATATCAAAAGAAAGGGATTGCTACCGTTCTTATTAATCAGGCGGCAAAGCAGGCAAGGGATGATGGCATGGAAGAAATGGTAATGGCTCAGATACAGGAAGGGAGTTTCGTGGCTCATATGATGCCGGATGCTGAGATTTGCAGTACCTATGTACTTTATGAGAAAGAATAGTTGGGGGGATAGGATGAAAAAATGGTTAGAAAAACTGGCGGAAGGTTACCGGGGAGCTCATGAAACTATATTGTTTTCAGACGGAAGAAGGAATATGACAGAAGAAGAATTCTGCACTGCAGTTGTACAGGTTCATAACAGATTGGTGGAAGCAGGAGTAGAACATGGAATGAAAATCCTTATTCTGATACCTATTAGCATAGAATTGTATATTCTTCTTTATGCATTGTGGAGTATTGGTGCCACTGCTGTTCTCTTTGATTCTGATATGACATTTGAAAATATGGTGGAATGTATGAAACGGGTAAAACCAGGGATAGTATTTGCAGATAACATATCAGGGGAACTGGCAGGTAAGCTTCAGAAAAAATCTAAATGTTCTATAATACATAAAATACAGGAAGTACTCTCTTATAAAGAGGGTCGTGCCTCTTTTTGTGGGAAAATAGAGTTTTATCCGTCAGAACATGCATTGATTACGTTTACCGGGGGAAATGTTGGTCTTCCAAAGGCTGTTGCCAGAAAGTATCAGTATCTGGGAGTAGAAGAAGATTTTATACAGAAACATTTTACCTATGAAAAGGGAGAAATAGATTTTGCAGTAATACTTTTATTTACTATACTAAATCCTATGTATGGCTTAAGAACTGTAATCCCATCTAAAGAACTTAATCGAATCAGTAGGATTGAACTGGCAGAACAGATTCAAATTGAACACGTGGATAGAATGGTTGTAACTCCTTTTCTGCTAAAGAGGCTGACCGGTTACTGTCTGATGTATCATACCTGCTTTCCAACGCTTAAAAAAGTATTTGTAGGAGGGGGACCTTTATATTGGCAGTACTTAGAGCGTATCAATAAGGTTTTTCCTAATGCACAGGTAAAACTATTGTATGGATGCTGTGAGGCAGAACCAATTACAATGTACGATCTTTCCTGGGTGACTGAGGAACAAAAAAAAGCAATGTGTATGGGACAAGGACTTCTGGGTGGAAAAATTACAGAAGGAATGTGTGTAAAAATTATACGGAATGAACCTTATGTGAATTTTCCCAATATGACAAAAAGCCAGTTTCAGAAAATGTGTGTGGAAGATTGTCCAGGAGAAATTGTTGTCAGTGGGAAATATGTAGTGAATTCCTATCTGGATGGCGAGGGAGATACTCAGAATAAAATTCAGGCAGATGATATTGTCTGGCACCGTACAGGAGATTTGGGACAGATAAAAGAAGATGGCCTGTTATATTTGTATGGACGAAGCAGGGAGTGTGTCTGCTATGGACAGGAAGAGTTTTATCCGTTTTCAGAGGAAAGCAGAATCTATGCTAATTTTGATGTAAGGCAGGCAGCGTATTTTCAATGGTGGGAAAAGCGGGTTCTGGCAGTCTGCTGTGAACGAGAGGTTTATGATGCGATTAATAATAGAAAAGAGGAGTTTCATCTGGATTTGGTTATCCGGCTGGATAAAATTCCATTAGACCGCAAACATCAGTCCAAAATAGATTATCAGAGTCTTCACACTATGCTTTCTGGAAATAGATGAGGAAATGTTTCATAAAAACAGGATTCTGCCGGGATATAATAAGAGCAGAGCCTGCCGGAAAATCGGATACAGACTCTGCTTTTTACTATTTAATAAAATTAAATACTTTATTCAGATAAAGCTGTAATGCTTCATTGTGGCTTGAAAATAAATCATGTTTACCATCTTTTACAAGAACCATAGATGTGCTGCCAGAGTTATTGACAAATTTATATTGTCCATAAGGTTTTACAATCGCATCATTTTCTGCCTGGAATAACAGGATAGGGATGGTGATTTTAGAAGCAATGGATTTTTTTGTAATATAATCTGCAGCATTCATAGCGGCATTAAGCCAGCCGTAGGATGCAGCGTTTGTGTGGTAATACACGTTTGCATCAGTAATATCGTAAATATAATGATAGCGGGACTCAGAAAGATAATTAGATGATTCAAAGTCACGTTCATAGTCGTATGCGGTATTGCCCATTACATAAGTGTATTTATGCTTGGTCAGAGAGGCCGCGGATGCCAGTGTCTTGGCAGCAAAAGCGGGAACCTTTCCAGTATTGATCTGGAACATTGGAGACGTCAATATGGCACGGTCAAAAAATCCAGGGTGCTCTGCTAAATACATTGCACCAATGCAGCCCCCCATGGAGTGTGCAAATAAGATGTGATTGTCACTCTGAGAGGTTGGAGCTACAATAGAACTAATGAAGGAATCAAAATCTTCTACATAAGTATTGAAATCATCAATATACACCAGGCTGGCATCATTTGTATAGCGCATGGAAAGTCCATGTCCACGATGCTGTACAATGTATGTAGAATAACCACTTTGTGTAAAGTAATAAATCATTTCATTATATTTCTCAAGCGCGTCTGTAAATCCATGGGAAATGACAACCGTTCCAATTGGATTTTCTACAGTATAATATTCATAGTAAAGTTTTGCATTATCAAAGGAAGAAATATATCCAGCTGTTTTGATATAATCTAAATACGGTTCTACAATTTCAGTCATTGTATGCTTGTAATTTTCTTCATCAATACAGGTTATACTAGTATTGGAAATCTGACCGGAACTACTATCCAAAGTATTCTGGGACAAAGTGACATATGCGGGTATAGGTACGTGCTTTATCAGGCCTACAGCCAGAAATGACACGCATAAAACAGTTATTACAGATAGAGATGTAAGCAGTTTTTTGTTTCTGATGTGTTTCATTTTTTATATCCTTTGCTAATTATAATTTTATTTATCAATATAAGATTATACAAAAAGTAAACTGAAGCGTCAAGTTTTGCGGGAAATTGCGCCATGACAATATGAGGCACATATGGTATAATATAGGACAGCTATGAACACATTTATAAGAAAAAAGGAAGGAAGAATTAGATGGCAGGAAATATTAAGAGCAGCAGTGAATTAAAAGAACTGACTAAGTATGAACTGATACAAGAAGAATATATCAAGGATTTAAACAGCCTCGGACTTGTATTTAAACATAAAAAGAGTGGGGCAAGAGTGGTTGTATTAAGTAACGATGATGATAACAAAGTATTTTCCATAGGCTTCCGTACACCACCAAAAGATTCTACAGGGGTTGCCCATATTGTAGAACATACGGTATTGTGTGGTTCTGACAAGTACCCTTCTAAGGATCCGTTTGTGGAACTGGCGAAAGGTTCTTTGAATACATTTCTAAATGCCATGACTTTTTCAGATAAAACAATTTATCCAATTGCAAGCTGTAATGATAAAGATTATCAGAATTTAATGGATGTATATATGGATGCAGTATTTCATCCCAATATTTATAAAAATAAGGCTATTTTTCAGCAGGAAGGCTGGTATTATGAACTGGAAAATCCAGAAGATGAGTTGAAATATAATGGCGTTGTTTATAATGAAATGAAAGGTGTATTTTCTTCACCAGAACAGCAGCTGTATCGTGGTATCCAGTCTTCTCTATTCCCAGATACTACTTATGGAATTGAGTCAGGTGGAGATCCAAAGAATATTCCGGATTTAAGTTATGAGGAATTTCTGGCCTTCCATAAGAAATATTATCATCCATCTAACAGTTATATTTATCTGTATGGTGATTTAGATATAGAAGAAAAGCTGGAATGGATGGACAGAGAATATTTATCTAAATATGATGATGCACCAGTAGATTCAACCATTGGATTTCAGAAACCATTTACAGAGATGAGGACGATTAAAGAATATTATTCCGTACCAGAGGCTGAGGAAAAGAAAGCAGGTTCTTATTTAAGTTACAATGTTGTTATTGATACAAGCCTGAATAAAGAACTGTATCTTGCATTCCAGATTCTTGAATATGCGTTAATCAGTTCACCAGGGGCACCATTAAAACAGGCATTGATTGATGCAAGGATTGGAACAGATATTTTAAGTCAGTTTGAAAATGGAATTTATCAGCCATATTTTAGTGTAATTGCAAAAGAGGTTCCAGCAGAGAAGAAAGATAAATTCCTTTCTGTGATAAAAGAGACACTGGAAAAAATCGTGAAAGATGGAATTGGTGAAAAACCGCTTTTAGCTGCTATTAATTATCATGAATTTAAATTTAAAGAAGGCGATTTTGGTTCTCACCCAAAGGGTCTTATGTATGGAATTCAGATTCTGGACAGCTGGCTGTATGATGATCACAAGCCATTTATCCATATTAATGCTGGAGAAACATTTGATGAAATGAAACAAAAAGTTTCTACTGGATATTTCGAAGAGTTAATTAAGAAGTATCTGATTGAAAATCCACACAGCACATTTGTTGTAATTGAACCGAAAGCTGGAGTGACAGCTGAGGAAGAAAAGCGTGTAAAAGAAAAACTGGCGGATTATAAAGCTGGTTTAACATCAGATGAAATCAATGATATTATTGAGGAGACAAAGTCACTTCGTTTATGGCAGGAAACACCTTCTACGAAAGAGGAATTGGAAAAAATACCTCTTCTTTCCAGAGGAGATATTCGCAGGAAAGTGAATCCAATTTTAAATGAAAAATATAACATTGCAAATATAACTGCTTTACACCATAATATCAATACCAATGGAATTGGTTATTTAAGAATAGGATTTGCATTAAATGATTATATAGGCTATGCGAAATATTTAAGTTTATTAAGCTTTCTATTTGGAAAAGTAAGTACTGGAACGTATACATTCCAGGAGATGGCCAATGAAATAAATATTCATACTGGTGGCATTGTATTTGATGTAGAAAGTTATGATTCATCAGATAAAGATGTATTTAAGTCCTATTTCGAGATTACGGCAAAAGTACTGTATCCGGAATTTGAAAAAGCATTTGCATTGATTCAGGAAATTCTTTTCAGCAGTAATTTTGATGATAAGAAGCGTTTTCGTGAAATTGTTTCTGAAACAAGGTCAAAAATGAGAATCCGTATGAATTCGAGTTCCCATTCTCTGGCTGCAGGAAGAGCATTATCTTATCTTTCTAAAAGTGCCCAGTACAATGATAATCTGGTGGGAATGGAATATTATCAGTTCTTATGCGATTTGGAAGAGCATTTTGAGGAAAAAAGTGATGAGACAATTCAGATATTAAAACGGCTTGTAAATTCAATTTTTGTAAAGGAAAATATGATTTTCGGTATTACCTGTGAGCAGGAAGGAGTGGAATCTTTCAATACGCAGGCAGAAGGACTGGTAAAAGAACTGGAAGCAAAACAGGGTGGAGTGTTTGAAGGGGCTGGTCTTATCGAAAAGAAACCAGAACTAAAGAAAATTACACCATGTAATGAAGGAATTAAGACCGCAGGTCAGGTTCAATTTGACGCTCTTGCGGGAAACTTTAAGAGTGGCGGAGAAGATTATACAGGAGTATTCCGCGTATTAAAGACGATTATGTCTTATGATTATTTATGGGTAAACATTCGTGTAAAGGGTGGTGCCTATGGATGTATGTGCAGTTTTTTAAGAAATGGAAACAGTTATTTTGTGTCTTATCGAGATCCAAATTTAAAGGAAACCTTTGCTGTATATAAGAAGGTGACGGATTTTGTAAAAGATTTTACGGTAGATGAAAGAGATATGACAAAATATGTGCTGGGAACAATCAGCATGACAGATACACCACTGAATCCAGCAGCAAAAGGAAATCGTTCCTATTCCTGTTATATCAGCGGTTACACGGAAGAGCAGCTTCAAAAGGAAAGAGACAGCATTATAGATGCAGACCAGGAAGATATCCGTGGACTTGCAGGAAGAATGCAGGCAATGCTTTCTAATGCGGTAATTTGTGTAGTTGGAAATGAAGATAAGATAGAAGAAGCAAACGAATTATTTGATAAAACGTATAATTTATAAGAGGATGGATAAGGCATGAATAATAGTTTTAAATCAGGATTTGTAACATTAATTGGAAGACCGAACGTAGGAAAATCTACGCTGATGAATCAGATCATTGGTCAGAAGATTGCAATTACATCAAATAAACCACAGACTACCAGAAACCGTATTCAGACAGTTTATACAGATGAAAATATCGGACAGATTGTTTTTTTGGATACGCCGGGGATTCATAAGGCAAAAAATAAACTTGGTGAATATATGGTCACTGTAGCAGAACGTACCTTAAATGAAGTAGATGTCATTTTATGGCTGGTAGAACCAACTACTTTTATTGGTGCTGGGGAACAGCATATTGTCGAAACACTGAAAAAAGTAAAGACACCGGTTATTTTAGTTATTAATAAAATTGATACGGTGAAAAAGGAAGAACTCCTTCCAGTTATTAAGACATACAAGGATGTCTGTGACTTTGCTGAAATTGTACCGGTTTCTGCTATGAAGGGTGAAAATAAGGAAAATCTGTTAGAGACAATTTTTAATTACCTTCAGGAGGGACCACAGTTCTACGATGAAGATACAGTTACTGATCAGCCGGAACGTCAGATTGTTGCAGAACTGATTCGTGAAAAAGCACTGCGGCTTTTAAATGATGAAATTCCTCATGGAATTGCGGTATCGATTGAAAAGATGCGCGAACGTGGCAACGGGAATATTATGGATATTGAAGCAACCATTATCTGTGAGAGGGATTCTCATAAGGGAATTATTATTGGTAAGAAGGGGGCTATGTTAAAGAATATTGGAACGAATGCCCGTATCGAGATTGAAAACTTACTGGATCAGAAAGTTAATTTACAGATTTGGGTTAAAGTCAGAAAAGACTGGCGAGACAGTGACTTACTTTTGAAAAACTATGGATATAATAAGACGGATATTTAGAGTGTGAAAATATTCTATTAATTCGTATAGACTTTTCTATAAATGGCAATCCTAATACTATACAAATTGATAATGTCTGGCAGAAAGAAACCATCTGCTGGACGTAAGCTGCTAATGGCGGAATAAAGCTGGAGAGCAGCGAGGAAATTTGATGTTTAGGGGGTCAGACTGATGAGTGATTTAGAACTTTGGAAAATGTTTGAAAAAACAGGCAGTATTAATGATTATTTGAATTATGCCTGTACCTGCGAGAGTGAACTGTGCGAAAGCCAGGAATACTCTGAATGCAGTGAAAATAAAGAGGTTAAATGCTTTGAGTAACCAGATAACAGTAATGGGCATGGTGCTATCCGCCATGCCAATCAATGATTATGATAGACGAGTTGTGATTCTTACCAGAGAAAAGGGAAAAATTTCAGCTTTTGCAAGAGGCGCCAGGAAACCAAACAGCGCCTTACTTGCATGCTCTCAGCCTTTTTCTTTCGGAAACTTTACAATTTTGGAGGGACGTTCTTCCTATAATCTGCTGTCAGCTGAAATTAGCAATTATTTTACGGAACTTCGTGAAGACTTGGATTTGGTTTCTTATGGAATGTATTTCTGTGAATTTGCTGATTATTTTGGAAGAGAAGGGATGGAAGCAAAGGAATTTCTAAAATTATTGTACCAGTCTTTGCGGGCATTATGTGTGAAAAGCATCCCGAATAAACTGATTCGGTACATATTCGAAATCAGGATGATGTCAGTTAATGGAGAGGCACCACAGGTATTTGGCTGTGTAAAATGTAATGGAGAAATTCAGGCAGATAAATCGTATCTCTTTAGTGAGAGACAGGGTGGTCTATTCTGTGATTTGTGTAAAAAACATGCGGTAGGAGGTTTTATGATAAGTCCTGCAGCAATTTATACGATGCAGTATATTATTGCAGCACCAATTGAAAAGCTGTATACATTTCGTGTTTCTGATGAAGTGTTGAATGAGCTGGAACAGATTATAAAACGATATCTTCCTTTATATGTAGACAAACAGTTTCAGTCTTTAAAAATGCTGGAGGCATTTCCAATATAAAGAGATGGGAAATTAGAAAAAACCGGAATACTTTCTCATGCCTGCACAAAAAGCGGTTGAAAAATTATAGAAATAAGGTTAAAATAAGACAAACCATGTTTTGTGACGGAGAAAAGGTGAAGGTGCAGGTATGAGAAAAGTTGCAGCAGCATTTATGATTTGTCTCTGCATAGTTTCACTGAGCGGGTGTAAGGGTAAGGTGGAGTCACTGAAGCTATCCGATGTGAATGAAGAGACATTGCTCATAAGAAGTAATGGAACTTTGCAGTTAGGGGCAAATGAAACATTTGATAAAATATATTATGATGAAAAAGATTTAAAAGACTTTATTGAAAGTGCAATAGAAAGTTTTAATGAAGAAAATGGAAAAGGAAGTGTAAAGCTTTCTGACCTAGAAGTAGAGAATGAGAAAGTGAAAGCAATATTTACTTACGATAGTATGGAAAGCTATAGCGAGATGAATCGCATTGAAGCTTCATTATATACCGTGAAAGAAGCTCTGGATGCAGGGGTTCTCCCAGAGTTCTATACAGATGCCGTTGACGGTGCGAAGGCGACACTTGATGATGTAAAGGAAAATGAGAAGTATAAGGTGCTTATAATTGATACGAAAGTGAAAGTACAGATTCCTGGTACAATCAAGTATTATGCAAATGCCATGTTGACTAATGCAGATTCTGCGGAGACAACAGGTAATAACATAGCCGTTATAGTTTATAAATAAATTAGAAATAGGTTGAAAGGTGATTGAATCATGGAAAAAACAATGGACAAAATAGCTGCATTAGCAAAGGCGAGAGGTTTTGTATACCCAGGTTCTGAAATTTATGGCGGTCTTGCTAATACATGGGACTATGGAAATTTAGGTGTAGAATTAAAGAATAATGTTAAGAAAGCATGGTGGAAGAAATTCATTCAGGAAAACCCATACAACGTAGGTGTTGATTGTGCGATTCTGATGAATCCTCAAACTTGGGTTGCTTCTGGTCATATAGGAAGTTTTTCTGATCCATTAATGGATTGTAAAGAATGCCATGAAAGATTCCGTGCAGATAAAGTAATTGAAGACTATATGGATGAAAATGGAATCAAAATTGAAGGTTCTGTAGATGCATGGTCAAGTGAAGAAATGGAAAAATATATTGAAGAACACAATATCTGCTGCCCAAGCTGTGGAAAACATAACTGGACAGAAATCCGTCAGTTTAACCTGATGTTCAAGACATTTCAGGGTGTAACAGAAGATGCAAAAAATACAGTTTATTTACGTCCGGAAACAGCACAAGGTATTTTCGTAAACTTTAAAAATGTTCAGAGAACATCCAGAAAGAAAATTCCTTTCGGAATTGGTCAGATTGGTAAGTCTTTTCGTAATGAAATTACACCAGGTAACTTCACATTCCGTACAAGAGAGTTTGAACAGATGGAACTTGAATTCTTTTGTGAACCAGATACTGACTTAGAGTGGTTTGCATACTGGAAACAGTTCTGTATCAAATGGTTACAGGATCTTGGTATCAAAGAAGACGAGATGCGTGTACGTGATCATGAAAAAGAAGAGTTATCTTTCTATTCTAAAGCAACTTCTGATATCGAATTCTTATTCCCGTTTGGCTGGGGTGAATTATGGGGAATCGCGGATAGAACAGATTATGATTTAACGCAGCATCAGAATGTATCCAAACAGGATTTAAGTTACTTTGATGATGAGAAGAAAGAGAAATATATTCCATATGTAATTGAACCATCTTTAGGTGCTGACCGTGTTGTTCTTGCATTCTTATGTGGTGCATATGACGAAGAGGAATTAGAAGGCGGAGATGTAAGAACAGTGCTTCATTTCCATCCGGCGTTAGCCCCTGTTAAAGTTGGTATACTTCCACTTTCTAAGAAATTAGCAGACGGTGCTGGTAAAGTTTACAGCGAGCTGGCAAAATACTGGAACTGTGAATATGATGATAGAGGAAATATTGGAAAACGTTACAGAAGACAAGATGAAATCGGTACTCCTTTCTGTGTGACATATGATTTTGAGTCTGAAGAAGATGGCTGTGTAACAGTTCGTGATAGAGATACCATGCAACAGGAAAGAATTAAGATTGAAGATTTGAGAGCTTACTTTGAGAAAAAATTAGAATTCTAGTTTTTGTTTTATTCAAAAAGCAGGCAGTAAATAAGGCTTGTACCAAGGAACTTTGATTCCTTGGTACAAGCCTTTTCTTAAACATTAGATTGAATTATTCTGTAACTTCTGTAGTCTCTGCAGTGTTTTCTGCATTTTCAACATCATCACCAATTGTAATGTGTTTAAAATAAGCGGTTCCATCTTCTGCTTCGAAGTAGAATGTATATTCACCATCATCAAATGTAGATTTTGTAATTGCTTTATTCTGGTTAATATAAACAGCTTCACTAGTCATGTCAGCCCAGCTGCTGTAGTTACCTGGTGCATAAGCGGCAATCTTAATGTTAAATCCATATGTGTAAGGAGTAATATAGTAATCATCCTCAACAACTGTTGGTTCAGTAAGAGTAGTTACATTAATTTTTGCGTAATATAGATTACCATTGATATCTCTTATGCATACAGAGTGAATGCCATTTCCCATAGCAGGAAGTTCTTCCTGGAATCCATTGAACTGCTGATATGCCAGTTTACTGTCAGTTTCGTAATCTCCATATGCATAGCTTGTATATGCAACGGTAGCATTACCTGTTTTGTTTATAATAATCTTTCCATCATCGGATAAGGATAAGGAAATTGATAATGTTGGGGCACCAGTTCCCTGAAGGTCAGTAATCTCAAAATGTACAACTTCCTGTGCTTCATCTGAGTAACGAACAAGAGCTGTATAAATTCCTATCTGTCCCATTCTTAAGGAAGCACTACCCTGGGAAGCCTGTTTCTCTGTGCATTTTACTTTTTTAACAAAGCCTGCGTCTGAGTAGTCACCCTTAGCAACGAAGACTCTGCTTAAGTTAGAACGTGAGAATTTTACAGTAGGGCCAGATACGCTGATAACCAGTTCATCTGTTGGTGCTTCATATCCGTCTGTTGTCATTGTTTTGATTTCGCCTTTAATACTCTGAAGCAGATCTGTTAATGTATAAGCTGTGCTAACCCATGTATCATAAGAAATACTACTGTCTTCAAACTGTTTGTTTAAAGTATCGAGATAACTTATAACATAATTATATCTTACTGTTGAAATGTACTGGTCACCTTTAGATGCTTCTTTTTCACGTTTTAGTGTACTCATAAGTTCAGCTGTTTCGTCATATACGGATTTTGTAAAGTCTTTTGCAAGAACAGCTGGGTCAGAGTTTGTAGCTACAACTGCAAGTTCATAGTAGAAGCTCTTTGTTCCTGTCTCTTTATTTTTAATAGATACGAACATAGTATAAATGCCATCGGCAACATTATCCCATTCGTAATCTGCAGTCTTTGTATCATAAGGGTGTGCAGTTAATGTAACCCAGTTTCCATAGATACCCTGAACAAGATTTTTATTTTCGTCTACGTTGTAACATACTTTAGAAATTTCGTAATTATCATTCTGTGGTTCAGCGTAAATATTAGAACCAATTACTTTAATTGGACTCCACTGGTAGAAAATCATGGAATCTTTGAAAGTAAGAATTGCTTTTTGCAATGTTGTGTAAATAGATTCGATTACATCTGCATCAGAAGCGGATTCTCCATCAGCAGTAGCATTCTTAATTGCTGCAAGTAATTTATCTTTTGCATCTTTTGTTGTGTAGGCATCACCTTTTCTTAAGTCATCGTTTAATTCTGGAGTGTTGTCATACAGATATTGAGCGTACTCAATTTCATCATAAAGAGCACTTAAATCAATCAGTCTGCCATTGCTGTAGTTAGCTTTCAGGTAATAGCGGTTTCCGTTATCATCTGTTACATAGAATGTATATATACCTGGTTTGTCAAGTGTTACAACACCATCAACTGCATCACCTTTAATGGAAGCCTTGGATTGTAAATTTTCATAAGCCGAAGAGCTAGAAGCTATTCCAAGTACGTAGCTTACGATTGGAATATTTTCATCATCTTGAACTGCGGAAATAGTTCCGTTGTTTAAGAGTAATGCAGGATAAGAAGACCATTTTGCATAAAGAATAGTATCTGTTATGATTGGTGTAGAGAAATCAAAGGCCTCGGTACAGTCGCTGTCTGTATACCATCCAGAGAAGCAGTATCCAGATTTCTTTGGAGATTCTGGCTGTGTTGCAGTTTCACCTCTTGTTACCGTTTGAACTGGGATTTTAGAATAGGAACCCTGAGTATCAAATGTAACAGTGATATCTCTGTTGTACTGATAATGTAATGTTTCAGATACATTGCCACATCCATCAATTGCTTTGATATGTACATAAATTGGTTCTGTGGAATTTAAGAAATTACTATCTGTTGGAAATGCGAAGTTTCCATTGATAGAGTTTGTTGTATTAGAAGGTTCTGTGTCTGGAGTGTGGTCAACAACAATAGAATATCCCTTAATACCGGAACTGGTACTTGCAGTTGCGTGGTTGGATTCTAATGTTTTCACATCTTTTTCTACATAGCCTTCCTGCGCTTTGTAGTTATCAGCGGAAGTATCCTGTTCTGTCTGTGGATTTTTCTCTTCCTGATAAGAAGCTTTAATGTAATATTCATAATTACTGCCTTTATCTGTAGAAGAAGCATCTAAGATAATTGCATTGTGCTTGGAATCATATGTAATGTCGTTCAATACTGGCTTTTCAGGAGCAATGGTATCTGCAAATGATGTGTCTGTCCAGGATGTAGTTTTAATGTTCTGTGCCAGATAGTACAGAGTATTCATTAAAATCTTATAATCATTTGCTTTTAAGCTGGTATCATGTCCGATTTGAATTAAAGCGGTATTATCAAAAGTAGAAAGATAAGAATTATAATTTTCATTATAATAGTCACCATTATCAGCAAATGAGAACCAGATATCATTGAAGGAAGGTATCTGTGCACAGTTGTGTGTTTCGCGGATTGGAAGAAGTGATTTGCTGTCAAAGCTGTAAGGATAGCTTGTCAGGTCACCCTGTTTCTTCATATCTACTGCATTTGCTCTGGAAGAGTAGTCTTCAAAACTGCAGTTTAAGGTATCGCGGTTCATAAGGATATTGCACATATTTGCGAGTTTGTTGAAATATGTATGTGAATTTTCGGAATCTTCATAACCAGAGAAAATGGTATTGTGTCCGAATAAAACACCATGTCCTTCTTTAATGTAGTTTTCTACGGCACTTTCACTTGAAGCGTTTAGGTCGTAGCAGCCGTTTTCATATTCATCGGAAAAACCAAATGCTACAACATCATATTTGGAAAGAACATCTGGGTTTTCATTAAAAGCAGTAATGGAAACAGCATCGCTTGTCATACTGATTTTGTCATTAATAAAACTTGTGTTGTTTAATGACTGGTTTGTCTCTGCTTTTGTAATCCATTTCTGAAGATTGCATCGATTTACAGAACCAGGATAAACCTGCAAGATTTTAATATTTCTTCGTGTGGCTGCATGAAACTGGGAATCATCGGAATTTTTAATGTATTCCGTGTAGGAGTAGTCATTTTCGTTGTCAGGTGCATCCCAGTTTAATTTTACTGTCTGTGAAGCTGCATCGGAAACAGCAGTTAAAGTAAAATCGCTGTTTTTTGTTTCAGCGGCCTTTACTGTACTGCATGGACCTGCTGAAAAGCTGGTAAGGCACATGGAAAGTGTAAGCAGCCAGCTTATTCTGTTGCAAAATTTCTTTCTCATAAACTTGAACATTCCTTTCTTTTATAATTTGTAAATGTTTCTGGTGTCATTAGAGAATCCTTACAGGAATCTCTAATCATACTGTAATTTTTTGACATTTCATACATATAAGCAGATTTCCACTGTTGATCCGGAAGAAAATCAGCAGTTTCAATAGAACATACAAGCATGACAAATTAATGTATTATTTACTGAAATGTCTGAAAATAATCTTACAACACGCAATTTGGCTTGTCAATTCGCAAGCCTGTATCAAGAAAAAGATCAATAATAATTCTTATTTTTTTTTATTTTCATATACAAAAAGCAAAGGAGGAATCAAGTTGCACAATTAAAAAATTGTATTTAAAATAAGAAGAAACTAGGAGGTATTGAAATGAAAATCGCATTATGCCAGTTTCATAGGAAATGGGAAGACAAGGTTTATAATTTAGAAACTGCGAAACGATATATTAAGGAAGCAAAATTACAGAAATGCCAGTTAATTCTTTTTCCAGAGATGAGTTTTACGGGTTTTTCTATGGTCATAGAGAAAACCTGTGATAAATTTGATGAAACAATAAAAGAAATTTCGTTACTGGCATCCAGGTTTAATATATCTATTGGATTCGGCTGGGTGGGGATGGGAAAAAAGAAAGCTCAGAATCATTATGGAATTATTAATGAAAGAGGAGAAATGATTTCAGATTATGTGAAAATTCATCCATTTAGCTATTCTGATGAAAATCAATATTTTGAAAGTGGAGAGAAACTTTCTGTATTCCCATTGCATGAATTTATAGTAAGCACTTTTATTTGCTATGATTTACGATTTCCGGAAATATTTCAAGCGGTATCCAAACAGGCAGAACTGATTATTGTGGCTGCGAACTGGCCTAAGAAGAGGGGTGAACATTGGAAAAAACTTCTGGTGGCAAGGGCTGTCGAGAATCAGTCATATATTGCGGCGGTGAATTGTGTTGGAGAGGAAAATGGAATTTTTTATTCTGGTGACAGTTGTGTGATTAATCCAGATGGCAAGATTATGGGGAAAATTTCGGGAGAAGAAGGTCTATTAATGATAGAGCTTCCAAAAAATACAGAGAAATTTCGTGCAGAATTTCCGGTAAAAAGAGACAGAAAAGTAGAATTTTATAAAAAAATACTTTAAAAAGACATAAAATCAGTTAAAAGTTTAACAATATAAAAATGGAGTAAATTAGTATAAAAACGTCATGGTCCTATAAAAATCAAAAAAATAGAAGAAAAACCATACATATTTTATAAAAAGTACTTTTCATACTCTATTTCAATGTGTTATAATGACTTCAGTGGCTGATTCTAAATCAGCAGTGTGTTATTTACATAACATATCACATGTATACTACAAAAATCTTTAGGAGGAATTAATAAGATGGCAAAATGGGTATATTTGTTCAAAGAAGGAAATGCCAACATGAGAGAGCTCCTTGGTGGTAAAGGTGCTAACTTAGCTGAAATGACTAACTTAGGAATGCCTATTCCACAGGGTTTCACAGTAACAACAGAAGCTTGTACAGATTACTATAGAAATGGCAAGCAGATTTCAGATGAAATTAAAACACAGATTTTCGACTCTTTAAAAATCCTTGAAGACCTTCAGGGTAAAAAATTCGGTGATACAGAGGATCCATTATTAGTTTCTGTTCGTTCTGGTGCAAGAGCATCTATGCCTGGTATGATGGATACAATTCTTAACTTAGGTTTAAATGATGTTGCTGTTGAAGGATTTGCAAAGAAAACAGGAAACCAGAGATTCGCTTATGATTCATATAGAAGATTTATTCAGATGTTCTCCGACGTAGTTATGGAGATTCCAAAATCTCATTTTGAAAGAATCCTTGATGAAATCAAAGAATCTAAGGGTGCAAAATACGATACAGATTTAACAGCTGACGATTTAAAAGAAGTTATTGTTAAATTCAAATCCATTTATAAAGACGCTATGGGTGCAGACTTTCCACAGGATCCTAAAGATCAGTTAATGGAAGCTGTAAAAGCAGTTTTCCGTTCATGGGACAACCCTCGTGCTATCGTTTACAGAAGAATGAATGATATTCCTGGAGACTGGGGAACAGCAGTAAACGTTCAGGCCATGGTATTTGGTAACATGGGTAATACATCTGGTACAGGTGTTGCATTTACACGTAACCCATCTACAGGTGCGAAAGGTATTTATGGTGAATACTTAATCAATGCACAGGGTGAAGACGTTGTTGCAGGTGTTCGTACACCACAGCCTATTACAAAATTAGCTGAGGATCTTCCAGAATGCTATAAAGAATTCATGGAAATGGCTACAAATCTCGAAAATCACTACAGAGACATGCAGGATATGGAATTTACCATTCAGGAAGGACATTTGTACTTCTTACAGACACGTAATGGTAAGAGAACAGCTCAGGCTGCTATCCAGATCGCTTGTGATTTAGTAGATGAAGGAAAAATTACTCCAGAAGAAGCTGTAACAAGAATTGAAGCAAAATCCTTAGATCAGTTATTACATCCAACATTTGATAAGGATGCTTTAAAAGCTGGTAAAGTAATCGGATCCGCACTTCCTGCATCACCAGGAGCTGCAGCTGGTAAAGTTTACTTCACAGCTGAAGAAGCAAAAGCTGCTCATGAAGCAGGTGAAAGAGTTATTTTAGTTCGTCTTGAAACATCTCCAGAAGATATCGAAGGTATGCATGCAGCTGAAGGTATCTTAACAGTTCGTGGTGGTATGACATCACATGCAGCTGTTGTTGCACGTGGTATGGGTACTGCTTGTGTATCTGGATGTGGTGACATCAAGATTGATGAAGATGCTAAGGTATTTGAACTTGGTGGAGAAAAGATTGTTGAAGGAGATTACATATCATTAGATGGTTCCACAGGTAATATCTACCTTGGTGACATTAAGACTGTTCCAGCTTCTGTAAGCGGAAACTTCGGAAGAATCATGGCTTGGGCTGACGAATTCAGAACATTAAAAGTTCGTACAAATGCGGATACTCCAGCTGATGCAGCAAATGCTGTTAAATTAGGTGCAGAAGGTATCGGTCTTTGCCGTACAGAGCATATGTTCTTTGAACCAGAAAGAATTCCTAAGATTCGTAAGATGATTGTTTCTGACACTGTTGAACAGAGAGAAGCAGCATTAAATGAATTAATTGAATTCCAGAAAGCTGACTTCAAGGCTATGTATAAGGCACTTGAGGGAAGACCAATGACAGTACGTTACTTAGATCCACCTCTTCATGAGTTCGTACCAACTGATCCAGAAGATATCGCTGCATTAGCAAAAGATATGGGTAAAACAGTTGAAGAAGTACAGGCTACATGTGATGCTTTACATGAATTCAACCCTATGATGGGACACAGAGGATGCCGTCTTGCTGTAACTTATCCAGAAATCGCTAAGATGCAGACAAGAGCCGTAATGGAAGCTGCTATCGAAGTAAAGGCTGAAGAAGGTTACGATATCGTTCCTGAAATTATGATTCCATTAGTTGGTGAGAAGAAAGAATTAAAATTCGTTAAAGATGTTGTTGTAGAAGTTGCAGAACAGGTTAAGAAAGAAAAGAATTCCGATATCGAATACCACATTGGTACAATGATCGAGATTCCTCGTGCTGCATTACTTGCAAATGAAATCGCTGAAGAAGCTGAGTTCTTCTCATTTGGTACAAATGACTTAACTCAGATGACATTCGGTTTCTCCCGTGATGATGCTGGTAAATTCCTTGATTCTTACTACAAGAACAAGATTTACGAATCAGACCCATTTGCTCGTCTTGACCAGAACGGTGTTGGACAGCTTGTTAAAATGGCTGCAGAAAAAGGTAAGAGTGTTCGTCCAAATATCAAACTTGGTATCTGTGGTGAACATGGTGGAGATCCTTCATCTGTTGAATTCTGCCACAAAGTAGGATTAACATATGTATCCTGTTCTCCATTCCGTGTACCTATTGCAAGATTGGCTGCTGCACAGGCTGCAATCAACAACAAGAGGGGTTAAGCAGAACACCGATAAAACTTGGAACCTTTGTGATTCAGAAAGATTACTTGGAAGTATATAAAAAGTATCATCCTGAGACAAAAAAGGTGAATGGTTGGAAGGATATTGTCTTAACAATTCAAATATAAATATCTTTGGATATTTCTACTAGGGAAGCGAAGTGATTCGCTTCCCTAATTTTTGTTATATTAAAAATATTTTTATGGAGAAAGTCAGTTATTCCTATGCAGATTTGAAATCAAGGATCAATTAGTAAACTTTTAGTTCTATGTGAGACTACAAAAAGTGTTACTGCTTGGTCCCTTTTGGTTGTCACAAATAATGAAAGCTAGTTAGGAGAACACAAAACATGAAATTCGATTATTATTATGGACAAGAGGCAGAACAGTTTACATTTATCAGATTGCCTAAGATTTTGTTCACAGATGAAAAATTCAAACAGCTATCAAGCAATGCAAAAATTCTGTATGGCTATATGCTCGATAGAATGAGTCTATCCGTTAAGAACCAGTGGATCGACAAGGAGAACCGAGTCTATATTATCTTTACCCTTGAAAATGTAATGGAAGTGTTTTCTTGCAGTGAACGTAAGGCAAGTTACCTTATGAAAGAATTAGACACAAAATCAGGTATCGGACTGATTGAGAAGAAAAGACAGGGATTAGGACACGGTAAATGCATCCGAATATTGTAAATTTTCTATCTCATTTTTCCAATTCCTGATTTTTCACTCCCACCGTATTGAGTACCTTTAATAAAT
>CAKSBP010000007.1 GCA_934438135.1 uncultured Clostridium sp. | reverse complement strand
ACACTTTTTTATCTGTTAGAAATATTTAAATATTTTACGAATTTAGGCTTGACTTTTCATAGCTGGTCTCCTTTATCTTTTTTCTCATTTTACCAGAATCCTTAATCCAGGTCAAACATATAACTGCTTCCTATTTTAATTATCAAAACTTTCTTTGTCACACTTTTCCTCCTTTGCTCCCTCTCATTTATGCTTTGCAGGAAATGCAATCAGACCAGGCATTGTGCAATGTACCAGTGTATCATTTCATTTCCAAAAAGTAACGCTGTCAGAATTCCCAACGCTAAATAAGGACCCATTGCGAGCATGTGTCCTTCTTTCGTAATTTTCATTCGAATCAGATGTATGACAGACGCGAATATGCAGCCTAGGAAAAAGGCAAGAATATTCAGCCTCCATCCCAGAATCAAACCAGTACATGCCATTAATTTTACGTCGCCGCCTCCTATGGCGGCTCCATTGGTTACCTGGTACAGCAAATATAAAAACAGACTAACACTAAAAAACCCGATGACATAAGAACTCCAATTCTGCCGGTTTATTAGCAGATGAAAAATTCCCAGAAGTCCGATCAATGCATTAAGAGGAAGTGGAATTTCATACGTCCGGAAATCTATGAGACTGATAGCAGCCAATGCCGAAAACAACAGGCAGTATATGAGACTTGTCATAAAAGAAATTTCTTGTGTGGCACACCAATACACAATAAATACCCATAATGCTCCGTGAAACAATTCTATCAGCCAATGACATCCTCCTTTGTAAAAACGGCCTATATAGGAAAAGAAAACTTTCCGCTTTCTTTCTTCTTCTGAAAAATAAAGAACTGTGGTGTTTACAAGCAGTCCTGCAATCCATCCGATAGCAAATAGGATTAGATAAATGAATACCTGCATAAAAATAATCCTTTCATGGGAAAAATTTATAAGACAGCCTGGCACGAAAATTGAGTATGTGCCGAGACTGTGAGTGATATGTATGATAGATTAGTTGGATGAAATGTCTTTGAATTCTGTAAGAGTATTACCATCTGAATCTTTAGCAGACACTGTTACTTTGTTGCCCGAATCTCTCGTTATAATTATGGAGCTTATCTTTTTGCCTGCTTTTGA
Organism: uncultured Clostridium sp.; assembly: GCA_934438135.1. Classification (GTDB taxonomy): domain Bacteria; phylum Bacillota; class Clostridia; order Lachnospirales; family Lachnospiraceae; genus Clostridium_AI. The sequence continues at coordinate 95,008 of CAKSBP010000007.1, read as the reverse complement.
TTCTAATTTATCTGTTCCGTTCATGAGTTCAATTAATGCTTTTATAACATCACCTGAACCATCAAATGTTGATATATCGGTAATTTGAGTTGTATCTGCTACAATATTGCCAGAAGATTTGGGAACTATTTTTATAGTTTGATCCTTCGTTCCAACTTCACATATATCTGCACAGATTGCAAAGGCCGAAGTTGCATTCGTTAATATACCACTAAGTACCTGTTTATCCTTCGCCTGTCTTGACTTCTCAATACACGGCATAAACTGTGTATCAACAATCCCAATCAAAATTGCCATTATCACAATAACAATAATTAACCCAATCAAGGAGAAACCTTTGTCATTCAGTTTTTTTGCTTTCTTCACATTCTCTCTCATAATGCATTACTCCTTTTTTGCTCATTATTTATTAATCCCCTCTACTTTTTCAGTTTTCTCTCCAATTCAGGTCATGTGGAAAACCTTACATCAGAGAAATCCTTTTATCTGCCCACATTTTAGCAAACGAAATCGTATTCATCAACTATATTCGCTTTCTTTCCATGATTAATATTACTTATTATGAAATTAGTTATGCTTTTCTATTTTTGTTATATATGTATAGAATAATAGGAATAAAGTCCCAGCCATACTAATCACAATGCCGAATTTCAAGAGTGGTTCCTGATAAAGAATCTGTACTTTATGCATTCCGCCTGTAAGCCGGACGCCCAGAAAACTCCCGGAGCATAGAGATAGTTTTTTCACTTCTTTTCCATCTACATAAATCTTCCACCCATCATTATATGGAATAGATAAATACAAAATTGGATTTTTTCCTACCATTACTGTTCCTTCGATTCGTCCATCATCCCACTTTGTCACATGCAGTCCATGTTTCTTAAATTGTTTATAATATGGTTTATATTTTTCTGTATCAAAATAATAAAACCATTCTTTTTTCATAGAAAAAGTTTGTCCTGAATCCATTTTTAAGGTAAGTGTATCGGTATCAGCAGAAGCATTCGCAAATAAAGCAACATTGTAGGGAACCGTCAGAGACATTGGTTCTACGTAACGGCTCAAAGACGTCCTCATGTTTTCTGTTTCTACTTTCACCGTCGTACCAATATTATCCTCCTTATGAAGCTGTGGATAGTAATAATAGGATTTTCCAGCCCCATGCTTTATCACATAAGAGATTCTTCCCGTAAACTGGGCGCAGATTTTTTGATAGGTATCCGTTTTCTCATCTTTCATTTTATCCATGTTAAAATACTGTACGGATTCTGGTTCCGTTATGCCAAAGCAGTCACCGCTGCTTTTATCTCCTGTCATTGCCACCAAGAGCTGTTTTTGTTTTTCATAAGCAGATACATCGTCCCGTTCTTCCACATTGTAATCTAAAATATCATTACTGACCATAAATCCAGCTGGCAACCAGTACGAATTTTTTTCTATATAATCATTGCGCAGGAAACTGGCAGACGATGCCTTCTCTCCTTTATGATTGATATACGTCCCATGCAAGATATATTTCAATGACAAAATGCTGTCAGTAAATACCGTACTTCCCGCATAGAATGACTTCCAGTCCGCATTGTAAATTCCTAAATTCTGAAGGAAATAGTGCAGACTTTTATTGTATACAGAAGAGAAATTCGTCAAGCTGTTATAACCATATGCAATTCCATCATTAAAACAGACCAGATAATTTTTATCAATTCGGTAAAATCCCTTATCTGATTCAATCTCCTTTAACTGACTTTTGAGAATGTCCTGTTTCTCTTTGATAACGGAATAGTTTTTAAAAGGAGTTTCTTCATCCATTTTCTTTAATGTAATCACTCCGTTTGCTATCACTTCAAAGGAAGCTGCCAGACAGAAAAGAAAAAGAATGACCTTTTTATGTTTATTCCAGTATTTTGCCGCTGCCAGTATGAGAAAATAGGCTGTCAGAATTCCAAGACTCCAGAAGAAGTAATCATTTTTTACAGGCTCAATGGAAATTACGGTTTTAAGCACTCTTTTCTGAAAGTAACGTATAATTACAAATAAACTATTAGCTAAAATGACAGCCTGTATGATTCGATATTTCCGCGGATGGCACACCCACTGGAAAAGGTACGCCGCCTGTCTTACTCCTGCCGTACACATAAGAAAAATAAATACAAAGGAATAGCGGTATAAAAACCAGGTTGGATTGTTTCCCAGATGCATAATTAAATCCGTTACCGGGCAAATCATAATTCCAAACCAAAGCAGAAATAAAAATCCCATAGCACACTTTTCTCGCCTACTGATTTCTTTATTCAAAAAATAAAGTGAAATCAAAATTAATGTAGCAATTCCACAGTAAATCAGCGGATTTCCAGCCATTAGTGTAGTATAACTTCCCATAAATGCATTTTCATAAAACTGTGCTGGCGTAAAATTCAAGAACTGACTGCTCTTTTCTACCTTTCCTTCTCCAAGACGATTTAACATTTGATGTATGACTGGTAACAGTAACGCCGCCGATAATGCTGCCGCCACAGCTACTGCTCTTGCGAATAAAAGAGTATCTTTCAAGACTTTCTTTGAAAAAATCGTAGGCTCTCGGTAAATATAATACGTTAGACAGCAGGAAGCAATAAAAATTCCTGTCATATATGCAGTATAGTAGCAGGTAACAAATAAAAGCCAGAACAGAATGGTTAGACCAATCCATTTGCCAGTATCCAGCATCTCCTTCAGTTGACTCACAAGCAGTGGCAGAAGAATCACTGCATCCAGCCAGAAAATATGAAAAAAGTACGTAACTGCAAATCCACTCAGTCCATAAAAAACAGAGAAAAAAATATTTTGAAAATCTGCTGTTTTTAATACCCGTTTTGCATAAACTGAGAATCCCATGGCTGCTGATGCAAGTTTCAATACAATTAGCATCGTAATACCGACAGTCATTTCATCATCTGGTACAAAAAGAAGGAAACAGTTAAAAGGACTTGCTACATAATATGCAATCCAACCAAACATATTCATACCCATGTCCAAATTCCAGGAATAAATCAGACTTCTCTGCTCCAATATAATCTTCTTTATGCCAAGCAGAAAATCATAATACTGCCCATACATATCACAGACAAGAATACATTTTCCATTCTGTGTCAGAATTCCGGCCAGAAAAAAAATAAGCAGCAGAAAAGCCCCTGTTATCAATCCGGCTGCCGGTGCCGGATATTTTTTAATCCGTTCTATCATTTGATACACTCCCGCTTTTTAATTTTTTGTCCCGAACGATGTAAAGCGGTCTTTGTTTTACTTCGGTATTCACTCGTCCAAGATACTCTCCTACCAGTCCAACTGCAAACAAATTGAGCCCTCCAAAAAAACAAATCAGCACAACAGTCGATGCATAGCCATGAACATCAATTCCAAATAAAAGCACTTTAAGAATCTTTATTAACATAAACAGGAACGACAGCACGGAAATTACCGCCCCTGTTCCCATCAAAATATGCAATGGAGCATTGGAGAAAGATAAAATTCCATCCACGGCGTACCTAATCAGCCGCCACAAAGACCATTTAGAGTAACCTGCTGTTCGGGGAATATTCTTATATTCCAGCCATTGATATCGAAATCCAACCCATGCAAAAATCCCTTTTGAAAATCGCTCTCGTTCCTGAAGCATAAGCACCGCATCCTTCATTCCCGCAGTCATCATCCGGAAATCTCTGGCTCCACTTACAATAGTCACGTCCGAAAAACGATTCATCACTTTATAAAAAAGCTCTGCTAAAACACTCTTTATAAACGGTTCACCCTTCCGATCTTTTCTCCGGACACCACAGCAGTCATATCCCTCTTCCATTGCTCGAAGCATCTGTCCAATCATTTTCGGATCATCCTGCAAATCCACATCCATAATCGTTATGTAATCCCCCGAAGCATACTCCATTCCCGCATACATCGCAGCTTCTTTCCCAAAATTTCTGGAAAACGACAAATACGAAACATTCTCCTGCTTTGCTTCCAACTCCCTCATTTCTCCCAACGTACCGTCCCTGCTTCCATCATCTACAAACAAAAACTGGAACTCATACCCCTCCTCCAATTTTACATATCTCATCACCTCGTCATAAAACACATCCACCAGCCCCTCTTCCTGGTAACAAGGCACAATGATATCAACGATTTTTTTCTTGTCCACTATATACTCCTCTTTTCTCCATTCATAATACGACAATCCTTTCGACATATTAACACAAAAGTTTGTCCATTTTGTTATGGCAAAAAAGAAGCCCTTATGAATCTTTTTAGGTGCAAGGCCACTCCCGAACTTGCACCCTATCATTTATTCATAACAGCTTCTTAATTTTTTCAAGGCTTTCTTTTCAATTCTGCTGACATAGCTCCTGCTGATACCCAGCATATCCGCAATCTCACGCTGTGTCACTTCATGATTTCCATATAATCCATACCGAAGTACAATAATCTGTTTCTCCCGTTCACTCAGTACGTCATTTAAATACACATAGAGTTTCTTTACATTCTCGGCCAGTTCCATTGCCTCTACGACATCTTCATCAACTGATTCAATGATATCGAGAAGATTTATCTCATTTCCCTCTTTATCCGCTCCAATCGGCTCATATAAGTAAACGTCCTTAGATTGTTTCTTGCCATTTCTGAGCATCATAAGCAACTCATTATCAATGCACCGGGATGCGTAAGTCGCCAGCCGTATTCCTTTGTCTGCATCAAACGTATCCACCGCTTTGATTAACCCAATGGTTCCGATGGAAATAAGATCATCAATATCTCTCTCGCTTGTATTATACTTTTTAACAATGTGAGCAACAAGACGCAGATTTCTCTCAATAAGTATCTCTCTTGCGTCCGCATCACCGTTCTTACACAAACGAATATAAAGCTGCTCCTCTTTGGTGCTTAGTGGCATTGGAAATGATTTCAATTGATAAGCACCTCATTGATCAATCAGTTTAATTTTATATTATGCAGATCGATACTAAAAAGTGCCTATCCTAAAAAAATTTTACGAACAATGACAGCTTCCCTTATCTATACAATCTTCTTTTCTTCTTAAAATATCAAAGTTGGAAAGTTCAATTCCAAGGTCGACAAAAATTTTCTGTTTTGGATGTGGACAGCTTTCCATTTCAGTGCCTTCCTCATCTAAAATTCTCTTTACCGTAACCACATGGTTTTCACCATTTGATTTCATGATTTCAATTTCATCACCTACACAGAATTTATTCTTCTGTTCCAATTCATAAAGACCGGCTTCATTTTTCCCCTGAATCATTCCTAAATATACGTAACCCTTTACATAGGTATTATTTTCATATACCTGAGAGTCCTGTGTAGTACGTCCATAAAAGAATCCTGTCGTAAATTGACGGTAGGTACATTTTCTGATTTCCTCTTGATAGTAAGGAATATTTTTCTGATACAATTCTGGGTCTTTATAATAATCATCAATTGCCTGACGATACGTTCTGGTTACAACTGCAACATATAATGCAGTTTTCATACGTCCTTCAACTTTCAGACTGTCAATTCCCGCATCAATGATATCTGGAATATGATCAATCATGCATAAATCCTTAGAGTTGAAAATATAAGTCCCGCGGTCATTTTCCTCAATCGGCATATATTCACCTGGACGGTTTTCTTCTACGATATAATATTTCCAACGACATGGATGTGTACATGCACCCATGTTCGCATCTCTTCCAGTAAAATAATTACTTAAAAGACAACGTCCGGAATAAGACATACACATTGCACCATGAATAAATGTTTCAATTTCTAAATCATCTGGAATGTGTGCACGAATATCTTTGATTTCTGTAATACTTAATTCCCTTGCTGTTACTACACGAGTCGCACCCTGTTTCTTCCAGAACAGGAATGTACGATAGTTTACATTATTTGCCTGTGTACTAACGTGAAGTTCAATTTCTGGGCATACTTCCTTAGCAATTTCAAAAATTCCAGGATCGGAGATAATAATTGCATCTGGTTTAATTTCTTTCAATTCTTTAAAATATTCTTCTGCCATTAAAAGGTCACGGTTGTGTCCTGTAATATTAGCTGTTACGTATACTTTTCTTCCGTATTTGTGGGCATATTCGATACCCTCTTTCATATCTTCTTTAGAAAAGTTTCTTGCTTTTGCACGTAAACTGAAAATTTCCCCTCCGATGTAAACGGCATCGGCACCGTACTGAACAGCAACTTTTAATACTTCCAGACTTCCTGCTGGAATCAAAAGTTCTGGTTTTTCTCTTAATGTCATACTATCTATACCTTTCTATTTAAGTTTCGTACTTAATGTCACTCCATCGCCAATTGGTAATACAACGGTATCAAATTCTTCAGAATGAGTGAGTGTAAATAAATACTCCCTCATTCTGGAATGGATGGTTCGATCTCTTCTGGTTACTGCATATCGTGATTGAACAATATCACCATCCTGAAGAACATTATCGGATACAAGAAGTCCACCTGTTTTTAACAATGCACATACATCTGGTAAAAAATGAAAATATTGTCCCTTCGCTGCATCCATAAATATCATATCGTATGATTCCTTATTTTCCTTTAAATGACGTAATACTTCGGAGGCATCGCCCTCAATCAACGTAATTTGTGCCTCTTTACCTGCCCGCTCGATATTTGTTCTGGCTGTTTCTGCACGTTCTTTCATTTTTTCAATCGTAGTAATATGTGCTGTTTCTTCCATATAGTAACTCATAAAAATAGAAGAATACCCAACAGCTGCACCTACTTCCAGTATTTTTACTGGTTTATTGTTTCTAATCAAAAAACGTAACAGACTCTGAGTCGGCTTTTTGATAATTGGAATCATATCCTCCAACGCTTCTTTTTCCAGTGTTCGAAGAAGTGCATCCGGCTCTTTCTCCAGAGAGTCAATATAGGCAGCAATTCTTTCGTCTGTAATCATTCTGTACTCCTATCTTCTCTTATCACGAAAATACGAGTACCTACCAGATAGAATCTGATAAATACCCGTTTCTCGAAAATACTATCATAAATCCTAAGAGGATAAATCTGCTCCCGGATCCGTAATCGTTTCAATAATCTCTTTATAATCCATAGATGTATTTAACTCATAAATTCCTGGCAAAATCGGATCGTCCTGATTCACCATTAATCTTACACGAATATAAAAAGATGTTTTATTTGAAATAATCTTTTTCTTTTCCAGCATATCTGCAAGATGTTTTGCTGATTCACCTTCTCGGATTGTAACTACTATATCTGTTCCTGGTGCCCTGTCTACACTAACGTCTCCAAAAATTTCATAGGAGAAATGGTATGCTTTCTGAGTCAGCCAGACCGCACATATAATAACAAGCAGATAAAATATAATATTAGCCAATATCTGAAATACAATGCCGGTAATATTAATCCACATCTTCCCTTTTGCAGATTTCATTGCCATACAAAATCCTCCAACTATCTTCGCCTTGTATTACAAGGTTCCAAACGCATTTTACACTTCCATAATAATTGGCAGAATCATAGGGTCTCTCTTTGTTTTCTTCCATAAGAATTCACTTAATGAATCCCTGATTTCATTCTTAATACGCCCCCAGTCAGTAACGTTGTGTTCCAGGCATTTAATCAGTGCATCATTTACCACTTCACGAGCCTCATCCATTAAATTCTCTGACTCACGGACATAAACAAATCCACGGGAAACGATATCTGGTCCCGCAAGAACCTGATTGCTGTGTTTTTCTAATGTTACAACAATAATAATCAGACCGTTTTCGGATAAATGCTGTCTGTCACGTAATACAATATTTCCAACATCACCAACACCAAGTCCATCAACCAGTACTCCCTGTGCTGGCACATGATCGATTACTTCAGCTTTCTCATAACCAATTTCCAGTACATCACCAGAAGAAAGAATAAATACATTATCTCTTGGGATTCCCATTCCCATCGCTAAATCACAATGTGCAATCAGATGACGGTATTCACCATGCATAGGTACCGCGTATTTTGGTTTTGTCAAAGCATAAATCAATTTGATTTCTTCCTGACAGGCATGACCAGATACGTGAGTATCCTGAAAAATTACTTTTGCACCCTTCATAGATAATTCATTAATAACCTTGGAAACAGATTTTTCATTTCCAGGTATTGGTGTAGAACTGAAAATTACCGTGTCACCTGGTTTGATTGTAACTTTACGGTGAAGAGATGCTGCCATCCTGGATAATGCTGCCATTGCTTCACCCTGGCTTCCTGTTGTAATCAGCACAAGCTGTTCATCCGTATAGTTTTTCATCTGCTCAATATCAATTAATATATTCTTAGGAACTGAAATATAGCCTAATTCAACCGCAGTTGAAATAATATTTACCATACTTCTTCCTTCGATTACTACTTTTCTTCCATATTTTTCAGCGGAATTGATAATCTGCTGCACACGGTCTACGTTAGACGCAAATGTTGCAACAATAATACGGCTTTTTGTATTTTCTGCGAAAATATTATCAAATGTCTTTCCAACCGTACGCTCTGACATAGTAAAACCAGGTTTCATTACGTTTGTACTATCACACATAAGAGCAAGTACACCTTTTTTACCTAATTCTGCAAATCTCTGAAGGTCAATAGTCTCACCAAATACCGGTGAATAATCAATCTTAAAGTCTCCTGTATGAACCAGAATACCTGCTGGTGTATAAATTGCAAGAGCTGCGGCATCTGCAATACTGTGATTTGTACGGATAAATTCAATACGGAAACATCCAAGATTAATAGATTGGCCATATTTGATAACCTTTCTCTTGGTCGTCTTCATAAGATTGTGTTCTTTTAATTTATTTTCAATGATTCCCATAGTAAGCTTCGTAGCATAAATAGGAACATTTACTTCCTTCAATACATATGGAAGACTTCCAATGTGGTCTTCATGTCCATGCGTAATTACAAATCCTTTAACTTTTTTAATATTTTCTTTCAGATACGTTACATCTGGTATAACAAGATCAATTCCAAGCATGTCATCTTCTGGGAAAGATAATCCACAGTCAATTACAATAATGCTGTCTTCAAATTCAATGGCAGTAATGTTCATACCAATCTGCTCAAGTCCGCCTAAAGGAATAATTTTTACTCCTTTGTCTGATAATTCTTTTAATTTCAAAATATGCACCTCCATAATTTTTATGTACCTAGTGCATTTGTGAAATATTTGATCAATTTTATTTCTTCTTTTCTTCTTTGTCGTTTAATCCACCACAATTTTTACAATAGCCGTACAATTTCACTTCATGATCCACTACTTTGAATCCCAATGAATCCTTAATACGTTCTTCTAACAATTCTAATAGATCATCTTCGAACGTTAAAACCGAATTACATTTCAAACAGATTAAATGGTGGTGGTGATGCCCACCAGCCTCTCTATTCAGTTCTCCAATTTCATAACGTACATACCCATCGTCTAGATTCAGCCGGTCAATTACACCAAGCTCTGCCAGCATCTGGATTGTACGGTATACGGTTGCCAAACCAATCTCAGGATAATCTTCCTTGACAAAATCATAAATTTCTTCAGCCGCTAAATGTTGTCCCGGACGCTTCTCTAACACTTCCAAAATCGCAATTCTCTGATTTGTTACCTTTAACCCATTTTTTTTTAGTAAATTCTTAAACAGTTCTTGCTTATCAGGCATCTTCTCACCTTTTCATAATAAAATTAAATCACATATTTCTGCACAAAGTCCATAAATATACGATATAAGCGGCAAAAGCCGTTTATTCATTCCATAATTTATAAGTTTTCATGTTTAAATGGCATAATCTTCATTTTCTAATCTAATTCAATATCTAAATCGTCTACTAATTCGGTAAACACTTTGGATAATGCTTCTAACTGTACTTCGTCTTCTACAACGTCATATACTGCTTCCTCAGATTCCGGTTCAGATACATCTTGAAGAATTAAAGCATTCGCTTCTTCTCCTTCGCTCTTGTCTGCTACTAATAGATAATTTGAACCATTAATTCTTGTCTGTTCCAATACATAAAATTCTATCTCTTCTCCGTCTTCGGAAGTAAAAATCAGTTTTTTGTCTTTTTCCATGTTCTAACTCCTTATTTGTCATTCATCTGTAAATTCAACCAGTCTAAATACCCTTGTAAAATAAATACAGCCGCAACCTTGTCCACAATTTTATCTCTCGCTTCTCTTCTCACGTTTCCTTCAATCATCGCCTGATGGGCAGAAACCGTAGTCAGACGTTCATCCCATAGAACGACTTCCAGGCCAAGACGGTTTTTCAGTTTTTCCATAAATTGTTCCGATTTGATAGCGCGGTCACCAATCGTATTGTTCATATTCTTCGGATAACCTAATACAATCCGGTCTACTTCGTATTCCTTTACCAGTTCCTCAATTCTTGCCAGTGTCTGGCGAAGTTTATTCTCTTGTTTTCTTCGAATGACCTCCACGCCCTGAGCAGTAAGGCGCAGTCCATCACTGACTGCAACTCCTACTGTTACAGAACCGAAATCCAGTCCCATTATTCGACTCATGCTAAATTCCTATCTATATAATTTTTTAACAGTTCTTCTAAAATCTCATCACGATCTACTTTCATAATAAGACTTCTTGCACCCTTATGGCTTGTGATATATGTCGGATCCCCTGACATAATATACCCAATAATCTGACTTACTGGGTTATACCCTTTTTCTAATAACGCTTCATATACGCGTGCAAGCATCTCGCTCACCTGTATTTCTGGTTCCTTTGGTATTTTAAAATACTGTGTATTATTAATTTCCTCCATTTAGCCACTTCCTTACTAATGTTCCTTTTTTATATCTTCCGATCACGCCATTAACTATATATTAATATAAAAGAACTAAAATAGCAACCCTTTTTCAAAATGACCTTTTGAAAATCACATCATACGATTTAAATTTTTCACCTGTTTTACATTTTTTAAACATAACTTTTCTGGAAAGTTTATTTTGTTTTTTTCTTATTGTACAATCAGGATATCTTTTGTCAGCCATCCAGATGGAACGGCTTTTACAAATGTGTTCTCAAGCTCTTCTGGGGATGCTCCTGATATTTCGATGGCAAGTTTTACATAACGTTCATTATGTCCTATCATATACTGTTTTCCATCAACTTCCATCATTTCTTCTAAAAGAATAGTCTGTTCTTTACCAATCATCTGCTCCATATACTGTTTTCTCATGCGTCGTTCAATCTCCAGCACTTCATCACTTCGCTTGGATTTTATCTGCTCTGTCACCTGGTTTTCCATGGTTTCTGCTTTAGTTCCTTTTCTTACGGAATATTTAAATACATGCATCTGGGCAAACGCAATGTCTTCTAAAAACTTCTTTGTGATTTTCAGTTCTTCCAAAGTTTCACCAGGAAATCCTACGATAATATCCGTCGTAATCGCAGGATCCTTATAATACTTTCTTAAAATAGCAACATTTTCCGCAAACTCTGTGGTAGTATATCTGCGATTCATACGCTCTAAAGTAGCATCGCATCCACTCTGTAAAGATAAGTGGAAATGAGGGCAGAGTTCTTTTACCTTGCTAATCTGTTTTACAAATTCTTCTGTAATAATACGTGGTTCCAAAGAACCAAGACGGATTCTTTCAATGCCTTCAATTCTACTGACTTCTTCAATTACCTTTAATAATGGACGTCCAGCAAGGGAAATAAAATCATGCTTTTTATTCTCACTAACCCAAGGTTCCAAATCTACGCCATAAGAGGATAAATGGATACCCGTTAAAACAACCTCATGACAGCCTTTTTCAGCAAGGAGTTTTACCTCAGAAAGAATATCTTCTAATTCACGGCTTCGCACTCTTCCTCTTGCAAATGGAATAATGCAGTAAGAACAGAACTGATTACATCCATCCTGGATTTTAATGACTGCTCTGGTTTTCTCCTGAGCATAATCTACATGCAGCTCTTCGTAATTTTTTTCCTGGAACAGTTCTTTATTATAATTATCTTTTACAGAGATTCCTTTGGATTTCATATATTCTTCGACTACATCTACTACATTACTTTTTTTATTATTACCAATAATGATGTCGACAGCCATATCTTCTTGTACAGCTTCCCCTGCTGCCTGAACATAACATCCTGCAGCCACTACAATTGCATCTGGATTGTTCTTTTTTGCTTTGTGAAGCATCTGTCTGGATTTTCTATCTGCAATATTAGTTACCGTACAGGTATTTACTACATAAACATCTGCCTTCTCTGAAAATTCTGTCAGTTCATATCCTCTGTCCTGAAACAGTTTTTCCATAGCAATCGTTTCGTAGGAATTTACCTTACATCCTAACGTAAGGAATGCAGCCTTTCTTTTATTTTCCATTATTTTATTACCTCGCTCATTTTTGTATCTGATTTATTTTTCTATTTAAAAGCCTGTTTTTTTCTGTTTCCTGGTGCATCTTTCCTCAATCTGTATAAAGCCTAAAAGGAAACCGTATAAAATCCAGCTTATTTTCCGTAATTAAATTTTCCCTCCGCAATATTTTATTCACTTTGCATATTGACTTTTAAAGAGCCAAAATGTACTATATAGCTATAGAAAGCAAATCAAAAAAGCTTTGCTATACTAAATAAAAAAGGAGGACTTCTTATGAAGACAGTAAAGATTTCTTTAAATTCAATCGATAAGGTAAAATCTTTTGTAAATGAAATCACAAAATTTCAATCCGATTTTGACTTAGTTTCTGGCAGATATGTCATTGATGCAAAATCTATTATGGGTATTTTCAGTTTAGATTTATCTAAACCAATCGACTTAAACATTCATTCCGAAGATGAAGTTCAGAAGATTTTAGATGTTTTAGCACCATACATTGTTGAATAATCTACTTATTTTTTGTTACAAATAAGATTTTTTACATGGAGAAGGGGGATACAAGGTATCTCCTCTTTTTATTTGATAATACATAGATGTGTATGTCTCTCATGTTTATTCCTTCCACTGCAAAAGTTACATATGCTTTTGCAGTGGTTTTTTCTGCATTTCTATTAAGAATCAATCAATCTGAATCTTTTCTACTGTTTCTAACGCTGTTTTTACTAATTCATCAATCTTTTCCTCAAGATTTCGTTCAGAATGTCTGATGACTTTTAAATTTGGCTTCGTTACTGGATGTTTTGCTACGAAAATCGTACAGCAGTCTTCAAATGGCTGAATAGATGTTTCAAATGTATTAATCTTTTCTGCTACATCTACAATTTCCTGCTTATCAAATCCAATTAATGGACGGTATACCGGCATGGTGCAGACTTCATTGGTTGCTGCAAGGCTCTGCATAGTCTGGCTTGCTACCTGACCAATGCTTTCTCCAGTAATCAGCCCAAGACATCCATCCTGATTTGCCAGTTCTTCTGCAATTTTCATCATGTATCTTCTCATGATAATAGTTAACTCTTCATGAGGACATTTTTCATAAATATAAAGCTGGATATCGGTAAAGTTTACAACGTTTAATTCCATTGGACCAGAATATCTGGCTACCAGCTTGGCTAAATCTATAACTTTCTGTTTTGCACGCTCACTTGTATACGGTGGTGCATGGAAATAAGTTGCAGAAAGCTTGACACCTCGTTTTGAAATCATATAGCCGGCAACTGGACTGTCGATTCCACCGGACAATAATAACATTGCTTTTCCATTGGTTCCGACTGGCATACCCCCTGGTCCTGGAATGATTTTGGAATAAATATATGCTTTATTACGTACTTCTACATGAATACGAACCTGTGGGTTGTGTACATCTACAGAAAGGTTCTCAAAATTATCTAACAAGAAAGAACCCATTTCCATGCAGATTTCTGGTGAAGTGTATGGATATCTTTTATCTGCACGCTTTGCTTCTACTTTAAATGTAAGTTTTTCAGAGCCATATACGTTTTGTACATATTTTTTTACAGATTGAGTCAGATTATCCCAGGAAGCGTCCTCTACTAATAGAACCGGACAAATTGCAGCGATACCAAATACACGCTTCATCGCATCTACGGCTTCTTCATAGTCAAACTCTCCTTCTGCCTCAACGTAAACTCTCCCCTGATCTTTGATTACCTGAAACTCACCTTCTACGTCTTTTAATGCAAAAGCAATCTGGTCACGTAATGCATTTTCAAATATAAATCTGTTTTTTCCTTTTATGCCGATTTCCGCATATTTAATTAAAAATGCCTGGAACATACTTCCTCCTTGTATTTATCGACGTATAAAACGTCTCAAATTTGGTATAATATCTTTTAACATGGCAATTGCGTAATCAATTTCCTCCATTGTAGTCGTGACAGAAAAGCTGAAACGGATAGTCGAATCCAACAGTTTTTTGTCTACGCCAATTGCCTGTAAAGTTCCACTTAACTGTGGGTGATTCGAAGAACAGGCAGAACCGCTGGATACATAAACCTGTTTTTCCTCCAGTGCATGAAGCAGTACTTCTGCCCGGATTCCTTCAATGCTCACACTGACTATATGCGGTGCTGTTTCGCGGATATCGTTAAATCCGATCCCATTTACTATCACACCATCTATTTTGTTCACCTGTTCAACAAAATGCTGCTTCAGCTGGTACAGGTATTCGATTTTTTCATTATGGTCCGTATAAATTTCTTTTACCGCAGCTCCAAGTCCTGCAATTCCAGGTACATTTTCCGTACCGGACCGCATGCCCTGCTGCTGGCCTCCTCCATAAATAATAGGCTTAATCTTTACTTTATCCTTCACATACAGGAATCCAATTCCTTTTGGACCGTGGATTTTATGACCACTTACAGAAAGCAGGTCAATTCCACAACGTTTTGGATATACCTTATATTTTCCAAATGCCTGAATTGCATCTACATGATACAATGTATTTGCATTTTTTTCTTTTATAATTTTAGAAATTTCTTCAATCTGCTCTCTTGCCCCAATTTCATTATTTACAAACATCGTGGATACAAGAATCGTTTCTTCACAGACTGCTTCTCTTAATTGATCTAAATCAACAAGACCGTTGTGGTCAACATCCAGATAGGTCACACGAAATCCAGTTTTTTCTAAAAAAATAATTGGATTGTGTACGGATGCATGTTCAATTTTTGTCGTGATAATATGGTTTCCGCCACGTTTGTTAGCAATTGCCGCTCCGATGAGTGCCATATTATTTGATTCTGTTCCACCAGATGTGAAAATAATTTCCTTTGGTTCTACCTTTAAACTGCGGGCAATGATCTGTTTTGATTCCTTAATATAGTTTTCTGCCTCCATACCTTTGGTATGCATGGAAGATGGATTTCCATAGGCTTTATCTAATGTTTCCATCATAATGTCACGCACACAGGCAAATGTCCTGGTAGTTGCAGCATTATCTAAATATGCTTCCATTTGTCAAAACTCCTCTTTTATCTAAAGCAGTTCCTACCTTGTCTTCTCTAATTCATACATAAGAATAGAGAGCGTGGTAAGTCCTGCTGTCTCCGTTCGTAATATGCGTTTTCCAAGGGTGATGGCATGAAATCCTGCCTCCTCAATACATGCAATCTCTGCATCATCAAATCCGCCCTCTGGACCAATAAACACACCAATTGTTTTCTCTTTTACTGCCTGCTCCACTTCTTTCTGAGTCACTGCCATATTCTCTGCCTGTTCATAAGGTACCAGACAACAGGAAAGAGATTTTCCATATTCAACAGCTTCCTTAAAACTCATCACATGCTTCACTTCAGGTATCACGCCTCTTCCAGACTGCTTTGCCGCAGATTCGGAAATGGCCTGCCAGCGTTCTAGTTTCTTTTTCTCTTTTTTCCGGTCTTCAATTTTAGCAACACATCGTTTCATAGCAACCGGAACAATCTCATACGCTCCTAGTTCCACAGCCTTCTGAACAATTAGTTCCATCTTATCTTTCTTTGGAAGTCCCTGAAACAGAACAATTCTAGCCGGAAGTTCGGATTCAGTATCGTTAATCTCACGAATCACTGCAATTACTTCGTCCTCTCCAAGAGATTCTAATTCACAATAATAATCCTTTCCCTGCTTGTCACAAATCACAAGGCTCTCCCCTGTCCCCATGCGGAGGACGTTCTTAATATGATTCACATCCGGCCCGGTAATCGTAATCTTATTGTCATTAATCTGGCTCCGCTCTATATAAAACCAGTGCATATTCACCCAGCCTTTCGTATCTTCTTCTAAACAATATGGTTATCTTATCATTGATAAATACAAATGTCAATTGAACTTATTTACATTTCGCAATAAAGGAATACCAGTCACCCATCTGGTTAATTTTGATAATTTCAAAACCATTCTGGATTAATGCGGCTTCTACTTCATCCTTTTTGATATCAATAATACCAGATGAAATAAATACAGCATCTTTTTTCATGAATTTTTCCACGACAGCAGATAATGGAATGATAACATCTGCAAGAATATTTGCTACTACCATATCATATTCTTTGAGTCCGATTTCTTTCTGAAGTGTTTCGTCGTCAATTACATTTCCTTCATATACTTTAAACTTACCTTCTTCGATATGATTTTCTTTTGCATTTTCCATCGCAACCTGACATGCAATTGGATCAATATCTGTTCCAACTGCTTTGGCAGCACCAAGTTTTAATGCTATAATAGAAAGAATACCGCTTCCGCTTCCTAAATCCAATACTTTGGTAGAATCATTTAAATATTCTTCAATTCCCTGAATACAGAGTCTTGTTGTCTCATGAGAACCCGTACCGAATGCAGTTCCCGGGTCAATCTCAATGACAATATCACTTTCTTCTTTATGCTCAAGTATTTCCCAGGTAGGTTTAATCACAATATCGTTTGTCACACGAAATGGTTTGAAAAATTCTTTCCAGTTATTAATCCAGTCCTCATCATCCTTTATTTCCATTTCCAGTTTTCGTTCACCTAAGTCAACAAAAAGAGCCAATTCATCCAGACCGTTGTTAATTGCTTCTTCCATTTCCTTTACATCACGATCCATTTCTACATAAGAACTGATAACGGCGGTTCCATCATCTGGACCCAAATCTGGAACAATATCAATATACATGCTTTTCTTTTCTTCCTCACTTAGGGGAACGTGGTCTTCAATCTGAATTCCTTCAAATCCAAGTTCGTCAAACAGAGCACTGATTAAATCAACTGCCTTTGTTGTTGTTTTTAATGAAACTTTTCTCCATTTCATGTCTGTGCTACCTCGCTTTACTTTATTCTAAATAACGATAGGGTGTTACATAAACTATGTGCAACACCCTTTTCATTTCTAAGTATTTATCTACTTTTTAAAGAATTTTTTCTTTTTGTGTTCATGCTCATGTTCAGATTCATGCTTCACAGATTCTGCAGTCACTCCGTTCAAAGAATCATCAAACTGCTTTAACAGACTCTTTTGTTCTGCAGTCAGCTTTGTCGGTATCTGAACAACCAATGTTACATAATGGTCACCACGTACTGACTTATTATGGAGTGTTGGAACACCTTTACCACGTAATCTGATTTTCGTATTTGTCTGAGTTCCAGGTTTTACATTGTAAATTACTTCACCATCAATTGTCTTAATCTTTACATCACCGCCGATTGCTGCTGTTGCATAAGAAATTGGTGCTGTAGAGAAAACATCAAATTCCTGTCTGACAAAAACGGGATGTCTTGCTACAATCACTTCTACCAGTAAATCGCCTCTAGGACCGCCATTTACACCTGGCTCACCTTTATCACGAATACGGATGCTCTGTCCGTTATCAATTCCGGCAGGAATGGAAATCTCAATCTTCTTATTTGAAGTAATATAACCAGTACCATAACAGTCTGGACATTTTTCTTTTACAACTTTACCAGTACCATGACAGTCTGGACAAGTCTGGACATTACGAACCATACCAAACAGAGACTGCTGAGTGTATACAACCTGACCTTTACCACCACACTTGGAACAGGTTTCCGGATTGGTTCCTGGTTTTGCTCCTGTACCATGACAATGAGTACATTCGTCTTTTAAATTCAGACTGATTTCTTTATTCACTCCGAAGCATGCTTCTTCAAACGTAATGCGAACACTTGTTCTTACATTTTGTCCTTTCATAGGACCATTATTTCCTCTTCGGCTGCTTCTGCCGCCACCGCCGAATATATCGCCAAAGATATCTCCAAAGATATCTCCCATATCAAAATCATTAAAATCAAAGCCTGCTCCACCGCCTGCTCCACCATCAAAAGCAGCGTGTCCGAACTGGTCATACTTAGCCTTTTTATCAGGGTCACTTAAAACAGCATACGCTTCAGAAGCTTCTTTAAACTTTTCTTCGCATTCCTTATCCCCTGGATGCATATCCGGATGATATTTTTTGGCCAGTTTCCGGTATGCTTTTTTAATTTCATCTGCTGAAGCACTTTTGGTAACACCTAAGACTTCATAATAATCTCTCTTATCCGCCATTTCTTCCACCTTCCATCATGAGACTGCTGTGAATACCAGCGACTCATATAAACAAATAGGCCGTCTATTGTGACCGCCTATTATTATACACAAATCGTAAAAAAAATCAACTAGATGCTTTTAAATACAGTTTTCCGGAGAATTTTTTCTCCGGAAAACTTATTGTGTATTGTTGCATTCAATTTATTAAACTTCTCTATAATCACCGTCAACAACGTCGTCATTCTGATTTGAAGAATCAGCAGTACCCTGTGCACTCTGACCCATATCTGGTCCAGCCTGAGCAGCCTGAGCCTGTTCGTACATCTTCTGGAATAATGCCTGAGAACCAGTCATTAATTTTTCTTTTGCAGCTTTCATTTCTTCAACTTCAGCTTCTGTCATTGTTTCTGCATTGGATTTTTCAACTAATTCTTTTAAGTGATTTAAGTCAGCTTCAACAGCAGATTTTTCATTTGCATCTACTTTGTCTCCAACTTCCTGTAAAGCTTTTTCTGTCTGGAATACCATAGCATCAGCATCATTGCGTACATCAACAGCTTCTTTACGTTTCTTATCCTGTGCTTCGAATTCAGCAGCTTCTTTTACTGCTTTTTCGATATCCTCATCAGACATATTAGAACCAGATGTAATTGTAATATGCTGTTCTTTTCCTGTTCCTAAGTCTTTTGCAGATACATTTACGATACCATTTGCATCGATATCAAATGTAACTTCGATCTGAGGAACACCTCTTCTTGCTGGTGGAATACCATCCAATCTGAATTGTCCAAGAGTTTTGTTATCTCTGGCAAACTGTCTTTCACCCTGTACAACATGAATATCAACGGCTGTCTGATTATCTGCTGCTGTAGAGAATGTCTGACTCTTCTTTGTAGGAATTGTTGTATTTCTAGGAATTAATGTTGTAGCAACACCACCCATTGTTTCAATAGAAAGGGAAAGTGGAGTTACATCAAGTAAAAGGATATCTCCGGCACCGGCATCACCTGCTAATTTACCACCCTGAATAGAAGCACCAAGTGCAACACATTCATCAGGATTTAATGTCTTAGAAGGTTCTTTGCCTGTTAATACTTTTACTTTATCCTGAACAGCTGGAATACGTGTAGAACCACCAACTAATAATACCTGACTTAATTCAGAAGCAGTAATGCCAGCATCACGAAGTGCATTCTGAACTGGTGTCTGTGTTCTTTCTACTAAGTCATTTGTTAATTCATCAAATTTAGCTCTTGTTAAGTTTAAGTCGAAGTGTTTTGGTCCTTCAGCTGTAGCTGTGATAAATGGTAAATTAATGTTTGTTGTTGTAGCAGAAGATAATTCTTTCTTTGCTTTTTCTGCTGCTTCTTTTAATCTCTGAAGTGCCATCTTATCAGTGGATAAGTCAACACCTTCCTGTTTCTTGAATTCTTCAATCATGAACTGAGTAATTCTTTCATCGAAGTCATCACCACCAAGTCTGTTATCACCAGATGTTGCTAATACTTCGATAACACCGTCACCAATTTCGATAATAGATACATCGAATGTACCACCACCTAAATCGTAAACCATGATTTTCTGTTCATGTTCATTATCAAGTCCATAAGCTAATGCAGCTGCTGTTGGTTCGTTGATAATACGTTTTACATCTAAACCAGCGATTTTACCAGCATCTTTTGTTGCCTGTCTCTGAGCATCGTTAAAGTAAGCAGGAACTGTAATAACTGCTTCAGATACAGATTCACCCAAGTAAGCTTCTGCATCTGCTTTTAATTTTTGAAGTATCATAGCGGAAATTTCCTGTGGAGAATACTTCTTATCATCAATTGCTACTTTATAATCGCTTCCCATATGTCTTTTAATGGAAGAAATTGTTTTGTCTGCATTTGTTACTGCCTGACGTTTTGCAGGTTCACCAACTAATCTTTCTCCTGTTTTTGAAAATGCAACAATAGATGGTGTTGTACGAATACCTTCTGCATTTGTAATAACAACTGGTTTTCCACCTTCCATAACTGCTACGCATGAGTTTGTAGTACCTAAATCAATACCTATTATTTTACTCATAATGATTCCTCCTATATTTCATTTCACTAATTTCAATATTTATTTCTAATTTTTAGATTAGTTCACAACTTTAACCATACTGTGTCTTACCACAGTTTCTTTGTACATGTAGCCTTTTTGGAATTCATCTGCTACTATGTTTTCACCCAATGAATCATCTTCCGCATGCATAACTGCATTGTGAAGATTAGGATCAAATTCTTTTCCAACCGCTTCAATTGGTGTAACTCCAGCATCTGTTAATGCATTTAAAAACTGTTTATAAATCGCTTCGATTCCTTGAGCAAATGCACTGGATTTTTCTTCTTCCGTAATGGAATCAAGCCCTCTTTCAAAATTATCAATAACCGGAAGGATTTTTTCAATGATATCCTTTGCTCCGATTTCAAACATGGCACTTTTTTCTTTTTCAGAACGTTTTCTAAAATTATCAAACTCTGCCATGGTTCTCATGAGCTTCTCATTCAATTCCTGAATTTTTTGATCCTTTTTATCTGCCTTATCTGATTTTACAGACTCTTCCGCAGTTTCTGTATCAGCAGTTTCTGTATTCTCAGCTGCTTCTGTCTGAACCTCTTTTTCCTCAGCCTGCTCTACAGCCTGCTCATCTGTCTTTGTTTTTTCTTTTTGCTTCAACCTATTTCCACCTTTCATTCGAATCAGCTTCTATTCTTTTTTGAATATGTCATCTAACTGATTCATTAATGTCTGAAGTGTACTCACAACCTTTTCGTAATCCATACGTTTTGGACCAACAATTCCAATCTTGCCATATACACCTTCGCCCATTTCGTAGGTTGCTGTTACTACAGAACAGTCTTTCATTGATTTTACAGGTGTCTCATCTCCAATATAAACCTGAATGCCTCTTTGTTCCTCATCATCCATCTTATCGGTAATGAGTTCCGTCAGCTGCTTCTTTTCTTCAAATGTATAAAGAAGTTTGGAAGCCTTTTCCGTATCACTAAGTTCCGGATACTTCAGAATATTGGTTGCTCCACTTGTATATATTTCTAAATCATCTTCTTCACTGATTGCTTCTG
Organism: uncultured Clostridium sp.; assembly: GCA_934438135.1. Taxonomy (GTDB): domain Bacteria; phylum Bacillota; class Clostridia; order Lachnospirales; family Lachnospiraceae; genus Clostridium_AI. The sequence continues at coordinate 73,415 of CAKSBP010000007.1, read as the reverse complement.
CAACGGAATCTAAAATGATGTTTACCAGATTACCATACTGACCAGCCTGCATCTTCATTTTCTGTATCAACGCAATGTTGATTTCTGTTAAATCAAGACCTTGTAAGAATGTATTTAACACAATGTTTAATTTTAATACAATTTCCTTATCAACCGGTTCTTCCAATTCTAAAATACGGTTTTTTACAATGTTGCCTTCAATTACAATAACAGCAAGCATATGTGTTTCATCAACTTCTGTCAACTGGATAAACTTCATTTTCTTATGTTTGTAATGAGGTTTTGTTACCATAGAAGTATAATTCGTATTATCGGCTAACACTTTCGCAACCTGCTTAAGCATCGTCTCCACTTTATCGGTCTTCTCGATTAATAAATCTTTCATTCCGTTAATCTCTTCCAGCTTCTCATTCATAAGCTGATCGACATAAAACCGGTATCCTTTATCGGAAGGAATTCGTCCAGCAGAAGTATGAGGCTGAAGAATATATCCCAGTTCCTCAAGATCTGACATTTCATTACGAATTGTCGCAGAACTTAAATTTAACTCGGAATACTTCGAAATCGTTCTTGAGCCGACAGGTTCTCCGCTTTCCAGATAAGTTTTGATGATAGCCTGTAAAATCGTTTTCTTTCTATCATCTAAATCCACCAGTTTCACTTCCTTCACTTTGTGATTTTTATTTGTTAGCACTCAGCTTCATAGAGTGCTAACTTCTTTATACATAAAATACCACTATCGATTTCTTTTGTCAAGGTTTCTTTTCTATTTTTCTAATTTATTTTTACCATCTTTCTGTCCGTGTAGTTTTAAGGTGTGTTTCTACTATATTTATGCCCAGTATAAACTCATATTATTTCATAGAATCAGTCTCTTAAAAATTCCATAAATACCCGATTGCTTACATCAATTCCCCGATCTGTCAGCATGAGACGATCTTTTGATTCAATTAGAAGTTTTTCTTCTAAAAACCGTTTCAGCTGCTTGGGATAAATTTCTTTTATCGTTTTCCCAAATCTTTGTTTAAACTCTGTGTAAGAAACTCCCTGTATCATTCGAAGTCCAAGAATCATAAATTCATCCATTTCTGCATTTACGGTCAGACTTTCTTCTATATAGGCACCTGGCATAGCAAACTCTGTTTCTGTCATAATTTTTACAGAATCTGTCTGTTCTACAAAGGTAAGATAGTCCTCCATAGAAGATTTATTATGAAAGCGTTTATGCTCATAAAGAGAAGATGCACCTAATCCAAGCCCAAGATAGGGGATACTTGTCCAGTAAGAAATATTGTGCCTGCTTTCCAATCCCGGTTTTGCATAATTTGAAATTTCATACTGTTCATATCCACTTTCATAAAGAAGAGCTCTTGTTTTGTGATACATTGCACGATCCAGCTCATCATCAGGAAGCATATCCTCCCCTTTTCCCTCTCCATATATCTTATAAAATGGTGTCCCTTCTTCTACAATCAAACTGTACGATGAAATATGCTCTGGTTTTAATTCCAGTACTTTTAATAATGTTTCAAGAAAAGTTTCCATACTCTGTCCTGGAAGCCCTGACATCAAATCAATATTAATATTTTGAAATCCAGTTTCCCTTGCCAGGGAATAGGACTGTAAAAATTCCTCATACGTATGAATTCGTCCCAGACGTTTTAATTCTTCATTGTCCGCAGACTGAAGCCCAATGCTCAGACGATTAATTCCGCTTTTCCAGCATGCTTCTAGTTTTTCTTTTGTTAAAGTTCCAGGATTTGCTTCCATTGTAATTTCCGGCTGCCTCTCTGCTTTTATATTAAGTTCTGCCTGTTCTGCAATTGTAGACATTAATTTTTCTATCTGCCCTGCATCTAATATAGAAGGTGTCCCACCACCTAAAAATACACTTCGTATGGTATGCTTTCTAAAAATAGAACGGTACCAGGAAATCTCCTTACATAATGCTTCTATATACCGATCTATCTTTTCCTTCGATGCTGGACCTGATAGAAAATCGCAGTACAGACATTTCTGCACACAGAAAGGGATATGAACATAAATAGAAAGTTCTGGATTTTTGATGTTTGTTTTCATATTCGCTCCATTTCATTTTTCTTGTATTTGGAAAAGGGAGACGAACTAATCGTCTCCCAGAAAGTGTGTGAAACACACTTATTTATTCATCATCTAATTTCAATACACTCATAAATGCACTCTGTGGAATTTCAACATTACCAACCTGACGCATACGTTTCTTACCTTCCTTTTGTTTTTCCAGAAGTTTCTTCTTACGGGAAATATCTCCGCCATAACATTTTGCAAGAACGTCTTTTCTCATGGCTTTTACTGTTTCACGTGCAATTACTTTGCTTCCAATTGCCGCCTGGATTGGGATTTCAAACATCTGGCGAGGGATTTCCCCTTTCAGTTTTTCACACATTTTACGTCCACGCTCATATGCAGTATCTGCATGTACAATAAAGGAAAGTGCATCGACTTCTTCTTTATTAATAAGAATATCCAGTTTTACTAACTGAGATGGCTTGTATCCTTTCAACTCATAATCAAAAGATGCGTAACCACGGGAACGGGATTTTAGTGCATCAAAGAAATCGTAAATAATTTCATTTAATGGCAGCTCATATTTTAACAGTGCTCTGGTCTGTTCCATATATTCCATACCAAGATAAACACCACGTCTCTCCTGACATAATTTCATAATAGAGCCAACAAACTCAGTCGTCACCATAATTTCCGCATTGACAATTGGTTCTTCCATATGCTCAATTTCAGATGGGTCTGGTAAATTGGATGGGTTCGTAATTTCCAAAACCGATCCGTCTGTCTTATATACTTTATATACAACACCAGGTGCTGTTGTTACTAAGTCAAGATTATATTCACGTTCCAGACGTTCCTGAATGATTTCCAAATGTAACAGACCTAAGAAACCACACCGGAAACCAAATCCTAACGCAATGCTTGTCTCTGCTTCAAACTGAAGGGAAGCATCGTTTAACTGAAGTTTCTCTAATGCATCTCTTAAATCACCATATTTAGAACCATCTGCTGGATAAAGACCACAGAACACCATCGGATTTACCTGTTTATAACCAGGAAGCGGTTCTGCACATGGACGATTGGCATCAGTTACCGTATCACCTACATGCGTATCTTTTACATTTTTTAAGCTGGCTGTAATATATCCAACCATGCCGGCTGATAATTCTTCACAAGGAATAAACTGTCCAGCACCAAATGTGCCAACTTCAACAACTTCTGCTTCTGCTCCGGTTGCCATCATTCGCATTAAAGTTCCTTTTTTCACAGAACCATCAAAAATACGGCAGAATACAATAACACCTTTATAAGCATCATATAAAGAGTCAAAAATCAGAGCCTGTAAAGGTCCTTCTGGATCACCAGATGGTGCTGGAATTTTCTTTACAATCTGTTCTAGGACATCTTCAATATTCAGTCCTAATTTGGCTGAAATTAATGGTGCATCTTCCGCATCTAATCCGATCACATCTTCGATTTCTGCTTTTACGCGATCCGGCTCTGCACTTGGAAGGTCAATCTTGTTAATAACAGGCATGATTTCCAGATCATGGTCCAGTGCCAGATAACAATTTGCTAATGTCTGTGCTTCTATTCCCTGTGCAGCATCGACAATCAGAATCGCACCTTCACAGGCTGCAAGGCTTCGGGAAACCTCATAGTTAAAATCAACATGTCCCGGAGTATCAATTAAATTAAAAATATATTCTTCCCCATCTTTTGCTTTATATACGATACGGACAGTCTGCGCTTTGATGGTAATACCACGCTCCCTCTCAAGTTCCATATTATCCAGAACCTGAGACTGCATCTCCCTGCTCGTTAAAAGTCCTGTTTTTTCAATAATACGATCAGCCAGTGTAGATTTTCCGTGATCGATATGGGCAACAATACAAAAATTCCTAATTTTACTTTGATCTATATTTGCCATTTGTACCTCTTTCTATGCAGTTCTTTACTACAATACAAAATCATTGTCTGTAATTATAGCATAGTCCTAATCTTCATTCAATACTTGCTTTAAAACCTCTGCCAGCGGTTCCATCGCATTTTTTGCCTCTGCTACGGTATTTAAGTTGGTTCCCAGTTCAATAAGAAGCGACTTTTTCCGCAAATGGAGATTATAGCGATACTGTTTTAAATAAATTTTCGTTGTCAGATTTGGATAGAGTTCCATTGCTTTCATTTTCATTTTCAGACTGAATGCAAGATTTCCTTGTAAATTCGAGTTTTTTAAATAGCTGATTTCTCCATTTGCATTACGGCTTAATCCGTTAAAAAACATAATCTGCGCCGTTGATTTTCCATTTACCATAGCAGCACGCTTTTTTCCCTGAGATGCATTATCCCGATGTAAATCAATGCATACCTGAATAGTAGGATTCTTTTTCAAGATTTTTGTAACACCATTCAAAGCTTTATCGTATGCCTTACTTCGATCAATTTTTCCATTGATTACATCATAGCAGGTTTTATCATGAATGACATTAAAACCATACTTTTCACTTAACAGCTTTTCCAGCGTCGTGCCGACTCCTACTACCGAATCAGATTCTTTTCCTTGTCTGCTATCCACAAATGCTTCAGAACCGCCATGAGTATGATAAATTAATATCTGAGGCCTGCTGGCTCTTTTCTTCATAGTGCAGTCGGTATTTAACAGCTTTTCCACATTGAATACACTATCATTAATTCTGGTAGAAGAATCTACAATAAAGAAGTTCTTCACCAGATAATTGGTACTTTTTGATTTTTTCAGCTGGCTGATAATCGCTTTATTCTGAGCAATTGCATTGGCAGACTCTGCACCAGTTTCTACTGCTTCACTTTTCATTCCTTCGTCATCCGGTTCAAAATATGTATCATCCTCTAATACTTCTACCTCTCCCACATCACTGTTTTTATCAATAACCAGCTCTTTTTCTGCCAGACTTGCCTGCACCGCAGTCTGGTTTTCTTTTGCTGCATTGGTTGCAGCCAGCAGTTTCTGCATATCACTATTCTTGCTGACACCTCCGCCAATCAAAGCCACTTCCCAGTTTAAAGATTTAAGTCCTATTTTGGAATACATACCATACTCCATAACGGGAGAGCAGTTTTCCATTGTATTCATACATACGGTTCTTCCAATACCCTTTCCTGTATCCTTTAAAAGATTAGTAATAGATTCCTTTCCTTGAGAAGACAACGTAATAAAATAAGCAGAAAATGCCATGAAAACAAGGGAGGCAAAAATCCTGGCTGTCTTCCTGTTCTTTCTTCTCCTGTGCATTTTTGAAATTGTCACGGTTTTCATGGCATCACCACCTGATTTCTTCTATTCTTTCAACACAGCATCCACTTTTCTCACGTCACTGTCATTACCTATAGTTTATTCAAAAACATAAAAAATATGACCTCACTTCTAATTAACAATCTCAGTGTAAAAGCATTGGTTCAAAGCCTCTGAAATCGTATAGCTGATTTGTTTCACAGATTCATCAATGCTCTTTGGTGTTACAAACATACTCCGCATAGAAATATCATCTGTCTCATGAATAAACAATGCAATTTCCTGTTCAGAGAATCCCTGCTTGGAAAGACAGTGTTCTAAATGATCCGATACAATTGTTAATGCATCTACTACCGTTGGAACACCCAAGGCAACTACATCAACACCAAGGCTTTCTTTATTTAACGCTTTTCGATTATTTCCCACTCCGGCACCAGGATTAATTCCCGTATTGGTGATCTGAACAGTCGTATTCAGTCTTTCAACGCTTCTTGCTGCTAATGCATCAATCGCAATGACTAAATCTGGTTTCGTTTCCTTTATAATTCCTGCAAGGATTTCTCCGCTTTCCATACCTGTCTGTGCCATGACGCCTGGAGAAATGGCACTCATGCTTTCCATTTTATGCTTCTTTTGAAAATCTTCACCGAATTCCCGAATCAGGTGCCTGGTTACAAATAAATTATCCACGACCTGAGGTCCTAGTGCATCCGGGGTAACTTCCCGATTTCCAAGCCCGACAATTAAAACAGATTTATTTTCAATTCCACCAGCCAGTTTTTTCACATATTTTGCAATTTCATCTGCCAGAGGTCGGTGATACGACTCGTCTTCCTCATTCAGATGCGGAGCTTCAATGGTAACATACGTTCCAATGGGTTTTCCCATTGCCTCTGCACCCTGCTGGTCTTTTATAATCACTGTCGTAACCGAAATATCTTTCTCTTCTACATCTTCTTTTGTTAGAACTACTCCTTTGATTTCTTCATCATCATCCGGAAAGCTCTCGCGGACTTCCAGTGCAAGGTCAGTCCTTCTGCCAGCTAAATTCTTTGCTTCCGTGACCTGACTGCATTCCTTTAAATTTTTATTCATCATCATAGCAGCACCTCATATTATTCTCTAATTTCCCTCTTAGAATATCCCATTTTTCATCAAAATATGAGTTACAAGTATTTCTATAGGGCGAACTACTGCTAATGAATTAACTCATTCCCACAAACACTAATTTCTCTCAATCTTTATCTTACTTCCGCCCATTCCTGCTTTGCTTGGTGTAACAATCAATTTCACTGGAACACGGTTTTTAATAGATTCTACGTGACTGATAATACCGACTTTCAAACGGTCATTTTGAATTTTTTCCAGTGAATCCATAACCACATCCAAAAGTGTATCATCTAACGTTCCAAAGCCTTCATCTAGAAAAAACAGTTCCAGCGGTGCACTTCCTTTTAGCTGTACCTGTTCCGATAGTGCAAGAGAAAGTGACAGAGATACAAGAAATGTTTCACCTCCTGACAGAGTAGAAGAATCCCTTTTAATACCACCGTTTTTATAATCACAGATAATAAACTTTCCTTCTTCATCCACTTCCAATCCATAATTTCCATTAGAAATTTCATGAAGTCTTTTTCCTGCTGCCTTGGAAATATAACGCAGTCTGGAATGAGCTACATATTCCACAAAACGTTTTCCACGGAATAATTTCATTAAATCATCTAAAAGTCCAAGCTGATGTTCCCGTTTCTTCTTTTCCTCCAGAAGATCTTTGACTGCCTCTAGTTTCTTTTTTAAATCTTCCAACTGATGGCTTGCCTTGGCATACTCCTGTTTTAATGTTTCCAGTTTTGCTTCCATCTCTAATTTTCTGGTCTGGATTTCTTCCCATTCCTGTTTCGTCGTTCGTCTGTCTCCTAATTTTTGTAGTTTTTCTTCTACAAATTTTTTTTCAACAGCCGTATCACTTTGGAACTTTTCTACCTGTCTTGCTGCATCTACTGCTACATCTTTTTCCATCACATGACTCTGGCATTCTTCCATTGTGGTAAACTGTTCTTCTTTCAGCTTTGCTTCCATCGCCCTTTCCTGCTTCTGGCTGCTGTCTGAAAGCACTTCTATCTGCGTTGTTATTTCAATATACGTTTTATTTATCTTATTATACTCTTCATCGAGCTGTAATTTCAGTCTTTCCAGTTTCCTATACTTTAATGTAATTCCATTTCCTTCTTCCTTAATTGAATCACGGCTCTGTTTTAATGCATCTAAAGTAATTTCTATCTTTCCAAGAGCAGATAGCTTTTTATTTTTTTCTTCTGCCTGTTTCTCCTTCTGGAAAATTGCTTCTACATGAGCAGCAATTCTATTTTCTGCAGCACTAAGCTGTTCTTTCCATTGTTTCCAAATACTCTGATACTCCTCAGATTTCGTACGTTTCTCCTTCAGTAGCATTTCATTCTCATGATACTGTTGGTCCAGCTGAGTAATTTTTTCTTCCATTTCCAAAAAGTCTTCCATACCGGATTCTTTGGATAGCTTCTTCTTTTCAGATTCTATATGCTCTTTTTCCTGCTGTCTTCTCGCAAAATTTATTTTCTGTTCGTCCAGCATATGAACTCTTGCCTTTTGAGCACTTTCTTTTTCCCGATAATTAGATAGACTAACCAGCAATTCTCCGTATTCCTCTACCGTCTTCTGTATACAGGATACATCTAGTTTTTCTTTCTTCTGTTCCAGTTCTCTCTTCTGTCTTTCCAAATTTTCCAGCTCTGCTGTCTGTTTCATTTCTGCACGCTGGCATTGCTCCAAAAGTTTTTGTTCCTTTTCCAATTCTTTAGCTGCCTGTTCTATATCCTCCTGCGTAAAATTTTCCCCTAGTACTATCTCATGATGAATAGAACCGCAGACAGGGCAAGGACTTCCATCTTTTAACTCTTTTCTCAGCTGATAAGCAAACGCTTCTGTTTCCAGTTTTCTTCTCTTCTTTTCTAGTTCCTGAACTTTTTCTGTCTGCAGTTTCATCTGCTCGGAAGCAGAATGTTGTAATTTCCTTGTTTCTGCTAATTGTGCTTCGAACGTCTTCACATTTTGAACATAGGTATCATATTCTGCTCGGTCTTTTTGCAAATCCATCATTTTTTTTGCGAAGGCATTATAATCCGCTACTATCTCACCGGCAAATAGTTTTCCCCCCATTACAGATAGTTCCTTTTCTGCGTTCTGTACAGTCTCTTCCTGATTTTGTAAGTTTGCACATTCCTTATCCAGCTGCTTCGATAGATTTAAAAGCTGTTTTTCCAATAACACTCCATTCCGTACCTGTGTTCTCAAAGAAGAATCCACCAGATATTCTCTGGATTTCTTTTCTAATTCTAAAATTTTCTTGTCCGTTTCTATTTTCTTCTGTTCGGCAGTCTCGCAGTTTTCGCTGTATTGTTTCTTCTTCTCTTCTAAACGCTTTTTTTCTTCTGTTCTTTTAAGAATCTCTGCATGAACTGCTTCTAAATCCTCTTTCAGAGAAATGGCTTCTTTCACCTTCAGATATTCTTCCTGAAGTTTCGGAATCCGTTCTTCCTTTTCCAGCTTTGCCTGTTCCCAGTCCTGATCCGTTTTTTCTTTTTTTGCGGTCACCTGTTCCAAAGAAACTTTGGTTTTTTTCCGTTTCTCCTTGGCTGCTATAAGCTCCTGATTAAGACGTTTCCACTCTGTAATCAATGGAATTACTCTAGATGCACGTTCTGTAAGCTTTAGCTTTTGGCTCAGTTCTTCCATTGCTTCTCTATGCTTTTCCAGTTCTTTCTGCTTTTCCTGATGTTCCTCTAATTCTTCCTGTAACTTCCAGATTTCCTTTTTCTTCTCATATTCATCCAAAATCTGCTTCTGAGCTCTCTGCTGTTTCATAAGCAGTTTCTTTAATTCTTCATATACATCCTGCTGCTCCAAAAGGCTGTTTTCTGAAATGCCATCATAGGTCTTCAGCTGTCCTTCCACATCTGCCATTTGTAACTGTTCCGCTTCTCTTTTCCTTTTCAGGCGAAAAGTCAGCTGATCCCCGTATTCTTCCAGACCAAACAAACGCTCCAGCATCTTGCTTCTCTCATTTCCTTCCAGTTTTAGAAAATCACTGAATTTTCCTTGTGGCAGGACAACTGTTCTTTGAAAATCTTCTGAATTTAACCCTATAATATCCTGACACAGATTATCTACTTCCGTCTTCTTGTCTGCAAGCACTTCTGGTTCACCTGTCACGTCAATTAACAAGGATTTGCTCGTTTTTACTCCACCAGTTTTTTTATCCGTTTTAAATACTCTCTCTACCCGGTAGCGTTTTACCACATTTCCTGTAATCTGAAACTCAAATACAATCGTGGCATTCTCGCTGTTTGCATTAATAAAGTTCTTGCTCTTTCTTGCAATCTTTCCATATAAAGCAAGAGTAATTCCATCCAGAATCGTCGTTTTTCCACTCCCTGTCGGGCCAAAAATTCCAAACAGACCACTCTTGGTTAACTCATCAAAATCGACTGACTGCTTTTCCATAAAGCTGTTAAGTCCCTTAATCTCTAACTGTATCGGCCGCATCCTTCTCCTCCACCTCATCTTCTGAAACAATTGATAACAGCAGTGAAACCAGTTCTTCCTCTGGTTCTACACCGCGTTCTTTTTTATAAAACTCCGTAAACAGTTCTTCAAATGACTGTTCCTTCCGATCCATTTCCAAAGAAACATCTGCTTCATCTGACTCCGTTACTGGAAGAATTTCCAAAATATCTTTCTTCCACTCACGAAGCTCCTTAATCTGGTCTTCCATAATAAAACTATCTGTCTTGATTTCCAAATAAACAAAACACTCCCGCTCCGAATTTTCCTTACATTTCTCTAAAGCTTCCGCGTAATTATTACACCTCCAGATTTCAATAGGCTTATAAGTTTTTAAATCTATTTCTGAAATCTCAGCTGGTTCTCCCGCTTTTACATCTATTACAAAAACTTTTTTCTGAAAACCAGCTTCCCGCTTATTAAAATGCAGTGGGGAACCAGAATACCTAGCTCTTTTCTTTGTTCCTGGAATCGTCTGCGGACGATGTACATGCCCCAAGGCAATATACTGTGCTTTTTCTGGAAAACAGGAACTATCTACCAGATAACTTCCGCCAAGGGAAATGCTGCGTTCCGAACCAGCCTCTTTTGAGCCATTTACAAATAGATGGGACACGACAAGATTTACCGTATCATCTTGAAACTGCTGTTCCAGTCTGGAAAAAAGCAGTTTTACCCGTTCACTATAAGTCTTTTGTCTCTCCTCTTCCTCAGAAAATTCTTCATATAATACTTCATTTAAACGCTTTTCACTTGGATATGGAACCGTCAGTACAGTAGCTGTTTCACCATTTATCTGGATTTTCAAATAACCTTCACCAGATTCAATTACCTCCTGCTTCCCATACCTACCGGTTGGTACAATCGTTTTTGGCGTTCCAGCAATAATAATGCCGTGTAGTCTAGCCAATGGTTCTGCTGCCACCAGCCTGTCCGGACTATCATGATTTCCTGATACAACCAGAGTAATACGTTCACCATTCTTTGATATTTTTTCCAATGTCTCATAAAAAAGCTGTTCTGCCTTTGCCGAAGGATTTGGTGTATCATAAATATCTCCGGCGATAATAACCATATCTATTTTTTTTTCCTCTACCATATCTACAAAATCATTTAAAAACTGTTCCTGTTCTGCAAGTCTGGACTGTCCCTCCAGATTCTTTCCAAGATGCCAGTCGCTTGTATGCAATAGTCTCATACAATTCACCTTTTTCTTTCTTTATTTTTCATTCAAATTTTTCTCTTTGTTAGTATAACACATACCAAAAGCAGGCAAAATAATTTTTCATATTTTCCATAGACTAAATTTTATAAATTAATGCGTTCCACTGACTGCATAATCTAAAGAAGCTCGTTTTTCTAAATCATACAGCAGATAATCTCCCTCTTGAAAAGAAAAGGTATTCTGGCTGCTGTCTGTCTTCTTATTCTGAAACAATTCTGTTTTCCACATATTACAGTACCCAGAGATTTCATTTTCTGTATTAGAATAGCTTAAATATGGCGTTTCATTTTGAATTGTTTCTATATCAAAATGTACTAAAAGATAACCTGTTTTCAAAAAGCAGGATTCTCTTAAGGTAAACCCACCATGCTTTTTCCAATAACCTTCCAAATCAAATCCTTTTTCAACAACATAAATCTGGCTAGGAAGATAATATTCTCCATACCATTTCTGAACAGATTTCGAAACTGCGGATTGAGCTATCCAATTAGGGCGGTTATGAAATGTCCAATGTTTCTTTCCTAAATAGGTTCGGAAGTTATCCGAAAGAAGAATATGATGAAATGTAAACATAGGAGAAGAAATAATAGAAAGTTCCTCTTTATCTTTCCCTGTAAGAATTGATTTTTCAGTCAATTCCTCCTCTGGCACTGAAAAATATGGATCTCCAAGGGAAAAATACTTTATATTCGTTAAATCTAGAGCACTCCCCGTCTTAACCAGCATATTCTGTATGCCATGAATCGTTTCTCTATAGTAAACATCTACTTCCTTTCTCTCTTTTCCATTTTTACTAATCCAGAAAAAGGATGGCGTAATCTGTATATAATCCTTTTTGTTATACATCTCTCCTACTGTAGTTAAAATAAAACGAGATGCAAATCCTGTATGAACTGCTCCTGCCTCTTTATTAGTTGGATGACTGCCTGGAAGCAATGGGAAAGTAAATATTGGTTTTACCCCTGTTTTTTCGCCATTCTGATTTCCAATGCCTGAATAATATGCTGTTCCATTCGGATGTAGAGAGTTTTCTTCCCGAAACACACTTCTCCACAATGGATAATCCGATATATCGACCAGTTTCATGCCATAAACTCTTCCTGATACCTGTACATCAAAGCTACAGGTGGCAGTATAATGTTCCCGATCTAGATTCGCTGTTTCCTCCTCTCTGTAAAGTCCATCATTAGCTGCTGCATTAATAGAAAACGCTCGGCACTCTATCTGATAGGTTCTTTCTTTTACCCACACTGGAACATAAAACGTCATCGTATCGCAGGAAAACGGAATCCAGGTTCCCGCCGGTATACACTCTGTTCCAAGATAAACATCAAATGGTATCTTTACCTCTCTGCTTTGTGTATATTTTTCATAATCCCGGTATCCATATCCATCAATATATAAATGCTCTCCTACCGTTGGAATGCTGATATGAAACGATTGGTCCAATACCAGTTGTTTTTTAGAATTATCTGGCTTTATCAACTGACAATATTTCCTTGCATCGGAAAATTCGGCCTCACAGACTACTGGTGTATGAACAGTAACGGAAGAAAGTTCATCAATAGCAAAGGTAAGTAAAGGCGGCTGACTTGTCTGGTATAATTCCACAGCCTGATATTCAACAATACCATCTGTTTCATAAATACCATTTGCCAATTCAGCAGGAATAGTCAGGCCATTTTGATATAAATCATTTTTTTCTGTCTCTGGTACTTCTTCTGAAGTCAGACATGGTTTATCCGTCTCCTTTTCTTTCCATTGGGCAGTTGTTATATTTTTTCCATCAAAAGAAAACATATCATTTTTTACCTGTATTTCTCCGATAGATTCATCTGCATAACTTTCAAAATTTTCATCTGGTAGAGCTGGGCAGGAATCCGCCCCTTGAATTGATTCAGAAGGCAGTGTAATTGTCTTCTGATAAGAAGGTTCTTTAAGATGTTCTTTTTCACTATAAATGAAATATAATGCAGATGGTTCCATACCATTTGGTGGACGTATCACCTTTTTACCACCTGGCAGTGCACCATTTTGAATGATTGCATCTTTTATTTTATAGTATTCTAATTTCTTTAATTTCCAGTAAGAATAAGTTCTTGTAATAGTAACTGTCTTCTGTAAACTTTGTGTATCTGTCTTCTGTTTTCCATTTTCCTTCCATGACAAACTATAATTCCGTTTCACTGTTACTGTATATTGTTTTTTTCCTGTTATTTTTTCATACTCATATGCAAGTAGATAACGTTGAGTAAATACATTAATATATAAATTTTCAGTAGTTGGTATTCCATCCTGTACATTAAACTGTGGCTTGCCTCTGGCATCTGCAGCAATTTCTCCATACGGAAGTGGTTCCATCTGATTTACTTGATAACTGCCTTCCGTCTCCGAACTTTGGTCTTTCACTTCTTTCATAATACCAACAAACTGAACTCCGCCAACCCGCTGCCTGATATTTCGATTCATTACATCACTCAGAGAATCCCCATTCAAAGTATTTCGCCCATATCCCTGAATTGCTGTTTGTAAACCATAATAGCGAATGTAACTTTTATAAAGGCGATATTTTTTACCAGAATACGTTTTCTCTGTATCTAATGCAAAAGAAACTGTACTTCCTGGTATAACCCATTTGCTTTCTGGCAGGGTATTCGTTTCGATTACTGCACCAGATGACGTTTTATACTGAACACCTACAGGTTCATTGGGCGCCTTATAAATGACTTTAATATCAAATCGATCTTCAAAATCATCTGGATTTGCCCAATGTTCTGCATTCGTAATGGATGGAAGGTCATACTTCTTACTTCCATAATTTTTTCCATTATGAGTAACCTGGAAAATACCATGCAAATATATGATATCATTACTTTTCAGGTCACTCATTCCAGCTTTGACAAGTGCGGAGCTTACAACGGATTTTGGGATGGTGAAGGTCATTTTCACTATTCCATCATATTGACTACTTGTTACCCACTCATCCCTTAATAAAATCATTGCATGCTTATATTTTATAGGATATCCTCCATTATTAGTACTTGCAGATAAACATGGAACCCTTGTTATTGTAAAGCCAACGGTTTTCCATTTAATTCCTGTAGTTGCTTGCGTATCCGATGTTTTAAATGTAATACTTCCATTAATAAAAACTATTGCAGAATTTTGTGCTTTAATATAAGTATTATTTTCCAATACACTAATTAAAAGGAAAAAAAGTGATAATAAAGTTCATAAAATTCTCTTCATTTACATTCCCCCTATTTTATATTTATTATAGTATTATCTAATATTGCATAATCCTCCCCCAAACTATACCCATTACACGTTCCAACACCAATATCAAAATAACACTCTTTCCAAGTATTCTTCTTAAGGTTTTTAATACTGATTCCATCATTGTAAATTACATTGTTTAAGTTACTCAAGCTATTGCATTCTTTTACTTTAAATTTAACATAAACACGAATATAGATTGTACCAGAACTATACACCGTCGACCTCTCCACGACGACCTTCTCTGTCTTTATCACCACCTTATTCGCTTTCATCCGTTTCACATAATCCTTGATATCTTCCGTCTGCCTGCTGTTTGCCACTGCATCCCCATCAAACACATAATATGTACTTCTCAGCTTATTCACCCAGCTTGCATTTACTGTTTTGTAATTTACATTAAAACGTGTCTGTATATTCTTCTTCACGGTTTTACACCAATCATCCAAATGATTATCCAGCACTGTCTGCATTCTGGTTCCATTATAAGCAAACACCATTTTTCCAATATCCACAGGACTTGCATAATCTATCAGTCTTACCGGCGTATAATTGTACTTCGTAATCTGGTATTCAAACTTTGCCTGATAAAAGCTATTTGGAAAACTCTGCAGAATGTATGGGTAACTTTTTGCATTATGTGGAAGATTAGTTGTCCTGAGCAATTGTCCATCCGGACTTATCTGTTTCCGTTTACTTACTGTTTTTAAACGTATCAGACAGTTCTTTGCCAAGGATAGCGTAACTTTTGTATCAGGTGAAAACTTCCGGTTTTGACTATACGCTCCGTTAGAATCCCCTATCATAATTCCCTTTTCATACATTTTAACGACAGAAGTCCGGCAGGAAGAAGAAACTGCTTTTAAATCCGAAATCCTGCCACCAGAAACAATTTTTTTATATAATGTCTTATCATATGTATTTCCATTTGCAGCAATATCTGCTCTTGATAAATAAAGAGCTGCACGCTGCCTTGTTAATGCCTTATTAAACTGTGCCTTATCTGACTTAGTGATTATCTTTTTTGCCAAAGCCAGTTCATAAGTATCTACACTATCCCCCATATCATTCCATTCCATTTTCTCCAAAAGAAGGTTTAAAAAATCTTTTTCTTTCAAGTAAGTTTCTGCTGAAACAGGCTGACATACATGAATCTGTCCTATAAAAAGGCAGATCGCCAGCATAAATAAAAGTAATTTTCTTTTCATTATAATCTCCTATGATTTTATTTTCCTGTATTTTATGGATTAGCCACATGCCAGAACAGGCGTAAATAGAATGTGAAAAATAGATAATTCAGGAAGTGATAGAATGATTTTACCATATGATTTTGCAAAATACAACCTGTTTTTCATCGAAGAAATCTTATACTTTTAAATTTTCCCATGCTAAGCAGACAAAAAGAACCAGAAAGTTTTTTTCTGGCTCCTTCACAACATATTATTTCTTTACATTCTGATTCCGATATCTGCTAGGCGTAATTCCCACAAGCTTCGTAAACTTATTAATAAAATAGTCAACATTGTTATAACCAACCAGTTCTGAAATCTTATAAACCTTTTCATTTGAAGAAAGAAGCAGTTCTTTCGCCCGCTCTACCCGAATTAAATTCAAATAATCCTTAAAATAAATACCATATTTCTTTTTAAACAACTGTCCAAGATAAGCACTGTTAATATAATATTTTTCACTCAATTCCTTCAGGCTTAAATTCTCCTGATAATTTGTACGAAGTTCCCGTTCAATTTTCGAAAGCAGCTCTACATCATGAGCACTGCTTTCCCCTGCCTTTTTATCCATAGAGGACAAATATGATGTTAAAATGTCTTTTATGGACTCCACTTCTTCTCCCATATAAAAACTTAATGTATAGGAAAATTCTGACGAAGCAACCTTTTCCAGATTCTGTTCCAGCTGAGACACTGTGGCACATTCCTTCTTCTTAAGCACCTGTTCTGATATAATAATTCCTATTTCAAACTGCTGGTTTTTCCCAACATTACAGATACAGTTTCCTCTAAAATCACCCATATATTCTGTTAGTTTATCGTAAAGCTTCCAAAACAGACTGCTTTGTTCATCATCCGTCAGTTTCTTGAAATTTTCATCATTTTGATATATTTCAATATGTAGATAATGAAGGGCACTCTGATTACGGAATGCCCGCTCCAGCCCCTTTGATACCTGCTCACTCTTCCTGCCTGCAAGCGTTTCCCGAAGATAATTGCTTCCAACAACCGATGCTGTTGCTTTCCGCATTTCATCCGCTTTTTTAAAACGCTCCAAATCTGTTTTTACTTCTTTGAGCACTTTAACCAGTTCATCCGGTTGAATCGGCTTCAGTAAATAATTCCCAATATTATATTTCATTGCTTCTGTTGCATAAGAAAACTCACTATAGCCACTAAGCAGAACAATTTTTAGGCGTTTGGAAATCGTTGTCCGGATTTTTGCTGCCAATTCCAGTCCAGTCATTCCTGGCATTTTAATATCCAGAATCAATAAATCATATTTTTTCTTTTTCAGTAATTCATATGCATCCAATCCATTCTTTGCCTCATCTGCAATAGTAAATCCATAACTCTCCCAATCAATAATCACCTTAAGTCCCTGTCTCATAAATGGTTCATCATCAACAATTAAAACCTGGTACATTCATTTTCCTCCCTTACCCCTGCTAAAACATGTTTCAACCAAATCGTAATACACGTTCCAACATTTTTCGTGCTTTCCAGATGAAATTCCAGTTCATCCGGAAAATGCATTTTTAAACGAATATAAGCATTCAGAATTCCTGTACTTTTTGAATTGTATAAAACATTAATATCTGCCTTTTCCAGCTTATCCATAAGTTCCTTCTGCTTTTCCGGCGTCATGCCGTCTCCAGTATCCTTGATGATAATCTGAATATCTTCTCCATCCTCAATAACACGGACAGAAATAGTTCCTCCATCTACACTTTCTTCAATCCCATGCACACATGCATTCTCTACAAAAGAAACCAGCGTAAGTTTCGGAATAATCAGCCCTTTACAGTTTTCTGCCATTTCCAGTTCATAGGAAAGCCGATCGTCAAAACGATATTTTTGTATGGTTAAATACTTTTCTACCAGATCCATTTCCTCTTCCACCGGCAGTGCATCTTTATTCCATTTTGACATCTGTCTTAAAAGTGCAGACAGACTCCGGACCACATTTGCCGTTTCCTTTTCCCCTTTAATCATGCTTCTCATACAGATGCATTCCAGCGTATTGTACATAAAATGTGGATTTACCTGAGTATTCAAAGCATTCAGTTCTGCCTGCTTCTTAGATACTTCTGATAGATGCTGCTGATTATTTTTCCGGATAATCGTTTCAATCAGCTTCTTAATCCGTTCTACCGTCTGGTTGTAATGGCGGAACAGCTGATCGATTTCATCCCCATCGGGTTTCTCTTCAATAAATTTAAATTCTTCTTTTTCCAGACTTCCAAAGTGCTCATCCAGCGTATGAAGACGCCCTACAACAGATTTCACAATTCCCTGAATAACAAAGCTTGGAAAGATTAAATTAATAATCAGTAATACAAGAAAAATCTGCTTTGATGAAAGAATCGTATCCCAAAGAGGCAGTTTACTGGACTTCATAACCACTGTCCAAGTCTGTCCATCCAAAGGTATTCTATTCTTTACCCAGTTTCCTCCTGATGTAACCGATTCAATGACCGGTGTACTCCCTTGTTCAAAAACGGATTTATTATTTGAAAACAAAATCCGGTTGTTATTACAAAGATAAATATCTTCACTGCTGCTGTTATTCATAAGATAACGATTCAATTGTTCATAATTTAAATCAATCAGCATAACTGCTTTACCCGTTCCATCTTCCTGCCGTATTCTTCGAACCATGCTGATTGTTCCTGCATATGGATTCGTCTGGGAACCTCCATTACGGGACAAATCTTCAAATATGTATAAATCTGCTTCTGATGCAGCAAATTTCCGATACCACCACTTTTTCTCCACGTCATCCGTCAACTGACAGATTTCATCCGTATCACAAATCGTATCATTGTCCACATAAATCTGTATCTGTTTAATGTCTGTATTATAGCGGTAATAGTTTAGGCAGCTGTAACGGGTAAACTTTCTATACTCAGACAAATACTGGATTTTATCAGGATACTGCTTGAAAATAAAGTTTCTAAGTTCCTCATCTTTTCCAGTATTATACGTCATCTGTACACATCTTTGAACTACCGATGTAAAACGACTGATCACTTCATTTTCTGAAATTTCCAGCTGGCTTTTCTGTTCCCGCTGCTCGTATATATTAATTTTATAGACCAGAATACTGTCCATAAGAACTGCTGGAATGATTACAGCAACAAGGTATAGAAGCATAAATTTGTTTTTTAGTTTCTTTTTCTTAAAGGAAAACCACTTTTTCTTCTTTGGTTCCTTTTTCATGTTCTTTCCACCATCCATTCACTTGTTTTCATTATACTTACTATGGATTTTTGTGTCAAACAGTGTCATATTAATCATTTTTCACAATTTTCAAGAGCAGTTTCTGATATTCTACTCTTTTTTCAGTCTTCTGTTCTAGACTTATACTGCAGTTTTCTTCAGCCTCTCTTTTCAGACTTTGAAGCATCCTTCTGTATTTCTTATTTTTATTTTTCTTCCCCAGCTTCTCCAGATAGATAGTAAGATGACTATTTCTTTCCTCATCACCACCACGTTCCTTCCAGAAATTTTTCCATGCTGCAATCGTTTTATTCTCTGTCACATATGTCAGTTCTGGGTACCAGGAAATAAACTGATTGATTCTACCATGA
Source organism: uncultured Clostridium sp. (assembly GCA_934438135.1). Classification (GTDB taxonomy): domain Bacteria; phylum Bacillota; class Clostridia; order Lachnospirales; family Lachnospiraceae; genus Clostridium_AI. The sequence goes on along the minus strand of CAKSBP010000007.1, from coordinate 54,176 downwards.
CAAATCGTATCCTGATGAAAATATGCATAGAGAGAAAAATATCCTTCCGCATGTCCACCTGCAATGGAAATCTTATCAAAACTTAATTCCATTCCTGACTTCAGCTTTCCAAGTACCTGTGTACATAAAAAAGAAAGAAAAGTTTCTGGATTCTGTTTCATATCCTGATTTTCATCATCTATCTCCGTTCCTTTTATGGTCATAATCAGTACCCGTCCATTTAAATTCTGTTTTTCCAGAAGACTGCCGATTTCTTCTGCTGTCAGTTCTGTATAAGGAAGAATAATCAGATTCTGAGATGATGCCGCACTATAGCCATTATTATAGAACACTTGAATTTGGTAGTTTTGTCCAGAAACCAGATTGCAAGCCTGACAGTCATCCTCCCAGATTGTTTCATTTACAGACATCCCCATTTTGCTGTATTTCCATCCAGGCAATTCCTCTTCAAACTTGGGACTAAAATCAACAGCACTTTCCTGTGCTGAAACTGATTCCCCATAAATTTCATACATGGCCTCCGTTATCGCTGGAAACCAGACCGTGGAACTTCCATATCCGTCTATTTCTTCATAAGATACCGAGCATCCAGTAAAGTTATGTTTCTGCACAGCCGAAGCAAAATTCTTCGTATAAATAGAATTTTCTGTTTCGTCAGAATCTTTGCCAATATAAAAATAAACCGACGTTTTCAATTCGACTTCATGTTCTGCATAATCTTCCTCTTTGAAAAGAACGCTCCCTTTATAAGCAGAATGCTTGTAATCCGGACTAACCAAAATATAATGTTTAAATTTAAATCCATCATCAAAAATTCCATATTCGCTTATGTAAGAAGCAGCCTTTCCTTCCGCACATAACGTTGATTGTGTTAAATCTCCCTGGTATAGGGTTTCTATCAGCGGCATGATTTTGTCCGTAATCATACGATAAAATTTCTCTTTATTTTCGACAAAATCTCTCTGTTGCCTTTCTTTTGTCTTAACATAATCCGGATAAGTAACTGCCACATAAATTTTTTCTACTGAATTTCCTTCTTTATTCTGAAGCATCCGAATATCAGAAAGAAGCGGCTTCGCTCCAAGTAAATATACAACCGGATATTCTCTTTTCCTATCAAGCTTTCCCGGCAGTGCTACATAAAGCACGTAAGTATCTTCTATTTCCTCTTCATACAAGTGAATTTTATAAATTCTATCTTTCTCTGATAATGTCTGTACAGAAAGCTTTTTCTGCTCTGTATCTGACAAATATTCCATATCAGAATATCTGCTGCTATTCGGTGTCGATGTTATTTCACTGACTATAGCTTTCATATTGTCTTTCTTTTTTTCCTGTTTCTGGCACCCACTAAAAAGCAGTGCCAGAAACATAAAAAAGCAGAAAAAACAAAATACCTTTTTCTTTTTCATGTTATTCTCCTATCGAATTACTGGTCCACATATTAGCATAACATAAAAATCTCTTTTGTCAATTTATTCCATTTAATTGTCTAGTTCATAACCTACACTTACCAAGAACAGACCAGAAGCTGGTGCTTTAAATCCTGCCTGGCTTCGTTCTTTTGTTTCAAATAACTCCAGAATGCTTTCTGGTTCTCTTTTACCTAAGCCGATTTCAATCAGTGTTCCCGTCATAATACGAACCATATTATATAAAAATCCATTTCCACGGAATACGATGCGGATTTCACTTCCGTTTTCCTGGATTCCAACGGAATACAAAATTCTTTCTGTAGATTTTTTCGACTTCTTCGTGGAACAGAATGCCTGAAAATCATGGGTACCAGCTAAATGCTTCGCACCTTCCCGCATTTTTTCCACATCAAGTTTCTGTGGAATCTGATACTGATATTTATGCTCAAATACATTTGGAATCTTACTGTTTAAAATTCGGTATTCATAAATCTTTTCCTTTGCATTCAGGCGGCTGTGAAATCTGCCATTTACCTGCTGCACTCTGGATACCGCAATATCCTGTGGCAGGTAGGTATTCATATAAGTCAAAATTTCCTGTTCACTCATTTCGCTGTCAGTATGGAAATTTGCAGTCTGAGCCAGGGCATGTACCCCTGCATCGGTTCTGCCGGAACCGATTACTTCAATTTTTTCCCCTGTCATTTTGCTTAATAGAGTTTCTAGTTTTTCCTGAATTGTGTTGGATGTGTTTTTCTGGTTCTGCCATCCATTATATTTTGTACCGTCATAAGACAGAGTAATTTTAAAATTATGATTTTTCATACTGTTCTGCGTCGTAAAAGTCAGGCGCATAAGCCTCCTTTTTATAGTCTTCTAATACTGCATGTAATACGGTCTTATACCGCTTTTAATTCTTTTTGTTCAAATTCCTGAATAGAAATATGATTTTTATTAGGATTCGCAAATACAAATGTTTTATCGACATTTTCGACATAATTCTGAATCTTATCGTTTGTCGCACTAATGATTGCCTGGAATCCTAAATTACGCATCAGGCGGATACAGCTCTCAACCTTCTGAGCATCCATTTTGGAAAATGCTTCATCCAGTACAACCAGTCGTGGGGTTGCCCGGTTTTTAATGGACGTTCTGCCACCTGCCTGATACACCTGTGCAAAGCTGGCTAAGAGTGCTACATACAGAGGATTCTGTCCTTCTCCTCCGGAGTTCTTCGTTAGCATTTTACTTAAACGCATTGGCGGCATTCCTTCAATAATCTGTTCCATATCAAAAGACAAATAGGTCCTGTAATCTGCATAACGCTCCATATTTCGTCTGGCTTCTTCTACCGTTTCCTGGTCACAGTCTTCCGGCGGCATAAATAAATCCAGTAGTTCATGTATCAGTTCCTGATAATGATTTTCATGTTCCATAGAGAATAAATCCATCTGGTTTTCCATATTATCAGATAATGCCTGGGGATTAATCTCCAGATTTTGATCCATAAACATATCATAAAATCTGCCTTCTGATCCCTGGCTTTTAGAAATCACAAAACGATAACGGTCTTTTCCAAAATCCATGCCTGCAAGAATACGGTTTAAATCATCCTTCTGCTGTAACACCTCTTTAATGGCATCCCTTATCTTATAGATAAAGTCTGTCTTAAAGTGATAAATTGCAGTTTTTCCCTGCTCTTTTGCTTTTTCCATGTATTCATTTAGTTTATCACTCTGAAGCGTTTCTAGCAACTGATCATAGGCATTATTTTCTCTAGAAACGACAGAAAATCCACGATACCCGTATTCCTTCTGATAATTCTGACGAATTTCCAAAAGCTTATGGTATTCCTCCTCTGCCTTCTTCTCAAATGCTGTTTTCTCGCGGAAAAATCTTGCTCTGAGTTTATCCATATTTTCTAACGTAATTCCTTGTGTCAATTCTGCATAAACGGCTTCTTTTTCCTCATCCACAACAATTGCCTGTTCCTCAATCCGTATTTCCTGTTCCAGTGTAGAAAGTTCATTTTCAAATGAAATAAGTGCACGTTCCCTATCATGAAGCAGCGTTGCATCTTGTTCTTTTTCCTGACGTTTTGCTTTCAGACGTTTTTCAATATCATTTCGTTTTTCCTGCCACTGTACCTGGGTCTTTTGTTCCAAAGAGCGAAGCTTCTCTTCCATCTCTTCCATCTGCTGTTTTTTTTCTGCAAGGCTGATAACAGATTGAAGATTTTCTTCATAGATAGAAATATCATCCGTTAAATATTCATAACTTAACTTTTCCTGAACTTCCTGTAATTTATTTGTAACCGGCATCACCCGTACCAGTGCTTCCTTTACCTGTTCCCTAAGCTGTGCCAGACGTGCCTCCACAGAGTTCTGTCCGATAAATGCCAGTTCACGGTAATTCTTTGGTTCCATATGCTTTAATTTATATCCTTTATAAAGCAGACAGTCCTTTGTTACACCACACTCACAGTTTCTAAGTTCCTTTACATCGACGCAGCAAATAACATTTCCAAGAAGGTAATTTACATATGCTGTCATATAGTCAGAATCTGCCTTAACAACTGCTGCAAGAGAATTTTCTTTTGCTTTCTGTTCCCGGCTCATAACACGCATAGTATCTAAAATGGAAACTTTGGAATATTTTTGTTTATCCAGAGTTTCATAAATTTCCATCGCATCCTGTACATATTCCGGTGCAGTTACAAGAGATAACTTATTTCCTCCCATATAGCCTTCCACTGCATTCTGCCATTCTGGTTCGGTTACTTCAATCGTATCCGCTACAAAACGCACATCTATACTCTTTCCATGTTTCTCTTTCAGAGCAGCCTTCAGTAAATCCCGTGCCTCTGCCAAATAAGCTGGATATACTTTCTTTCCTTTTTTCAGACTGCTCATTTCGCTGTTCAGGGCATCCATTTCTTCTTTTACACGCTGTTTTTCCAGAACCAGCTTATCTTTTTCCCGTAAAAATGCCACCTGATACTTCGCTGTAATGGATTTCAGCTTTGTAAAATCGTCTGTATCGGCTGTATAGCTCTGAATCTTTAGCACAGCATTCAGTCCCTCTTCTGGGAAATCTGCTATCTGCTTCCAGTTTGTAAGACCTGCTGCCATTTTGTCATATTGTTTCTTGGTTTTCTCCAGTATGCAGTACAATTCCTGATTTGCCTCTAACTGTTTCTTTAAATGCTCTACATCACTGTTTTCCATTGCTAGAAGCACTGAATCTCTTTCCTTTTGAAGCTTTAACAGTTCTGCTTCTTCGGCCTGAATTTTCTTTTTCAGTTCTTCTGCTTCCTTTGCAAAAACTGTTTTCTGTGTTTCTAAAAAAACACGTTTGTGTTTCTTTCCATCCAGCTCCAGTTTATCCAAACAGTAAGAACGATTCATACCCCCCCGGATATTTTTGCGGTATATATCATACTGTCTGTTATTTTCTTCCAGCAGACTGATTTCGTGTTTCGTATCTTCCAGTCTTCTACGAAGCCTTACATACTGCATAACGCTGTCCTGCATGTCTTCAATATGAATATCCCGTTCTGTCGCAATATATTCCTTTACAAATTCTTCTAGTTTCATATTCATTTTAAACGGGATAGCACGTTTAAATAATGCCGGGAACGTTTTTTCATTTAATCCGCCGAAATATTCATGATATAATTTAGCACGGAATTTTTCATTTGTTGTATTAAATTCATATTCGGTACGTTCGTAATTGTCTTTTAAATATTCTTTCAGTTCCTTAATAGACATGGTTTTCCCATTGATACGATAACCATTTGCAGGAAATTCACCTTTATGCCAGAAAAACAGACGATTATAGTCATTAGAAGCAACATCCACATCAAATACGATTCCCACACACTGATACATCAGCGTTTCTGAATTCTGAAATTCTAACACAATAGTGGTAGAAAAATTATTGTTTCTAAGGTATGCCGCTTTATTATTTTCCGATACAACTTTCATTCCTCGAAGATATTCAATCAGCGTACGGTCAGAGTCTTCTTTTGCTGCCTTATTAAAGAAACCACGACCGTTGCTGTCTGCATACAGAACAATCTGAAGGGCATCTAAAACAGTGGACTTTCCGCTTCCAGAATGTCCGGTAAAAAAGTTAATGTCTTTATGAAAATGAAGTATCTTTTCATTAATGTAGTGCCAGTTGTTCAGACACATCTTCGTCATTACCAGATGTCTCTCCATGTTCCTCTTCCTCACTTTCCTGATATTTTTCTACCAGTTCATTGATTTTCTGGGCATCTAGCACCATATGAATGGTAGGGTAAATAATAATCCGGGTATCTGGTGCAATATCCGATAAATCATCCAAAATATCAATAATCTGATATCTTCTTAATACGCTGATGGTCTTTCTTACTTCCGTGATAGATAACGGCTTATTTCCCATCAGACCAAACAGCTGGATTTTCTCATTGATTTCATTGATTGTTGTAAATACATGAGACGCATTAGATGCCATATTCATTTTCTCATCGAAAATCATTTTAAGCAGCAGCAGAAAAATCGTCGTTAATCTACTTAATTTCTCTGCAATCAGCTGACTGGAACGAAGTGCCATTACGCCTGCCTGGCGGTTTTCCACCAGTTCAATTCCTGCCACATCAAAATATTCTTTTAGAAAATCAAAGTGTCTTTCACAGCTTCGATATAATTTATTGATTACATAACGAGATGAACGTTTTTCATAATAACGCTCCATTAAAAATGTCTGTGCATACAACGTATTGATGATATTTTTGATTTCTTCCCTGTCCGTGTCAGATAATGTCTTATAATACTCATTCATCCGCTTCTTTCCTCCTGTCACCTTTTTTTGTAAATATCAGTTTCGGATAAACGAATTTCTCGTTTTCCAACTGAATTCCTTGTTCTTTTGTTACCTCAAATGGGCTTTTCTTGCCAACACACGCATCGTATGCCAGTATCAGCAGTTCAAATTCTTCCTGTGTGGTTACCGGTGACTGCTCTGTATCGTATACACCGTCCTTCATTCGGGAAACCACAAAATCATCCATCTGTTTTTGAGAATAGTGAACGCTGCTTTTATTTGCAGATAAAATCTCTTCTTTCGACAGTTCCACTTCTTTGGATTCTGTCTCTGCCACAGTATCTTCAAAATTCTTTCGCTTTCCACGTTTCTGGTAAAAGGATTCTTTGGAAAGAAAGCCAAATGTATTCAGCTGCACCGTTTCTGCAATGCTTCGAAGCATTTCTGGTTCTTCTGCTTTTTTGTCACTTAGTCTGTTTAGTAAAAACAGGATATTTCCCTGCGTATCCGTATCCTGACTTAACAGATATTCCAGACGGCTTGCTGTAGCACGGACATATTTCGTATGTTCCGTATCAATATGAGCAATCCTTTTTTCCATATTTACAATTCCCTGACTAATATAATCTAACGTCTGGGCAATCATCTCTTCCGCCTTTTCCGGCGTTTTTCCTTCGGAAACCAGTTTCTCCCGTAACACATAAAGACGTTCTTCATCTTCACCGATTTCCCGTAAAAGTGTCTTAATATCATTCTTATAAATGTAAAAATTGTCGCTTGTTTTTAATAAACTGTATTTTCGATTGACAATATTTTCAACATATACATTTAAATGTTCATTCAGTAAATCTTCATAGTTGTTCTTTTCTAGGAGGGAAGCAAAAAATTTATCCATGTTGTGAAGAAGTTCCTGTAAAGCACGGTTCAGTTTTTTCGTGTTTACTAAGGCTGTTTTTAAGAGACCAAGTCCTGCCTTTTTGTCATGATAGAAAGAATAAATGTTGGCGTACACATTTTGAATGTACAAATCCGTATCTTCCATATCATCTTCTTCAATGGTTTTGAATGCCTCAATAAAAACAGATGCATAATCCGGGATAATGATATTGGTCGTAAAAGACGTATAGTCTTCAATCCTCCTAAGCCACGCAAACTGCAAAAGCTTTGACAGGATTCTAGATGGCATCGGCTCATAGCTTTCTAGCTCATCGGATTCTAAATCTGCCGAAATATCAACCGTCCGGTTGGAAAAATGCTCTTCTATAATGGTAATGCAGGTTTCCCTGGTGAGAAAATAGTCATTATACAGATATTCATCGTAGACAGCTGTCAGTGCTTCCATATAAATGTATCTGTTTTTTGAAGTAAACAGCCGGAAGAATTCCTGAGGAATTTTATATATTTCTTTCATTGATATCTCCAATCCTCATACTTATCCTATTTTATTCAATCTATTATACCATAAAAGTACATATTTTGTCAGTGTTCGATTATATTTTCATTCTGTAAATATTGGTATAATTTTTCATACTCCTCTTTCCAAATGCAGTAGTTCTCATCCCCACTTTGAACTACTCCCTTAAGTTCTCTGGCATCCATCCACTTTAAGCCTTCAATTTCTTCTTCCTGAAATTTCAAATCATCCAAAGAAACATCGAGATTTAACAGATAAACATAATTAATTTCCCTATTGAAAAATGTTTCATTATGAAACACATAATGCCCTTCGACATACTGAGAAAATAGAAAGGTCAGATTCTCCTCTTTTACAGTCAGATTCAGTTCTTCTTTTATTTCACGGACTGCCGTAGACAAAAAATCTTCCCCCTTAGCCACATGTCCTGCACTGGATATATCAAAACATCCCGGAAAGGAGTCTTTGTCCTTACTTCTCTTTTGCAGCAGGATTTCTATTCCCATATCTGTCTTACGGATTACCCAGATATGGGAACCTCCGTGCAGATCACCATCCTTATGTACCTGATTGCGCTCTTTCACTTTTCCAGCAGGTGTTCCATCCATATTCAGCAATTCAAAATATTCCATACTCTTACCTCTTTCGTTCATTTTCTAATACCATTGTAACGCATCCTCAAATAAATTACAAAACTTGTTTTTGCACTCATTTATGACCGAATATTTAAATGTTCTCCATTTTTGCTTTAATTATTTTATCTTTTGTATTGACAAAATAATTTTACACAGCTATAATAAGTTCAATTGAATAGGAAATCTTCAGGGCAGGGTGCAATTCCCTACCGGTGGTAACAGCCCACGAGCCGTAAGGTTGATTCGGTGTAATTCCGAAGCCGACAGTAAAGTCTGGATGAAAGAAGATCACGTATATTATTTTTTATACATATTTGTAAGTGATAGGCTCTGGAATGATTTATTTCGGGAGCTTTTTTTATATCCTAAAATAAACATTCCAGTTTCCTGTCTCATTCCAAAGATGCCTTGAAGAAACATTCAAGGCATCTTTTTATGTTATTAATTATAAATAAATTTTGATTGGAGGGAATCCGATGACAGATGAACAATACATGAGACTGGCACTGAATCTTGCAGAAAAAGGTGCCGGATATACCAATCCCAATCCAATGGTTGGTGCGGTTATCGTAAAAAATGATAAGATAATCGGTTCCGGCTATCATAAAAAATACGGAGAACTTCATGCAGAGCGCAACGCATTTGCCTCTCTTTCAGAACCAGCAGACGGTGCCATCCTGTATGTTACGTTAGAACCTTGCTGCCACTACGGAAAAACACCACCTTGCACTGAAGCCATTTTGAAGCATCACATCAAAAAAGTGGTAATTGCTTCTATGGATCCAAATCCTCTGGTTGGCGGAAAAGGTGCCGCAATTTTAAGAGAACACGGGATTGAAGTGGTGACTGGTGTTTTAGAAAAAGAAGCAATTGAACTAAATCAGCCATTCTTTCACTTTATCCAGAATAAAACTCCTTATGTTATCATGAAATACGCAATGACCGCAGATGGAAAAACTGCGACCCACACTGGTGCATCTAAATGGATTACCGGAGAAGAAGCCAGAAATCATGTCCACAAGTTAAGAAACCGTTACAGTGCTATTATGGCTGGTATCCAGACCGTACTGACAGATGATCCGCTTCTTACCTGCCGGATTTCCGAGGGTGTAAATCCAATTCGTATCATCTGCGACACGCATCTTCGGACACCACTCACCTCTCAGATTGTAAAAACCGCAAAAAACGTTCCTACCATTACAGCTTATTGTGAAGATTCCACCGGAAATGCTGCCGCTCTTGAACGTGCGGGTGTCGAGCTGTTAAAAGTTCCTTTCTCACTGGATGGAAGACTGGATTTACCGTGGCTGATGCAGGAGCTTGGCAGAAAAAATATTGATAGTATCCTTTTAGAAGGCGGTTCCACATTGAATGAAAGTTTTTTGAAAGAAAATCTGGTACATTCCCTGCTTGTTTACATTGCACCAAAAATCTTCGGCGGCAAAGATGCAAAATCTCCTGTTGGTGGAGTCGGGGTAGAAACTCCGGCACAGGCATATGCATTTTCTTTTGAAAAAATGACACAGTTTGAGGAAGATATTTTATTAACCTATACAAAAAAAGAATAGGAGGAATCCACTTGTTTACAGGTATTATTGAAGAAACAGGAACCATTACAGGTGTACACAAAGGAGCATCTTCCTCTGCTCTATCCATCCAAGGTTCAAAGATCATGGAAGATGTTAAGATTGGTGACAGCATTGCTGTAAATGGCGTTTGCCTAACCGTATGCAGTTTTAAACAAAATGTATTTCATGCTGATGTGATGAACGAAACACTAAAACGAACTTCCCTTGGAAGATTGAAAAGTGGAAGCCTCGTAAATTTAGAACGTGCCATGCCTGCAGATGGAAGATTTGGAGGACACATCGTTTCCGGCCATATTGATGGAACCGGAATCCTGACTGACAAAAAACAGGATGACATTGCTGTAATTTTAACGATTCACACCACGGCATCCATTGTCGGATACCTTATTGAAAAAGGCTCCGTTGCTTTAGACGGTATCAGCCTGACGGTCTGCGGTGTAAACGACAAAGAACAGACATTTCAAGTTTCCATTATCCCACACACCGCCAGCCATACCACTCTCCTGCTGAAAAATCCAGGAGACATGATTAATATTGAAAATGACATTATCGGAAAATACATTAAAAAATTTCTTACCACGGAAGAACGTGTTCAGAAAAAATCTAATATCACAAAAGATTTTCTGTTAAAAAGCGGATTTTAAAGGAGGAGTACTATGGACTTTCATACAATTGAAGAAGCATTAGAAGAATTAAAAAATGGAAAACTTATCATGGTTATAGATGATGAAGACCGTGAGAATGAAGGTGATTTAATCTGTGCTGCTGAATTTGCCACAACCGAAAACGTAAACTTTATGGCATCTTATGCAAAAGGACTTATCTGCATGCCGATGTCACAGGCTCTTGCTCATAAACTCTGTCTGGAGCCGATGGTTGCCCATAACACTGATAACCACGAAACCGCATTTACTGCTTCCATCGATTATATCGACACAACAACTGGAATTTCCGCAGTAGAACGTGGATTGACTGCCCGAATGACCGTCGCTGCGGATGCAAAACCAGAAGATTTCCGCCGTCCAGGGCATATGTTTCCTCTGATTTCAAAACCTCACGGTGTATTAGAGCGAAACGGACATACAGAAGCAACCGTTGATTTAATGCGTCTTTCCGGCTTAAAAGAATGCGGACTCTGTTGTGAAATCATGCGGGAAGACGGCACTATGATGCGTACCAAAGAACTCCTTTCCTTTTCCAAAGAACATGATTTGAAAATCATTACCATTGCGCAGCTTCAATCCTATATGAAACAAAACTGTCAGCTTATGGAACGTGTTTCCTGTGCAAACCTGCCAACAGAATATGGTATGTTCAAAATATATGGATTCATTGACAAATCAAACGGTTCCCATCATATTGCCTTAACCATGGGTAACATTCATACAAAAGAACCTGTTTTAACCAGAATGCATTCTGAATGTCTGACTGGCGATGTTCTTGGCTCCGCCAAATGCGATTGTGGAAAGCAGCTTCAGGAATCCCTGAAATTAATCAGTACTGCAGGCCGTGGCGTTCTTCTTTATTTAAGGCAGGAAGGCCGTGGTATCGGACTGATTAACAAAATCAAAGCATACGCTCTTCAGGATGAAGGTTACGATACTGTCGATGCCAATTTAAAACTTGGGTTTGAAGAAGACCTCCGGGATTACTACCCCGCTGCTGATATGTTAAAAGAGCTTGGTGTCAACGAAATCAACCTGATTACCAACAATCCCGACAAAATCAGCCAGCTTGCAGAATATGGTGTAAAAATCCATAAACGGATTCCATTACATATTCAGCCGACAAAATACGATGCATTTTATTTAAACACCAAAAAAGTCCGCATGGGACATTTATTATAATCAAAGCAATAGAAAAGGAGAATTTACTATGAAAACATTAGAAGGAAAATTAGTCGCAAAAGAAGCAAAAATTGGTATTGTAGCAGCAAGATTCAATGATTTTATCGTAAGCAAATTAGTAAGTGGTGCTGTGGATGGTCTTGTCCGTCATGGCGTAAATGACGACGACATCACACTTGCCTGGGTTCCAGGTGCATTTGAAATTCCTGTTGTCGCTAAACGTATGGCTGAATCAGGCAAATACGATGCTGTTATCTGCCTTGGTGCCGTTATCCGTGGTGCAACTTCCCATTATGATTATGTCTGCAATGAAGTTTCCAAAGGTGTTGCACAGGTTTCCATGAATACAGGCGTTCCTGTGCTGTTCGGTGTTCTGACAACTGATAATATTGAACAGGCTATCGAGCGTGCTGGTACAAAGGCCGGTAATAAGGGGTACGACTGTGCACTGTCAGCTGTGGAGATGATTAATCTATTAAAAACCATATAATCTTCAAATAACCGCAAAAGTCCCACAGATACTCAGATTTTATTCTGTACATCTGTGGGTTTTTTACTGCTTCTCTATATAGTAATGAACCTCTGTAATTTTATTACACTCCTTCACAATTAAACTCTGGAATAAAACTATCCTTCGCCGTTTCCCCCTCCTGAATGAACCCATTCTCAACACCCAAATCAACCGCATAGTCCACGACCTCATCGTATTCCTTATCCGTCAACGGACGATTCAACTCTGGATAAGCTGCCACCTGTTCCAACGGCGTATACTGATTCATAATACTGATGTAAATATCATCTCCATACGTTTCGTACAAATATTTTACAATCTTCTTAGAATCCTCCGTATGCTCTGGCAGAACCAGGTGTCTGACAATGATTCCTTTCTTCATCATTCCCCGCTCATCAAATTCTGGTTTTCCGGTCTGGCGAAACATTTCTTTTAATGCTTTCTTTGCATAATCTGCATAATGAGGTGCATTGGAATATTTTTTTGCTATCGTATCATTCATATATTTAAAATCCGGCAGATAAATGTCGACGTAGCCTTCTAGCAGGCGAACTATTTCCGGCAGTTCAAATCCGCTGGAATTGTAGACAACCGGAAGATGAAGCCCTTTTTCTTTTGCCATTTTAACCGCTTCGATAATAGAAAGAATATAATGACTTGGCGTTACCAAATTAATGTTATTGGCACCTTTTTCCTGAAGTTCCAGAAAGATTTCCGATAATCGTTCTATGGTAATTGGCTTACCCGCTTTTCCTGCTGCAATATTATGATTTTGGCAGAACACACAGCCCATGGCACAGCCCGAGAAGAATACCGCACCACTTCCCTCTTCCCCGGAAATGCAAGGTTCTTCCCACATATGAAGTGCTGCCCTCGCTGCCACTAATTCACTTGTTTCTTTACAATATCCTCGCTGTCCCTCTAAGCGGTTCACTTTACATTTTCTTGGACAGAGAACACATTCTTTATATAAATGTTCGTTTTTCATTACAATACCTCGTATGTAGTCGATTGTATATTTTCCAGTCCTTTCCTTCCTGTTTTTCAGTCAATATTTATTCTCCCATCTCCACAATCGCATCCAGTATCTCCCCAGCTACATCTTCCTTCGACATAATCGGCAGACTCTTCTCCACATCCTTTGTGACGATGGTAATTTTATTCGTATCCCCCTGAAATCCTGCTCCCGTATCTTTTAAATTGTTTGCCACAATCATGTTCAGATGCTTTTTCATAAGCTTTTGTTTTGCACGCTCCAGAAGATGCTCCGTTTCCATAGCAAACCCGCAAAGAAACGGCTTCTTGTCAAGGCTTCCAAGATATCCAAGAATATCCGTTGTCCGCTCCAATGGAATCGACATATCCTCGTCCTTTTTCTTGATTTTCTCGGACATATACTGCGATGGGCGGTAATCTGCAACAGCTGCTGACATAACTACAATATCCTGCCCAGCTATCTGCTCTTTCACCGCCTGATACATATCCTCTGCACTGACAACAGGAACTTTTTTCACAAACAATGGCGTATCCAGCACAGTCTGACCTGAAATCAATGTCACATTGGCACCTCGGTTCGCTGCTGCTTTGGCAATGGCATATCCCATTTTTCCAGAAGAATGATTGGTAAGATATCTAACCGGATCCAATGCTTCCTGGGTTGGACCGGCTGTTACCAGAATGTTTTTTCCAGATAAATCCTTTTTATCAGTCAGAGCATATTCCAGATGAGCATAAATTGTATCCAAATCTGCCAGTTTTCCAGAACCAGTATCGCCGCAGGCAAGATGACCACTTGCAGGTGAAATCATCTGACAACCATATTTTCTAAGCTTCTCAATATTATCCTGAACAATTGAATTTTCAAACATACGGGTATTCATGGCTGGTGCTACTAAAATCGGACATTTCATAGCAAGATACGTTGTTGTCAGCATGTCATCTGCAATACCATTTGCCATTTTTCCAATAACATTAGCGGAAGCTGGTGCTATCAGCATAACATCAGCCTGCTTTGCAAGGGAAATGTGCTCTACCTGAAATTCAAAATTCCGGTCGAATGTATCGATTAGGCATTTATGAGAGGTCAGTGTTTCAAAGGTAATCGGATGTATAAAATTCGCTGCATTTTTAGTCATAATGACGTGGACATTACATCCCTGCTTTACAAGACGGCTTGTCAGGTCTGCCATTTTGTAAGCCGCAATGCTTCCTGTCACGCCAATCACAATGGTCTTTCCTGTTAAGTCCATCTTAGTCCTCCTCAAATGTACCATGCTTTTCATATTGGAAAACTTCTTTTACGTGATTTTCTTTGTCAACCAAAACAACATTTGGTTTATGTTCTTTTATTTCTTCAAGTTCCATCTGTGCATAAGCCATAATAATTATCTTATCACCAGTCTGTACCATACGGGCTGCTGCACCATTGAGGCAAATAATCCCACTGCCAGGTTCACCAGCAATGGTATAGGTTTCAAAACGGCTTCCATTGTTTATATCCACAATATGAACCTGCTCGTATTCAAAAATCCCAGCTGCTTCTAATAAGAGTGGATCAATCGTAATGCTTCCAACATAGTTAAGCTCTGCCTGCGTGACAGTTGCACGATGGATTTTTCCTTTTAACATAGTTACCTGCATGCAGCTGCCTCCTCTAATACCATGCAGTTGTCAATCAGTCTTGTTTTTCCAATATAAACTGCCATGGCAATCATGGTGTTCTCTGTCAATTCTGTTACCGGCTGAACCGTTGTAATATCAACTGCTTCCAGATAATCTATTTTTGCAAGAGGTTCCATTTCAATCAAAGTCCGCATCTCTCTTAAAATCTCAGCAAGATTTCTATCGCCACCTGCTGCTTTTCTTTTAGCAAGCTGTAAAGACTGTGAAAGAATCAATGCTGCTTTTCTTTCTTTTTTATTTAAATACGTATTTCTTGAGCTCATTGCCAGACCGTCTTCTTCACGTACAATTGGGCATCCTTTTACATCAATATCCAAATTTAAATCCAATACCATACGTTTAATAATTGCCAGCTGCTGGGCATCCTTCTGTCCAAAATACGCTCTGTCTGGTTTTACAATGTTGAACAATTTTAAAACAACAGTACACACACCCTGAAAATGAATCGGACGGGTTTTACCACAGAGTTTTTCAGATAAAACATTTACACCAACATAAGAGTAAAAATCTTCACCATACATTTCTTCTGGCTCTGGATTGAAAATCAAATCAACGCCTTCTTCGTCACAAAGAGCTGCATCCCTATTTAAATCTCTTGGATAGGAAGCCAGGTCTTCGTTTGGCCCAAACTGCTTTGGATTGACGAAAATACTGACAACTACAACATCATTTTCCTTTCTGGCACGGTGAATTAAACTTCTATGTCCATTATGCAAATATCCCATCGTTGGTACAAATCCAACACTCTTTCCCTCTTTTTCTGCCTGATTTACAAAATCCTTGACTTCTTTTACTGTTTTTACGATTTTAACCTTCATCTTTTTAGTCCTCCCCAACGCATTTTAAAACCCGTTCCTCTACATGAAAACTATGCGCTTCATCTGGGAAACTTCCGTCGCTCACTTCTTTTTTATAAGCAGCAAATGCCTCTTTCATTGCCTGCCCAACCTCACCATACCGTTTTACAAATTTCGGTGTCATATCTTCATACATACCAAGTAAATCCTGATAAACTAAAATCTGTCCATCACAATATTTTCCTGCACCGATTCCAATGGTTGGAATGCTCAGACTTTCGGTTACTTTCTTTGCAATTTTATCTGGAACACATTCTAAAACCAATGCAAATGCACCAGCTTCTTCGACTGCTTTTGCATCTTCTAACAGCTTTTTCACTGCATCCTCTGTTTTCCCCTGTACTTTATAACCCCCAAATTCATGGACAGACTGTGGAGTCAGACCAAGATGAGCCATAACTGGAATAGAGGCCTCCGTAATCGCCTTAATGTGTGGGCATACTTTTTTACCGCCTTCTAATTTTACTGCGGTTCCATTTCCTTCTTGAATTAATCTTCCTGCATTTTTTACTGCATCATAAACGGATGTCTGATAAGACATGAACGGCATATCAATGACAACGAGTGCGTTTTTGGCTCCTCTCGAAACGGCTCTTGCATGGTGAATCATATCCTCCATGGTAACACTTAATGTATTTTCATAACCAAGCATAACCATTCCGAGGGAGTCCCCTACTAAAATGCCTTCGATTCCTGCTTCGTCAACAAGCTTTGCCATTGTGTAATCATATGCGGTCAGCATAGATATTTTCTGATTTGAATTTTTCATTTTCTGAAAGGTTGTAACTGTCTGTTTCATCCTTTACTCCTCCATTTCTGTATAAAAGCATACTTCGTATGTCCTTTTACTATCTTCGAGAAATCGTGGATGTCTCTGCTATCACCTGTATGTAATTTTTACTGGTATAGCTTTCCGAAGAAATACCATCCGGTGAAACTATACCATGCTTTGGAAGAATTGTAAAGTAGAAACATGAAAAGACTGAAAACTATAAAATTATTCCTCTGGCTCCACTCCCTGTACAACTGCTCCGTCATACATCATAACAATGCTATCTCCGCCATCATAAGAATAATCATTTGTCTGATCCATTGCTGCCCAGCTGGAATTTGCAAATCTGGTATCTATCGAGATGGATTTTCCAGGCTGTAAATCATAGCCGATATCAGCGAAAGAAATTTCCAGATAGCAGTCATTTCCGCTAATCGTTATAAAATCACCTTTGATATTCTTCGCTGCATCTAAGTAGTAAGGTGCACCGTCGAAGTTCATTCCTGCTGCATCGCAGAAAAATGTCTGGGAAACGGTAGATTCCTTTGTATAGTAGTAACGGATTTTTACCTTGGATAAATCAACTGGTTTTGTCCCGTTGTTGGTAATCGTATATCTTCTCTGAATCGTTGTTTCTGCACTGCTTCCTTTTCCGTCCACATTCATAGAAAGGCTGACGGCGCTTTCTGGATTAATTTCCTGTTTTACTGTAAGAGTAATTGGAGCACAGCTTACCACTCTTCCAGATGCAAGAACTGCTTCTGCCATAATCTTTACTTTAGAAACGCCTGTAGCATTTGGTGCATAACCTTCTGGTGCGGTGTAAGTTACCTTTGCACCTGTAGAATCGCCTTCGCCAATTTTCTTGCCATCTGCATAAACAACAACTTTTGTAAATTTGCCGTCGCCAATTGGAGAAACTACGATTTCAGCGGTTTTGTCACCCTTTGTCGTGTCAATGACTGCACCATCTTCTGGACTTGTGATTGCAATCACTGGTTTTACTTCTTCTAAAAATCTTGCAGTTACATTAAAGGCTTTGCTTGAAACGGTAATTTCGTCTGAAGTGATCGCTTTTGCTGTAATAGCAAGTTTTTTTGTTTCTTCTTCATTGCTCTGAACTGGTGTGTATTCTACCGAATAAGGAGCATCCGTATCCACACCAACTTTTTCATCATTTACATAAAACTCAACTTTTGATACAGAGTCACCATTTGTAACATCTGCATTTAAAGTAATTGGTGTAATGCCATTTGTAAAATCAATTTCGTCTCCATATGAAACACCTTTTACACTGGCGGAAACGATTGGTTTCATAGCTGCTGCACCTGGTTCTTCTCCATAAACTGGTTTACCATCAAGATAAACTGGAATCTTTTTAGTTTCTGCAAAATCATCACCGATATTTTCACGGCTGAAATCATTGGTTGGATCCCAATGTGTTTTCCATGTAGAATCCTGTCCCGTTACTAAAGCAAACTGAATTTCACGTTTTCCATGGAAATTGTCACCCTTCCAGGAAATATCGACATAGTAAATTCCCTTGTCTTCATCCCATGCAATCGGTTTACTGATAGCTGCTGCCTTGCCATCGCATGTTAATGCTTCATCATATATGACTGCAATACTAATATCTTTAATAGACTGTCCGGCATCTAACATTTCAGAAATATCAAAGAAATATCTGACACTGATGCCATCTTCCAATCTTGGAGGGCAGGTTGTTTCATTATGTACACGGATAGTTATCTGGGTACGCTCTGTATTTTCCTGTTCCAGCTTTGCTTCTGCATAAAATGGCTTCTCGTCTGTATCCTGTGGAATAGAATCCATCGGTTTCTGATTTTTTCCATACTGTTCATACAGACCAGCAAGTGCACCAACAAATCCTGCATTGTAGTCGATTGCAACTTCATTGTATACATAGTTTGTACGGTCATCTTCATAATAATCGTCAAAATCAGGACCGCCCACTAAAGCACCATATAAAGTATGTTTTGCTGTAGCTGGGTCTTCCATGCTGTTTGTGGTAGAACCGTGGGATGCTCTATGATGAGGATTCTTAGCAGAATTTTCATCATAACCGACTTCATAGCAGACACCCATTGGATTATCACCCAATATATAATCCATCTGGGACTTTGCCCATTCTACAAAACTCTGTTTTGTTTCGTATTTGTTATAAACCATAGCACACATCTGCGCAGCTGCATTATAACGGCAGGAACCCCAGGTAGATGCAACGCTGAAACCGCCTGATGTTTTTTCCATGTAAGTTCCATCGGATGTATCTTGATGTTTCACACCGGACCAGTATTCAATATTCCAACGAAAATAGTACCAGATATCTGGATCATTGGTGATTGGTGCTAATTTTGCAAATACACCACCCCATACGGTATCCCAGGAATGCACCCAGATATTCTGCCAAGTGCTGGATGTGGTACTGATGATACGTTTCATATATCCAGTGTAATTTCCTTGTGAATCGACGGAAGTAATATCTGTAATATAATTCTTATCACCTGTTGCAATATTTAACCATACTGCTGCCCAGGACATTTCATCTTCATCGTAGCTTGAATTATAAAATCCACCGGAGAAGCCACATCCTCTGTTCTTTCTCGCGAATTTATACAATGCCTTTGCTGTATCCAGACATTCTGCTGCATACTCTGGCTCTGTATCTTTAAAGTTTAAATAATTTACTGTAAGGGATGCTGCTGCTCCCGCACACTGGTCACTTGCTGGTGATTCACTTGTTGCAAACCAAACTGGTCTGGCTGTTGTCTGAAGTTCTGGAGCCCCCCAATAATTATGATCAGTAGAACCATCTCCAATCTGATAAGCGAATGCAACGACTTTTCCATTGTCATCGCGGAAAGTACAGCTTAAGAAATAATCGTTGAAATGTCTTAAGATATCTTTCATATGCTCCTGTTCTCCGACATTTATAAAAGAGTCACGAAATTCATAATAACTCCATCCTAAAGTAGACGCAGAATAGCTTTGTGGAAGACCAAATTTTACATGGTCTCCAGCATCATGAAAACCACCACTTAAATCCAAAGTTCCGTCTCCATCCGGGTCAAGTACTTCCTTATTTTCATCGATAAAGGACTGTGACATGTTTGTCCCACCCCCATCGTCATTCTTTGGTATCAATGGAACACTTGCATCCTCCTTATGACACTCGCCACGATAACTAAGCCTTCCATCCTGCTCTCCGCACATATTGGCATCGTAGAAATATAACGATTCCTGAAATGCTTTGGCATAATTATAGTCAGAATCCGACTTTTCTATCTTTTCGTTCTCTGCTGCACTGATTTTTACTGCCGGTGCTGGTGAAATAGCAGCCACCATTGTCAATGCCATAAGTGAAGCAAGCCCCTTTGTAAGCCACTTATGTCTCATTTAAAAACCTCCCTTTTTGTTGTCAGCATTTGCTGCTGTTAATAGTAGTGGCATCTGAATTTTTTGTCCTAATATAAAATTGAACAAAAAATACCGAATACCTTGGCAGACAGTATAGTACCTTTACAAAAATTGGACAAGGTTTACAGGGCACGCTGTACCTTTTTTTGACATAAGCTGTATTACTGATTGTGTCGATCCTTCATTTCTTTTTTGATTTGCGTAAATTCAATTGGTATATATCCCGTTCTTTCTACGCAGAGGCAGTAACTCTGGCTAGAACAGCTGGAATAAATCGGATTTCCATGAACGTGGCCAAACAGATTAGCATATGGCATGTTTTTGTTTAAATAAAGCGGCTCATGGGACAATATATAAAAGCCATCATAAATAACCGGATAGGAAATAACCTGTTCAAACCCACAGGTACGGTAGAATTCAATTCCCATCGTATCGTGATTTCCCAGAATCAACGTCTTCTTTCCTTTCAGACGATTTCCAATCTCACGTGTCTGATCTTCTGGATAGAAAGAAAAATCGCCTAATAAAAAGATCTGGTCCTCTTCTTTTACCGTCTGATTCCAGTTTTCAATTATTTTTTCATCCATCTCTTCTACCGTTTCAAATGGACGTTTTTCATACCACAGAATCCCTTCATCTCCAAAATGGGTATCTGCAAGAAAAAAGATACGTTGTGCCATAAAATAAATTCTCCTTTGTTTTCTTATGATTTCCTTCGGATTATACGATATAGTTTTTAGAAAAAGGAGGTGTGCTATGCAAACCAATGATTTATTACAAAACAAACCACCTATGTACGACTCTCAGAAGTTTGGTGACCTGTTAACCAATCCGTTTTCTCTGATTAAAACCCAGAAGCCTTCGGATGAACAGGTTCAAAATAGGCTGGCAAAAATTCGTGCGAAGCTAAAAGCAGGAAAAAAACTTTCTGCTGCCGAAATGTCTTTCCTTCAGCAATATGACCAGATGCTTTATCGTACTGCACAGCGTGTCGAAATGCAGCGCCAGCAGACGGAAGCACAGTTAAAAGCCTGCAAGTCTAAAGAACAGGCTTCTAATGTGATAAGTTCTGCACTGGGTGCCATTAGCAGTAAAGATCCTGATGCCGAGTATTTAACTGCTGCTGTTATGGATGTAATGAAAAAGTTTCAGAAACAGAGTAATTATCAGGCTATGCCGGGAACAAATCGAGAGGCCAATGAAAAAGATGAAAAGAATGGGAAAAAGAAAAAAAGGCAGCACAGAGATAATGATGCTGAACCAGAGATAACAGGAATATATAATCGAAATGGCATTTATACATTCTAAGTTTCTCTTAAATTCTGCTATCATCTGTCAAAATCCACTCTAGTCTGCTTCCTTTTTGATGATAGCAGGTAGCAATCATATCCTGTGCCAGATATTTTGTTACAAATTCCATTTTTTCCCCTTGAAGCAGAGAGGTCGGTGTGACAATATAAAATTCATCTGACACCTTTCGTTCCTGATGAACTTTAAAATAGCTCTCCTTACGTGTCCATGCTAAAATTGCATTTCGCTTTGGTTGTTCTGATGAAAGAACATCCTTTTTTTCTTCTTCCGAAAGATAAAAAGACATCCTCCTAGATAGTTCACCCAAAGACCATTTCCATTGAATTTTTTCTAAATCACATCCAACAGGAGAAGTACTTACTGCAAGAAGAGCTGCTCCATTAGAATGGCTCTTTGATAAAAAAGGGAAATCCTTTATTTCTGGTGCAGCATATTCCATTAACTGTTTCATTACTGCATTTTCCTGTATACGCCGCTGCTGTCTGCTTTCCGGTTCTCTTTTTAAATAAGCTGCATTTCTATAATAGATTCTTGTCTCATTCATTCCAGAAATACTCCATTATTTTATGAACAGCTACATAACTTGCATTTTTACTTTCGTCCTGATAATAGGGAATTACCATTTTTCTCACTTTTTGAGCCTGTATAAAATAAGATTCCGTATTCACGACTTTCTCGATTGTTTGTTTAAGAACACCATTATTTAACGCTTCTACCGATATGTGTTCTCCCGAACCATATCGCACCATATTTTCTATATTGTACTGCTGTTCACTAAACATTGGTACCCCTATAAATGGTTTCCCACCCAGAATGGTCGTATAAAGTGTTCCCTGTCCTCCATGAATAATAGATAGATCCACCCATTCTGCTATTTTCCTATGAGGAAATTTTTCTGCGAAATAAAAATTATCTGGAAATTCTTTTTGTACTTTTTTATCTATAATCGACGTTGTGGCTACAAATATCTCTGCATCCACCTGTTTTAAATCATTTAAAATTCGGAAAACAATTTTTTCTTCTCCGGAAGAGCCAAAAGTAACAAAAATCCTAAGACATTTTTTAGTTTGATCATAACCTTTCATACATTCCGGCCATGCAATATCTTCATAATTAAAAAGTGGTCCGCAGAATTGAAACTCTTTTGGCAGTTTTTTGAAATCTGGAAAGAAGTCTGGGATATCAGACATCAAACTCAAATCACCTGTAAAAATCTCAAGATCCGATTTCAGTCCAGACAACTCATATTTTTTTGCTGTTTTATTCCAGATCTTTGATGTGCCATTATTCTTCAATGCAAGTGTACAATAATATTTTGCCTGTAGTTTTTTATCCTTAATATGATTGACAAACTGCACCGGAACCCGCTCTGGCATCGTTGCAAGACCGTATTTATAGTAAAGAGGAGATACCACTGCTGACAATACCCAGACAAGAGGAATTTTTTCTATACGACAGGACAGTGATAAGGTAGTTCGATATCCAGTCACTACAAGTTCTGGTTTTATTTGCTGAAACAGTTTCCGTTCTGCTTCTATCATCTCCTCCAGTTCTTCCTGTTCACAGTAATCATTTCCATAGCTGTCCATATGCATTAATTTCCAAATTCGTTCCTCTGTGTACCAATGTTCATCTTCCTTCAAAGATAAATGAATCATACCTTCCTTTAAAAGATAATCGTACCTTCCCGTTCCAAGACTGTATACCTCGTATCCATATTTCAAAAATTCTCTGCCGATTCCAGCCATTCTATGGCATTCTGCCCAGTTATACGCAGCTGCTGCAATCAATACTTTTTTATTCTGCTTCCTCATTTATTGTTCCAGTTCCAATAAAGAACTGTCCTCCTTCAAGCGCAGAACACTTTTTCTTGATTTACTAACTGCTGCATTTTCTGTCCAGCACTTTGCAATCAGCTCTCCTGTTTTCTTATTAATTATTTTCTGCTCAAAATTATATTTTGCAAACAGAATCGGTGGCTTCCGAATTCTTGTCTGGACAATTAACTCATCATTAAATTTACATGATTTTATATATTTACATTTTGTATGTAATGTTATATATACAACATCATCGTTTGCCGCCATATCCGGAAGCTGATATCCGCTGTCTTCCGCATATTGAAACCTTCCCATCTCGAACCAGACAAAATAACTGGAATTATGTGCAATCTCATAAGGATCACATTCCGTAAGTCTTACTTTAATTTCGGTTTCTACCATTTTATTAAACGCTTCTAACATTCTTCTTCTCCTTTCAAGGCACAACTCTCATATCCTCTGACAAAGCATTCAAACATACTTAACAAATAAACTGCAGGTGGTATATTTAACTTTACAAGTTTGGGAATACGGGATGGCGAAAAACATTCTGCACAGATATCCAGTCCATTTAAGACTGATTCTGAATGCATGGAGTGGAACTGTTCCAAATTCGCTTTATAGCCTTTATATCGATTGCCGTCGTATATATCTGGATGCCACAAATGATAGCATTTGCTCTTCGAATCACATACAATTGGAATCCCCATCTTATAAATACGATAAGAAAACTCCGTATCCTCCAGTCCCCATCCACTAAATTTTTCTGAAAAACCACCTGATTTTTTAAAATCATCACGCCACATACACATCGTATGGCTATATACCCAAAGCCAGATAGATTTTATTTGGGAATAGTCTGACTCAAACAAAGAACAGACCTGTTCCCGTTCATCTTTTTCACACTTTATCCGCTTTAAATCCTTTAGCTGTTTCACTTCTGCATTTTCTGGGATACGCTTTCTCAAGGTAAAAATAAGTTTCCTTTCCTTTCCAAGTGTCTCCCATGTCTTTGCAAGAAAATCTGGCGGAATAACTATATCGCAGTCTAGAAAAATAAGAATATCTCCTTCTGCTTTTTCTGCGCCCAGATTTCTTAATTTAGAAGCCGGAAATTTTTCTCCGGCTTCTAAATTATAAGGGACATATTTTAAATGAAAGCCAAAGGAATCCTCTTCTGTTTCCTGCATACTCCCAGCAATAACTACCTCATAGTCTTCTTTCGGAAATGTCTGCATTTTAAGTGCTTCCAAACAAAAAGTTAACACTTCCTCACGATTAATATGGGGAATAATAACAGAAATTTTCATATCTTCTGCCTCCTACAAACCTACATTACTAGTATTAATCTGGCTGCTCATGGCACAGATAGCAGTTTCAAGACCTTCTTTGGTTTCCTCTGTGAATTTCCCAGTTTCCGCAAATTCTGCTCCTGCATTGTGCACGTATTTGAAAAAGTGATTCACATATTCCTTATCCTCTGGATTCATTGCCAAAGGCTGAGTCGAAAAAATCCTCTGGTACTTTCTTCTGCTGATAAGACTCATTTGAGCATCTATACTATCCCATACACCATCAAAATATACTTTACAGGTAGAGATGACTGCAATATCACGGGTAGACATGTCGTTTAAATCCGCATCGTCCTTCTCACTTTTTCCTCCAACAGGAAGATATACTGCTTTAATCAATCCAAAGGTACGTTCCAGAAACTTCTGAAGATAACTGGAAATTGCGAAAAAATGCATCGGAGTCACTAATATAAACTTATCTGCTGCATGATATTTCTCCATAATCCAGGTCATGTCATCTTTTTTTCTCCGAGTCATAACGCATTCACCCTCAAACAAATGAGACCAGCATGCATAACAGCTCCGGCATGGCTTTATATTACAATCTGCAAGATGAATGATTTCAATTTCTGCATCCGGTTCCTTGTTTTTTATCCCTTGGATAAATTCATTTGCCACAAGCATCGTTACACTACGATTTTTTTTAGGACTTCCATTCAATACTAAATATTTCATACTTACCTCTATTTTACTTTACTAATAATGACACTTGTATAAGAACCGCCAAAAGATGCGGCACTGACTGCTGCTGTTTCAATTGGCTTATTTCCAGTTCTCCGTTCCAGTTTAACAAAGGTTTCATCTACTTCATCAGAAAGTTCTCCCTGTTCTGGAACCGTTTGGTTTATTAATGCGTAAACACAGCTTAATAATCCATATCCTCCCAACGTACCAGAGGAAGCTCCAAGCAGCCTTGGAATAGAACGAATCTGCGTGTTATCATCTAATACAGAAGTCATCAATTCTAATTCCTTTTTATCCAGTACCGGAATTCCATAGGAAGTAGACGCATAATAATCAATTTCTGGATTTTCTGCTGCTTCCTTTGCTAAAAGAAAGCTGTCCTTCCATTGAGTACCATCTTCTGAAAAACTACATAAAGGAGAATTATCTGATGTAATCGCATAGCCACTTACTTTGGCAAGAATATCGGCACCCCGTTGTTCGGCATGGTCTTTTCTTTCCAATACAAATGCAGCAGAGCCAGGAGCTAAAATCATTCCATCTGCCTCTTTGGAGAATGGAAGCTTTCCACTCTTACTTAATAATCCCAATTTCTCATTACCTGTCTGAAGTGCATCATTCCATTCATCTGCTGATAGTACAATGATAGCATCTGCCTGATTATTCTTTAATAGTTCTGCTGCATAAATAAATGCATCCAAACCAGATACACTGCCTGCTGAAATCGTAGAAGTCGGTCCCTTCAGCATATTGGCAATGGAGAAGTTTCCTGGTGCAGCATTTAGAACCGTATTTGGAAATATATTGGCATCTACACCTTCGTATCCGGTAAGAATCATATTTCGGCTGACTTTCTCGATTGTTTCAAGCGGACCCGTTCCTGTTCCATAAATAACACCAATTCTTCCAGCATTTTTAGGTGTAACTTTCAAACCACTATTTAATAATGCCTGTCTTCCGCTTGTCATAGCAAGCTTCGTAACCTGGTCAACTCTACGTAAAACACGTCCTGGTATATATTTCTTAAAATCGAGTTCTGGCATTTTCCCTTTATATTTTACGGTAAAGTCTTTTTCACTGGTATCAATTTCCTCAATCCAGCTTTCCCCTTTTTTAAATGTTTCGAATAATTCCTCCGTATTGGCTCCACCTGTTCCAACACAGCCAATACCTGTAATTACAATATCAGGGTATTCCATCTGTTCCATTTCCCGTTTCTTATATTTAGAAATTAATACTGAACAGTTATTACCACCAAATGCAAAGGAATTGGATAAAACATTATTTACTTCTTTATCCATTGCTTTGTTTGGTACAAAATTAATACCACCATCTGGTTTTGCTTCTTCTTCATTATAATTTACAGTTGGAGGTACCTGATTATTTTCAATTGATAGGACAGACAGTGCGATTTCCACTGCTCCGGCTGCACCCATGCAATGTCCAACTGCAGCTTTATTGCTGATTAGAGGAATATCCGTATTTTCTTTTACAAATGCTTTCCATGATTTTCTTTCAGAGTTATCGTTGGATGGTGTTCCCGTTCCATGTCCATTTATGTAAGATAAATCATCCATATTACATACACCATTTACCATAGCCGCTGTCATGGAACGAACTGCTCCATTTCCGGCAATATCTGGTGCGGTCGGATGATAGGCATCTGCTGATATTCCATAACCTTTTATTTCTGCTTTGATATCTGCGCCCCTCTTTTCAGCATGTTCATTGCTTTCCAGAAGGAAAAAGGCAGCTCCTTCACCAAGGTTAATTCCTGTACTAGCACTATATGGTCTGCATTGATTTGTATCAATTGCCTTTAATGAAGTAAATCCTGCAAAAGAAAAACGGGAAATCGGATCAACACCACCCGCAAGTACAACATCACATAAACCACCATTTATTAAATCAGTTCCTAATCCAATGGCATTCGCACCGGACGAACAGGCGGTTGAAATTGTAATCTTTGCACCATTAAATCCATACTGCATTGCAAGAATATCTGCTACCGCATGCAACGGATACTGTGTCAAAAGCTTTGGATCTGCCGTATCAATTCCCTCTTCCAGCCATTGTGTATGAAAAATATCTGCACTTCGCATTCCACCAAGTGAAGTACCAATAATAATGCCTACTTTTAATGGATTTTCCGCAGATGTATCCAGTTCTGCATCAGCCAGGCAATCATCTGCTGCAAGTAAAGCCAGATGTGAAGCACGGTCTGGAATAATGTTGTGTTCTTTATAAAAACTATGTTCTTTCAATTTTTCTGTAATAACGCCAGAAGCAGATACTTTAGTTCCATCTTTATAATAAAATTCTGCATCTGTAATTCCTGATTTTCCAGCAAAAATATTTTTGCGGTTTTCTTCTTTGTTCATTCCTGCTGCTGATATAACTCCATAGCCAGTAATAACAATCTGCTTTTTTTCTTTTATCATGCTGTATCCCCCTGATAAATCAGGCAGACATACTTTTAAGCAGCCTGCCTGATTTCACATTAATCAAATTATTTTCGGTATTTTATTCCATCTTCATATCCCAGCTTAGTGGACGAAGAAATGGTCCGGAAATCGTCTCCATTTCCTTTGTTCCATCCGCAGTTTTTACAGACAGTTTCAATCCAGATACTGCATATGGTTTATTCAATACTGCAATTCCCAGTTTCTTACCTAATTTAAAGGAATCTTTTGCATATACAACTGTTCCAATGCATTCATCATCAACATATACCTTGGCATCCGATGCAATATCCGACGCTTTCTCTGCAGTAAAACCAACTGCTGTTTTAGTAATTCCTGCATGGAACTGCTCCATTAATTTTTCATATCCTACGTAATCTTCTTTATCAAACTGAATATACCACTGCTGTGCAAGTTCAAAAACATTACCATACTTTGAAGTTTCACGTAAGAAGTTTGGCTGATGCACTTCCAGCATAGAAAGTTCAAGTGCTTCAAAACCACCTTGTTTTACTGGGAAATCCCATTCTTCTTTATTATATGCCTGAAACAATTCTTCTGCTTTTTCAAAACTGGAAAGCATCATATAACCATATTCACTGGAACGTCCAATACGGATAATTGTAATTTCTTCTCCATTCCATTCTGTAACCTCAGAAGAACGAAGTGCAATATTTTCAACTTCTATATCAAATATTTTTTTAATAACTTTCCAGGACTGTGGGCCTTCGATCTGTGTTAAAGCCTTTGTTCCCTGAATATCCTGAATTATTACATCTTCACCATCTGCCTGTTTCTCCAGCCATTCCTTAACAGCATCTGCCTGTTCCCATGGAACAATGACAAAGAAATCATCTTCTCTACGAAGAACGAATACACTTCCAATAACTGCTGCATCATCATTTAAAAAGTAGCATTCGCTGACATTTCCAACATTTAAATACTGAATATCTTTTGTAGAGATTTTTTCCAGAAAATCATCTGCATCTGCTCCGGAAACCGTAAGCATTCCATAGGTACTACAGTCATAAAACATCATTCCTTCACGAAGGGCCTGATATTCTTCCTGCATATTTCCAGTTGTTTCTACTACTTTACGTCCACCAATTTCCATATATTTTACATCAGCACCGTTAATACTTTTTAATTTGCTCTCTATCATAACAATTTCCTCCTACTGTATACATCTTTCTTTTCTTTAAAGTTCTCTTTTCTTTCTGGAATAATTTAAAAACATAAGAATGAGGGATACAATTAACACAGCCACAATAAATATGCAGGAAACATGAATTGCAATATCACTGCCATTCCATGTGAGATTTACTCCATAAGAATGGGTATAGCTATCTACTGTTTTATCTGGAGCATCCTTAAAGCATCGTTTAATTGAATCCGACATAAGCACACGCCGGAACATGGAAGCAATGTGTCCAAAAGGCAGGCACTTCAATACTGTCTGCACATTCTTTGGAAGTGACCCCATTGGTACATAAAGCCCATTTAAAAAACCGATTGTTGTTCCAACAATAAGGCTTGCTGATGAGAATGCACTATTTGTTGAAAAAAAGGATACAAGAAATCCCATTAGTGCAGCACTCATAAAAGAAGATAAAATAATCACGCCAAAACATTGACCTATCTGGGTAATAGAGAAGCTATATCCTGTATCTGCGTAGATATAAACACTATAAATCAAAAATGACACGATACTAATAATACTTCCTACAATAACAGCTGTAATAATGCCTGCTACTGGATAAACCCAGTTCTTAAGTGGGGAACTTTTAAAATCCATAATCAGTTTCTTTTCCCGGTCATTTACCATTGTTCCAAATGCACCTAATGTACTTGTCACAGCAGTGATGGATAGCAGTCCTGCCAGAATCCAGCTGTTAATTAAATACGAAATAATATCTTTATCAATACTTCCGTGCATTTGATCATTTACTGTATTAACCTGTAAATCAGATAAAAATAAAATGTAAAGGACAATAACTATCAGAACAGCAAGAAGAGAAAAGAATACTGCCATCCGATCACGAAAATATAATTTAAAATTACGGGATACTAATTTTTTCAGCATTCTTCCACCTCCTGATTTCCTTTTGTAACATTCAGAAATACATCATCCAGATTTCCATGAATCATTTCAAAGGACGTAATTGATGATTTCAATTCTGCCAAAATATCAATTGCCTGTGCTGCCGATTGAATTACTATCATTAATGTATCTTTTTCTAGTGTATACTTCACTTTTTTCTTTTTTAGATATTCCACAATCTGTTCTGCCGGCTGGTATATCTTCAAAACATCATATGTATACTTTTCCTTTAATTCGTTTGGAGTTCCAGAAGATATAATACTGCCATTGCTAATTATAGTAATCGTATCTGCATTTGCAGCTTCTTCCATATAATGTGTTGTCAGGAAAACTGTCATATCGTATTTTTTCTGCATCTTTCCAATAGTATTCCAGATTGACTGTCTCGTTTTCGGATCCAGACCTGTAGTCGGTTCATCCAAAAATAAAATCTTCGGCTGGTTAATTAATGCCCTTGCTATATCTGCACGACGTTTCTGTCCTCCGGAAAGCTTTCCATATTTTCTATCCAAAAATTCATCACATCCGGTAATTTCAGAAGCACTTTTAATTCTTTCTTTCAGACTTTCTTTCTTCATGCCATAAAAAGAACCGCGTACCATTAAATTTTCCCGTATTGTTAACAGGTTATCTAAAACACCGTTTTGAAATACAACACCAATATCTTTTCTTATTTTCTGATCATCTTTTCCAACTTCATAATCATTTATCTTTATCGTTCCGGAATCTTTACTTAATAATGTAGATAAAATATCAATCGTTGTAGATTTTCCTGCTCCATTTGTTCCAAGAAATGCAAATAAACTGCCTTTCTCAACTTCAAATGAGATTCCTTTTACCGCCTGAACAGATCCATAACTTTTTACAAGATTATCCACCTGTATAATTTTCTTCATATCTACCCTCTTTTCATTCTAAGCTTTCTCAGAAACTGCTATTTTCCCTTCCACAACAACATTTCCATCTACAAAAATTTTTGCTTCAATAAATGATAATGTGGCAAAAGTAGTTTTCTTCCATACTTCCACTCTCATGGTATCACCTGGTTCAACCGTCTTTTTAAACTTCATGCTTTTAATTTCCACCAGATAACCAACATGCTCTGCAATCATTCTGGCACGTTCCTCCGGTGATAATTCTTCCCCTTCATTCTCCGACTCCTGTATTTTTTCCAGAAATGCAGAACAATACATGACAGCTGTTACCTGTGCAATCGTTTCAACAAGAAGTACACCTGGAACAATCGGCTCCGTTGGAAAATGTCCCTGAAAAAATGGTTCATCGATTGTTACGTTCTTAATTCCAACTGCGTGAACACCTGGGTCACATTCAATTACTTTATCAACAAGCAGAAAAGGTGCCCTGTGTGGAAGCATATTCATAATCTCTTTCGCACTAAATTTCATTGATTACTCCTCTTCTTCTTTTCTTTCCTTTTCAATGTAATCTGCCATTGTATTTACAGAACTGAAAATGGTTGTATTATCATCAGTAACTGAGATCTCAAATTTGTCATAAATTCCAACAGCTAATTCCAATGCATCAATAGAATCCAGTTCCAGGCCACGGCCGAAGATAGGCTGGTCATTTGTAATAAATTCCGGCTCCATCTCCAAATCCAGCTGTTCCACCATCATTTCCTTAATTTCACTGCATAATTTTTCTCTTTCTGTAGCACATGCTAAAACTTCCTCTTTCATATTTTTCTCCTTTCATATAAAAAATTATATAAATGCATGCAGCATTCTAATTATTCAATCAATCCACCGTCTACAGTCAAAACCTTTCCTGTAATATAACTGGAACGATTAGATAATAAAAATGCAGCAGCATCTGCAACCTCCTGCGCTTCTCCAAAACGTTTCAATGGTATCAAATCCATATATTTCTCTTTTAATGATTTTCCATTTCCTTTTGATGCAGTCATATCGGTTTCAATAAAACCAGGTGCAACAACATTACAGCGTATTCCATATTTTGCATATTCCTTCGCTACTACTTTGGAAAATGCAATAATACCACCTTTGGAAGCGGCATAATTTGCCTGTCCTTCCTGACCAGCAATACCACTTGTTGATGCAATGTTTACAATAGTACCTTTTTTAGCAGAACACATCATCTTTAATGCTTCCTGTGTCACTCGGAAACACCCCATCAGATTTGTATCTACCACGGAAGTAAAACTATCTTCTCCCATCATAAGAAGATAACCATCTTTAATCATTCCTGCATTATTTACCAACATAGTCAGATGTCCAAACTCTTTTTTGATGGTCTTAAACATCTTACGTATTTCATCCTGGCTTCTCATATCTGCCTGAATCACAATAGCTTTTCTACCTAAAGCCTCAATTTCCTTCTTTAATTCTAATGCTTTCTCTTCATTTTTCCTGTAATTCACAGCAATATCGACACCTTGTTTTGCAAGTTCCAGAGCAATTACCTTACCAATGCCTCGTGAACTCCCTGTAACTAATGCTGTACTTCCTTCTTCGAATAAATTCCACATAATTTTCCCCCTATATGAAAATGTTGTCCATCAAATACTTCTATATTCCTTCAGAAATTTCATTACCGTTCTTCGCTCATCCATATGATAAGATTTTATATCTTTGGTCATATTTTTTAATAGCCCGCATAACGAGTGCCCAGGTCCTGCCTCCATTACACTCTGCGTTTTCTCTTCTATCATCAGCTGCATTGTTTTCATCCACTGAACCGGCTGATTACACTGCTTAAGCATTTCTTCCCGGACAGCTGTATCATAATGCTCCACATTCAGGAACTCTCCTGTACAGTTTAATATAATTGGAACGTTCGGTTTATGTAAATTCAGTTTATTAACATGTTCCTGAAATTCTTCGATCATTTCATCCATAATTGGTGTATGAAATGCCTGTCCAACCGGCAGTATTTTAATTTTGTAATTCTCCAGTTCTGATGCTCTTTCTGCAAATTCTGTAATAGCATCTGGCTCGCCTCCCACTACCACCTGGCGGTTTGAATTATATAAAGCAATACGAATACATTTATGAATTCCTTTTTCTATTTCTTTACATAATTTATCGAGTATATCTATTTCCAAAGTAGGAGAAGATATGGCACATAGTTTTCCTTCTCTCGTTACTTTATCCATAAGCATACTTCTCTGTTTTATCAGACAGCCTGCTTCAAATAAATCCAATACCCCAGATGCTGTCAATGCTGCATACTGTCCCAAACTATGCCCCGCAACCCAATCCGGACTGACTCCAAGTTCTTTCAAGATCTTGTAATAAGCCATATCACAGGCATACATTACAATCTGTGTGTATTGTGTCTTACTTAACAATTCCTTGTTGGATGTCTCAATCAGCTTCTCCACATCAAAACCACATCCCTCAGAAACTTCCTGAAACACTTCACTAACATCAATTCCATAACTTCTAATCGGCTGCAGCATCTGAGGACTCTGGGCTCCCTGTCCGGGAAATAAAAAACCTATCGACATTTTTATCCTCAGCTTTCCAGATAATCATATATTATCTTTTTTATATTAGGATCAAGATTCATAATCAGTCCTTTTTCCTCAGATAGAACTCCGACTGTCGTCGTGGCTGTTGCATAATCCTCATTTGTTACTTCGTCTGTAACAACATGTTTAAATATCAGTTTTGCCATTTTCGGCTTTTCCAGCTTTGTTCGGATCGATAAATGTGCACCTAATGGAATTGGCAGCAGGAACTTACACTCTGCCTCTAAAACTGGGAATGTTATCTTGTCCTTTGAAAATTCATCTACATATGTAAGAAGCTTTGCTTCATCTGCAATTGCAAACCTGGCATTTTCGAACCAGATAAAATACTTTGAGTTATAAACGGTTTTAGATGGATCACATTCCCAAAATTCAACAACATGTTTCTGGCGATACCATTTACTCATGTTATACCCCCTTTATTTTAAGTCAGATTTAAGTAATTCATATTTTTCATTATACTTTTCATTATATTTTTTGTCAACAAACAGATGCGTTTATTGCTTTTATAATTTTTTTGTTACACGAATTCATTTATTTTATTAGAGTTTACATATGTATGTTTTATATGCACTTTATGTAAATATGAAATAAGTATTCGATATAATTATGGCATAAAAGATAACCATCCCTTTGATTTCTCTTTTATGCCATTTTTCTTTCTTTATTCTCCTACTATCATCCCCACCAGTTTCTGTGCTGCTAATGACATAGGCACATTTTTACTATATATCAGACTGAAGTTTCTTTTCGGTATCTGATGATTAAACTTCAGTTCATATAAATTTCCAGCATCCAGTTCTTTTTTTGCAAAGTCCTTCATAACACAGCCGATTCCAAGATTTCTAAGGGCGAACTGTACAATCATATTGCTTGTTGCCAGCTCAAACTCTGGCTTTAACACTACATCCTGATTTTTTAGGAACTGATCCAGATAACGTCTGGTACTGCTGTTTGTCTCCAGACAGATAACTGCCATATCTTCCAGCACTTTTAAGTCCAGCGTTTTCTCTGCAAGTTCTGCCATCTGGCTGCCTACTACGAAACAATCTTCCATTTCCCGCACGTCTATTTTTATAATTTCATCCCTCATATCGAATGGGGAACTGACAATACCGAAATCAATCTTTCCAGCATATAGATTTTCTAAGGTTTCCGGTGTCGGTCCATTTGTTACCTTTACTTTTACCTCAGGATATTTTTCATGAAACGTTTCCAAAAATGGCAGCAGGAAAAACTGCAATGTCATATCGGACGCACCAATCTGAATTTCCCCAGTTCCATATTTCATAATTTTTTCTACCATGGACTCTCCTTTTTCCAAACATTCCATCCCCTGCTTTACATATGTAAACAGGATTTCACCTTCCGGCGTTAATTTCACACCTTTAGAAGTACGGAGAAAAAGCTGACAGCCAATTTTCTTTTCTAACATTCGAATGGACTGACTGATTGCAGGCTGAGAAATACAAAGTTTCTCTGCCGCACTGGTAAAACTTTTATAACAACCAACATAATAAAAATAGCGGTAATATTCTAAATAATTAATCATAATTTACTCCTAATACATGGTTTAACAATTTTACTTTTTGTATTATATAATAAAAAATGAGTAAGTCCACTTACAGCAACGAGTTATTCGCTGCCACAGGAATATTAATATTCTTACACCTAGAAAAAGAACCGCTGCTTTCTCTGAAACAGCGGTTCTTTGGTACCGATAT
Source organism: uncultured Clostridium sp. (assembly GCA_934438135.1). Classification (GTDB taxonomy): domain Bacteria; phylum Bacillota; class Clostridia; order Lachnospirales; family Lachnospiraceae; genus Clostridium_AI. The sequence goes on along the minus strand of CAKSBP010000007.1, from coordinate 19,239 downwards.
TTACCAATTAAACATTGATTTCTGCTTTCATACCAAGAATTTCTTTATTAGAATCCAGAATTGGCTGAATGATTTCATTTACGAATTCTTCAACCTGGAACTGGGCACGGCCCGTATACTTAGAAGGATCCATTGTTTTCTTTAATTCTTCCAGGCTCATATTGAAAGCTGGGTCTGCTGCGATTAATTCAAGTAAGTTATTCTCCAGACCTCTTTCTTTCACATTGCGTCCTGCTTCCATAGAAAGCTGACGGATTTTTTCATGAAGTTCCTGTCTGTCTCCTCCTGCTTTTACAGCATCCATCATAATGTTTTCTGTTGCCATAAATGGAAGTTCGGACATAAGACGTTTTTCAATTACTTTTGGATATACCACTAAACCGTCTACTACGTTCATGTATAAATCAAGAATTCCATCAATTGCAAGGAATGCTTCTGGAATACTTAAACGTTTATTGGCAGAGTCATCCAGAGTTCTTTCAAACCACTGTGTCGCAGATGTGATTGCTGGATTTAATGCATCCACCATAACATATCTGGAAAGAGATGCAATACGCTCGCTTCTCATTGGATTTCTCTTATATGCCATTGCAGAGGAACCAATCTGATTTTTTTCAAATGGTTCTTCAATTTCTTTTAAATGCTGAAGTAAGCGGATATCATTAGAAAATTTATGGGCACTTGCTGCAATTCCTGCTAATACGTTTACTACCCGTGTATCTAATTTTCTGGAATAAGTCTGTCCAGAAACAGGGAAACAGGATTTGAATCCCATTTTTTCTGCGATTTTCTTATCCAGTTCTTTTACTTTTTCCTGGTCGCCGTCAAACAGTTCCATAAAACTTGCCTGTGTTCCTGTTGTACCTTTAGAACCAAGAAGCTTCATGTGTTCTAATGTATGATCCAAATCTTCTAAATCCATTACTAATTCCTGTAACCACAAGGAAGCACGCTTTCCAACTGTTGTCGGCTGTGCAGGCTGGAAATGAGTAAATGCAAGTGTTGGAAGGGCTCTGTACTTCATTGCAAACCTGCTTAACTCGTCCATAACATTCAAAATTTTCTTTTTCACAAGCTTTAACGCTTCTGTCATAATAATAACATCTGTGTTATCTCCAACATAACAGGAAGTAGCACCAAGATGGATGATACCTTTTGCATCCGGACACTGTACACCGTATGCATAAACATGAGACATAACGTCATGGCGGACTAATTTTTCTCGCTCTTTTGCCACATCATAATTAATCTCATCAGCATGTTCTTTTAACTGGGCAATCTGATCAATTGTAATATTTAAACCTAATTCATGTTCTGCTTCTGCAAGAGCAATCCAAAGTTTTCTCCATGTTTTAAATTTCATGTCAGGCGAGAAAATATACTGCATCTCCTTGCTGGCATAACGTTCTGATAAAGGGCTTACATATCTATCTGTACTCATAATAACCTCCTGTACTTTCTTTCATTTCTTCTGGCTAATAAAAATTTTATTTATCGTAATCTCCGCGGATATCTTCTTTTGGTGGCTCTACTGGATAACTGCCTGAGAAGCAGGCATCACAATATCCAGTATCCCCATCTATCAATTCAGATAAACGTTCACCATCTAAGTATCCAAGAGAATCTGCTCCAATTGCTTTACAAATTCCATCTACAGTCATGTTATGAGCAATCAACTGGTCGCAGGATGGCACATCTGTACCAAAATAACATGGATATAAAAATGGTGGTGAACTGATTCTTACATGCACTTCGGTTGCTCCTGCATTTTTAAGCATACGAACAATTCTTTCACTGGTTGTACCACGAACAATGGAATCATCTACCATAACAACTCGTTTTCCTTTTACAACTTCCTGTAATACATTTAATTTTATCTTAACCGCCGATTCACGAACGGATTGTTTCGGTTTAATAAAGGTTCTTCCTACGTAACTGTTTTTGATAAATCCCATACCATAAGGGATACCGCTTTCTAAGGCAAATCCCATAGCGGCAGAATTTCCAGAATCTGGAACTCCAACAACAATATCCGCTTCACATGGATGTGTCTGAGCTAAAATCTTACCAGCCATAATTCTGGAATTATATACGCTCACACCATCAATGTAGCTGTCTGGCCTTGCAAAATAAATATATTCGAAAATACATTTTGCAGGTTTCTTTCTCTGAAGGCTCTTATCAGATTTAATACCAGCTTTACTGATTGTAACAATTTCACCCGGTTCCACATCACGTACAAATTCTGCACTGACTGCATCCAATGCACAGGTCTCAGAAGCCAAAATATAGGAATTATCGCGTTTTCCAATTACTAACGGACGAAAGCCAAATGGATCTCTGACACCAATTAATTTTCTCGGACTCATGATAATCAAAGAAAAAGCACCTTTGATTTTTTGTACTGCATTTTTTACAGCACTTTCGACATCTGGTGTTTTCAGACGTTCTCTTGCAATATGATACGCAATTACCTCAGAGTCAATGGTTGTCTGAAAAATAGCACCAGTATACTCTAATTCCCGTTTCAATTCCGGTGCATTGGTAAGATTGCCATTGTGGGCAAGTGCCAAGGTACCTTTTACATAATTTAATACCAAAGGCTGTGTATTAGCTTCATTGCTTGCACCTGCTGTGGAATATCTAACGTGTCCAACGCCAATGTCTCCTTTGAGACGACCAAGATTTTCATGATTAAATACTTCGTTTACAATTCCCATTCCCTTGCAGGACTGTACTTTTCCTTTCGGTCCGCTCGTTTCGCTTACTGCAATACCGCAGCTTTCCTGTCCTCTGTGTTGTAGTGCAAATAACCCATAATAAATGGAAGAAGCAATGTCTCCACCATCTAAATCATATATACCAAAAACACCACATTCTTCATGAAGTTCATCTGATTTATACTCACTAACTAAATTACTCATGACATATCCTCTCTTTTTAAGTTAATTCCACTAATACTATGCAGAAACATTTCAACGCAGAACTGCCTGTCTGCTAAGAAAAGAACAAGCGTCACAAAAGTGGCGCCGGTTCTATTTGGCTTCTATTTATTTGAGACCGATTCTCTTTGCTACCTCATTATAAGCATCTTCTACCCCGCCAAGATCTCTTCTGAAACGGTCTTTGTCTAATTTCTCATGGGTTTTCTTATCCCAAAAACGGCAGGTATCAGGAGAAATTTCATCTGCCAAAATAACCTGTCCTTTGTATCTTCCAAATTCAACTTTAAAATCAATTAAGTCAATTCCGCAGTCACCGAAGAATTCTACTAAGAAATCATTGATTTTAAAAACCATATCTGTAATTGCATCGATTTCTTCCTTTGTAGCAGCACCAATAGCAATTGCATAGTAGTCATTAATCATTGGATCGCCAAGTGCATCATCTTTGTAGCTGAATTCCAATGTAGGACAAAGCAGTTTCTTACCTTCTTCAATGCCTAATTTTTTGGAAAAGCTTCCGGCTGCAACATTACGTACAATGACTTCCAATGGAACGATTTCCACTTTCTTTACTGCAGTTTCTCTGTCGCTTAACTCTTCCACATAATGAGTTGGAATGCCTTTTTTCTCAAGCATCTGGAACAGGTAATTCGTCATTTTGTTGTTGATAACACCTTTTCCTGTAATCGTACCTTTTTTCACTCCATTGAAAGCAGTAGCATCGTCTTTATAATCCACGATTAATACATCTTCTACGTCAGTACTGAAAACTTTCTTTGCTTTTCCCTCGTATAACATATCCAATTTCTTCATTTTCCTGCCACCTATCCTTTTCTTCTAAGTAAAACCTTTTATTATTAACCACGTTTATGTATAAAACATGGCGAACTACCTCGGCACGCTGCCAGTTAGATTTACAATTCAATTATAATAAAACAGAAAAAATAAACAATAGCTTTTTTACGTTTTCATATTAAAAAGCCAAAAAAAAATCGATTTCTTTTTTCAAAATAAGCATAGGTTTTAAAATATATTTCTTTTACTTATAAGTCAAAGAAGAATCCTCCGGAATCAAATCTGAATTTGACAAAATAATTCCCTGTTTGATTTTCATCTTTAAGTTTCGAAGCACAGAATCATTAATTCGCTCTTCTGTAATCTTTCCATTTATATATGCATTATATACTCCGTTATATGCATCCTGGAAATCTGCTGGTTCCAAAACAATATCGGCACCTGCCTTTACAGATTTTACTGCAGCTTCTGCAGCAGAATAATGATTCGTAATGGCTTTCATATCCATTGCATCGGTAATAATCAATCCTTTAAATTCCAGTTCATTCCGCAAAATTGTTTTCATGACTAGATTAGAAAGACTGGCCGGTGTTGTATTTCCGGCAACACGGCTGATGGAAATGTGGGAAACCATCACAAAGTCCACACCTGCTTTGATGCCTTCTTTAAATGGAACAAAGTCCACATTTCTAAGACGGTTTAAGTCGTTATCGATGTTAACGCTGGAGAAATGAGTATCTCCTTCTACATCACCATCTCCTGGAAAATGTTTCAGTGCTGCACTGACCCCATTATCTTGAAGACCTTTGACTACAGCGCAGACCATGGAAGCAACCTTGTCGGCATCGTCGCCAAAAGAACGGTTTCCAATTTCGGTATTGGTTTCATTTGTTTTTACATCGGCAACCGGTGCAAAATCTAAGTTAAAGCCTAATGCACTGATATCGTTGGCAATCGTACTTCCCATATCATAGGCATAGTCTTCATTTTCATTAGCACCAACTTCCCACATGCTTGGAAATTTAGTTGTTCCCATATTTTCGTTATTGGCAATTCTGGCAACATCTCCGCCTTCTTCATCCACTGCAACCCACAATGGGACTTTCGAATGATTCTGCAGTTTCTGAATCAGTTTTATTGTCTGATTTCTCGTTTCAATGTTTCTAGAAAATAGAATGACACCGCCTACACCATATTTTTTCAATGAGCGCTGCATTCTTTTCGTAAAAGCACGGTGTTCATAATAATTTCCCTGTGAATTATCCAATCCCTCCAGGTTTACAAGAAACATCTGACCAATTTTTTCTTCAATGGTCATCTGGTTTAAAATCTCTTCTGCCATAGAATCAATAATAACTTCATCTGTAACAACCTTTCCTTCTTCCTTATCTTCGGCTGCTGTCGGCTCTTCTGGTTCAGCAGTTTCTGGTTCTTTAGCTTCCGATGCTGCTGCATTTGGAATTCGATTCTTTTCTTTACCGCATCCGACCAATATAAGGCCTAACAGTATGATTAAAAATACTTTTTTCATTTCCTCTTACCTCTACATTCCTAATAAAGTGGCATTTCGACATTACTTTGTATTATGATCGAATTAGAGGGGGTTGTCAAGTTTTTCTGAGGACTCTTCATGAATTCTGCTGTTTTCATTAAAAAGACGAATGCTTCACATGGAAGCATCCGTCTTTCGCTCACTTTCCTCACCAGCTTTCAAAAAACCAGTCGGCGACACATATGTATATTTTTTAAAAACAGCACAAAAATGCTTATAACTGCTGAATCCGACCATATCAGAAATTTCATAAACCCGGTATTTTCTCGTAATCAAAAGTTTGACTGCCTGCTGCACCCGGTATTTATTTAGAAAATCCAAAAAGGTATGTCCAGTAATGTCTTTAAACTTTCTAGTCAGATAACTGCTGCTGACACCAAGCTCTTCGGAAATGGATTCAATACTGATTTTTTCCGAGTATTCCTTTTCCACCTTTTTCACTGCTTTCGCCACATACTGGTTTTCCGTCTGATCTAATTTCATATAATATTCAAAATTAATTTTTACGGCCTTTTTGTTTTGCTCGGATTCCTTTAATTCTTCTGAAATCTTCTGTACTGCAAGCCGTAATTTTTCCTCATCCAGAGGCTTTAACAAATATTCATTTACCCGAAGGTCAATTGCCTGCTTCGCATAATCAAAATCAGCATAGCTGGTCAGGATAATGCTTTTAAATTTCCGATTTTCTGAGGCTTTCCGTATCATTTCAATGCCACCCATAATCGGCATTTTCAAATCGGTGATTACAATATCTGGTGATAATTCCAGAATTTTTTCTAAACCTTCTTTTCCATTTTCCGCCTCCCCAACTACAACACACTTCATTCGAACCCAGTCAATTGTAAAAGCCATCCCCCTTCGAATGATATCCTCATCTTCTACAATTAAAACTTTTAACATATCACACTCTCTTCCTATCTGCTGGCAGTCTAACAGATACTACCGTTCCTGCCCCTTTTGTACTTTGAATCTGTACTCCATAGTTTCTACCATATTTTAGACGAATTCTCTTATGTATATTGTATAAGCCTAAATGTCCACTTTTATTTTCGGACTTCTCTAATATTAAATTTACATCTTCTAAAACCGTATTGTCAATACCACTTCCATTATCACGACAGATTAATGTAATGATACCATCTTTCTCATAGCCTTCAATACAAACTTCCAGCCATCCCTGATCTGCCATTCCATACTGAATTGCATTTTCTATCAGTGGCTGAAGCAGAAGTCTTGGAATCTGGCACTCCATGACAGACTCTTCCAGCAGGATTTTATATTGAAATTTCTTCTGAAACCTCATTTTCAGAATTTTCAGATAATTCTTAAGATTTTTTATGTCCTCCTGGACGGTTGCACTGTCCTTGCCATATTGAACAGAATAACGGAGCAGGGAAGATAATGCAAGAATCATCTCATCTGCCTGCTTCGGCCCTAGCTTTATCATAATACGGATATTTTCCAGAGTGTTATATATAAAATGGGGATTAAACTGAGATTCTAACTGTTTCAGCTGAATAAATGCAATATCTTCTGTCATCTTTTGATTTTTGGCATTCTGTATCTTCAGGCTTCGCAGCATCATATTATATGCTTCTGCAATGATTTGAAACTCTTTACAGCTTTTCAATGAAAGATAACCATCCAGACTGCCCTGCATAACCTGCTCAAATGCTTCTACTATATCAAACAGTTCTTTTGTATTTTTTTCTACCAGTGGCTCTGCACTGATAAAAACCATAACCAGAACCCCCAAAAACACAATACCTAAAAATATACCCATCCAGATAAAAGAAGTTACCTGGCTGCTAATATCAGCAACCGTATATATCCTTAAAGGAAAATTACATTTTTTATCCGCCTGAATCATATAATGCTTTCCTTTGTAAGAAAAAAATCCGTTCTTTTTTGATATTTCTGAATTGATTCGATTTAAATTATCAGAAAATGCATGCTGGTTCGTAATAAAAATCCGCCCCTGTAAATCGGTTACTACCGTTTGATTTGAGACACTGGATAATAAAAAATCCAATGTCTCGCCTTCCAACAAAAAAACAACATAAGCCATTTTTTTATTTTTCGTAATAATCGGCCGCCCCAATAGAAAATCTGCATGCTTTCCATCTGCATTTACGGAAATTTTCATAGAAATCTGTTGTGGATTTTTTTCCATCAGACGATAAATTCCCCATATTCCATTTTCAGAAGCTTTTAAACTTTCTGGTATTTTATCCTGTTCTGTTAATATCGGGTTTCGGTTTTCATCCATAATATAAATATCAGCCTTATAATCTGCCATATTCTGAATGTTATAAATCTGCTCAAAAAGTTCTGACTGTTTCGATGGGTTTTTCAGGGAATGGCAGATACCATCCCCCTCACATAATTGATTCAACCCATCGGAATAAATATCAATTGTCTGTTCTAGTGCACTGGAAACCACTGCATTAGAATGATTTACTTCCTTTATTAATTCATTTCTCCATACCAGAACAAACACAAGCAAGCCTCCTGCCACCATCAGCATAACTGGAATAATGGCATACAATAGAAACAGATTGCGGATATTGTCTTTAAAACATCCTGTTTTCTTCATGCCTATAAGCTGATTTCCTTTTTGCCTGATACCTTAAAAAAGATTAATAAGGATACAATGGTTGTCAGTGTCAGGATACTAGAAAGTGCTGCCGCCGTACCATAACTAGCACGGATAACTTCTGTATAAATAGAAACGGACATAGTTCTGGTAGCACCGGTATACAAAATGATAGATGCACTTAACTCATTAATAATGGTAACCCAACTTAAAATAGCACCTGATAATACACCCGGCATCATCATAACTGCTGTCACTTTAAAAAATGTTTTGAGAGGCGAGTCGCCAAGACTGATTGCTGCCTCTTCCATGCTCGGACTTAACTGATACAAAATCGCGGCACTGGAACGAAGAGTATAAGGAAGTCTTCGGACAACGAATGCCAGAATGATAATAAATGCCGTTCCACTTAAGAGCATTGGAGGTTTGTTAAATGCAAGCAGCAACGTAATACCAAGAACGGAACCAGGGATAATGTATGGAAACATGGTCATCGTATCAATAATACCTGTAATAGTGCTTTTTCTTCTAACCGTAATATAAGCAATCATCATAGATACAAGAATTACAATCACGATTGCAATTCCGCCAAATACATACGTGTTTCGAATTGCTTCTCCAAGGCTCCGTAAAATGGAACGGTAACTTTCCAGACTGTATCCTTTTACGAAAATGGCACCATTAGTTGCACGGAATGATGTATAAATAACCGTAATCTGTGGTATAATCGCCAGAAGCACAACGGCGTATACAAAAAGATGCATCGCAATATTTTTCCCACCAGTCAATTTCTTCGCCTGAATCGGTCGAAGGGAACTCATGGTGAAAGATTTTTTGTTTACTACATATTTCTGTCCCAGGAAAATAGCTGCCGTAATAATAACCATAATTACAGCCAAGGCAGCAGCAAAATTCGCTGTTCCACCCATTTCACTGATGAACTCATTGTAAATCAAAACTGGCATAACCGTATAGCCTTCTCCAATTAACATCGGTGTTCCAAAATCGGCAAGAGCATTCATAAAAACCAATAGAGAACCTGCCAGGATTGTTGGCATAATTAATGGAAGCACAATGGTGCTTACTTTTTTTACAGCGCTGCATCCAAGGCTTTCTGCCGCTTCACTTAATGACGCATCCACCTTTTTCAAAGCACCTGACGTATACAGATAAATGTAAGGAAATAATTTTAACGTCAATACTAATAAAATTCCGCCAAACCCATAAACAGACGGTATCTGGAATCCAAATACACGGGATAAAAACTTTGTAACTACACCACTTCTACCACATAAAAGAATCCAGGAATAGGCTCCGATAAATGGTGGAGAAAGCATGGATATAATAACAAGGACATCCACGAGTCCCTTTCCTTTTACTTTAAAAGAAGTTGTCAGATAAGCCAATGGTGCTCCAATGAGAACTGCCAGAATGGTCGTACAAACGGTTACTAAAAAACTATGTCCTAATGCCCGGTAATAATATTTCTTTGAAAAAAACTTTACAAAGTTATCCATGGTAAATGCATTGGTTTTGGAATCCCGAAATCCACTGATAAATAAGGAAAACAGCGGATATACCAGAAATAATGCAAACACCAAAATCATAACAAGAGTTACAACGGACCAGAAATCAAAACGAAACTTTCTCTTAGCTGTCATAACGTATCACATCCTTTATCAGACTGGACTCTCCATCCTCCGTAAATACATTGATTTTCGAAGCAATTGGCTGCAGTTTCACCTTCTGTCCATGTTTTAAGGTTTGGGCTGCCTGACCAACATCCTGCGAAAACTCAATCATTGTTTTCTCACATTTTCCAAAAATCTGCAAATCATAAGTTACATATTTTCCAAGAAACGTTCTTTCCATTACTTCCGCTTCCATTCCCTCTTCAGAAAGCATAAATTCCTCTGGACGAATAGATACAATTACTTTCTGTCCATCCATTACAGAATCCACAAGATGTTCCATTGGAATGGTATATCCATTTTCTAAAACTGCCTGAATTTTATTTTCCTTCTTCTGGATTTTAGCTGTAAAACAGTTAGAATGTCCAATAAAATTTGCAACAAATACATTATATGGTCTGGTATAAATATGTTCCGGTTCACCTATCTGCTGGATTACCCCTTCCTTCATAACAGCGATGCGGTCGGAAACTGCAAGGGCTTCCTCCTGATCGTGGGTAACATAAACTGTGGTAATACCAACCTGCTTCTGTACTTCCCTGATAGCACTCCGCATTTCTACACGAAGCTTTGCATCCAGATTAGACAGTGGCTCATCCATTAAAAGAACACTTGGATGAATTACGATTGCTCTTGCCAGTGCAACTCTCTGCTGCTGTCCTCCAGAAAGCCTTTCCGGCAGACGTTCCTGATAATCCGTTATTTTTACAACATCCAGAATTTCATCTACTCTTCGCTTCATTTCTGCTTTTTTGACTTTTCGTAGTTTTAAACCATACTCTACATTCTGACGAACCGTCAAATGTGGGAAAATTGCATAATTTTGAAAAACCATACCGATATTCCGCTTATGGGCTGAAATATCATTGATTACCTTCTGATCAAATTTAATTTCGCCGCCTTCAATCGTATTAAATCCAGCAATCATACGAAGCAGCGTCGTTTTTCCACATCCAGACGGACCAAGAAGTGTGAAAAACTCCCCATTTTTAATATGTATTGATAAATCTGGAATAATTGTATTTTTATTATACCGTTTTACAGCATGCTCAATATTAATTTCAACACTCATCTTCGTTCCCCTTTTCTTATCTCTGATTCATTAGAAGCTTGTGAAGATATCATTAAATTTCTCCAGCCATTCTTCTTTCTTGTCATTTACCAGATTTTCATCATCTGTGATAATATTCAGTTTTTCCTTTGCCGGCAGATAGCTTGGTGCAGGAACATCGGTACGAACAGAACGACGGTTTAATTTTTCCGTAATCATAGTCTGTGCATCTTTTCCAGTAATAAAATCAATAAATTTCTTTGCATTTTCCATGTGTTTTGCATCTTTAATAATGTAAACACCATCCGGCTTAGAAATAACGCCCTCTTTCATATAAACAATCTTTACATGAGCACCATCGGCAACGTATTTTGCAGCACCTTCTTCAAACGTAAGGCCGACTGTATACTCACCATCAGCTACTCCTTTATAAACAGCTGAAGAACCGCTTAACAGCTTTCCATCTAAGTTTTTGCAGAGTTTCTTGACATAATCCCATCCATCATCTGGATTCCCATTTCCCATAGCATACAGCATATTAATTAAATGCTCATAGGAAGAAGATGATTTGGAAGGATCACAATTTGCAATCTTTCCTTTTAACTTTGGATTCAGAAGATCCTCATAACCGTTTACCTCAATATCACCAATCAAATCCGTATTTACCATAATAACACTTGGAATATCTGTAAAACGTGTCAGGCTTCCTTCTACATTTTTAAATTCATCTTTTACATATTTTTCATTGACAGACTGATAATCCTCAAATAAATCTTTCTGTGGTTTCATAGTAGATAACGAACCGCCCCAAAAAATATCTCCTAATGGATTTCCTTTTTCAGATTCCACTCTTTTTAATAGCTCCCCGCTTCCTGCAGCAACTACTTCCACATTAATCCCTGTCTCTGATTCAAATTCATCAATTAATGGATTAATGAATTCCAATGGATGTGGGCAGTAAACTACCAGCTTTCCTGCTGAATCCGAAGTCTCTTTGCTTTTTCCAGAACCACATGCTGTAATCCCTACCGCCATAATAACAGTTAGACATAATGCCATTACTTTTTTTAGTTTCATACTTACTCCTCCTTTTAGTTTACATTTTTCTCCATTATCTTAACATAAATTAAATTTTACAGAAACCTATATTTCCGTATAATTATCCGAAAAAATGAACCTGTATATTTTTATCTATATCTAAGATTTAAGATTTCATTTTTTGTTCTATGAAATATTATATTTCATTTTTTCATTGACGTAATATTTTGTTTGTAATATATTGAATTGAAAATAAAATATTGGAGGTTTTATTATGAGTAAAGAAATGAATTCTGTAAAAAAACGTATTGCTAAGCTCGAAGAGGAAAACAAAAGACTTCGCTCTCAAATGAATGATATTGATTCTACAGTCAAGAAAAATAAAAGAGCTATTGAATCTCTTCGCGATATCAATATTATTAAATCTCTTCAAGAACGAAATATTCCTGGAAACCCTAATTCAAAGCCTAGATATACTTATCAAGAAGTTGCTGATATGTATGAAACAAATGCAACAAATGTATGTAGAATTGCTAAAGAAAATGGTATTGACCGACGAGTAAAGAAGAATTCCTAATTTCATATGTAATGCATGAAATTTTATAATTTTTTAACTTAATTGCTATTCTATAATACAGAAATCACTCGGAAGAATTCCCTTTCCTCCGCTCTCCACAAACAGGAATAGAAAACTATCCCAGGATACGCCTAGAAAATCCAGCGTTTTAGGTGAAAACTTTCCATATATTCAGTGCCCTGCTATCCCTGTTTGAGGGCGTGGTGCTCATGATTTTCACAGACATAAGGCAGGCTGACCCATGCTCGCATGGAGCAGGCTGTCATATGTCTGTGAAAACGCTGTAGAGCAGCAAAATCATGAGTGCCACTCCCGAGTTTGGATAGCAACGAAAGCCCTCAATACCAATCATCTAAAATGCGGATTTTCTTGCGCATCCTGTTAGTTTTCGGTTTCTGTTTATGGAGAGCCAGCCCTAATTACACACAGCCCTTGATTATCTTTCCCTCATAAACTTCGCATCCCCCAAAAACAAAAAACACACGAAAAAGACGTGCAGCTTCACGCTACACGCCCTTTTCTCACTACAAAAACCTAGTAAAACCAATCTATGTCCTATTTACATAATTACTAACTTAAGCCAGATTCGAATACCCAATTAAATGTGCATCCACTTCCCTGGCAACTTCCCTGCCTTCACGAATTGCCCACACAACAAGGGACTGACCTCTGTGCATATCGCCTGCTGTAAATACATTTTCCACACTGGTCTGATATTTCCCTGCTTCTGTCTGAACATTGGTACGTTCATTTAACTGCACATTAAATGCTTTGGATACATAAGCCTGGGAACCTAAAAATCCTGCTGCAATCAGAACAATGTCTACATCTAGCACATATTCAGAACCTGGTACTTCTACCATCTTCATACGCCCTGTCTTTGGATCTTTCTGCGACTCTAATTTGATACATTTTGCCTTGCAGACATTTCCTTTTTCATCCGCAATAAACTCTTTGACTGTCGTCTGATAAATACGAGGGTCGCCGCCAAACATGGCAATGGCCTCTTCCTGTCCATAGTCTGTTTTTAAGACTCTAGGCCACTCTGGCCAAGGATTCTTCTCACTTCTGTGTTCCGGAAGCTTTGGCATCATTTCCAGCTGGATAACAGATTTTGCACCAAGACGGATAGAAGAACCAACACAGTCATTTCCCGTATCACCACCGCCGATGACAAGAACATTTTTATCTTTACAAGGAATATAGCTATTATCGTTAAAGTTGGAATCTAACAGACTCTTTGTAGTTTTTGTCAGAAAATCTACTGCAAAGTAAATTCCTTTGGATGCCCGTCCTGATACTTTAATATCTCTCGGATTGGAAGCACCACAGCAAAGGATAACACTATCAAAATCTTTTAAGATTTTTGCAGCCTTGATATTCTTTCCAACATCTGCATTGGTTACGAAAGTAATGCCTTCTTCTTTCATAATATCAATTTTCCGGTCAATGATGTGTTTTTCCAGTTTCATATTTGGAATTCCATAACGAAGTAATCCGCCAACTCGATCATGGCGTTCAAATACTGTTACTAAATGTCCTCTCTTGTTTAACTGGTCAGCAGCTGCCAGTCCGGATGGACCAGAGCCGATGACAGCAACTTTCTTACCTGTTCTGACTTTAGGAGGATTTGCTTTGATATAACCTTTTTCATAGCCATTTTCAATAATAAAATTCTCATTTTCTTTAATGGTAACTGGATTTCCATTGAGCCCACAAGTACATGCTGCTTCACATGGAGCAGGGCATACTCTAGAGGTAAACTCAGGGAAATTGTTTGTTTTGTGCAGACGGTGAAGTGCCTGCTCATAATTATTCGTATATACTAAGTCATTCCACTCTGGTACCAGATTATTAAGAGGACATCCAGATGCCATCCCGCCAATCATCATTCCAGACTGGCAGAATGGGACACCACAGTTCATGCATCTAGCAGCCTGTTTAGTACGCTCCTCTTCAGTTAATGGTGTGTGAAATTCGTTAAAATTTTTAATTCTTTCTTTTGGCTCTACAGCCGTACTGTTTTCCCGTTCATATTCTAAAAATCCCGTTGGCTTTCCCATAATATCCTCCTACTTTCTAAGGTTTTGATAAAAAGCTTCGATTTGTGCCTGCTCGCTGCTCAGTCCCTTTTCTTCCATCTGTACGATTGTCTGAAGCATACGTCTGTAATCATAAGGAATAATCTTTTTGAACTTCGGCAGATAATCCATAAAATGTGTCAGGATTTCTTTTCCTTTTACAGAACCAGTACATGCAACATGTTCCTCAATCATCTGTTTTAATTCCATAACATCATATTTATCGGTAAGAGCTTCTGCGGATACTAATTCTTTATTTAATTTCAGATATAAATCACTGTCTTCGTCTAATACATAAGCAATACCACCACACATACCAGCTGCAAAATTCTTACCAGTTGGTCCGATAATGGCAACACGCCCACCTGTCATGTACTCACATCCATGATCGCCAACGCCTTCTACAACTGCTGTTGCACCAGAGTTACGCACACAGAAACGTTCACCGGCTACACCATTAATGAAGACTTTACCACTCGTCGCACCATACAGGGCAACGTTACCGATAATGATATTTTCCTCTGCTTTAAATGCAGAACCTTTTGGAGGATATACCACAATCTTACCGCCAGAAAGACCTTTTCCTAAATAATCGTTGCTGTCGCCACAAAGCTCCAGAGTCAGCCCCTTCGGAATGAAAGCACCAAAGCTCTGTCCACCTGCACCATTACATTTGATTGTAAAAGTATCATCCTCTAGCGTATCGTCAAAATATTTCGTAATTTCAGAACCAAAGATAGTTCCAAGCGAACGATCTGTATTAGAAACCTTAACTTCAATAGTCTTTTTCTGTCCGGTTGCTAAGTTATTCTTAAATTTCTTTAAGAATACCATTTCATCCATTGTCTTTTCTAAATGGAAATCATAAGCTGAAGCTGGATTGAATTTATTGTTTTTCTTATCATCAAAATCGTTGGCAAGGATTGCAGATAAATCAATTTTATCAGCATTTGCATTTCCAACATTACGACGTTTTAATAAATCAGTTCTTCCGACTAATTCTGCAACCGTCTTCACACCTAACTTCGCCATATATTCACGAAGTTCCTGTGCGATAAAACGCATATAATTTTCAACGTATTCTGGTTTTCCTTTGAATCTCTTGCGAAGTTCTGGATTCTGTGTCGCAATACCAACTGGACAGGTATCTAAGTTGCAGACACGCATCATAACGCATCCCATGGATACTAATGGGCCCGTTGCAAAACCAAACTCTTCCGCACCAAGCATTGCAGCGATTGCCACATCACGTCCGGTCATTAACTTGCCATCTGTTTCTATGACAACTTTATTTCTTAAACCGTTCATCATCAATGTCTGGTGAGTTTCCGCAAGACCTAATTCCCAAGGAAGTCCTGCATGATGAATGGAACTTCTTGGAGCTGCACCAGTGCCGCCGTCTGCACCGGAAATTAAGATAACGCCGGCACCCGCTTTTGCAACACCTGCTGCAACTGTACCTACACCTGCTTCCGAAACAAGTTTTACGGAAATTCTGGCATCTTTATTGGAATTCTTCAAATCATAAATTAACTGAGCCAAGTCTTCGATGGAATAAATATCATGGTGTGGTGGAGGAGAAATTAAACTGACACCTGGTGTTGAATTTCTTGTCTTTGCAACCCATGGATATACTTTACGTCCTGGAAGATGACCACCTTCACCAGGTTTTGCACCCTGTGCCATTTTAATCTGGATTTCCTTTGCACTGACCAAATATCTGGAAGTAACACCAAAACGACCAGAAGCAACCTGTTTGATTGCAGAACATTTATTTAATCCATCTGGACCGATGGACAAACGTTCCAGGCTCTCACCACCCTCACCTGTATTGGATTTACCACCAAGACGGTTCATGGCAACTGCCAGTGTTTCATGAGCTTCCTGCGAAATAGAACCATAAGACATTGCACCTGTTTTAAAACGTTTTACAATAGAATCCACACTTTCTACTTCATCAATAGATATTGATTTTTCCGGATACACAAAATCAAGAAGTCCTCGTAAATTAATACATCCTTCTTCTTTATCAATGTTTGAAGTGTACTCCTTAAACATGTTGTAGTCACCATTTCTGGTAGCCATCTGAAGAAGATGAATCGTCTTTGGATTGTAAAGATGTTCTTCCTTACCGCTTCTTAACTTGTGAACACCAAGACTTTCCAAGGTCAGATCTACATTTAGTCCAAGTGGATCAAATGCTTTGGAATGAAGAGCATCTACCTGTTTTTCAATATCCTTAATGCCAATACCGCCAATTCTGGATACCGTTCCAGTAAAGTAACGATCAATAACTTCTTTGCTTAAGCCAATTGCTTCGAAAATTTTAGAACCCTGATAGGATTGAATTGTGGAAATACCCATCTTAGATGCAATCTTAACAATTCCAGATAATACGGCATTGTTATAATCACTAACAGCTGCATAATAATCTTTATTTAACATGTTCTTATCAATTAACTCTTTAATCGACTCCTGAGCCAGATATGGATTGACTGCACAGGCACCATAACCTAACAGAGCTGCAAATTGATGCACTTCTCTTGGTTCTGCACTTTCTAGAATCATGGCAAGTCTGGTTCTCTTCTTTGTACGTACCAGATGCTGCTGCATAGCTGAAATGGCAAGTAAAGAAGGGATGGCAACATGGTTTTCATCGACTCCACGGTCACTTAAAATAAGGACATTTGCACCATCTTTGTAAGCACGGTCTGCCTCAATAAAGAGACGGTCAATTGCTTTTGCCATTGAAGTATTTTTGTAGAAAATAATTGGAATCGTAACTACTTTAAATCCATCTACTTTCATATTCTTAATCTTTAACAGGTCAGTACTTGTTAAGATTGGATTATTAATACGAAGTACATTACAGTTTTCTGGAACTTCCTCCAGTAAATTTCCGTCTTCTCCAATGTATACGGATGTAGAAGTTACAATCTTTTCACGGATTGCGTCAATTGGAGGATTGGTAACCTGTGCAAACAGTTGTCTGAAATAACTAAACAGTGGCTGTGGCTTATCAGATAAAACAGGAAGTGCCGAATCCACACCCATTGCCGCAATCGGCTCGCTTCCATTCATTGCCATTGGAAGGATAGACGCTTTTAACTCTTCATAGCTGTATCCAAATGCTTTCTGGATTCTTGCCCGTTCTTCATTGGAATACTCTTCTACTTTTTCATTTGGAATCTTTAAGTCAGACAAATGGATTAAATTACGATCTAACCATTCACCATAAGGCTGTCTTGCTGCATATTCGCTTTTTAATTTATCATCATCAATGATTTCACCTTTTACCGTATCAACCAGAAGCATTTTACCCGGTCTTAAACGTTCTTTACGGACAATTTTTTCTGGTGGAATATCCAGTACTCCGACTTCAGAAGATAAAATAACCTGGTCATCTGTTGTCACATAATATCTGGAAGGTCTTAAACCATTACGGTCAAGAACTGCTCCCATCTGATCACCATCAGAAAACAGAATAGATGCAGGACCATCCCACGCTTCCATCATGGTTTCATAATACTGATAGAAATCTTTTTTATCCTGAGACATGTATTTGTTATTTGCCCAAGGTTCTGGAATGGTAATCATAACAGCAAGTGGAAGTTCCATTCCACTCATTACAAGAAACTCTAATGTGTTATCCAGCATAGCCGAGTCAGAACCTTCTGTATTAATCACAGGAAGTACTTTATGAAGTTCTCCTTTTAAATGTTCTGATTCCATCGTCTCTTCACGGGCAAGCATCTTATCTGCATTACCACGAATTGTGTTAATCTCACCATTATGTACGATAAATCTATTTGGATGGGCACGCTGCCAGCTCGGCTGTGTATTCGTACTGAAACGGGAGTGTACCATCGCAATAGCAGATTCATAATCTGAATCCTGTAAATCCCCGAAGAAGGAACGAAGCTGTCCGACTAAGAACATGCCTTTATAAACAATCGTTCTGCTAGATAAAGATACTACATAGGTATTATCATTACTTTGTTCAAAAATTCTTCTTGCAATATAAAGTTTCCGGTCAAAATCCAGTCCTTTTTCTACATGCTCTGGTTTTTGTACAAATCCCTGCATAATGCATGGCATGCATCCTAAAGCTGTACTTCCTAATATATCAGAAAAAGTAGGAACTTCTCTCCACCCTAAGAACGAAAGACCTTCTTTTTCTACAATAATTTCAAACATTTTCATTGCCTGTCTTCTCATCAATTCGTCCTGTGGGAAGAAAAACATTCCGACACCATATTCCCGTTCATTTCCTAGCTGAATGCCTAATTCTTTTGCTGCTTTTTTAAAGAATTTATGGGAAATCTGTAACAGGATACCAACACCATCTCCGGTTTTTCCTTCTGCATCTTTACCTGCACGATGTTCTAAGTTTTCTACTATTTTCAATGCGCCCTCAACCGTACTGTGGGTTTTTGTACCTTTAATATTTACAATCGCACCGATACCACAGTTATCATGTTCAAATCGTGGTTCATACAGCCCGGCTTTTTCACGCTTACATTCTTCTGCTGCCTTTCTCATAAAAATCCTCCTTTACGCATTCTATTACGTAATTTGATAACGTAAAAAAGCGTTCCAAAAATCCAGGTACTTCCTGTCTTTTTAGAACGCCTTTGTTCAATGTTGATATTATAATATAAAAAATTAAGAAAATCAAGTTTGTTTTCAAATAACTTTTCAAAATTAAGTTTACAGTTCTCCAACTTTCAATTCTTAATTCTCAGTAAAAAAAGAAGCAGGCAGCCAAGTGGTTTCTACTCACAAAAAACAAGGACACGGGAGTTTGACAGTTCAATACTCAAAAAATCTATCGCAGGCCTTGTAAAACCTGCTTTTTTTATGTCAATTTTTTTGTTTTAGGGTATGTTATTTTTTGTTATTATGTGTTATAA
>CAKSBP010000006.1 GCA_934438135.1 uncultured Clostridium sp. | reverse complement strand
TTAGATAATATTTACTTACCAAAGTACGTATGCCAGCTACGCTGGCAGTAATCACTCAAGATTCCGAGAGATCATTCATTATAAGAACAAACAAAATAAACATAACAATTATAAATCCAATATCTATATAAAGGGAATTTCGGGAAATACTATCTTTAAAAAATAATGTTGTGACCTGTTCTGGCTTTAAAGTATTCAACAATGTAATTAATTTTTCATTATGACATGCAGTAGCATCAAAAATAAATTTTGTCAAACTAGTACTATACAAATATACAAGCACAAATGGCACGCAGGTAATAATATATCTGTTTTTCACAAAACTAGCCATAAAAAAAGCTGGAATTGTAGAAACTGCTCCATAAATGAATGCCCCCAAAAGGATAAGCATTACACGCATTCCAATACCTCCTGGTATCATACTACTGATATCCTTTTGAGACAGCCCATAATGATTGATACTAGGAAAAAGTACATATGCCAGAATTCCAAATAATGCAAATCCCAAAGAAACTGCAAATCCTCCTCCTAAAAGCGATGCAATAAACTTAACAGCATAGTACCTTACTTTTCCAGTTCGCTGTATCGCGAAACGAATCAAACCACTATTCCGTTCTGCGCAAAAGTTTGGAATAAAAGGAAATGCTGCAATAATTGGTATAAACATAATAAAATATCCTGCTAATCCACTAGAAAAAATCATAATACTTGATAAACCAGGATCTTCTTTTATAATATGTGGTTGTAAGTCAAGCAGGAGCTGTAAAGCAGAATATGTTTTTCCTGTTTGTCCATCAATATATACCTGATTTGTAAACTGTAGTGCTGTTGTTATAAGTACAGCTAATAGAAATCCCATATTTAAAATTGTCTTATTCAATTCAATTTTTATAGTATGTATTGTTTTCATCCTAACGTTCCCCACTTATAAATTCTACTTCACCAGTAATGCAGTCCACCATTGCAAAAGTCATATTATCTATATCATTACTTAAATAAAATGTCCAACATGGTCTCGCCTCATAAGTATTTCCGGCCACCCAATTAGAACGATAGAAACTTACATCATCTGGCTTTTTTCCACTCGTCTGTACCAATCTATATTCTAAATTAACATCATAAACTCTATAAGAAGTATAAGAAGATAATTTATCTGATAACTTAGAAGATGCACAGTCCAGAGTAATAATTTTATCATATCTTTTCTTTACTTTTGTTTCTTGTATTACTCCTGGAAAATTATTTATAGCCTGTACATTCCCTGATAAATCTGTTACCGCATAGGAAGGTATCACACAAACATAAGGGGATTTTACATTTTCCATATGATATCTATATTCCCCATAAAACAGGATCATATTTTGAAATGATTTTTCGTAATAAAACATGAAATAATACTGTTCCTTTTTGTCTGTATATACTTGAACTTTTATGGGAACCCAGTACATATCGTCATAAGCTTTCATATAAGAGTTTATATTCTTCTCTGCTGTATGAACGAGTTCTTTTAGTGAAACCTCTTTATCTTTTTCTTTAAATATTTCATTCTTGTAAGGCGTAGTCAATCCTATCTCTTTTACCATTTCATATTTTGTAAAATCTGATTCCTTATTATATAAACTGATCCAATCATCAATATTCTCTCCATAACCTAAATAGCCAAATGGACATATCCATAAGGTTTTATTTCCCAATCTACATTGTATGGAATTCTTATCTTCCTCTGTTTTACACTTTGTCTGCCCTAAAAACGTCTGCAACAGCTTGTTTTTGTTTTCCAAAAAATTATCAACTTGTTTCATTTCTAAAAGACCAATTTCTTTTGGTTGGTTAATTTCAAATTTCTCACTATAAAACAGATTATCATATTTTTTACTGTTTATATCTTTTGCCTCATTTAAAACATTTTCTACCGTATCAAATGTTAATTTATCTTTGTCTGTATTACTACTAACGGTTGGTTTCTGCTTTGATTTACCTGTGTACACATCATCCGGTTTCTTTGCACAAGACGTACATCCTACTAACATACTTAATATAAGTAATAACATCAATTTGGATTTCATTATATATTCATTCCTTTCGTACTGCTTAAGGCATAAAACGTTACCATATGTAGAATACTTTTTCAAGCACAAACAAATATGACTTGCTCACGTAACCTTATCTTTATTAAAGCAACTTTCAGTCTAATCCTAAGCATTCAATCAATGCTATCTATTCGTGACATTCTTTAGAAACTTCATTTGTAGAAAAAATTTCTATTTCAATCATTTTTCCTATAAACACATTATTTGTCATGACATATATCAATATTACACATTTTCTGTTATTAATCAATTACTATTAGATGATTTTTTTATTTTTTTGCTTATCTTGTCATTTTTTGTATTTTCTCATTTATATCATGCTTGAATATTGTTAAAAAGACAGGAATCCATCTCCAGATTCCTGTCTTTTTCTCTATACATTTTTGTATGCTGTTATTTAATTTTAACTGTAATCTTCTTTTTCAATTTTGTATTATCTTTTGAAGTCACAGTAATGGTTACTGTCTTGCCTTTTCCAGTTTTCTTCGTTTTAACAACTCCAGTAGAAGATACGGCTGCATATTTTGTATTGCTGGATTTATAAGTCAGTTTCTTATTTGTTGCTGAAACTGGAAGCACCTTTACAGAAAGTTTCTTAGAAGAACCAGCTTTTAATGTAACTTTTGTGCTTGTAACCTTCAGGGAAGTTACTGGCTGTTTTACCACTACTTTTACCCTTTTAGATTTTACAGTCGTTGTTTTATTATTACTGCCGCTTACTCCTGTTACTTTTACAAAATAATACCAAGTTCCTGTACTCTTTGTAGATGGTGAGTAAGAGGATTTTTCTGCACCTTTGATAGCAGATGCTCCTGTGTAACTATTGTTTCTGCTTCTGTACCACTGATAAGTCAGTTTTGTACCAGTTGCTTTTACTTTTAATATTGCGGCTTTTTGATTTTTGTTATAAGTGTAAGTCTTGATTGTATTACCACTTCCAGAAGCCAGGTCTGTCTTAATAACCGGTTTGGAAGGTGCTGTACTTGCAGATGGTTTTACACTTGGCTTCACGCTTGGTGTTACGCTTGGCACTGTACTTGCACTTGGCTTCACGCTTGGTGCTGCACTTATACTTGGTGTTACATCTGGTGTTTCACTTGGTACCGTACTCACTACTGGTGCTTGAGACGTTACTGGTGTTTCTCCGATTTCTACTCCGATTTCAATCACAGTTGGATTTGGATTGGCACTGATAACACCACCTACTCCTGCCGCTGCATTTCCTGTTAAAGTTAACAGACCATGCATATCAATGCTTCCATCTTCTGCAATTTCCGGGCGAACAGAAGTATCCAGATTTTCAAACCAGTTATCTGCTACTGCATTTCCTGCTATATTAGCACCGTTTAAATAGTTTGTCACACTGTCCAGTGCAGCCTGTCCCTTTAAGCCGATACTTTCTGTATTTGCTCCTTTATAGGAAACAAAATTTTCAAGTGTCCATGTAGTTGCTGCTGCATTTGTATTTAAATATAAGTTGCTTCCTGCATTGTTATAAGATGTTGTATTGTAAATTTTACAGCTTGGGTTAGAGTTACTAAATACACCATTCTTATAGTTGTTAAAAGAAATACTGTTTTTGAGGATATGAGCAACCGGCATGCTTTCACCGCCAAGTTTGAAGCCATTTCCTTCTCCAAGTGTTGTGACTCCAGTATCTGCTGTGAGCTTTCCATTTTCATAAGCAACACACTGGTCAATGGTTACAACACCAATATTTCCTGTTGTAGATTTGGCATATAAATCCCATCCATCATCAATATTGTTGCGGGAGATGCAGTAACGGAATACATTTCCTTCTCCGCAAGTTAATTTTGCTGCAAAACCATCGGCATCATTTGCCTGAGGATCACAGTTATTATAAGATTCACAACTTAAGATTAAGTTGTTGGAAGGCCAGAAACTAAATGGTTCAGAAGCACTTCCTGAAATCTGTAAACCAGTATCTTTATTATCATGAGTTGTAATTTTTTCAATCACGTTATTATGTCCGCTGATTAAAATTGGCTTACTAGAACCTTTGCTGTTTTTAATTTCAATATCATAAACATGCCAGTAGTCAGCATTAACGAACAGACCGCCGCCAGAGCTGTTTGTTAAATCAAATACCGCTCTTTCCTTTGGATCGGACATTAATGTAATTGGCTGTTTCTTTGTACCATTACTGCCTCGTTCAATCACAACTTTGGATTTCAGGTTGTAAGTTCCACCTAACAGGATAATTTCCTGTCCTGGCTGTGCATATGCTACTGCTGTATAAATATCCAGCGGGCTTGCTTTCGTACCTTTATTGGTATTTAAACCAGATGGCGATACATAAAGTGCATTGCTGCTGTCACCATATTTCTTTAAATTTACTGTAAAGTTAAACTGAATTGGTGTCTGAACCAAGGTTTCAGCAGAACCTAACAGGCTTCCCTGTGCTTCATCAGCAGCTGGTGTATAAATAGCTTTAAATGTATTGTCGCCTTGTGTTAATGTTAATTTTGCAGTTGGGCGAAATGTTTCATCCACTCTAGGATCTACTTTAATCTTATCTGCAACTATTTTGCCCTCTGCATCTAGCACTTGAATTGTTCCAACAAAATCTGCTTTAAAAGCCGCTTCATAAGACTCATTAGATGTTTTCTTTGTAGAATCTAGTAAAAATACTGGTGTAACTTCTTTTTCTGGTCTTGTTACGCCTTCTGGGTCTTCTGCAGGATTTCTTGTTGTAAATTCCATATTACTTACTGTAATTTTGATTTTACGTGCTGCGCAGACACCTACATAATATTTTGTTTTATCCTGCTTTAATAATAATTCTGGTTCATAACAGACTACTTCATCATAAAGATTTTCGCCTGTTACAGCATTTACCATAGATGCATGAAATCCAGTATTATCTTTCTTTAATACTAATGTATAATCTTCTCCATCATCAAACTTTGGAGGATTTGCATTTGTTGGTGTCGTATAATCCGCCTTATAATTCCAGTCAAATGGAGCTGTATCAATTGTTTTTCTGCTGGCAGAAGATGTTGTTGCAGACCCTGTGTATCCAGTAATGAA
The DNA here is from genome assembly GCA_934438135.1 of uncultured Clostridium sp. GTDB lineage: Bacteria > Bacillota > Clostridia > Lachnospirales > Lachnospiraceae > Clostridium_AI. The sequence goes on along the minus strand of CAKSBP010000006.1, from coordinate 91,773 downwards.
ATATCCACCTGGTGCACCATATAAACTTGAAATATTTCCATCTACCGTTTTTGTATATTTACGAACCATACTTCCAGCAGAGTTAAAATAACGTGCTGCAGAATTTCCTTCAATCAGCGTATCAACTGCCATAATGCCGAAACCAGACTGATTATCCTTATTTTCGGATTCGTCTACATGGAATGTTGCTTTTAATGTAAAGTTTTCTTTTACTGGATCAATTTCTGTATAATAATATAAGAAACCATCTTCACTGTCAGCAAGTTTGCCGCCGCTTTGTTCTGTTCCTTCTCTCTGTAATACATCAAGTGTAATAGAACCATCTTCATTTTCTGTAATTTCACCAGATGCACCAGAACCAATTTTTCCACCTGCAAATCTATCTTCGCAGTTAGAAACTCTCTTATCATAAACTGCTGATGTTGAATCTTCACCACCATAAGCAGTTACTTTAATTGTATAAACTATTCCAGGAGTTACTTTATCTGCTGTAATTTCATACTCAGATTTTGTAAGCCCTTTTGCTAATGTTGTAAACTCTTCTGTACCTTTTACTTTATACGCAATATCATAGGAATCTACAGACACTGTATCTTTCCAATCAACCTTTAAGCCAAGTTCTTTTGTTGTTAATACACTCTTAAATTCAACTTTTCCTAATGGAAGACGGAAATTCTCCACCTCAAACGTTTCTGATACATAAGTTGTCTCAGCACCTTCACGGCAGCTTTCTGCCACAATAGTAAATTTTCCATTTTTTCCAGGATTTAATGCTGCTATAGCTTGATTCATTTCATTAAAATCTTCTGCATAGAGATTTGCTGTATCTATCAAAGTCCCAGCATCGCTATATAACTTCACCCAGATTCTATCTGTCTTTCTATTCACGATAGTTCCTTCTACCGTAACATCCAACTGGGTTCCATCTTCTGCATTCGCACCGGCAGATTTTACTACTGGTTTGATTCCATCATCAAATCTAACTTCTTCTGTTTCCCCTTCATTTACAGAAACATAATAAACATTAATTCCACTGCTTACAGAACGTAAGCTGTATGTTCCAGCCTTTTCTACTTTTGCAGTTACTGCCGGAATTTTCTTGTCCCCATCATTTGCCTTAATTGTATTAAGACCAAATGAGTCCAGTGTTGTCACTGGTTCAAGGGAATCGGATGCTTTGTCATAAATACCAAGTTTTCTGTTGGCAGAATCACTTCCACTTAAAGAATATACAGTAATGACTGCGGCACCTGTTGTTGTAAACTCAATCGCTCTGGCATCTGTCTTACCAGTACCATTTAATTTAATTCGTTTTGTAAAGCTTCTGTGATCAGTACTTGTCTGTACACTTCCATCTACCGTTACTGCTGACGTGCTGCTTGCTTTAATCACAAAATCTCCCTGTTTAACATCTGCTGTAAGGCTCGCATTTTCCATATCTGATGCATTCAAAATACTAATATGGTCCACTGCTGCTGCCGCACGAACTACATTGGCTGGCAGATCACACAGTACCATGGAAAGTACTAAAATCCATGAAACAATCTTTGTCATTCTCTTTTGTTTCATACCTTATCCTCCATTTCAACATTCATTATTAAGTTCTTATTACTTTTCCCCAAAATGTAAGTGCTTACAAAACTTATTATGTACTAAATTTAATACAAATTCAATTCCAATTTAGTTTGAAGTGCTTTTTCTCTGATTTAACCAGTTTTATTCCCGTTTTATGTGCAATTTGCATATATTTAGTGAAAAAACTATTTATTTTTTATGAAAGTGCTTTTATCTCCAAGAAAGTGAGCAAGCCATAAATTATAAAAAGATATAAAACAGCTTTTTATTCAAACCATTTTATACCTTCTCAAACTATTACATTCTATTCTGTCAAAAGGCCATTCCACTTTTCCACAATTTCCATCGGAAGTTTTATAGAAGCAGCCTTTATCAACTCATCCAGCTGTTCTTTCTTCCCAACTCCGCACACTGGAAATACCGGAAATTTCTGCTGTAATAAATATGCCACTGACATTTCCATAAACGAATATCCCATTTCCTTATAAAGTTTCAGCATGTCATTATAAATTATCAGGTTTCTGGAATTCCAATACCGTTCAAATGTTCCATTTTGATTCACTGCCTGCCCCTGATACGTATTTCCTGCCCGATTCAGTTTTTCAAAAAATCCCCCTGCGATAGCAGTATAAGGAATTAATGGTATCTGATGTTCTTCATGCCAATTGATTTGAGCTTTATCGGCAGTTACAAGCGTAGAATCCTCCTTTGCAATTGCATCATTGGTTTTTCCTGCCAGGCTCCACTGATTGGACACTGCTGTGAATCCCTGAAAACCCATTTTCTTTGCATACTTCCTTGCCTGTTCCAGCCGTTCCAAAGAATAGTTGGAAGCCCCGTAATAACGGATTCTTCCCTCTTTCACCAGCTTGTCCATAAAATCAATAATTTCCTCGACAGGCTTCGTTTCATCATCCCTATGAAGCCAATATAAATCAATTATATCTAGTCCAAGAAGCATTTGACTCTTCTCCAGATCCTTTCTTACTTCCTGTTCATTGACTCTGCTGATTTCTGGATGTGCCAGATCATAATGTCCACCTTTGGTAGCCACCACTACTTTTCCAGCCAGCCCCCGTTCTCTCATCCATCTTCCAATGGTACGCTCACTGCTGTCTTCCATTCCTGGTATCCAGTCACAGTATACTTTTGCCGTATCTATAAAATTTCCACCCGCTTCATAAAAGCGGTCTAATACCTCTAATGATTCTTCTTCCATAAGCTTCGCTCCAAACGAAGCACCTCCAAGACAAATTTCTGAAACTTTCAATTTTGTTCGGTTCAATAAAACCTGCTTCACGAATATCACCTTCACTTTCGTAAATTCTAGCACCGCTGTCTCAAGACAGCCCACAAATATGCTTTATTATATATTAACCACTAATTATTTACAAGCATACAAATCCTCATAATAATTTGCATGCTTTCCTAAAATTTAATTGTTTCTTATTAGAATTTTCTATGGTATTCTTTAGTATGTTAAAAAGAAGAGACTAGCGAATCAAGGAGTGATTATCCAGCATATGTACGAACAAAGCACACGAAGTTCCGATTATTTCCAAAATAATGACCTACGGGCAAATAAAATACTGACCAGTATCCTATATTGTTTTTTGATTGTATGGCCGATTATGGCATTGTCAGCACACCTTGGGATTCTCCATATTGCTGCCAATGATTTTTATCTGCCATGTATCGTTACCTTGATTGCAGACATGCTTCTTGTAATCCTACAGATAAAAAAAGCTCCCTTCTTTTTTATCAAATATTACTGTCTGGTTACCTTAGAAATCATAATCGGCGCCGCTTCTATATATCCAGCCTTTAATATTTCCATACTATATGGAATTGCACCTGTTGCCAGCTGCATTTATTTCAATAAGGAACTAACCTGTCGTATTTCTTTTTTCGGATATTTCATGATGATTATCGGGCTGGTCTTTCGGACTCATAAATTCATTTCCTCCGGGCAGACAGCCTATACCTATCTGCAGTGGTTTACAAGCAGTGCTCTCAGTTATACCATTGAATACCTCATATTAGCTCTTGTCTGCTTTGCTATCGCTTCTCGTTCCCGAGTAATTTTGGAAGATGTCCTTTCCAGAAAACAGAAAATACAAGCTATGCAGGAACAGATTATTTTCAGTTTTGCCAACCTGATTGAATCCAAAGATAATGTCACTGGTCAGCATGTAAAACGAACCAGTGCCTATGTTCGGTTAATTGCTACAGAACTTAAAAAAGCCGGCTATTACAGTGAAGAGCTCAACGACTCTTCTATTGAATATATCTGTATGGCTGCTCCTGTTCATGATATCGGGAAAATGAAAATACCTGATTCCATACTGTGTAAACCTTCCAGTTTGACAGATTCGGAGTTTCACTTTATGAAAACCCATACTTTCCGTGGAGAGGAAATTATACAAAAAACTATGAAAAACCTGGAGAATGATAATTTTATCTTCTACGCTTCCAACATGGCAATGTACCATCATGAAAAATGGGATGGCAGCGGTTATCCTGAAGGACTTACCGGCTGCAATATTCCACTGTGTGCAAGAATCATGGCAGTTGCCGATGTATTTGATGCACTGGTAACTAAGCGAAGCTATAAAGACGCTATGTCCATTGATGAAGCAATGCAGCATCTGAAAAAAGCAAAAGGTACCCAGTTTGAACCGTTAATTGTAGATGTTTTCATCCAGAACCAGAATGCAGTAGAAGAAATCTATAAAAATATAACATAAGAATTCCAAATAATTCTGCCTTCTAAAAAACCGCTGCAAAACATGTTACATATTTCACAGCGGTTTCCTTTTATTCTTTTTCTATCTTACATGGTATATCAATATAAAGCGTAAACTCATCATCCTGGTTTTCAATCTTCATTTTCCCCTGGTAACGCTTTACACTGGTATTGATATTTTTCAAACCATATCCATGATTTATCTTATCCAGTTTGTCAGTAATAATTTTATTATTTATTACATAAACACTCTTTGCAATTGTATTACTGATAATAAAGGACAAAAATCCTCTCTCCATCCTTCCATAAATGCGGATTTTCTTATCACTCCCAGGCTTCATTTTATCACAGGCTTCAATAGCATTATCCAGACTGTTTGCAACCATTACACATAAATCAATTCCATCGATAGGAATTTCATTCGGAATGCTCACATCAATTCCCATCTCAATCTGTTTTGTTTTTGCTATTTCTAATTTTTCATTTACAATGGAATCCAGAATAGAGTTGCCTGTACTAATAATCTTACTAACCCGTTCAAATGAATTTTGAAGAGTCTGAATATATGAATTGAGTGTATTAATATCCTTTTTTTCTGTGAGTCCCTTCATGACAATCAAATGATTTTTCATATCATGTTTGATTGCCCTGGTCTCTTTCGTAACCTTTTCCAGCTTCTGATAATACGCAAACTGGCTTTTTATCTCCTCCTGCAAAGTTTTATTTACAGTCTGGTAATATTCTTTGTCAATATTGTTATTTACTGACAAACTAAAGCACATCATATATAATGCTGCACCACATAATAACAGGCTGATGATATCACTTCTAAAAAATATATCCAGCTGATTCTGATGTATAAATGATGCAATCAGGAGTATAGCATCTCCTTCTAATGCAAGTATGATAATGCAAAGGAGCTGAAGGTATGTAAAACGATGCTCTTTCAGAAGTTCTCTATTAAATATAGAATCTTTTTTCAATAAAAAGATACTCAGACAGATCCAAAGCATGCTGATTAATTCAACAATTGCATCTTTTCCTTTTGGTGTATTCACCATTAACAGTACATTACCGAAAACGATATCGATTAAAAGCGTAAATGCACACCAAATCGACTGAGTAAGAATTCCAACACAGACTTTTTCCAGAACACGTCCTTTCATTACTGCAAAGAAAATATACATGGTTATAATTACAACCACATAATCCGGCTCTGCTTTTAGAAATGTGACACCGAATATAATAGATATCCCCACAATACCATACCCTAAAATCCTCTTGCATGTTATATCCGCATATTCGAAAAAAGTATGAACGAACATAAAAACGGAGACACAATAGAACAACTTGGTCACAATACAATTAATTAGCCCCAAGTCTATGCTCCCTTCGCAGATAAGTTAAAAAGTTCTCCTTAAATGCTTTCAGTTTCAGTCTGCTGATATAAACAACATCGTTGTTCAGCATAGTTACCGTTGTCTGATCATACTCCTGTACATACGATAAATTGATTAAATAGGACTTATGTACACGGAAAAATCCTCTGTCTGATAACTTCTTGTCCATTTCATTAATCTTATTATCTACCAGATACGTTTTCTGTGTTGTGTAGACTTTCAGCTTGCGATCTACTGTCTCAAAATATAAAATGTTATCTGTTACAATCTGCAGAAATCTCTGTCCCTGGTTTAACACCAGCAAATGCCGTTCCCTCTCTTCTTTTCTTTTTACCACCAAATCCATGGTTTTAAAAAGAACCTCTTTCTTAACGGGCTTTAATAGATATCGGAAAGCATTCACTTCAAAGGCACGATATGCTTCTTCCTGATGATTGGTAACGAAAATGATTTCGGTGAAGACTCTGTTTTTCCTCAAAAACTGTGCTGCCTCCAAGCCACTCATGCCATTTGCCATCTCTACATCCAGGCAGAATAGGTTATAATCAGCATAATCAGCTCTTGTAAGTTCTTCTCCGGATGTGAAATAATCGATTTGACACTCCTTTCCTCGAAGCTTAAAATATTTTTGAAGCAGTTCACCAGTCTGGTTTCGAAAAAAATCTTCATCATCACATACTGCTACTCTAAACATTTGCCCCCTCCTTTCGGTATGTAAACCTCCCTTATGTCTTTATAAAAGTGATTACAAACACACTATTTTTTACAAATGTGTTAATATCACATGCTTTTAACTTATATTCCTAGTAATATTTTACAAAGCATCTGAGTTGCTGTCAATCGATTTATTATCTATTTTCCTAAAAGTATATTGTTTTTGTGAGATAACTCTAATCACATTTGTTGGCTTTGTACAAAAAGAAAAAAGGAGGTATCTTAGACATAAGATACCTCCTCTTTTTTATTGTTAAAATTTTCGAAACTTTTACGAAACTTCTTATGGTTCCATTCCGGCTACTAAAACACCATCATAGTAAACAGCTACATTTGCTGCATCTCCATAGGAGAAGTCATTTGTCTGGTTGAAGTTTGACCAGTCGCTGTTAGCAATACGGGAGGAAAGGATTAAGTTTCCACCGTTTGGTAATATTGTTGTATTATCAAATGTATAGCTTACATATGTATCAGCATTCTCAACTGCCGTATCCATCTTAACGATAGATGCTTTTATAGAAGATGTTAATGTTGCATAGTAAGGAGCTACATTCATCTGTGCTGCTGAATGGTCAATGTAAGAAACCTGTGAAGCATTTCCATCAGCTGTGAAGAAGTAACGAATTTCTAATTTAGATAAATCAATATCATAGCTTCCTGTATTTACAATGTTGAAGTTATTAGAAATTGTATTTGTAGAATCTGCCGTCTGAGTCTGATTTCCAACTGTGATTGCAAATCCTTCTGGAGCTTCTCCTCCTTCATATTTAACAGTTGATGTTACTACATCAGATGTTGCTTCTACATCTTTATCAGATACTGCTACTGCTGTAAATTTGATAGATTTTTCTTTTGCTGCTGTATTTACAGTATAAGTTGCTGTATAAACACCTTCCTTGGCATCTGTTACAGTTGCAAATAATGTTCCATTTGCATAGAATTTAACTGCTTTTACGCTTCCTTTTGTTACTGCTGCAAGTGCGGAAACATCAATTGTTTCTGTACCGATTTCAAATACAGTTTTATCAGCTGGGCTTGTAATTGCTACAGATGGAATGATTGTAGCAGGTACTGTTACATCAACTGTTACTACATCCGATTTTGTAGATGTTCCATTTTCTGCATAAGCGATTGTATAAATGCTTAATGTTTCTGTGTTATCTTCTGAATATACTTTGTTGTTTGTATAAGTATATGTAAATCCATAAGAACCATCTTCGTTCTTTACTGCTGTTCCAGCTTTAGAGCCTTCTACATATACTTCTACTTTGGAAATTGTGCTGTCTTTTACGGAAGCATCTGCTGTAATAGCGATATCTGCTTTTCCATTATCTGTTGTGTAAACTGTTCCACTTTCTGGAGAAGTTACTGCAACAGCTGGAGCTTCTAACTTAGGCTGTGTAATATTGATTTTAACTGCATCAGATGTAGTTGTTTCACCATTTTTAGCATAAGCTTTTGCTGTAATAGTGTAATCTTTTGCAATGCCTGAACCATCATTTGCTGGTACGAAAGATACACTGTAAGGTGCACTTTCAGCTGTACCAATCTTTACTGTTCCATTATAGAACTCTACTTTAGAGATTGTGCTGTCCTGAACAGCTGCATCTGCTGTAAGAGTAACAGGATTTTCCTTTGTTATATCAGTAAATACTGCACCGTCTTCTGGAGAAACAATGCTTACTGTTGGAGCATATTTAACAGCTGTGCTTCCACCGTCTGGTGTTTGACCCCATACTAATTTATCTCCTTCGTATAAAGCAATATACTTAGCATCTACTGCTGTTGAACCTGTGATACCCTGTAAAGATGGATTCTTAGAGTAATCCCATTTACATGGAGCGGAAATACGGAACTGCAATTCACTTCTGCATTCACTCTGTCCACCTGGATATAATCCAGCACCAGACATATCAACATTTACATAGTAAATTCCATTATCTTCATCCCAAGGCTGAAGTCCTGATACTTTAGAACCAGTCTGGTTGTAGTTTGTTTTAACTGTGAAATCACTTGCTTTGTATCCTTTTGCAAGAACATCACTGATATCTACGAAATATTTGTAAGATAAGTTATCTGTTTTTCTTGCTGGCCAAGCTGTTTTGTTATAAACAGTAGCTTTCATTTCAACAAAGCTGGTTGCATTTGTATTATCCTGTGCATTGATTCCTGCTGTTACCTGGAACTCATCTCCAACCTCTTCTACTGCACTTAAGTCTGAATCAATTGTTCCACCGTACTCTTTGTAGAGTTTAGCCATAAGACCTGTGTAACCTGCATTGTAATCAACTGCAACTTCATTCATTGTATAATCTGTTCTTGTATCTGTGTATTTATCATTTGCTGATGTAGGTCCACCAACTAATGCACCTGTAAGCACATGTCTGTTAACCTTAGGTTCTGCATTTAAGTTGTTTGTCCATACACCACTTGCTGTTCTGTGGTGAGGGCTTACTGGAGCAGTAGGATCATCATAACCGCAAACGAAGCACTGTCCTGAACTTCCCAATGCATAATCAGCCTGCTGTTTTGCAAAATCTTTGTATGTATCAACTTTGCTTTCTGTACAAAGACCAGAATCTGCCCAGATTTCAGCCATAAATCCTGTTGTTGTTGCATATCTTAAAGAACCCCACTGATCAAGAACAGCTTCACCCTTAGGAGAATATGAAATTCTCTCACCGTCTGCTGTACCTGTTGTCCAGTAATCTAAATATTTTTCTGTACTTTCAATATATTTTTTATCTCCTGTTAGTTCGGATAACAAAATACGTGCACCATATGTATTATTATCCCAGCACTGTGTCCACTTGAATGCCCATTCATCTGTTCCCTGAATAACCTCCCAGTCATTGGAATAATCAACAGCTGTGTCAAGATAAGAAGCATCTTTTGTTGCTTTATATAACCAGCATGATGCAAATGAAATATCATCTGCGAAGCCGCCCCATGAATTGTAGTATGCACCTGCTACTGAATTATAATAGCTGTCGCTGTTCATCTTAATCGCTAAGTTTAATAACTGTTTTGCACTTGTTAAACATTTCTGTGCGTATGCAGGATCGCTGTCTTTGAAACAAAGATAGGCAGTTGCTAATGATGCTGCCGTAGATGCTGTTACACAAGAGCCTGGCTGAGATACTGTACACTTGTAAGAAGATGATGCCAAAGGTACAATTTCTGCTGCGCCCCAGAAAGCATGGTCATTGTCTGCTCCAACCTGGAAATATAATTCATTTTCAGATGTGTGGCATTTTAATAAATAATCACATTCCCATTTAATCTGTTCGAGAATATACTTGTCTTGACCGGTTGTTTTATAAACATCCTTGTCTTCCAAATAGGACCATGCAAGCATTGTACTTGTATAAGTTCCTGGCAGGTTTAATTTTAAATTGTCACCTGCATCGTTCCAGCCACCTGTTAAGTCAACACCATTATCTGCTCCGGCATCCAGCATAGCATCTCCACGCCAGTTTGTACGAATGCCATCCTGAAGTTTACCTGATTCCTGTAATTCATAGAACAGTAAGGACTTGGTTAATGCTTCACCATAATCAAAATTAGAAGCTGCACTTACGTTCTGTGACTTCATTGCAGGAGCTGCTGTTAAAGTAGCTGCTACCATAGCCGCTGCTAAAGTAGTGCTTAAGAATTTTTTAAATAGTCTCATTGCTTTCCTCCTTTTATAGTCAAAATCTCGGTAACAGGGCTGCTACCGAGATTTTGGTTTGCTTTTTATATCATTCGTTAAATCTGGTTTTTATTTTTTATTACTGTGGAATAGAACCGGATACTACATTTCCATTTACAAGTACTACTGCTCCGTTTGTGTAAGAGTAGTCATTGCTCTGGTCGAAATTAGACCAGTCATTCTTAGCAAGACGAACACCTAAGGAAAGTGCTCCGTTAGCGGATAACTTGTAATCTGAACTGAAGGTTACTTCTAAGTAGCTGTCAGCTTTAGAACTGTTTACTTTAACAACCTTAGCTGTTGTAGCAGAGTTCAGGTTTGCATAGTATGGAGCTTCAGATAAGCTTAATCCAACACTATCAACGTATGTATTGATATCTGCTGAGCCATCAGCTGTGAAGTAGTAACGGATTGTTACATCTTTTAAGCTTACAGCTTCGCCGCTGTTTGTTACATTGAATGTTCCACCAATTGTATTTGTGGATGCTGCACCTTTCGGACACTGTACTTTAATGTCTGATTTTGTTACTGGTGCTGTTGTTGCCGGCTGTGAAGGTGTTACTACTGGTTCTGTTGTTGCTGGCTGTGAAGGTGTTACTACTGGTTCTGTTGTTGCTGGCTGTGAAGGTGTTGGTGTGTCAGTACCAGATTTAGCTTCTCCAAATAACTGAGACATTACACCATTTGCAACTGCAACTTCAACCTGAGCCCAGAATCTGTGATAATTTGTCTTGAAATATTCACCATTCTGGTAAGCCTGTAATAATGCTGCATAATCTTTATCATTCTTATAGTTAGAACGAATGCTTGCGAATGTTGAACCGGATTTAATCTCATCGCCGTTAGGCATTTTTCCTGTCCAGCCTGCTGGAATGTAAACTTCCTGTTCAAAGAAACGAGCTGTGGAATCCCATTCACCCTGAGATGCTACACCATCTGCATCTGTGTAGTTGCTGTATACGCTGTCTAATAAGCCCTGAGCTTTTTCAAGAATTGGTGCTCCATCTGCTTCATAGTTTGCTTTATCGTATTTCTGAACAGCTGCTGCATAGTATGTTAATGCATTTGCAAGAGAACCTGCAACACCTACATCTTCACCATATGTATCAACTGTACAATGTAAGCCTTTGCTTCCTTTCCAGTTTGCTACTGTCTGGCCGTTGCTCCATGTTTCTGGCTGGCCTGTCCATCCTAAGTTAGAAGGAATTAAGAAACTTCCATCTGCTTTTAACTGAATATGTTCTGCTGCCCATTTTGCCCATTTTTCAACAAGAGGTTTTACCTGCTCGTCACCTGTTGTGTAGTAGTATTCACACATACGCTGCATGGACCATGCCTGCATACCAAACCATCTGTTGCTTCCTGGATCTTCATATACTGGATGTGGTGTATAAGCCATTCCATAGAATGTGCTTGTTCCTGCTGGATAGCTTTCATAAGCACCGTTCCAGGAGTTTGTACATCCACCAGCGATTGCACCTTCATCGGACTGTAACCATGTGTACATTTCAATCTGACGCTGTAAGGATTTAGACCAGTCACTCTTTGCTGTAGATGACTTAGGAACAAAATCATTTTCGTTAGAAAGAATATATGCAGCCATTGGGTTCTGATATCCGAAATGGGAATGAGAACAACCAATTCTCCATGACCAGTTTGCTCCGATTCCGCCGCCCCATGCGTAGTACCAAGATAACAGATAATGCTGAGAATCTTTACCCTGAGCTGCTGTCTTACCCTGAGCACCAATCTTCATGAAGTATTTATCGAACATGGAATATCTTAAGTAATCACCCATTTCACTGGAGTCTTTTACATATTTGCTGATATCCTGTCCCTGTGCTTTTGCATATTCCTGAGCACCATACATAGCCTGAATCAAACGAGCATCTGCATCTGGTGCATTTGTATATCTCCACTGTTTGGAGTAGGAATTATCTCCTGTGAATAAGTCTAAGTATCCGTTCTTTCCGCCCCATTTCATTTCTTCCCAGCTTGGCTGTGGAACTGTTTCAAATACAGATTCCTGTTTACCACGCTGATAAGTATTGATATAAGATGGAGTAGATGTTCCATCACCTCTCTGGCCATAACCATAGAAGTTATCTACATCGATTAACCAGTGCATACCATAGATATCTGATGTTCCATATGTATTCTTTAATTCATTGTACAGTGGGTCAGAACCAACACTTGTACCGAACATTAACTTACTTGGATATTTATCAGGAATTTCATATTCAGCTGCATATGTAGCTGGACTGGATGGGTTGTACTGGCTCTGTCCTGGCTGGTCGTTATGTGTTGGAATGTAGTAGTTTTCAATACAGTCCCAAACGTCTGATAAAGAGGAATAATCTCCTGTTAATTCACCTTTCATTGCTTCTAACCATCCATAGTAAGAAGCTGCTTCTGATGTAGATTCATGTCCCTGATCAGGAGCTTCAACCATTAATGTTTCGATTGAATGATAAGGAACTCCTTCTTTACTAAAGTATTTGGAGTTATCTCCTTTTACAATATTATATAATTCAGCAAATCTCTCAGCATATTTATCAGAACGATTTAACTGAGAAGTAGAAATTGCTGTTCCTTTATAACTCGTTGCAGTACGATCATTTTTTACCCCTGCGAATGCTGGTGTAGCAGTTGCAACCTGAGCTGCAATCAGCATTGTTGAACTTGCTGCACAAATGGCCCTTTTTAACTTTGTATTAAACATTTGTCTCCTCCTTAGAATATTTAATATTTGTTAAGATGCATTTTTTATTTACACGTATTATTATAGGTCATTTTAAACAATTTACAATACGATTTACCTATGATGTATTGTATTATTACGCCAAATGTAATTTTCACAGCAATTTCTTTTAGTTCTTACAGTTATTTCTAATGCTTTTCACAAAATAATCATTTTTTTTAGCATTATTGTACAATTCAAAAACGTATAACTCTCTTTTTTCATTGCATTATGTTCAATATTTTCTAGTCTTATATTATAATTCAATGCTACTTTTTTATTTCGCTCCGATACAGCATCATAAAAAGATTGCACTAAAAATCCGATTTTGAAAACTCTTTTATGTACATTTTTACTGGGTTTGCTGGCCTAAAGACAAAATCGATTCCAGTCTTTTCATATCGATTTCTGTCATAATCCTTCTCTGACACCAATGCTCGCATCCACAATAATTTAAGAATACACACTGTGGAACATATCCAAGCCTCTTTGCCTTCCACCCACCAGCTAAAAGATTAACCGCACAGGCAATGCCAATCACACCTTTTGTTTCTCCTGCTCCTACCTTCATCCGATTTATGGCGGAACCATGATGTACAATAACTACCTTAGCTCCATAGTTTTCTGCTATCGCTACTGTTCTATATACGGAACAGTCTGAAGAACATTTCCGGCATAGATATCCTTCCCCTTCCTTTACAGCCTTACAATCTCTATTTTTCTTTCGCATACACTCAGGGACAAAAATATATTTTTTTGCAGCCTTCCTAAATTCTTCTTTAAATACTTCACTTAATATATGAGCACCGGCCATATTTAAATAATATTCTGCTTCCGGCTTACTGCACATAACAATATCCTCACGCCATCTATATGTCTTTTTTACCTTATTCCGAAATGCCTCTGCATTCTTTACATAACATCCTAGAACTTTCTTCGCCTCTTTTTCAAAACCAGATGCCACTGTCTTACAAATAGAAAGAATACGTTCTCGCTCTGATATCGGATGACTTTTAAAAAAGCAGTTCCAGTTTTTCATACGAATCAATTCCTCTTCATACTCTCCCGTTGCCTCTAACCATTCACAAAGTTTTTCAAAATCCATCCAACTATGGTTTTTTTTAAGCCTCATTTTATAGTCTGCCATACACCAGGCTGAACAGATTCCCTTTCCCTTAGAAAAAAATGGGCGGAAATATTTTGTCTGCTGTCGAAGCTGATTTATTTTTTTACAAATAATTTTCTGATATGATTTTATAGCATAACTGCTTGAACAATGATGATTCATATACACACCAATTGTTAGCATTTCAAGTGCATACTCTGGAACAGAGCGAACTTCCTCCAGTCCTTCCCGACAAATATAGGACGTAAACTGCTCCAGTTCTCTTCCTGCTATCCTTATAACTTCTGCCATCTGTTTCTCTGCAAATTCCCCTAGCACATGATAAAATTCCTCTGTATCAATTAAATATGTAATACCTTCAGCCAAATTTTCCATCCTTTCCTGCTAAAAGAGAAAAGAGCATCGCCCTTTTTCTTTTAGGTTTCTGCTCTATGATTATTTTCCTTTATTTCTTTTACTGCCTTTACATCTTCTACTAAGACATGCTGAAATACCCAATCCTGTACTGTTTCTTTTAACTTCTTCAATTCAGTCTTTGGTTTTCTAGACAATTCCGGACAATCAATATTTAAAATTTCTTCCTGAAAAATCTGATGTTTCTGACGATGCGTCTCATAATCCGAATATCCTTTATCCTCCATAAATTTTTCTTCCATATAAAAATGGTAATTTACATACTCGCGCAGACCACATACAATATCCAGCAGCTGTCTATCTGTTACATTCTCACAGTCTGCCAGTATCAGCTGTTCCATATCTCTACCGATGCGGAATAACTCTTTATTCTGTAAATCTAACTCCTCAATCCCCATGTTCATCTCTGGTGCCCAGTCAAATTTAAAGTCAAACATAATATTACCTGCTTTTTTAAATTAGAACAAATATATACACCTTTATTAATCTATTGTACATTTCATTCCTCTCTATTATACTATAAGTAGAAAAGAAAATCATTACTCTTTTGCAGATTCCATTTTTTACAATAGGACACTATTTTCTGTAAAAAAGGACAGCATTACTCTGCATGCTGTCCTGTAATGGAGAAGATAACCCACTCCGCAATATTGGTCGCATGATCCCCGATTCGTTCAAAATATTTGGCAACCATCAGAAGATCTGCCGCCTGTTCACCATTTTCGGCATTAATATTAATCAGATGAATCAGTTCACGTTTTGTTTCAATAAATAATGCATCCACAATATCATCATGTTTTATTACATTTCTGGCCATTTCTAAATCCTTAGAAACGAACGCTTCTATACTTTTTACAACCATAATGGTTGTTTCTTTCGACATTTGTATAATATGATCCAGTTTTTTAATATATGGGGTCTCCGCCAACATAATCGTAATTTCTGAAATATCTTCTGCATGATCTCCGATTCGTTCCATATCGGTTATCATTTTCAGTGCTGAAGAAATTAATCGTAAATCCTTTGCTACCGGCTGCTGCTGAAGAAGAAGCTTTAAGCACAGATTTTCAATCGTTTTTTCCTGCTGATCAATTTCCCGGTCAAAGGATATCGTTTCTTTTGCAAGTGCAACATCCTGCTGCACCAGCGCTTTTACCGCCATTTCAATTGCCTTTTCAATTAAACTGCCCATATCAACCATTTCATTATTCAACTGGGCCAGTTGTTTGTCAAACCGATTTCTCATCAACCAAACCTCCCTGTTATATAATCTTCTGTTCTCTTATCTTTTGGCATTGAGAACATCTTTTCTGTATCACCATACTCTACCACTTCACCAAGAAGAAAGAATGCCGTTGCATCTGATACACGTGTTGCCTGCTGCATATTATGGGTTACCATAATAATGGTGTATTGGTTTTTCAGTTCTAATGTAAGGTCTTCAATTTTTGAAGTTGAAATCGGGTCTAACGCTGACGTTGGTTCATCCATTAAAATAACTTCCGGCTGAACGGCCAACGCTCTTGCAATGCAAAGCCTCTGCTGCTGCCCACCAGAAAGACCTAATGCACTTTTCTTTAATCGATCCTTTAATTCATCCCAGATTGCAGCTTTTCTTAAAGAATCTTCTATGATCTGATCCAACTCATCTTTTCTGCGCACTCCATGAGTCCTTGGACCAAATGCAATATTATCATAAATACTCATCGGAAATGGATTTGGTTTCTGAAAAACCATTCCCACTCTTTTTCTTAAGTGATTTACATCAATATCTTTATAGATATTCTGTCCATCCAGCAGAATCGTTCCTGTTATCTTACAGTTTTCTACCAGGTCATTCATTCGATTTAATGTCTTTAAGAAAGTAGATTTTCCACAACCGGAAGGACCGATAAAAGCCGTAATCTTATTACTTTCCAGATTTAAATTAATATCTTTCAATGCATGAAAATCTCCATAATTTAAATTAAGATTTCTAATTTCAAATTTATCTTTCATCCTATTTACCACTCACTTTTCCTATTTTTTTTGCTGCCAGACCTGATAAACTATTAATAATGATGACAATAATAACAAGTACCACCGCTGTTGCATATGCCTGCTCCACATGAAGTCCTTCTCTGGAAAGACTGTACATATGAACCGCCAATGTTCTTCCTGGAGAAAATACGTTTTTTGGTGCACTTGTTACACTTCCTGCTGTATAAATCAATGCTGCTGTTTCTCCAACAATACGTCCAATTGATAAAATAATACCAGATAAAATTCCTGGCATCGCCGGTGGAAGTACAACCCGGAATACCGTTCTTAATTTTCCAGCTCCTAAACCAAAACTTCCTTCCCGGTAAGTATCCGGCACAGAGAGCAGTGCTTCTTCTGTCGTTCGCATAATAACAGGAAGAACCATAATTGCTACGGTACAGGAACCTGCCAGTATAGAATAATTCCATCCCAGTGTCCTGACAAAAAATAACATACCAAACAAACCATATATAATAGAAGGAATTCCAGTTAGTGTTTCTGCAGTAATACGGACAAGCTTTACCAGTTTATTTCCTTTCTTCGCATACTCAACCAAATATACTGCCGCAAATACTCCTAACGGAATCGAGATAATAAGAGCAATCACTGTAACACTAAGTGTATTAATAATTGCCGGCATCATCGATACATTCTCTGATGTATATTTCCATGAAAATAATTCTGGCGATAAATGAGGAATTCCCTTTATCAGAATATACAGAATCAAGAATACGATAGCAGACATTGCTATAAGTGCTGATGTATATACCAGAAGCCTTACAATCAGTGAGCCTGGCCTGTTTAATTTATTACGAAGCATAGTTTTCGGACTCATTATTTTGCAGACCTCCTTTTCAATAATGAAAACAGCAGATTAATTATCAGAATGAATACAAATAATACAACACCTGTTGCAATTAACGCTTCTCGATGCAGTCCTGATGCATATCCCATTTCAAGTACAATATTTGCTGTCAGAGTTCTGACACCTTCTAAAATACTATCTGGTACTCTTGCCTGATTTCCTGCAACCATAATAACTGCCATTGTTTCTCCTATTGCTCTTCCCACTCCGAGAATCACCGCTGCGAAAATTCCTGATTTTGCAGCGGGAAGCATTGCAAGAAATACGCTCCGCTCATGAGTTGCTCCCAATGCAAGTGCACCTTCATAATAACTTTCCGGTACGGCACGGATTGCAGATTCTGATACACTGATGATAGTTGGAAGAATCATCATTCCAAGTAAAATCGATGCAGTCAGAATACTGCTTCCATTTCCGCCAAAGTTATTTCTTACAAAAGGTACCAGTATTACTAATCCAAAAAATCCATAGATGACAGATGGAACACCTGCCATCAGTTCTACTGCCGGCTTTAGGAATTTGTAAATCGGTGCAGGACAGAACTTAGCCATAAATACTGCTGTGAGAATTCCTAACGGAACTCCTACTAAAATGGCACCCAATGTAATATAGATACTTCCAATTATCATTGAGAAAATTCCGTATATGCCGTTACCAGGTTTCCAAATTTTACCGAACACAAATTCTTTAAATCCTATTTTGCCAATGGCTGGAACACCATTGGCAAACAGGAATATACATATTAACGCTACAGCAAATATTGAAACACAGGCAGCCAGCAGAAACACATTTTTCATTATTTTTTCTGTATACTTCCTCATCTATCTGGCCTCCTTCAATTTATCTTCTTTAATTCCTTATTTATCAACATCTTCCCAGGTTGTCACTTTACCTGTAAAGATATTTTTAACCTGCTCTGTTGAAAGTTCATCAATTGTATTCTCTATATTTACAACTACTGCAATACCATCCATTGCAATCTGAGTTACTGTTAATCCGCTTGATGTTTCTTCATCTTTTAAATCTCTGGATGCCATACCGATATCACAGTTCCCTGCAATTGCATCTGCAATACCTGTGGAAGAATCACTTTCCTGTACTTCAATTTGTGCATTTGCATTTAGTGCCATATAAGCTTCCTGCAATTTTTCCATAACTGGTGTAACAGAAGAAGAACCAGATACTACAATTTTACCAGATGGATTGTTTCCACTAAATGCAGCTGCATCTGATACAGAAATGTAACCTGCATCTTCTACAATTTTCTGTCCATCAGCACTTAAAATGTAGTTCATAAAATCTTTTGCCACTTTATTTTTATTATCTTTTGTTACGATATTAAATGGTCTTGCTACTTTATATTCTCCACTCTTAATATTATCTACTGTTGCTTCTGCACCATCAATTTTTAATTTTTTAACACTATCATTTAAAGAACCAAGCGAAACATAACCAATTCCATTTGGGTCTCCAGCTACTGTTGTCATCATGACTTCTGTACTATTTGTAATAACTGCTTCATCTGTTGTGTTATCTACTTTATTACCTTCTGCGTCTTTTTCTTCTACGCCAACCAGTTCAATAAATGCACCTCTTGTTCCAGAACCATCTTCTCTGGATACAACGGAAATTGTCTGTGATTTATCAAATCCTGCACCCTTTGAATTCTTACTATCTGATTTGTTTCCGCATCCTGTTAAGAGTGCAATTCCTAACACTACTGTACATGCAATTCCTAAAAATTTTCTCATAAATTCTACCTCCATCTTTTCATTCATAGTCTGTTACAGTTCAGCCATGCAGACACTACCCGGTAATGTGTACTAAATTTCCAACCACTCAGTGCATATTGCCGGATGGTGTCTATGGGGCGATACGCCCGGCATGAATCATCTGCCAGCCATTCTTTTATCTTAGTTATGAATGGTGCGGTCAAACTGTAATCTCATTTTTTCTTTTCTTTACGGTATCCACTATAAAGGTAGGAAGTAAAATCCAAAAGCCTTTCTATGTAAAGTTTATGCGAAATCATAGTAAACCGGCTTGGGGTGGAAACACAGAATAGGAAGGAAATGATCAGGAATAGAAAAGCGTGTACAAATGATGAAAAAAACCATTTGCACACGCTTTTAGTTGGAAAATAAATTATATTTCATTATCTTTAGGGAAACGGATAGTAGTTCGGGTTCCTTGACCGAGCTCACTTTCTACTTCTATTTTCGCATCGTGTTTGAGAACAATGTGTTTTACAATAGCAAGACCAAGGCCGGTTCCACCTGTTTGTTTGGATCGACTTTTATCGACACGATAGAAACGTTCAAATATTCGTTCTTTGTCCTCCTGAGAAATACCGATTCCCGTATCCTCTACGATGAATCGGGCTTCCTTGGAATCTTCTTCTACACGAACCGTTACTTTTCCGTTTTCTTTATTATAGCGGATTGCATTATCAATTAAATTGTAAAGGGCTTCCTCCAGCATAGAACCGTTTCCACGTATAACCACTTCATCTCCTGTAAAATTCAGTTCTACGTTATGCTGACCGGCGTTCATATAGAGCATGTCAACGCAGTCCTGAGCTACTTCATATAAATTCACATCTTCTAATTCAATTTGGAAATCTACAGAATCCAGCTGAGAAAGCCGGATAATATCATTTATTAATACAAGAAGACGATTTGTATTCTGATGGATTTCATGGGCAAAATGAATCACATCATCGCCAGATGCTACTCCTGTTTCAATCAGCTCAGAATAGCCCGAAATAGATGCCAGTGGTGTTTTCAATTCATGAGACACATTTGCGGTAAACTCCTGACGCATCTGAGACACTTGAATAATATCCCGATGCTGCTTCTGAATTGCATTTACAAAAGGAATCAGTTCTTTATATTTGGGCTGGATATCACTCTTATTGAGGTTGTCTGCCATATCCTCTATGGGAGAAACCAGGCTTTTTGTAATAAGATAAGCACAAATAATACAAATCACAAAAAGTAGAATTACAATCACAGCAAATATAGGCAGAACATTTGTAAATGCAGCATAAACACTGCTAGTCTCTTTTCCCACTCTTAAAACAGAGCCATCATCCAGTTTTTCTGCATAATAAAATGTACTTGTCCGTAATGTCTGGGAGTAACGCACGTCTTCGCCCTTCCCATCTTTCATTGCCTGGAAAATCTCAGGACGGTTCTTATGATTTCCCATGGTTCCTACATCCGCTTCACTGTCATATTTGACACTGCCGTCTGGATTCACGATGGTAATACGAAGTTCCTTCATTTCAGCTCCGTAATTGTTCTTCTCCAGACTCATCTGTTCATCTACAATATTCAATATATGAGCGTAACATTTTAAATCATAAAATACCTGCTTCTTTAAAAGATCATAATAAACTGCAGAAACAAGGATAAGTGTTGATAAAATAGCTAACGTTGCAATACCTAATAAATGAATGTTAATTTTTTTCTTCATAATGTAATTTCCCGCTTTTCATGAATTTTACTACAGCCATGCAGACGATTTTCGGCATGGCTGTAGTAATTTTTATTCTATCATATAACCAACATTTCTAACGGTCTTAATTTTTACTTCAGACTGTTTCATTTTCTGTCTCAATGTCTTAATATGCATATCCAGGGTTCTGGATTCCCCTTCGAAATTACAGCCCCATACTTTATCCATAATAATGTCACGGGAGATTACAATTCCAGCATTTTTAATAAGAAGCTTTAATAATTCATATTCTTTGAAAGTCAATTCACATGGCTGATCCGCGATAAAAACTTTTCTCCTCTGGCCGTCAATCACTACATCACCAAAGGAAAGAGCTTTTTCCTCTTCATCACTGCTGCTTCTTCGAAGCAGTGCTTTCACCCTGGAAACCAGTTCCATAACACCAAACGGCTTAGTTAGGTAATCATCCGCTCCAAGATCAAATCCTTTTACTTTATCAATCTCAGCAGATTTTGCTGATACCATTATAATAGGAATTCTTCGTGTATCCATTGACATACGTAGCTTTTTCACAATTTCAAGTCCATCCTCATCTGGAAGCATAATGTCTAGCAGAATCAAATCCGGTACCTTTTCTGAAATCTTCTTATAAAAGTCTTTTGCACAAACAAATTCAGAAACCATATGTCCAGAGTTTTTTAATGCATAGCTTTCTATCTCTCGTATATTTTTATCATCTTCAACAACATAAATCTGAGCCATTTAGAAACCTTCTTTCTAAGAATATGAGTTTATCCGATTATAATTTATATAATAATTGATATTTATTAAACTGGGTCTGAAAGAACTTATTTGCCTCGCTCTTCATAGTAAGCAGATATTCATGTGTATCAAATCCATTTGCTTTTGTCTGAATGAGACCAACTGCAATATTAGAACAGTGGTCAGAAATTCGTTCAAAGTTAACCGATAAATCAGAAATTACAAAACCAAGTTCAATGGTACATTTTCCTTCCTGAAGACGTTTGATGTGTCTGTCTTTCACCTGAAGGTTCAGGCAGTCAATCACTTCTTCCATTGGTTCAATCTCTTTTGCCATATTTGTATCTTCTGATTCATAAACCATAATGGATTTCTCTACAATATCTTTTATAGCTTTCTTATAAATCTCTAAATCAGATTTTGCTTCTTCGGAGAATTTCAGTCCCTTTTCATAAATCTCCTGAGCAGCTTCGGAAATATTGGAAGCATGGTCGGAAATTCGTTCGAAATCTCCAATGGAATGAAGCAGCATGGAAATATTTGGGCTGTCTTTTTCGGAAAGGGATTTACTGCTTAACTTTACTAAATAGGTTCCCAATTCATCTTCATATTTATCAACCAGATTTTCTCGTTCTGCAATTTCCTGCATTTTATCTGGGTTAAAATTATCTAATAAATCAATTGCTTCAAATAAGTTTTTCTGTGCAAGTTTTGCCATATCTACAGCTGCTAATTTACATTTATCAATAGCAAACCCTGGTGTATCAAGGAAACGTGCATCCAGTGTCTGAATTATTTCACCTGCTGTTTCATCATCATCTGCACGTACAGTAAGGCATGCCAGTTTTTCAAGCACTCTGTGAAGAGGAAGCAGAATAATCGTTGCAGAAATATTGAATACACTATGAATAACTGCAATCTCTGCTGCATTGGCTGCATGTGGTAAAAAGGAAAAATGTACAAAGGCATTTGCTGTATAGAAGACTGCCATAAAGATAATCGTACCAAGTATATTAAAATAAAAATGTACAAAGGCAGCACGTTTTGCATTTTTCTTCGCGCCAATGGAAGAAATCAGTGCAGTTACACAAGTACCAATATTCTGTCCCATAATAATTGGAATCGCTGTTCCTACAGTTACGGAACCAGTTACACATAATGCTTGTAAAATACCTACTGATGCAGAAGAACTCTGAATCACAGCTGTAAGCAAGGTACCTGCCAGCATACCAAGCAATGGATTAGAGAACTTCACCAATATATTGGTAAATTCAGGAACATTTGCAAGCGGCTTTACTGCATCACTCATTGCTTCCATACCAAACATTAAAATTGCAAAACCAATACAAATCATTCCAACATCTTTTTTCTTTTCTTTCTTTGCAAACATCAGAAGTAAAATTCCGACTACTGCAATGATTGGTGAGAAAGAGGATGGTTTTAACATCTTCATAAAAAAGTTTTCACTCTGGATTCCAGTAAGACTTAAAATCCAGGAAGTTGCTGTTGTACCAATATTGGCACCCATGATAATTCCAACGGACTGGGAAAGTTTAATAATTCCTGAATTAACAAGACCGACTACCATTACGGTTGTAGCTGAGGATGATTGAATCACGGCTGTAACACCTGCGCCAAGCAGTACTGCTTTGATTGGATTAGAAGTCAGTTTTTCAAGAATTTTTTCCAGTTTTCCACCAGATACTTTTTCTAATCCGTCTCCCATTTCGTTCATTCCAAACAGGAATAATGCGAGTCCTCCTATCATTGATAACAATCCAAAAATATCCATGTCATTTACTCCTTACTTTTTTATTTTATAAGACATAACATCTAATGATTATCTATCTTTACTTTTATAATAAAGGAGTTATGTAAAACCCATTACAAAAGATTTGTAAGGTTTCTGTAAATTTAATATTGAGTTTTTTAAATGTTTGTAAAGTGAATATGTAAAAATCAAATTTTTTTTACATTTCTGTAAAGCTTATGCAAAGCAAGCAGAGCGATACATTTTTCAAAACAAATTGTATCGCTCTGCTTATTTTCCTACTTTATACTATTTATTGAACCGCTTTACTTTGTAAATCCTGCATTGCCGCAGTAAGTGATGCTGCTGCTTCAGAACGTGTTCCAACTTTTTCACTTAACTCAACAAGAATATCTCCATAAGACTGAACATCTGCTGCAATTGTGCTGACACGTTTGGTTACTTTTTCAAATTCTGCACTGGAATTCTTTGTACCCTGCATTAGTTCATTACTTGCACACTTTGCCTGTTTAGTATACTCTGCTACTTCTTTTACATTATTCTTAACTTCTTCAGACTGAGAAATGTTAGAAAGAATCGCTTCTTTATAACTATGAATCTCTTTCTTTAGAACTTCAAGGCTTTCATACAATGCCTTGACACCTTCATCAATGCCTTTAACCATTCCAGTTGTAGAAGTGGATAATTCACGAATTTCTTCTGCTACTACGGCAAATCCACGTCCTGCGTCTCCTGCTCTTGCTGCTTCAATCGATGCATTCAAAGCAAGAAGGTTCGTATTCGAAGCGATTCCATTGATACTATTGGACATTTCCTGAATATGGCCAAAATCTTCTTCCAGATTATTAAACGTAGTAGTAATAGAATCCAACTGATTACAACTCTCATTCAGCTTATCAAAAAATTCCTGCATCTGAGCATCTACTTTCTGGACAGCATCTCCAGACTTATTCATTGCATCGCTGATTCCAGATACACATTCATTAAACTTCGTAAAATGCTCACCAACTGTATCAAAAGAATGATTTACCTCTATAATCTGCGTATGAGCAGAATCAAATCCTTCTTTTACCTCTCCAAGGCATGCTGTGGTTTCGTCTTCAGCATCTATATAATCTTTCATGCTTTTACTAATCTTTGCAATGCCTTCTTTCAAATAACGGTTTTCTTCTTTTTCCTTTGCTTCTGCGACAGTTTCTGAAGTCTGTACCTGGTCAGCTTCTACTACCGCCTTTTTTTTAAATATACTCATTTCAAGTCCCCCTGACTAATCCAGCAATGTTATGAGTAGAATAACTGCTGTTTTCTTTTCTATGATTAAAGAAACATCTACTGCCTTTTCCCTAATCACGTATTATACCCATAAAACTGATTACAGGCTTTACTATATAAGTATTCTTATTATCTTATCGGTATTTTTTCTATATTAGTTAACCCAGTCCTGAATTTTTTCATTCTCTTTCTCCAGAATCTTATCAATCGTATCTTCCGGTATTTCCTGAATGCTTCTTAATGGACTTACATGTCCGCTTCGCTCTCCGATTGTATTTTCAAACCAGGTAATATCATGCCATTCCCCCAGTTTAAAACCTGTCTTATGAAAAACTCCAGATATAATAAATCCCATTTTCCTATGAAGCCTTTCGCTTTTCTCATTTGGTGTTGTCACACATCCAAATACATTCTGTACATTCTGTAGTTTTAAAATCTGAAGAAGAACAGAATACATACTTGTTCCAATTCCATGTCCAGTATAATTTTCCTTCATATAAATAGATAATTCTGCATTCCACTGATATGCCGCTCTTTCATACATCTTATGAGCATATGCATATCCGATAATTTCGCTGCCTTCCTCACATACAATATAAGGATAATCTATTTTAATGTTATGAATTCTTTTCCGAAACTCTTCTACTGTTGGTACTTCATATTCAAAAGTAACTGCTGTATTTAAAATATAGGGTGCATAAATTTGGAGCAGCTTCTCTGCATCCTGTTCTTTCGCCATCCGTATTTTTATTTTTTTCATATTATCTCCTTCTTAAGTTGTTATTTTTACAAACGGATTAATATCTTTACCCTGATGCAGTAACCCCTCCTTGTTATATCCACATTTTACCTTATATTTATTGTACTGTTTCTTTAAATTTTTATCAATATAAATTTTATCTCCTAATTCTGTAATTTCTTTTTTAGACTTCTTTATAATTCCTTAATTGTATTTTAGAATTTCAATTGGTAAAATCTTCATTGTTTCTCCAGAGACGAAATAAGAATCTCAGCTGAGTTTTCGTCTTGGATAAATAGAAAGAGGGTTTATTTATGAATAAGTTTAAGGATAAGACGATACTGATTACAGGAAGTGCAAGGGGGATTGGCTTTGGTATTGCAAAAGCATTTGCAGAAGAAGGAGCTGACCTTGTATTAACAGATATCAGAGAAAATATTCTACAGCAGGCAAAAGAGGAACTTGAAGCAAAATACGGTGTATCCGTTCTGGCTCAAAAGGCAGATGGCAGCGATGAAAAAGCAGTAGAATCCGTTATCCAAAATACAATTCAGAAGTTCGGCAGACTAAATGTAGTTATTAATAATGCACAGGCCTCTAAATCTGGCTTTGCATTTATGGAACAGACAAAAGATGATTTAAATCTTGCACTTTCAAGCGGATTATATTCGGCATTTTTCTATATGCAGAAAGCATTTCCATATCTCAAAGAAAGCCAAGGCAGCGTTATTAATTTTGCATCCAGTGCAGGTATGTGCGGACAGCCTGGCCAGTCTACCTATGCGGCATCCAAAGAAGCAATCCGTGGAATGTCAAGATGTATCGCAGCAGAATGGGGACCATATAACATTAATGTAAATATCGTATGCCCACTTGCCATGACAGAACATTTAAAAAGCTGGAAAGCAGAACATCCCGATTTATATTCGAAAACCATACATGACATACCACTAAACCGCTTTGGAGATCCGAAAGATGATATTGGCCGTGTCTGCACATTTCTAGCCTCAGAAGATGCCAATTACATAACAGGTGAAACGATTTCTGTGCAGGGAGGCATTGGACTTCACGCCTGATTTTCTTATACAAATTGTTATACAGCACCAGTTAGTTTCCTTCTGACTGGTGTCTTTTAATGAGAAAATTTCTCCGGTGCCAGAGCATCAATTATTACAAATTGTTTTTTCCCTTTTTCCTTTGCCTGATATAATGCCATATCTGCCTTTTTAAATGCATCCTGATAAGAAGTATTCTGGCAGCTTTCCATTACAATACCTACACTAACAGAACTGTTGACACCAATCAATTCACGTAAATCTTCACTAACCCTTGCAATCAGCATTTGAGCTCTTTCCTCTGCAAGTTTACGATTGCCGACTTCTTTCATAATGACTATAAACTCATCCCCACCGATTCTTCCGACAATATCTTCACTGCGAAATGTAGTCCGAAGACGTTTTCCAACCTGCTCTAATACTGTATCTCCAGTTAAATGTCCTTTTTTATCATTTATCTCTTTAAAATTATCCATATCAATGATAAATAATGCAAAATTACTGTATTCACCTCGCAGTTTCATAGATAAAATGTAGTCTGCTGCTAACTGCTCCGCAGTCTCTTTATTATAAACCCCGGTCAGTTTATCAATCTGTGCTTTTCGTGCAAATAACTGTTTCGCCTGAATATTTTCCAGTAGCATATTTTTAGTAAACACAACAAATGCACAGCTTAAAAACGTCACTGCCACTGCATGTATCAAATCTAATTTTACAATTTGTGCAAAACCATTTTCCCGCCAGAAAACACAGACAATAAATACAATATTGGCACCCAATGTCATAAAGATAGAATAGATTGGCTTTTCAATAAGTGGGATTGGCAGTACAATAGAAGCAATAAAAAATGCAACTGATGGAGAATAGGGAAGCTGAAACACTCCTACATAAATGGTGAATATATATATAGAAATACAGGCCAGATAATAATATGCACGTACAAGAGACAGCTTTTTCCGAATCAACAGAAGCGCTGCTTCTAATTCTGTCCCAAAAACCAGCGTAAATGCCATATAAATTTCCACCTGATTTTTCAATTCGTCCGTCAGACAGGAAACCAGAAAACAGACCAGACAGAAGCCAAACGCAAAAAAACTATAGGACAAGGCCGTCCGATAGTTTGTCTCATTAATAAGCTCTTTATTTTTCTCGTAAAAATTCTGCTCCACATTTCCTGTTATAATGCTTCTATATAGTTTTTGGATTTTTTTATTCATGGTTTTGAATCCTTTGCGCTGATACTCAGAGTTCTGGTGTTAGTATGTGGGAAATGGCAAGGTTTCATACTCAACAAAATAGTTCTCCTAAGCTTAATGTAAAAAACCACCCTCACTCTCCAAAGTATCAGGGTGGTTTTATTACCATCTATCCAAAATAATACCTTCTATATCCAGTCTTCAATCGTCTTTATTGATTTATGGACACTACCGCCATGGATAGCAAGTCCGTTTTCAACCGTAGCTTTCGGACAAAGCTTTTTAATATCGGCAACACTGCTGCCCATACCGCTGCCCTCATGAGTACAAAACGGTTTGATTATTTTTCCTGTAAAATCAAAATGCTCTAAAAACGTGAAAACAGCCATCGGCATTGTTCCCCAGTAATTTGGATAACCCAGATAAATAACATCATATTCATTAATGGAATCCGGATAGTTTTTCAATTCCGGTCTGACATCCTTTTGCTGATCTTCTTTCGCTT
Organism: uncultured Clostridium sp.; assembly: GCA_934438135.1. Classification (GTDB taxonomy): domain Bacteria; phylum Bacillota; class Clostridia; order Lachnospirales; family Lachnospiraceae; genus Clostridium_AI. The sequence goes on along the minus strand of CAKSBP010000006.1, from coordinate 63,718 downwards.
CGGCAATACACGCATTGTAGCTTTTAGAGTAAGGCTTCACCTGCTCAATCTTATACATATCCGCACCTGTTAACTCTTTGATCATATCTGCAGCAGCTTCCGTATTGCCTACTTCTAACATCTTCATTGCACCATTTACATAGTTTTCATCTGCTCTTGAATAAAAAGCAATCAATTTTTTTGACATTTCCCTTACCTCCCATTTAAATTTCTTAAGCTAAGTATAACATAGGAGACTTTGACAGAGAATATCCGATATGTTATCATAGTATGAACTTAAAGTTTATGGAGGTGTGTGATGTATCATCCATTACTTGATACTTTTATTATCGTTGCAGACTGTGGAAGCTTTACCAAAGCCGCAGAACAGCTCTATATTTCTCCGACTGCTGTAATGAAACAGATGAACACACTCGAAAATCATCTGAACTTACAATTGATTAAAAGAACCCCTTCCGGAGTGCATTTGACAGCATCCGGAGAGATTATCTATCACGATGCAAAATTTATGATGAATTATTCCAAAAAATCCATTGCAGCCGCAAATGCTGCTACACATAAACGCGACACTACTTTTTGCGTAGGTACTTCCCTATTAAATCCTGCAAGGCCTTTTATAGATTTATGGTACAAGGTTAATCAACATTTTCCGGATTACAAACTCCACCTCGTTCCCTTTGAAGATAATCACCAGGGTATTTTATCTGAAATAAAAAAACTGGGCGAGAAATTCGATTTTCTAATCGGTGTCTGTGACTCTAAAGCATGGCTGTCTTTATGTAATTTCTTACCACTTGGAAGATATAAAAAAATGGTAGCTGTATCAAGAGAACATCCACTGGCAGAAAAAGGCCACCTCACAATCAAGGATTTGTATGGTGAAACATTAATGATGGTAAAAAAAGGGGATTCTGGTGTCAACGATTTTATACGCAATGATCTGGAGAAAAACCATCCTCATATACATATCGAAGATACTCCTCAGTTTTATGATTTGTCTGTTTTTAACCGCTGTGCAGAAACAAGAAATGTATTGCTTACGATCGAATGCTGGCAAGATGTCCACCCAGGTCTTGTGTCTATCCCCGTGGACTGGGATTACAGCATTCCATACGGTTTGCTCTACAGCCTTGATGTGTCCGAAGATATACTAAAATTTGTAAATGAGGTTGAAGCTGTAAATTAAGTCTATCAAAAATTGCAAATGAGTAGTTCCGCCCTGCTTAAAGCGAAACTCATCTAAACTCAATTTACTTTCTGTGCATTTTCGATTATGCAATGAATTTCATAACCTTACTTGTAATTCTCCATAAATTTAAAGAGAGAGCAATAACACCGCTGTGCCATATACTCTCTCTTTGTGGCTAATTTTAATGTTAGCCCACTAGATAAATTAATTCCCTCATCCCCACTCTGTGGAAACAAACACACACATCTATTTTAGTTCCCAAATCACAGAAACCTTTGATTTATTGGTCTTTTCTTGACAGCAGACATACTGTTTCCACGTGCCCCGAATGCCCAAACATATCGCATCCACGAACTTTTTTAAGTTCATATCCACCCTCACAAAGAATTTTAAGATCCCTTGCCAGGGTTGCAGGATCGCAGCTTACATAAACGACTTTCTTCGGCACCATGTTAAGAATAGTATCCAGAAGTGTCTGTTCACAGCCTTTTCTTGGTGGATCCACAACGATAACATCTGCTGTCATTGCTCCATTACTCTCCTTATATTTAACAGGCAGGATTTCTTCTGCTGCTCCAGTAAAGAATTCCACGTTAGAGATTCCATTAAGCTTCTTATTCTGGTTTGCATCATCGATGGCTTCCGGAACAATTTCCACACCATAAACCATTTTTGCCTGTTTTGCCAAGAATAAAGAAATCGTTCCGATTCCACAGTATAAATCCCAAACCACTTCATTTCCAGTAAGCCCGGCAAAAGAAAGTGCTGTTTCATACAGTTTCTTTGTCTGTATTGGATTTACCTGATAGAAAGATAATGGAGAAATCTGATATTTGACGTCGTCAATATAATCTACAATATAATCCTCTCCCCAAAGAGTCTTCACTTTGTTTCCAAGGATAACATTTGTTCTCTCTTTATTAATATTAATACTGATGCTCTTCATGCCTTCTATTTTAACAAGTTCAGCAATCAGCTTATCTGCATGAGGAAGTGTTGTTCCATTTATCACAAGGCAGACCATCAGCTCGCCGGTCACATAGCCCACACGGGTTAAGACGTGACGGACAAGACCTTTATGAGCCACTTCATTATAAGGTTCCACGTTGTATTTCTTCATGAAATCCAAGATAACTTCTAAAATCTGCTCATTTACCTTCGCCTGAATCATACAGCCCGGCATATGAATGATGGAATGGGTTCGGCTCACATAAAAACCAGCTACCAGATTGCCATTCTTGTCTTTTCCAATCGGGAACTGTGCCTTATTCCGGTAATAATAAGGTTCTTCCATTCCCATGACCGGCTCCATAATCGCATCAATCTGAGATTCTGGAAATTTACCGATACGGGTCAGACAGTTTTTAATTTTATTCTGTTTAAATGCCAGCTGCTTTTTATAAGAAAGATGCTGAATCTGACATCCACCACAGGTACGGGCAACAGGGCATTTTGGCTCTACACGGTCAGTAGACGGTTTGATAATCTCTATCATACGGGCATAACCATAGCTTTTTTTCGTCTTAATGATTTTGGCACGGATATAATCACCCGGAAGGGTATCCTTTATAAATAAGGCATAACCGTTTAAATGGGCTATACCTTCACCTTCCGTACCAATATCATCAATTTCTATATTTAATTCGTCGTTTTTTTGAAGTTTCACTTCGTTCTCTTCATTTACTCTCTTCATATTAGCTGCTCCAGATTATTTTGAACTTCTACGGATATTGGTTTCAAAGAAACGATTATAGCCAAGCCATTCCGTCTTTTCATCGCCACTCTCTAATACTTCACGTACTGTTTGAAGTTTTGCATCTGTATTATCTGCAAAACTAAGGGCAAGCGCTTCTGCTGTTGCCGGTTTCTTTGGAGAACCATACTCCAGTTCGCCATGATGTGAAAGAATACAATGGCAAAGCTCTGCGGATAACTTATGAGGGAATCCAGGAATTGTACGGATTTTCTCACTCAGTTTCTCTGCTCCAATGAAAATATGTCCTAATAACTGACCATCATCAGTATAATCATTTTCTGGAAAATCAGATAATTCCTCTACTTTTCCAAGATCATGGAAAAGTGCTCCTGTAATCAGAATATCACGATTTAGAAATGGATAGTTTGCTGCTAAGTAATCGCAAAGTTTCGCTACCCCTAATGTATGTTCTACCAGTCCGCCCATAAAGCTGTGATGAACGCTTTTGGCAGCAGAATGAGCCATGAATCTCTTCTGGAAATTTTTATCCTCTACAAAAAAGCTCTTTAATAGTGTACTCAAATATGGATTTTTTACACTGTTTACCAAATCTAAAATTTCATTGTACATCTCTTTAATATTCTTTTTTGAAGTTGGAATATAGTCAGCTGGCACATATTCTCCCTCCTGTGCTTTTCGTACTCTTCTCACATTAAGCTGCAAAGAACCCTGAAAACTTGTCAGCTGTCCATCAATATGAATAAAATCCATCGGCTCAAAATTCTCAATGGCATTGGACATCTCCCAAATTTTCGCATCCAGTGTTCCTGTTTTATCCTGAAGTATCAATGAACAGTATGTTTTACCTGCTTTCGTCTTAAGCATCTGTTTCACTTTGCATAAATAAGTTGAAGATAACGTCTCCCCTTCATGTAACTCACAAATATAACGCATAGTATTAATTCCTAACCTTTCTATTCCACAAACATTTTCTGCTGTCAGCTGTGTTCTGTACAACTGCAAATCTTCTACTATTATACCTTAACCACTCCAAATAGAAAAGACATGGAGAGCAATAATTTAAAACTTACCACTCTCCATCCTTTTTATACATTTTTTTACTTTTTAGTTTCTGTTAATGGCTTCTTTCCCAAAACAATATTCATCGTCTGTTCCGGAAATGAAATCTTCGGATATTCATCTTTTGACTGCCTCGTTATTTTAAATTCAATTTTATCCTCTGGGGCATGGGTACGAAGAATCGAATTCAATGCACTGACAGAAGAAATGCATTTTCCATCTACTTCTGTAATTACATCCCCCGACTTGATTCCTTGATTAAATGCAGGAGAGTCCGCAATTACATCCGTCACATAAATTCCATAGTTTACATTAAATGTCTTTGCTTCATCACTGGTCAGTTCACATGCCTCAATTCCAAGATATGCCCGTTCTCGATTATTAATAATATCTTCCACAATCGAGCGCAGTCTTGAAACACCAAGAAAAGACATAATCTTCTTATCCGAATTTTCCCTATAATCATGGGTCATAACACCAATAATCTGTCCACTTAGATTGACAAAAAAACCAGAACCTTCCTCTTTTTCCTCAATACTGGTATGATACATTTCCAATTTCCCATCTACAATAAATTTATTTACTGCCGGATCCGTCACATATCCAATCAACATAGAATACATATATCCATTGGGAGAACCCAGTGCAAGTACTGGTGTCCCCGTCGTAATCTGATAGGAATCTCCCATCACTGCTTTGGTTATCTTCTGGCCTGTACGCTTTGCCAGTTTATCTTTCTCTACCTGAAGAATTGCCAGGTTTGTATCTTTATCATATCCCGTCACAGAAGCCGTCAGCATATCATCATTATAAAACTTTATTTTAATCTTATCGATTCCTTTTATTTTAGTGTAGGTGCACATAATATAAACCGTATTATCATCATCTGCCACAATCAGCCCATAACTGGAATCTGCATTTTCTAATTCGAGCCAGCTTGTAATATTCTGATACGCTACAACAGTTACCATGGAATATTTCAAATCATTATTAATATCCGTCATCATAGAAAATAGTTTCTGGTAAGAACGAATATCCATTACTTCTGCTATTTTAAAATCCGATAGTGAACTCTCTGTATTTTTCGAAGCATTTTCTTCCTTTACCTCTGGAGATGCTGCTGCCTCCGGCATAGGACTGCTTTCACCCTGCTCAAGTTTCACCATTCCCCTATCATCTTTTGTTGTTTTCCTGATAAAATAATTTGAAAAGCTGAAAACTATGCTGCTTATAAATCCAAATAAAACAGCAAGAGACACTGTAGTAATCACACTTCTTACTCGCTTTTTTCTCGAATTCTTTGTCTTAGGTACAATTTTCTCCTGTATAAAGGAGTATTCTTTTTCATTCTCTTCCGTTTTCATAAATAAAATATCTCCTTAAATACCACAAGTGTTAATAGTCATAAAGTCCTATTGCACAAAAACCACAAATTATAATTTATTCTATCATCTACATATGAACAAGTTGTGAATTAATTGTTAACAAATCCATATAGACCTCAGCGATACAATTTCCAAAGTTTATATTTTATTTTTTAGCAAACTACGGTAAAATACTATATGATACATGTGTATACCATTTTAGAAAAGAGGCATGAAACATGAATAAAAAAGTATTGAAAACCTTAGAGTTTGACAAAATTGTGGACAAACTGGTATCTACTGCAAATACCGTTTTAGGAAAAGAGATGTGCAAAGCGCTTGTACCTTCCACCTCTCTTTCTGAAATAGAACAGAATTTAACCGAAACTTCAGATGCTCTTTCTATGATTTATAAAAAAGGCTCGTTATCCTTTTCCGGTGCAAGAGACGTTCGCCCGTCCCTCATGCGTCTGGAAGTTGGCTCTATTTTAAGTATAGAAGAAATTCTCTCTATCAGTTCCCTGCTGGATGTAGCACTTCGTGTAAAATCCTACACCAGAAAAGAAAAACCAAACACAAGAAGTCAGACCGGTGTGGAGGAATCTGAAGAAACACAAGAGGATGTAAATTCCTTGAATGGCTACTTCTCTGTACTAGAACCACTTTCTACTTTAAATAACGAAATCAAACGCTGCATTGTTTCACCGGAAGAAATCAGCGATGATGCCAGCAGTACTTTAAAAACCATACGACGCACTATTAAAAATACGAACAGTAAAATTCATGAACAGTTAAACAGCCTGGTGAATAACTCATCTACCAGAACCATGTTACAAGATGCACTGATTACTATGCGTAACGGCCGTTACTGTCTTCCAGTTAAAGCAGAATACCGCAGCCAGTTTAAAGGTATGATTCATGACCAGTCTGCAACCGGTTCTACTTTATTTATGGAACCAATGGCAATCGTAAAACTTAATAATGATTTACGGGAACTTGCCTTAAAAGAACAGGATGAAATCGAACGCATTTTAGCAGATTTAAGCAATCAGATTAGTGCTTATACGGAAGAATTAAAATTAAATCTGGAAACCATTACGAAACTGGACTTCATTTTTGCAAAAGCAGGTTTATCCAGACAGATGAAAGCAAGTGCTCCAATTTTTAATGAAAAGGGAATTATCAATATTAAGAAAGGCCGTCACCCTTTAATTGATCCTCATAAAGTTGTGCCAATTGATGTACGTCTTGGAAAGGATTTCAGCCTTTTGGTTGTAACAGGCCCAAATACAGGTGGTAAAACCGTTTCCTTAAAAACGGTCGGACTATTTACGTTAATGGGACAATCCGGGCTTCACATTCCAGCATTTGACCATTCCGAACTTTCTGTATTTGAAGATGTATTCGCAGATATCGGAGATGAACAGAGTATTGAACAAAGTTTAAGTACTTTCTCTTCTCATATGGTCAATGATATTTCTATTATTAAACAGGCAAATGAACGTTCTCTCTGTCTATTCGATGAACTTGGTGCTGGAACTGACCCAGTGGAAGGTGCTGCTCTTGCTATGGCGATTCTCTCCTTCCTTCATAACATCGGGGCAAAAACCATGGCAACAACCCATTACAGTGAGTTAAAACTATTTGCACTCTCCACTCCTGGAGTTGAAAATGCAAGCTGCGAATTTGATGTGGAAACACTTCGTCCTACTTACCGTCTGTTAATCGGTATCCCTGGAAAAAGTAATGCATTTGCCATTTCCAGCAAACTTGGTCTTCCAGATTATATTATTGAAGATGCCAAATCCAGAATCGATAATGAAAGCCAGAATTTTGAAGATGTAATTGCCGACCTGGAAGCAAGCCGTATTACCATTGAAAAAGAACAGGCTGCATTAAATGCTTCTAAAGAAGAAATTGAACAGTTAAAAGCTCAACTAAAAGCAAAAAATGAAAAAATTGACGCTGCCAAAGAACGAATTTTACGGGAAGCAAATGAAAATGCCCGTGAGATTTTACAGGAGGCAAAGGATTATGCAGACCAGTCCATCCGAAAATACAACAAATGGGCCAAACAAAGTGGTCTTCAGAAAGATATGGAGAGAGAACGTACTGCCCTTCGTGAAAAGGTTGGAAAGACAGAATCCAAACTGGTTCGAAAAACAAAAACAAATAAAAACAACCGTCCTCAGGACTTTAAACCAGGCGAAAGCGTTCACGTAATCAGTCTGAATGTTAATGGCATTATTTCCGGCAAGCCAAATGCCAAAGGGGACGTTTATGTACAAATGGGAATTCTTCGCTCTCAGATTAACATTAATGATCTGGAACTGATTGATGAACCTACAGTTACCGCACCAAGCTTCCAGAAAACCGGAAGTGGTAAAATTAAAATGAATAAGAGTCTGAATATCCGCCCAGAACTCAATATTATTGGTATGACAGTAGACGAAGGAATTGCTACATTGGACAAATATCTGGATGATGCTGTTCTTTCCCATCTTCCACAAGTCCGTATTATACACGGACGTGGTACTGGTGCCCTTAGAAATGCGGTACAGCAGTACCTGAAAACATGCAGAGCTGTAAAATCCTATCGTGCCGGCGAATTCGGCGAAGGCGACCGTGGAGTAACAATTGTTGAATTATAAGAAATGATTTACAGGGGGGAAAACATGGCTATCAAGCAAAAAATACTAATCGTTGATGATGATGAAAATATTGCGGAGCTCATTGCTTTATATTTAAACAAGGAATGCTATGATACCAAAACAGTAGAAGATGGTGAGGCAGCACTGACTGCCTTCCAGACCTACAATCCAAACTTGATTCTTCTGGATTTAATGCTTCCAGGCATTGATGGCTATGAAGTCTGCAAGGAAATCCGCAAAGTTTCTGGTGTACCAATTATTATGCTTTCTGCAAAAGGTGAGGTCTTTGATAAAGTACTTGGACTAGAACTTGGTGCAGATGACTATATTATTAAACCGTTCGATTCCAAGGAACTGGTTGCCCGGGTAAAAGCCGTACTTAGACGTTATAATCAAAAACCAACAATACCTGTTATCTCTGCACAAGAACAGACTGGTGAATACGTAGAGTATCCGGATTTGATTATCAATCAGACGAACTACTCCGTTTTATACTTAGGAAATACGATTGAAATGCCTCCAAAGGAACTGGAACTGTTTTATTTCCTGGCTTCCCATCCAAATCAGGTTTTTACAAGGGAACAGCTTCTGGACCATATCTGGGGTTACGAATACATCGGAGACACCCGTACCGTTGACGTTCATATCAAACGTCTCCGTGCGAAAATCAAAGATCATAAAAACTGGTCACTTGCCACTGTCTGGGGAATCGGCTACAAATTTGAGGTGAAAAACAATGCTTAATAGATTGTCCACCCGAATGCTTATATGGCTGTTGATTGTATTTACTAGTGTGGCCGCATTTTTTAATATCTTTCTTCCTCGTTGCATTGCGAAACAGATAGCCGACCAGAAAATATCGGTTCTTTACAAAGAAGCCCAGACAATTGGAACCGAATACATGACAAACTACTATCAGAATTATATTGATCTTTCCAGTCTGACAACACAGTTGAAAACTGTTGATACCTTCATTGACTCCCGTATCTGGGCAGTCAATGCAGATGGAAAAATAATTGCCGATACCCGTTCTTCCGAACAGAACGTTCCTATTGATAATTTAAATGTTACAGATCCGGAATTTCTTGGTAAAAACTACGTGATAAACACCACCATTCAAGGCACATTGTCAGAACCTTCTCTCAGTGTCATTTATACCATTAGTTCCGGACTTACAATTAAGGGATATATTGTAATGCTTCTACCAATGAAATCCATTGAAGAAGCGACAAAAGGATACATTTCTATTATCAATTACTGCCTGATTCTGTTTGGCATTCTTCTAATACTTGCATTTTTCTTTCTATATCATTATGTAAACAGACCGCTACGGAAATTAAAAAATGGTGTCAAAGAATATATGGATGGGAACTTCCGCTATCAGCTGGACTTCCACCGTCATGACGAATTTTATACGGTTTCCAGTGCCATTAACTATATGGCTCAGAAACTGGAAAATCTGGAGGATTATCAAAAAAATTTCATTGCAAACATATCCCACGATTTCCGTTCTCCACTGACCTCTATCCGTGGCTATACTCAGGCTATTCTGGACGGAACCATTCCTCCAGAAATGCAGAATAAATACCTGAACATCATTTTATTTGAAACCGATCGTCTGACAAAACTGACAACCAATCTACTTACACTAAATAACATTAAGTACAATGGTGCATTTTTAAATATTGTGACATTTCCAATTAACAGTGTAATTAAGAAAACAGCAGAGACTTTTGAAGGAATCGGAACAAAGAAAAAGATTTCTATTGAATTGATTTTCGCAGAATCAGAAATTCCAGTCTGTGGAGATGTAGATAAAATACAGCAGGTTCTGTATAACCTAATCGATAATGCCATTAAGTTCAGTCCCAATGGCTCTACCATACGGATTTCTACAGAAGAAAAAAATGATAAAGTATTTGTTTCGGTGAAAGACCATGGTATTGGAATTCCAAGTGAAAATATACAGAAAATCTGGGATCGCTTTTATAAAACAGATTTATCCAGAGGAAAAGATAAAAAAGGAACCGGCCTTGGCCTGTCCATTGTAAAAGAAATTATAAACGCCCACGGCGAAAACATTAATGTTATCAGCACCGAAGGCGTTGGTACGGAATTTGTATTTACTCTGCCGGCAGCAGACAACGAATAGCTACCAGTGTAGATGATGAAGTTCTCCTTCTAGATTCATATGTGCAAAATTATTCTGACGTAATGCTTCATAAAGAACGATTGCAACTGAATTTCCTAAATTAAGAGAACGAATGTCTCCAATCATCGGAATACGGATGCAGTTATCTGGATGTTCTATCAGAATTTCTTCCGGAATACCAGCACTCTCCTTGCCAAACATAATATAGCAGTCTGGTTCAAATTTCGCCTCTGTATATATGTGTTTGGCTTTTGTTGTTGCCATATAAATCTTAACTCCCGGATTCTTCTCCATAAAATCATGGTAAGAATCGTAAACTGTCACATCTAACTTATCCCAATAATCCAGACCAGCACGTTTTACTTCCTTCTGGTTGATACGAAATCCCATTGGCTCAATCAAATGAAGCCTTGCACCTGCTGCAACACAACTTCGTCCAATATTCCCCGTATTTGCTGGAATCTCAGGTTCATGTAACACAATATTTATCATCTTAATCATTCCCTCTCGCTGCAAAATGTAATTCTACGACTTTATCTCCATCATAGATAATCGGTATACAGATATATGATCCATATGTCTTGGAAAATAAGACGTCACCCTGAATCAGAAGCGGCGGTGTAATATCCACTGATATTCCATGTGTCGAAAATACCGTTGCTGCATTTCCCATAATCATATTGCCAAGTTCACATATCGCGCTCTTAGAAAGATCATCCATCTCTGTAATAGGTATCATGCACATTCGGGATGCAATATCACATGCCACACTACAATCAAACGCAAGCAAAGCCTGTCCCTTTATGTCTCCGATTAAATTAATGCTGATTGCAAATGTATCTGTCTTTCCTGTTATCCCTTCTAATGTGGGTTTCCCAATTACCGCATCTATCTGACAGGCTGTCTGTAAAATCTGCCTTGCTGCAATCAGGAGTGGATTAATATGTTCTGCACATATTCCTGCCATCTTATTCTCCTTTTCTATTTTTATAAATTTTTAATAAAGTGTTTCAGGATTCTCTAAAGCAGTCTTTCATTCCCATATCACACAGAATTTTTAACATCCTTTTCAATCATTATAATCCATTATAGACCTTGTTGGATTATTTGAAAATGGTAATATCAGGTTTTTGTCAGTTCCTCTTAATTTTCCTTATGCATTCATTTTTCCTTCCTGTCACTGCTGCTCAAATGCTTTATACAGTTCATCTGTCTTTGGTGGTTCCAGATAACGATGTTCCTCACCATTTACAATAATTCGATCGTTTCCTTCGGTAACCGTTCCGATGACAGCTGCATGAATCCCCTCTTTTTCTAACTCTTCTACCAATGCATTTCCTCTGTCAGTGCTGATAAGCATACAGCCGCTTGACATAAGCATATATGGATTAATATCAAATATTTCACTGATTTCAATGGTTTCCTGTTTGATTGGTATTTTCTTAAGTTCAACCATAATTCCCACATCCGATGCAGATGCGGCTTCCCAAAGAGCACCAAAAATTCCGCCTTCGGTAACATCATGCATAGAAGCAGCTCCCATACGTTTGGCAATTCTCGCTTCTTTTACCACAGATAAATCCTTAAACATACCCTGTGCACGTTCCATAAAATCCTGGTTAAATTTCTCTTTCAGCACTGCTTCTTTATCTTTTGCCAGAATTGCTGTTCCCTCCAGACCTGCCCACTTGGTCATAACCAGTTCCTGAGATGGTTTTAAACCTGCTGTTACAATCAATTCATCTTTCTTAATCTTGCCCACACCGGTAACCGTTATAATTGGCTGATTTACTGCCTTGGAAACCTCGGTGTGTCCACCCATAACCTCTATATTCAACTCTGCACAGACTTTTTCAATATCCTGCATCATTTTTTTCAAATCTGATTCCATTGCCCGATCGGGAAGAATAATTGTTAATAAAATTCCAATCGGTTCTGCACCGCTGGATGCAATATCATTTGCTGTAATGTGCACTGCAAATGTTCCAATATCATTTACTGTCCCGGTAATCGGATCTGTGGACATAACAACTACTTCATCCGGCGCCACCTGGAAGGTAGCACAGTCTTCTCCTACCCCAGGTCTAATAAGGATTTCATCTCTTCTATGTTTAATCTGTTTAAATACAGATCTCTTTAATACACTTTCTGGTACTTTTCCAACTTTCATAAGTTCACGCCTTTCTTTTTTTATGTAGTATTTTTTCTTTGTGGAAAGAAAGGATAACTGCCACATACATATGGGCCGTTATCCCTCCTTGCTGTAATGCCTTAAAGCCATATTTTCAAACTAGTTATTCTTAGTTGATGTTTTCGTACTATTTCTTTTTGAAGAAGTTGTTGTAGAAGAAGCCTGATCTTTTTTCGAAGAGCCTGTCCCAGAACTACTTTCCTTGTCTGTTTTAGAATCATTCTTTTTATCTTCAGAAGCATTCTCTTTGTCTGACTTAGACTCTTCTTTGGAATCTTCCTTTGAATCTTCTTTATTATCCTCTTTAGAATTCTCCTTATCTGGCTTTCCTTCTTCTTTAGATGTTTCTTCATCTGGCTTCTTATTTTCTTCTTCCTTCTTCTCTTCCTTGGAACCAACAATTACATGCGCAGGTTCTGCTGCATAAGAACTGTAATTTACCTGCTCCTTGCTTTGCTGTTCTCCGTTTACATAAACAACCTTCCAAAGCTTGGCCTTATAACCAACATGAGCAGACTGTTCTACCACACGATAGCTTGTTGGCTTCGTTGGATCCTTTGTTTCAATATCTGTACCCGGCTGAATGGTTTCCAGCGTTTCAGACTGATAAACAACTTTCCTGTTTTCCGTATCTCTTGTTTCCTCTCCGTAAATCACAAAAAAGATTGTTCGTCCTTCGGTATACGACTGAATATAAATTGGAACCTCTGTATTATTCTTAAATTTTAAATCCTTATATCCTTCTGAGATAGCTGCATCCATAGAAGGTTCTACATAATTTACAATCATAGAATGGTTATAACGTTCCGTTACTTCTAATTCTGCTTCCAGTACTGCATTATATAACGTGGTAGCTGCCTGGCAGACACCGCCGCCAACACTATCAATTACTTTTCCATTTAAATATGCACCAGCTGTCTCATATCCGTTTTCTTCTGTAATCGGAGAAAGTGCTTCGCTTGTAGAAAATTCCTCTCCCGGAAGAATCACGGAACCATTAATCAGCTTAGATGCATTAGCAAGGTTTGCTGCCCTGCTGGAAGAAGAACTTGCATAAGTTGTGCTGTAATCACCCAGAACATCCTTAACACGTTTTAATTGTGCTTTCGTGCATTCTGGCTGAACTTCTTTCATTACAAGTTCCATTTCAATATCTTCATGATCCCATTTATCCGATAATGTGCTCTTGATTTTCTCAATGGTATCGTCTACCTGTATTTCCCGGCCTGTCTTTCCAGCCTTTATGGTAAAACTTCCATTTTTACGTGAAATCGTCGCATTCTTAGCTTCGCGTTCGTATTTCTTACATTTTTTTTCAATAAATTCTTTTGCTTTTTCTTCATTTATGGTAAATTCCAAATTATATACAACATTCTTATTCTTTACATCCTGTAATTCTTTATAACGTTTTATTAGGTTTCCTGTCTTTCCCAAATTGAAAGCTTCTTCTACGTAATTATTCTCACTAACTGCAAAACCTAATTCTTGCAGTGTAATTGAAACACTCTTCTTCCCAGCTGTAAATGTAATCTTCTTCGATTTCAGGCTTTCTACATAGCTGTTGATCTTATCAAAAGCCTGTTCCACTGTTTTTCCTCCTAATGGGATAGAATCTACATATACACCTTCTGCAATGGTATTTTCATTCCTGCCAGCGTATATCTTCATCCCTGCAAAGCAAATGATAACACATACCAACAGCGAGACAAGAGCCGTCGCAAAAATCTTTCCTTTTCGCTTCATTTTTAATCCCCTTTTCGCACATTTAACTTACGTTTCATTTTATCATAACTTTCCATAATATCAACCCTAATTTCAGTGTTTGACTTTTTTCCCTGCATTCGGTATAGTCTAACTATAAATCCAATACATGAATTATGTATGCATGGATGGAAAATCGAAAGAAACGGAGTTGTCCGTTTCCTAGGTCAATGCATAAACAATAGATGGCACGATCATTGCCAGCACTAATACAATCGCGATAATCGCAGAAATAATTTTAATTGTCTTTTTACTCATCATAATTAATTCACCTCTTTTTATTAAAGACATAGAAAGGTTGTGCAGTCATGAAACTTTTTTCACTTACACTCATTATCATTATCTGGTTTCTTATTTTTCAATATAAAAGAAGCCAAGCCACACGCCTGGATAAACAAGCCACCGAAGCCTTCTGGAGGAAGGAACGAGAAGCAAATACAACCAGACGGGCTGATTTATCCCAGCTGAACTATATTCAGATTCCTCTTGAACGTCTTCCCTTCCGGGAAACCAAGGACGAATCCCTCCAGCTGATTCAAAATGCTGTCCGTGAACTTGCCGGAAAGCAGATCGTAAACCTGACTGGGATTAGTAATACAGATTTAAAGTTAAAATATGGTGCTCCAAATATTGATAAACTCTCCGAATATGACGGAAACTTTACCCTACTCGTCCGGAACCTCAATCAATGGGGACAATACCTCTATGATAACGGCTTTTCGGACGATGCAAGAACCGTTCTTGAGTTCAGTATTCAGTGTAAATCAGATGTCCGAAATACGTATCTTTTACTTGCCAGAATCTATTCTGAAACCGGTCACTCTGAGAAAATCCAAGGGCTGATAAAAGCAGCAGAAACCTTGAATACTATATTAAAAAACTCTATCCTTGATGCCCTGAAAAAATACTAAAATCTGCTTTTCTATTTTATGCTATTTCCATGCGGGTGGCAAGTCCTTTTTAGGCTTGCCGGACCCGCATTTATTTTTTTCATTTTTTTCTATTTTTGATGTTTTCCTTGCACAAATCTTTCAGAAAACACTCTTCACACTGAGGTTTTCTTGCCGGACAAATGCTTCTTCCGTGGGCAATCACCTGAATATTATAAAGAATCCAATGCTCCTTAGGAAGAATATCCATCAAATCAAACTCAATTTTCACCGGATCGCTTTCTTTTGTCAGCCCCAGCTTCTTTGATATCCTCATAACATGCGTATCTACAACAATACTTGGTTCATTAAAAATATTGCCTCGGATTACATTTGCAGTCTTTCTTCCAACCCCCGGAAGAGCTGTCAGCTGTTCTAATTCCCGTGGCACCTTGCCATTATATTTCTCTACCAGTTCATTTGCACAGGCAATAATATTTTTCGCCTTATTCTTGTAAAATCCAGTGGAATGAATATCCTGCTCCAGCTCCTTTAAATCAGCATTGGCAAAATCCTCTATAGACTTATACTTTTGAAACAAATCCTTTGTTACAATATTTACTCTTGCGTCAGTACACTGAGCACTCAGCATTGTTGCAATCAAAAGCTGCTCTGCATTTTCATGGTTCAAATAGCACTTATATTCCGTTGTATAATGCTCATCCATCAAATCAAGAATTGCCTGTACCCGTTCTCTTTCTTTTTTCGTAATTCTTCTTGCCAAACCTGCACCTCTTCTATTCGTTAATATACGGTACTTTTATGGTACCAGCCTGATGATTTAGTACATCTCTGTTCTTATAATCAAATACAACAACATTTGGTTCCTTTACAATCATTCCACTCAGTGCAGTTTTCTCTACATCCACTGAAAAATATTCTGCATGAGTTATTCTTCCCAGAACCTTGGAAGAATAGTCTTCATATCCTTTCAGATTATTCCTTGTCCACTCTTGGTCATCATAAAGCTTACGGTATAATTTTTTATGAATTCCGTAGTCCTTTGCAAAAGCAGGACGGCTCTTTAAATTTTCCCGGAAATACAAGTCAAATAGCAGGATTTCTTCAAACGCTTCCATCACCTCCCCGGCATTTTCCTTGTCTTTTAAGAAACTCTGCAGGAAATCTGCAAGGATCTGATATCGTGCCATTCGGTTATGATTTAATCCAAACAGACCATTTACTTCATAATACTCTCCAAGTGTCTGATAGAGATAAAACGGACCTTCAAAGAAATGTTCCAGGAAACGAATGGAATATTCAAACTGTCCGCTGTTATAGTAAACTTCCGTCATTTCTTCCACCTGTTTCAAACGAAGCACATCATCAAATGGAAGCCATTTTGTACATAATACTTCATAAGGTGCCGACTGTCTGTAAATAATCGTTCCTTTCTGTGCCTCCGCAAAAATCGGGGAGCCTTTTAACACTTTCAAAAAGCCCAACTGAAGCTGATTTGGCCGAAGGTCATACACATCATTAAAGGAGTTGGCAAAGCTGTTATAATCCTCATAAGGAAGCCCTGCAATTAAATCTAAATGCTGATGGATATTCTTTGCACGTTGAACCGCATTTACCTTATCTGTCAGTACCTGAAAATCCATCTTCCGGTTGATGGCATGAATCGTATCAACATTTGTAGACTGCACGCCGATTTCCAGCTGAACCAGCCCTGGGCGCATTTTATTGAGAAGTTCAATTTCATCGTCCCGTAAAATATCCGCTGAAATTTCAAAATGGAAATTCGTAATTCCATTATCATGCTCATGAATATACGTCCAAATCGTCATCGCATGATTATGGTTACAATTAAAAGTACGATCGATAAATTTAACCTGCGGGACATTATGGTCTAAGAAAAATTGTAATTCTCTCTTTACTAAATCAATATTTCTAAGACGAACGCCTCTTTCTATAGAAGAAAGACAGTAGCTGCATGAATATGGACAACCACGGCTTGTCTCATAGTAAATAATTTTATTTTTAAACTTCTCCAAATCATCATATGGAAATGGAACTTCACTTAAATCCATAGCCTCACGATATGCATTCACTAAAATTTCTCCATTCCACTTATATGCAATGCCCTTGATCTCATTTAAAGCAATGTCTCCATCTACATAATGTCTTGTAAGCTCCAGAAAGGTTTTCTCACCTTCTCCAATCATAATACCGTCCACGTAGTCTTTGGTCAGCATTCCAGTTGTTAAATCATATGAAACCTCCGGACCTCCCAGCCATACTGGAGTATCTGGCATAATCTTTCGAAACTCCGCCAGCAGTTCATCAATCATTCCTATATTCCAGATATAACAGGATAATGCCAGTACATCTGGCTTTCTTTTATAAATATCACTTAAAATAAATTCTAGTTGATTGTTAATTGTATATTCTGCCAGTTCAATGTGTTCCTTATACTCTCTAGCATAAGAGCTCAATTCATAAACAGCCAGATTGGAATGAATATATTTTGCATTCATTGCTGCTAAAAGTATTTTCATAGTTGTCTCCTTTATTTTGTTAACATAGAATTTTTTTAATTTCTCATACAACAAACAAACGCCGCATTTTTCATGCGGCGTTTCTTCATAAGTAATGCCCAGAACCGGAATCGAACCAGTGACACGGGGATTTTCAGTCCCCTGCTCTACCGACTGAGCTATCTGGGCATTTATACAATGTATAATTTTAAATTGTTTTGTTCAAAAAGGACTAACAACAGTGTATATTCTACCTTTTTGTGATTATTTTGTCAAGTATTAATTTGTAGTTTTTTTATTTTATGAAGCATACAAAATAAGATTTGCCATCGATGTCTTTGTCTGATTTTAATACCAGTGTAATTTTATTGTTTAGATACAGCAAAAAACTCTAAACATTTATCATGCTTAGAGTTTTTTCACAACTGCCGGCGACCGGAATCGAACCGGTACGGGAGTATAAGTCCCGCAGGATTTTAAGTCCTGTGCGTCTGCCAGTTCCGCCACGCCGGCTGATGGATGGAGAAGGATTCGAACCTTCGAAAGCGTTGCTAACAGATTTACAGTCTGCCCCCTTTGGCCACTCGGGAATCCATCCATATGTGTCCTGACGAGAATATATTATATCACATTTCGACCAAAGGTCAATACTATTTTAAAATTTTTTAACCAAAACACAATTTAAATCTATTTTCTAAAGAAAAGCAACATATATGTGAAGGAAATATATGGTGACAAAAAGGAAAATAAACAAACCTTTTTATACTGCATGCAGAATACCAACCTTTCAATAAACTTGCAATGCAATATATCTGGTCCGTATTTTCCACCCACCACATGTTTTTACCGATTCTTTAAATCCTTCAAAATCACCGCTGAAAACGGTTGCAGCGTCATTTTCAAAATTCCATTTTCACTGTGATATAAGTCTGCTTTCAACGTAAATCCATTCATATTTGTCGTTAACAGGCTTGCCAGCACGTCATTATCAGCAACACCAAGTCTCCAGACTGGAATCTCTACGTACTTCTGACTGTTATTGTTATTTACTGCCACGATAAAATGTTCCTCTTCATCAAAACGGCCATAACTGATAAACTGTCTGTCACCAGCGAGGAAAATCAAAGAACCACGTTTTAAAGCCTTGTAATCTTTATGGATACGAATCAATTCCTTGTGCAGTTTAATTAAATCCTTATCCTCTCGGCCCCAAGGATACGCACGTCTATTATCCGGATCGGTCCAGCCACAGACCCCCGCTTCGTCTCCATAATAAATCGTTGGTGCACCAGGCCAGGTCATCTGCATCACAACTGCTTCCCGCATAATTCCTTTATTTATTCCCTGTTCTGCAGCTTGGGCACCTACTGTTGCAATTCTTCCGACCCTATGATTGGTACGGCTTAAAAATCTGGAATGGTCATGATTTGATAACTCATTCATGGATGTCTGTAAAGACTGTATGTTAAACTTCGTCATATGATAATTCATCGACCCGATAAAGCTCTCAGAATTACCATACAGGTCATCCCGGTATTCATCGCTGTGTTTTTCCACACCTGTTAAAAACCATGAAATTGGCTCCATAAATGCGTCATAATTCATAACAGTATCCCACTCGTCTCCCTGCAGCCAGGAAGATGGATCGCCATAATGTTCTGCCAGAATAATCGCATTTGGATTGGCTTCCTTTACGGCCTTTCGAAATGACTTCCAGAAGAAATGATTGTATTCTCCGGAATGTCCCAAATCAGCAGCCACATCCAGTCTCCAGCCATCCACGTTAAATGGAGGTGAAACCCATTTCTT
This sequence comes from uncultured Clostridium sp., assembly GCA_934438135.1. Lineage (GTDB taxonomy): Bacteria > Bacillota > Clostridia > Lachnospirales > Lachnospiraceae > Clostridium_AI. The sequence continues at coordinate 44,416 of CAKSBP010000006.1, read as the reverse complement.
TGCAATTCGTATTACATAAGCAAATAATTGTTTTGATTCCTCATAATTCAATTTAGGAAGTGTATCATGTCCCCACCAGCCATCATACTTGGTGTTATATGGCCATTCCTCACTATTAAATTTAAAAAAAGTTCGATATGGACTATCCTCCGAAACAAAAGCACCCTTTTCATAACCTTCTTGATTTTCATACAGTCGTTCTCTATCCATCCACTTATTAAAAGAACCGCAGTGGTTAAATACACCATCCAGAATCACTTTCATGCCTCTTCTATGAATTTCTTCTACCAGCTTAATAAAATAGGCATTACTGGCCTCCAGATTCTCTTTGTCCGTCACCTTGCTGATATATCTGGTTGCATGCTTATTATCCTTATCACCAGGTGCCAGAAGTTCTCCTTCTTTCTTAACAATTGTACCAAAATGAGGATCTACATAATCATAATCCTGAATATCATATTTGTGATTGGATGGAGATACAAAAATCGGATTAAGATAAATAGCATCTACACCCAAATCCTGCAGATAATCTAATTTCTTATAAACACCAGCTAAATCGCCGCCATAAAACTCCCTTACACCCATGGTGTCCGGAATCTTGTTCCAATCACATACTTTTCGGACTGGTTCTCCTATGTATACATATTCATTATCTTCTACATCATTTGTTACATCCCCATTACAGAAGCGATCCACAAAAATCTGATAAAATACAGCTCCTTTTGCCCAATCTGGTGTATGGAATCCAGGCTCAATACAGAAACGAAATTCTTTCTTATCCTGATCCATTACTCCATAATTATTATATATACAGGTTTCATTTCCCCTTTGTACCTTGAAATAATACTCCAGCTTCTTATCATCCAGCTGAATCTTTGCCTCGTAGTAATCAAAAAACATATCTGAACGTGCAGAAAACATCACTTTTTCTTCCTGGTCCGTTACCAGCGTTACCTTATCTGCGTTTCCTTTTATCGTGCGAATGCGCAAAGTTACTTCATCATACGCATTTGGTTCACTTGGGCTACGAAATAAATCCGTTCCATCACTAAACAGTCCCATCCGGTTTAATCCCGATGTCTGTATCGTCGAATACAATTGATTTTCTGTTTTACTTATCTCTTCATTTAACCGTTCCATCTGAGCACTCCCTTAACTGGTTATTTTTATCTTTGTTCATATTTTTTTAGCCGTTTTTTCTTCTCAATTATTATATATTATATCAGAAAATAGGAAAAAGGACAGCTTTCCGAACAGCTGTCCTTTTCTTGGAGAAGGTATTTTTGTTACTTATGGGGTGTAGCAAAAACTATATAATGTATTGGGGTTTACGATTGTTATTATAGCATTGAGCACAGAAGAAGTGTGCACAAACATTATCAGAAAACCACAGCATTTTTGTTTGTTTTTACGAATGATTTACAAATATAATTTTTATTCACCGTCGCTTGTAACAAATAGTGCTTCAAATTCATCCTTTCCAATGCGTTCCTTCTGGATTAACAGCTCGGCACATCTATGCAATACATTTTCATTCTTAACTAAAATGTCTTTTGCTTTCACATAACACTCATCAATAATTTTCTTAACTTCAACATCAATCTGGTTCGCAACGCCCTCGCTAAAATTCTTTGTATGGGCAAGATCACGTCCGATAAATACCTCATCATCTGAGTACTCATAATTAATAAGACCAATCTCCTGTGAGAAACCAAATTTGGTTACCATGGCTCTTGCCAGATTAGAAGCCTGTTTAATATCCTGTGATGCACCTGTTGTGATATCATCAAAAATCATTTCTTCTGCAATTCTTCCACCAAGGGAAACAATAATATCCTGCAGCATCTTGCCTTTTGTATTAAACATTTCATCTTTTTCCGGAAGAGGCATTGTATAACCTGCTGCCCCCTGTCCAGTCGGAATAATAGACACTGTATAAACAGGTCCGACATCAGGAAGCAGATGGAATAAAATCGCATGACCAGCCTCGTGGTATGCAGTAATCTTCTTTTCCTTTTCGGAAATCACACGGCTCTTCTTTTCCGTACCAATTCCTACTTTGATAAATGCTTTCTTAATATCTTCATTTTTAATGAAACCGCGTTCCTGTTTTGCAGCAGCAATTGCTGATTCATTCAAAAGGTTTTCCAGATCTGCCCCCGTAAATCCGGCAGTTGTCTGTGCAACCTGTTTTAAATCCACATCTTCAGATAATGGCTTGTTTTTCGCATGAACATTCAGGATTTCTTCCCTGCCTTTTACATCTGGGCGTCCAACAACAACTTTACGGTCAAATCTACCTGGTCTTAAAATAGCTGGATCAAGAATATCTACACGATTTGTAGCTGCCATTACAATAATACCCTGATTTACGCCGAAACCATCCATTTCAACAAGCAGCTGGTTCAGTGTCTGCTCTCTTTCATCATGACCGCCGCCAAGACCTGTTCCACGTCGTCTTGCAACTGCATCAATTTCATCAATGAAAATGATACATGGACTGTTTTTCTTTGCTTCTTCAAATAAATCACGTACTCTGGATGCACCGACACCGACAAACATTTCCACAAAATCAGAACCGGAAATGCTGAAGAATGGTACCTTTGCCTCACCAGCAACCGCTTTTGCAAGCAATGTTTTACCAGTTCCCGGAGGTCCCTCTAATAAGACACCCTTTGGAATTCTTGCACCAACCTGGATGTATTTCTTTGGATCCTTCAAGAAATCAACGATTTCCCAAAGTTCTTCCTTTTCTTCCCGAAGACCTGCTACATTAGCAAATGTCGTACCGGTATTGTCGATAGACATCTTGGCACGGCTCTTGCCAAAGTTCATTGCTTTGGAATTACCGCCTCCGGCGGAAGCCTGATTCATCATAAAAGAAAACATAAACAATAATAACAGGAATCCAAGCACATATGGAAGTAATGTTGTAATCACCCAGTTCGGCTTGCTTACATCCTTAACATGATAATTCTCAATACCCTGATCACGCAGCTGATTCTCTATCTCAATCGTACTGGTGACATTAAATTTCTTACTGTTTCCATCCATATACGTAATACGTACTTCACCAGATGGTGTTTCTTCGTTCTGGTAAATATCAATACTTTGGATATTGCCAAGATTCTTTGTAATATCCTGTTTAAAATCATTATAACTATATGAATTACTGCTGGACGTCGTAAAATTCCTTGAAGCCCAGAATGCTGCAACTAAAATAATCGCCGCAACAAGATAAAAACCAAATCCTTTCATTTGTTTTTTCAAACTGCTACCCCCTTTATTCTCCTATTACTCCGATATATGGAAGGTTTCTATATTTTTGAGCATAATCCAGTCCATATCCAACTACAAATTTATCCGGAATTACAAAACCTGTATAGTCAACGTCAACATCTGTCACTCTTCTGTCCGGTTTGTCTAATAGTGTACAAAGCTTAAGGCTCTTTGGATTTCTCGCTTTCAGCATAGCCATCAGATAACTAAGCGTTCTTCCAGAGTCAATGATGTCTTCTATTATGATAACATCTTTTCCTTCCAGTGTTTCATCCAAATCCTTTACGATCTTCACTCTTCCAGAGCTTTCTGTCTGATTCCCATAGCTTGATACAGACATAAAATCAAGCGTTACTGGAATAGAAAGTCTCTTTGCCAGTTCGCAGGTAAAAAATATACTGCCTTTTAACACACAAATTAAATGTACGGTTTTTCCTTCGTAATCTTTACTGATCTCTTCTGCAAGACTTCTGATTTTCTCTTCCACTTTCTCTTCTGAAATTAATACGCTAATTTTGTCTTCCATGTCTTTCTCCTCCGTTAATGTTTACATAAAGTATTCTCTTAGTTTTTTTATCTATTTTATAATATTCACTAATTCGAAAACCAACAATCCAGATAATATGGCTGCCATCAGCCAGCAGCAATATTTGATTACGTTTCTCAGCAGGTACTTTTTCATTCACGAGAAATTCCTTTAATTTCTTAGTTCCCCCCCGTGAATTGCACTGAAAATAGTCGCCTGTTCTTCGATTTCTTAACAAAATTGTATTTCTAATTTTATCATAATCAAACACTTTCGTATAGTCATTTTGAGGATTTTTGCACAATTTTTCTATTTCATCCTCACTTTGACTGTTTCTTTCTAAAAGCTTTAAATCTATTGAAATCCCGCACTCTGGGACATTGAAACTACCTGGTACACTCAGTTCCATCGCAGTCTTTTTTCTTTCTTTCTTTTCCTTTCTACGGATAATAGTTTTTCCATAACTATTTACACATTCAAGTCCATAAGGCAAATCTGCCTTTTTCCCAACACCTTTTGATAAAATATCCAGAATAATATCAATATGTTTGATTTCTATATCTTTTTGTTTTCCTGACAGGTCAAATAATATCTTCCTAAGTACCATTGTCTGGATAGCGGGATGTTTTGTACCAAACTCCAAAGTATCAAAACTACACTCTGTTCCATTTCTGGAAACCAAATCTTGAAATGCTTTTCCAGCTTCCTGCTCCATGTAATCATTTGTCATAAGAAGTATACCGGCTGCAGATGCAATATGAGCTGTCACCTGCTCATTAATATTCTCCTTAATATATGGTAATACATTTCGTCTGATCTTATTCCTAGTATATTTGTCCTGCTGGTTAGAAATATCATTTTGATATTGTATGCCCATCTCTTCCAGATAGTTCTCAATCTCACTTCGTTCTACACAAAGTAAAGGACGGATAATCTTCCCACGAACGGGTTCAATTCCTCCCAATCCCTTAATTCCTGTCCCACGAAACAGGTTCAGGAGAACGGTTTCACTCAAATCATTCTTATTATGTGCAACTGCAGTTTTCTGAAAATGATACTGTTTCATCACTTGATAAAATGCCTGATAGCGAATCTGGCGTCCAGCTTCTTCCTCTGACATTTTTCTTCGTTTTGCCTCTTCTACTACATTTTTGTGAACCGCGGTAAACGGAATCTGATTTTCCTGGCAAAGCCTTCTAACATACTCCTCATCCTGGTCAGCATCTGCCCCTCTGATTCCGTGATTTACATGAACCACAGCCAGTCTGGTCTGATAAATCTTCTTAAGTTCCAGCATGGCATAGAAAAGAGAGACTGAATCTGCTCCCCCGGAAACACCAAGCACAATTCCGTCACCCTTATCGATCATGTTATATTTTTCTACAAATTCCTGTATCTTCTTTAACATGTCAACTCCTTTATCCTCTTTGTGCTGCACAGTTCAGCCATGCAGACGCCATCTCGCAGTGTGTACGCGTGAGCTTGCTCACTAAGTACAGATTGCCGGATGGTGTCTATAGGGCAGATACCCATCATGAATAATCTTCCAGCACTTTCTTCAATTCGTTAACATTGTATCGCTAACCTCTCCACTTTTCAATCATATTTTTTCCCAAAATCCTGCAACTAACACAGTCATATCATCTCTAATTTCATAATTCTGAGTCTGTGAAATCTGATTTAGGATTTCATTTGCCATTTCTTGAGGATTTGTTGCAGTAATCCCCATAAGTAGATTCTTAAATTCCTCCTCCTTATCGATTCCCTGCAGATAATCTAGCATTCCATCCGAAACCATAATGACATAATCGCCATCATAGAGTTTTCTGGCACTTCCTTCAATATCTATCTCATTAAACATCCCCGCCGGCATATTGGTCGACTGTATGGATTCAATACAGCCATTCCTTTTAATGAAAGTGGTAGATGCACCAATTTTAACAAAATTACACATTCCTGTGTACAAATCTATAGAACTAATATCCAGTGTAGACACTGTATGATAGTCCGAATTTAACACCAATATAGAATTGATGAGCTTGATTGCCGTGCACTCACGAAATCCTGCTTCCAGGAACTGTTCCAGCAGTTCAATTACAATTTCACTTTCTTCCCGTGCACGTTCACCGGTTCCCATTCCATCTGATAAAATCATAACGGTTTCTCCGTTTTCCAGATTCATGAATGAAAAAGTATCTCCTGATACTTTTTCTCCATCTTTCGATACTTTTGCCATACCTGTTATAGTCTGAAAATTTGTGTCCTCAATAAAATGTATATTTTCATAATCTTTTGTAATCACATTTTTACAGTCTGCTGCCGGCTTCAATTTTCTACCGTAGACTTTGGATACCAGTTCTGCTGCCTCTCTAGTTGTAATGCATCTCCCCTTTCTTGTCCGTAAGGACATGGTCAGCTGATTCCTTTTATTTCTCTTTTCAATAACTGAAATTTTTCTGACATCAATATGATACGCTTTCAAAAACGCCTTCATGACATCTGTATTCTGATCTTCTACCAAAGTAGTATCACCAAGACTTTTTGAAAACTCATCCATAATTTCCGCAACTTCGGAAAGCTGTCCTGCCACTGCCAGCCTGCTTTCTGCCATCCGGTTGCTCCAGTTTAAATTGACAGACTCTACTGCCAGTTCCCGGTTCGCTTCCGTCAAAAAGCTACGGAAAGAAATACACTGCTCTCTGAATTCCTTTGGAAAATCTCCTGCCTTCACATATCCCTGCATTTTAGCTGTTTCCATTACCTTTTCCTGTAACTGCTTCGTATTATAATAATTTGTATCCCAGCACTTCTGACAGTTCCGGCAGTTTCCGCATACTTTTCCCGTAAGTTTTTCCAGCACATCCCCCATTTCCGTTCGTTCCAGACTGCTTCTGGTTTCCGCCAGGTTATAAAAGGATTTGGAGAGTTTCTGAAAAGATTCTGCAAACAGAGACAACCTGTCCTGTGCTATATTTTGAATGTTTCTTCGTTCTCGTTTTACAGCTTCCTCACTGCTTCGTAAATCAATTCTCCGAGATATTTTCTCTGGAATCAGAATAAAAATAATCAGAGCCGATACAAGAGCACGAATTTGTCCTACTGCCAGATAATCCGCTGCATGAAAATAACACAGCATAATATCTGCTACACAAAAAACAATCAATGCTGCAAATTTTCCAAGCTCTCGAAATACTCCTGCCGTAATCCCAAGAATACAGAAGATACCAATCAGTGAGATATTATAGTTTTGAAGACAAAGGACAGTTCCACATGCAGCACCTGCTACCGCTCCGGCACCTGCCCCATACTTATACCCGATAAATAAAATCAGCAGGTAGGCTGCCATTTCTATAACAGAAAATTCGTAGAGCCGCAAAGATGGCATTCCATATATCAGACATCCTGCCAGTACAGAAACACTAATCAATTCCTGGTTTGTAAGCAGCTGTTTCACGGTTCCATTCTTAATAAAATCAAGTGCTAAATATAAAATATTTGCTATTATGATAGCAAGAATTCCTTCTAATACAGCAAGAATAATCATTTTTTTATAATCTGAGGCTACCATGCTGTTCCCCAATGTAATTGCTGTTGTTACCAGTCCGGATAAAACTCCAATAGAAATCACTGACAACTGTTTTTCCTGTTTTTCCGAAAGATACGTAATAAATGCAATCACTAGAATTGTCAGGCCATATTTTATGGTCATTGATACACTCCGTGTGGTGGCCAGTCCTGCCAACATAGTTAATATAAGAAACACTCTGCTTTTCTTATAAGTATAGCCAGCAGCAAAATATCCTACTGCAATTGGATTCATTGAAAGAAAAGCTGTCCGGGACATTACTGCCCCGATAAGACAAATCAAAACGCTCCTGATATCTATCTTCTGTAACGTACTAATTATCTTCTTCATGCTTACTCCCCTTTTCCATTCGTCTGTAATCACAGATTATAGGAGTGTGTCTATAAAATATTTGTCAAATATACAATGGTAATCTAAAAAACTTTTAGACAATTTTTTTTCAAATTCGGCGGTGGAATCGATTCGAGAGACTTCAGATTTTTTAAGATATTCAATTTTAATTTCTGAAAAAATTTTTAAACTAACTATTTCATATAACGCAAAAAAGACAAGCAATAGACTGCTTGTCTTTCCTTCAAACCTTTCTATAATAGCGGAAAAGGGATTTGAACCCATGACACCACGGGTATGAACCGTGTGCTCTAGCCAACTGAGCTATTCCGCCGTGAAAACGATATTCATTATAACTGATAATTCGAATGATGTCAACAAAAAAAAATCATTTTTGCAAATTTTTTTTAAATCTGAGCTTCAAATCTTTCTTTACTTTTCTGATTTAAAAATAATCTCATCCTCATATACCAGTCCAAGCTTTTCTCTGGCAACCTGTTCGATGTATTTCTTTGTCTTAACATAAGATTCATAATCGCTGATTTCATCTTTTTGGGCCAGAAGCTCCTCTTTTTCCGTGTTCAGTTCAGTCAGCTGCTTCTTACTCTGTTCCAGCTTAGCTTTCAGTTCCATCCTCTGATAGGTTACAACACCACACAGGCAGAGCACAATTAAGCCAAAGGCTACATAATTCCATTTTTTCTTTTTCTTATGTTTCACCGAATCACCTTTTTCTATTTTTTTACTACTGCTATTTTAACCTTTTTGGTAAGTTTTTTCAATGATTTTCTAAGAAATCGAAGGGGTCTACGAAATAGCTTTAAGAAAAATTCCAGAATCCACTTTAGCCGCTTTAATAAAAAAGTCAGCGGCTTCATCAGAAACAGGATGACATTTTTTATAATATGTATTAGTCCGTGAATACCCTGAGACATTCTTTTTACCAGAAAGGAACTGACACTGTAATGGTACATAATCATGCCTAACGTAACACCTAAAATCGAGAAGCTTCGGATTCTCCCATCATTCATTTGATACATCATTCGAAAAATCAGACATCCGCTTATTACCCAAAATAAAATATCTTCCAGCCATTCAGCAGCCTTTGTATGTTTTACAATCCGTCTGAATACACGAACACCATCATAAATTACAAGTAAAATAATTCCCCAGAGGACCGATGCCAGAAAAAATCTTAACTCTAAGTTAATCGTTTCCATCTGTTCACCTACTTAAATAATCTTCCTAAAAAGGATTCTCCTGATTTTCCATATCCTGTATTGGAATAGGTCATACTGTCAATTCTGCCATCTATATCAACTTCTCCCTTTTCAAGTGTCAGTCTGCTTACATGAAGTTCTTCTCCCCGTATCATCAAAACTCCCTGCTGGGTATCTAAAAGCACTTCTGCTGCATCGAAAGACAACACGTCATTTACTCCTGTTATTGCTGCAAATTCCCTGTTTTTTAAGTTTAGACTATGCAGAGACTGTGATGCTTTAATTACTCTCTCTTCCATAAAAAAACCTCCTAATATACTTTGCGTCTTATACAAGTATATTAAGAGGTTTGTAAAAAAATTCTTATAGGAAAGCTTTTTTAAAGATAACGGAATAAATCCTTGGCTTCTTCCTTACGGACTGTCTCCGCTATATTTAATACTTCTACCTTTACCATTTTGTTGCCGAAACCAATTTCAATGATGTCCCCTGCTTTTACATTCAGGGAAGCCTTAGCGGTTTTTCCGTTCACAAGAACCCTTCCCGCATCACACGCTTCATTAGCAACTGTCCTTCTTTTAATTAGTCTGCTTACTTTTAAAAACTTATCTAATCTCATATTAAATGCTCCAGTCTATCGACGGAAACGGAGTCATCCATCAATAAAGATTCTGCTTTTAAACAGAAATAAAAGGACTGCCAAAGGCAGCCCTGCATCTTACTATATTAGTTAAGAGCGTCTTTTAACTGTTTACCAGCTTTGAATTTAGGTGCCTTACAAGCTGCAATTTTCATTGTTTTACCTGTCTGTGGGTTTCTACCTTCTCTTGCTGCTCTTTCAGATACTTCAAAAGTACCGAATCCAACTAACTGAATTTTTTCACCTTTCATTAATTCTTCTGTAACAACATCAACAAAAGCTTTTAAAGCTTTTTCTGAATCTTTCTTAGATAATTCTGTCTTTTCAGCGATAGCTGCAACTAATTCTGCCTTGTTCATGGATTACTCCTCCTCTTACACTTATTTTCTATTCTTATTTTTTATATGCTTCCATAAGTCATTTCTGAGACCCTGTGGTAGCTCGCTGAGGCGTTTTCCTTCGCTATTCGCGATTCGCTCCATACCTACAAATCTATTTATAAACTTATCTATGCCATTTGTCAAGGAATTTTCCGCATTTAGTCCTAAAAATGCCGACAAATTGACGGCTGCAAACAAAAACAATTCATACTGGTTTTCCAGTTCATCCTGTTCGAAGTTTTGCAGGGATTTCTTCAGGTTCGAAAGCATATTCTCCGCATAATCAAGAGCTTCTTCTGCTCCCTCAAAATTTACTCCAGCCTTTGCTGCTTTCTTTTGTATTTTCTGGGCACGCATAGCAGCCGGCATATTCTGCGGAACATTTCTCATGCCCTCAGAAACAGACTTTTCATCATGTTCCATTTGTTTTATCTGTTCCCAGCTCTGGCTGATTTCATCCTTTGTGCTGTCTGTTTTATCACCAAAAACATGTGGATGTCTTCGGATCATCTTTTCTGCCACATCTTGAATTACATCTTCAACCGTAAAACCGCCCGACTGTTCGGAAATGATGCTATGTAAAGCAACTTGGAGCAGCACATCTCCAAGTTCCTCTTTCAAATTTTCCATATCATCATTATCAATTGCCCATACTGCTTCATATGCCTCTTCCAGCATGCATGACTTTAGACTCTTATGTGTCTGCACCTTGTCCCATGGACATCCGTCTTCGCTTCTCAGTTTACGGATAATATTTATAAACTTATTGAAATCATATTGTTTTTCCAAATTTGACACACCCTGACGTTTCTTTCCAGTATAACATACCGGTCATTAGGGTTCAATTACTGCTCCATCTGTCTTCCCAGAAAACCGGATGCTGACTGTGCTAATTTTACTTCTAACTCACCAAATTTAGTTTTTGGATCCTTTGTAAGGATAATAACTGCACCAATTGCATCGCCTTCGCTGATAATTGGTGAAATCACCTCGTATTCATACTCTTCGTCATCATTTGCAATCTGACAGTAGTTCTTGTCTTTTGCTGCCGCAAGAACATTTATACGCTCATTTATTACATTTTCTAATTCTTTATGAATGGATTTCATTATCAGATCTTTTTTACCGCCGGCAACTGCAATCAACTGATCTCTATCCGCAATACAGACAATATGTCCTAATGTGTGTGCTAAAGATTCTGCATACTGTTTTGCAAATTGGCCCAGCTCGCCAATTGGAGAATATTTTTTCAGAATTATTTCGCCTTCTCTGTCTGTAAATATTTCCAACGGATCCCCTTCACGAATTCTCAGTGTTCTTCTGATTTCCTTTGGAATTACTACTCGCCCTAAATCATCTATTCTTCGTACTATTCCTGTTGCTTTCATAAAAATAATTCCTCCATTTAGTTAATATTCATAAATCTAGTTTATAAATATTATTTTGTGTCAAATAGAGGAAATTATACACTATGAAAACAATAATTTCAAATAAATTATTCTAAAATTTCAAAAAATAAATTGTACTTCATAAAAGCCTGAGTTTCATACTGTTTCTGATTATAGGCCATTACAAGCTTACAATAGGCTGCTTCCATGGAAATATTGGTAAGCGGAATCAGACCGTTTTTCAACAGCATGCTGCTGGTTTCATATAAGTTTCCAATATTAGATTTAAAGGAAGCCCCATATACCTGAATGCCTCTGTACTGACATTTTCGAAGTAGTTCTAACAATCCGCTTTCAATAATGGATGGCGCTGTTGCAGAATGATACATATAAATGAGAATAGCTTTTACGTTACTGCTTAAATCTATATGAGAAAAGTTAATTCCAGGATAGGTTTTTAACATCATAACCTCATTTTCATAATGAAACTTAATCTCCTTTGAGCGCTGTTCTCTTGCCTTCTGACGGATTTCTCCAGCAGAAAGAGGATTGTTCTTATTCCAGACAAATTTTTCACCTTTCATAGAACCAAGTATCTGTCCATCAAAGCTATGATACTGATCAAAATATGGTTCCGATTCACACATTCTGGTTGAAAGATAAACTTCATCTCTGTCGTCGTTGTTTCGGTAACAGGAATAAACACCAGGAACATATCTCCGCTTAATAAAATTAACTGCTGCTGTAAAGTTATACATGCCGTTACTACGCTCATCATCTAGTGGATAATTTGCTGCAACCAATACAATTGGTATAGATACATGAGCAAACATCATTCCCAGAAAAGATGCCGTATAAACAAGTGTATCTGAACCATGTGTGAGAATAATTCCTTGATAGTCTCCTGCAATTCCACGGTTAATTTCTTCTATTAATTTCTCCCAGTAGGAAGGCATTAAATTTTCACTCAGAATTGTATACGGCTGAACGACATCAAACGTATCCTCTTCTCCATGAAGTTCCTGATACATCGATATTACTTGCGCAGAAGCCTCTCCCGTCGCTGAAATCAAGTTCTTCTCTGCAATACTCCCAATTGTCCCACCAGTTAAAATCACTAAAATTCTGCTCATTTTCCTCTACAATCCTTCCTTAAAACCTTTCATCGTCAGCTTTTTCCAAAGCTTTGTGCTTACTACTACTTTATAGTTTCCAGACCATTCTGTATAAGATTTTTCAAATACAGCATCCTGTCTTGCCTTAATAATTTCTTCTTTTTTCTCTCGTGCTGCATCTTCCTCGTTATCACTGACGCAGTAAATAATATAATATCCGGTATCACCTGTAATCACTTCACTGGTTTCCCCTGTTTTAAGCCTCATGGCTGCATCTCCAAATTCTTCTGGCTTGTCCTGGATTCCAAACTTTAGTTCCACCGTATCATCATCTGTATTCTCTTTTGCCAGACTATAGAAATCATCTGTCTTCTTTACTGATTTATATAATGCTTTGGCTTTTTTCAATGCCTGCTTTTTTTCTTCATCAGACATTACCATTTCTTTTCCATCTTCATCATTTTTCATTGTACTGATTTTCAGATACTGGATGGAGTACTGTCTAACCTCTTCATCTGAAATGGATGTATCCACCTTGCCTGTAGTCACATCAAACATTTTATTTGCCAGTGCATGATCCGCATAAATTTTTATCAGAAGGCCCTCTTCAAATCCATAGATTTCCTTATCTTTTTCAGAAATGCTGCTTAAAAATGCTTTCGCCTGCTGCCTGACATCCACCATTTCATCTTCAGAAAGGGAAATGCCTTCTCCCGCCGCTTCCTGACCAATAATTTTAAGTTCCGTCAGTTCCTTCATAATGCCTTCTTTTGTATAATTATTAAATGTAATGCCATCTTCCAGTTTTATATCCCATACGTCATCATCCAGATTTGTCTCAAAATGATTCACTGCCTGATAAATATAAAACAGCACCTCCCTATAGGTAACGGATTCATCCCCAACCTTCAAAATCACATCATCCATCTGAATGCTTCCATCACTGGATGCCTTCGTATTCTGAATATCATCTATCGCCTGCTCCACTGAAGTTGTTACATTTCCACTGCACCCTGTTAAAACTCCTGCCATAACCAGGGCTGCAAGCACCATCCACCTGTTTTTCATCCATTTTCTAAACATCGACTTTTCTCCTTATCATGCCTCTGTTTCACTCACCAGACTATTTTTATCCATAATCAAGAACCGTTACAGTTTTATGCAACGGTCCTCTTTTTCTGTTTATATTGTTATTATAATGGAATCCTACTTATCTATCAACTCATATATTTTGTTCACAATCTCTTTCATATAGTCCAAAATAACAAATTTTTCATTTTTCATCTGCTTTCTCTTTTTCACTAAATCTGCAGTAAAATACGGCGGATTGTCTGGTACAAATTTTAATACCCCCTTGGACTCATCCACTAAAGCAGGAATACCTGCAATATCTATTTTTGCTTTCTCATACATAACCAGTTTCAGATTTTCTCCAGTCTGCTTAATCTGAGTAACATATGCCTTATGAGCAACAGATTTAATGAGAGCAACCGTCAACAGATTATTCACACTGGCTGGCATATCGCCAAAGCGATCCATTAGTTCTTCCTGCATATCTAGATATTCATCCTCATTCTGAATATCTGCAACTCTCTTATAAATCTCAAGTTTCTGAAACTCTGACTTAATGTAGGTTGCTGGAATAAATGCATCAATCGTTGCATCCACGCTGGTTTCAAATTGTTCTTCTTCTGTTTTCTCACCTTTTAATACTTTCACGGCATCGTTTAACATCTTACAGTACAAGTCATACCCAACTGCTTCCATGTGTCCATGCTGTTTGGCTCCTAGAAGGTTTCCAGCTCCTCTTAGTTCCAAATCCCTCATGGCTATCTTAAAACCAGAACCAAGATCCGTAAATTCTTTAATAGCATGAAGCCGCTTCTCTGCAATTTCCCGAAGCATCTTATCTCGTTTATACATTAAAAAGGCATACGAAGTTCGATTGGAGCGCCCAACTCTTCCCCTTAACTGATAGAGCTGAGACAGCCCTAGTTTATCCGCATCATCAATAATCATTGTATTGACATTAGCGATATCCAAGCCGGTTTCTATAATGGTTGTTGCAACCAGCACATCAATCTCTCCATTGATGAAATCAAACATGATTTTTTCCAGTTCTCTCTCATGCATCTGCCCGTGAGCAAAGGATACATTGGCTTCTGGTACAAGTGCGGCAATAGTATTGGTAATCTCATCAATATTGCTGACATGATTATAAACATAATAAACCTGTCCACCTCTGGCAAGTTCCCTGTTAATCGCTTCACGTATAATTTCATCATTATGTTCCAGAACAAATGTCTGAATTGGAAGGCGGTCTACCGGAGGTTCTTCCAGCACACTCATATCACGGATTCCAACCAGACTCATATGAAGTGTTCTTGGAATCGGTGTCGCCGATAATGTAAGAACATCCACATCTGATTTAAGCTGTTTGATTTTTTCCTTATGTGCCACGCCAAACCGCTGCTCCTCATCCACAATAAGAAGTCCAAGATTCTTAAATCCCATATCCTTGGATAATACCCGATGAGTTCCAATTACAATATCAGTCTTTCCATTTTTCAGATTTTCAACAGATTTTCTCTGTTCTGCCGCCGTTTTGAAACGAGACATCATATCAATTGTAATCGGAAAATCTTTCATCCTCTGCACAAAGTTATTATAATGCTGCTGGGCAAGAATCGTTGTTGGGACCAAGAATACTACCTGCTTTCCATCCGAAACAGCCTTAAATGCAGCACGAATGGCAATTTCTGTTTTTCCATAACCAACATCGCCACAAATCAGACGATCCATGATTTTATCACTTTCCATATCTTTTTTGGTTGCCTCGATTGCAGCAAGCTGGTCATCTGTTTCCTCATATGGGAACATTTCCTCAAACTCTGTCTGCCATACAGTATCCTGGCTGAAACAGTACCCTTTCTTTTCCTGACGTTTGGCATACAGCTGAACCAATTCCTGGGCAATATCTTTTACAGCACCTCTCACCTTCGCCTTGGTATGTTTCCACTCAATGGAATTTAATTTATTCAACTTCGGTTTCTTGGCATCCACACCAGCAAACTTCTGTAAAACATCCAGACCGGTTGCCAGCACATACAGGATTCCGCCTCCTGCATACTCTATTTTCAGATAATCCTTAGTAACATTATCTACTTCAATTTTCTCAATTCCCCGATAAATACCAATTCCATGATTTTCATGGACCACATAATCTCCTACATTCAAGTCAGTAAAACTGCTGACTTTCGTGCCTTCATAGACTTTCTTTTTCTTCTTTTTTCGTCGCTCTGCACCGAAGATATCACTTTCTGAAATAACAACAAATTTAATCAATGGATATTCAAATCCATGATGAATCAAACCATAGGAAACCATGATTTCCCCAGAATGTACTTCCCGTTCCAAATCATCACAGTAAAATGCATTCAAATCGTACTGACGGATATCTTCACTAAGCCTTTTCGCCCTAGTCCTTGAATTAGAAAGAAGCACTACCCGATATCCTTTTTTCTTCCATTCCTCTAAGTCCTTTATCAAAAGTTCAAAATTGTTCTGATAGGAATTACTGGATTTTACCGAAATATTCTCCTTTATCCGAACCGCAAATTCTTTAACATTGTAATCCATAGTACTGACTAAAACCAATGGAAAGCTTTTCAGTTTTGCCTTGATTTTTTCCACGTCATATACAGATTCAATCTGTTTTGGAAGAATGTATCCCTGTTCAATACGGTGAATCATGCTTTCCCGAAATTCCAGTTCCACTGCATCTGCACGTTCCATGCAGCGATTTGGTTCATCCATAAAAAACAGACAGTCTCTATCCTTAAAATAATCAAAAAAACTTACAGTATTCTGATAAAAATATAGAATATAGCTTTCAAGTCCCATGGAACCACTATAGATTTCCAGTTTCTCTTTGAGTTCATCAACTACTTCACCAATTCTCCTTGCTTCATCGAACTTTTTATTTTTCTTAAGTTCTGCAGTATATGCTTTCCGTTCCTCTTCGATTAATTTTAACCCTGCCAGAAGACGGGATTCGTCTAATACAATTTCCGATGCGGGATAGAGCGTAATCTCATTTACCTGTTCAATAGAACGCTGGCTCTCTACATCAAAAGAACGAATCGTATCAATTTCATCATCCCAGAATTCAACACGATATGGACAGTCTTCTGTCAAAGGATAAATATCAAGAATACCACCTCTGACAGCAAACTGCCCTGCGCCTTCTACCTGGGTCACTCTCTCGTATCCAAGAGCTGCAATTTTTCCCTTCAATTCTTCTAAATCTACGGTCTCAGCCGATTTTAACGTAATGACTTTCTTCTCAATCAGTTCCAATGGAAGCAGCCTGTCCATGCCTCCGTCCATTGTCATAATAATGGTCATAGGTTTCTTCTCAATAATCCGCTTTAAAATCTTAAGACGTTCCTGCACAATTGCATTTCCATGCACATCTGCACTGTAAAAAATAATATCCTTTGACGGGTACAAATACACCTGTTTATCAAACAGCCGGTAATCGTCGTAAATTTCTTTTGCCTTCAATTCTGAATAAGTCAGAATGATTTTTACGGGATAATCCTGTGACACCCCATACATAATGTGCTCTTTCTGCGAGTCAATTGCACCTGTAATATGAACAGGCTGAACTCCTTTTTTTAGAAAACCCAGTATGTTGTTATATTCCTGCAATTCCTTCAATGGTTCAATAAATGTCTTCACGTCTATATACTCCATTCAATTTAACAATCTTTTATGCTGTCTACATCTACTTTTTTATTATATTGATTCATGGCGTATTCCATGCCTTTTGAAATTAAATCTTCACAGGCATCTGCTGCTCTCTTTAATGCCCCTCTCATAATTGGCTCTTCTTCTTTTGGAAATCTTCCCAAAACATAGTCTGCCAAATCCCAATTAGCTGGTTTATTTCCAACACCGACTTTGATTCTAGGAAATTCCTGTGTTCCTAAATGACTGATAATACTCTTTATTCCATTATGTCCGCCGGCACTTCCTTTCGCACGTAATCGGAGCTGTCCAACGTCTAAACTGATATCGTCATAAATAATAATAATCTGCTCACTTGGAACTTTGTAAAAATCTGCAAGCTCTCTTACACTTTCTCCACTCAGATTCATATAGGTCTGTGGCTGTGCCAGAATCACCTTTTCTCCGCCTATAAAACCACTTCCACAAAGTGCCTTATGTTTCTTCATATTTAAAGGAATATTAAAGTTGTCGGATAAATGTGTAATCACATCAAATCCAATATTATGTCTTGTTCCCACATACTCCCTTGTTGGATTTCCCAAACCTACAATAATATACATCTCTATCACCTATCTGCACAAAAAAAGTTCGTCTGTTCTTTTGTACAATCCTTTCTTCTGTATTATTTCCTTTTCCAGCTTTCTTCTGCCATTGGATATTTTAAATAAAAATCATCGGTATCAAACTCTTCATCCCGAATATGATCCGCAAAATCATAACTACTTTTCAGGAAGTAATTATAACTACTATTACTTTCTCCGCCAAGCGGGTCATCCCAGGTACAATCTATGTTATACCATACTCCACCCAGTTCTACAATATTCCAGGCATGTGCTTGGCCATCTGCAATCCCTGTAATTACTCTCGCTCCAATTCCCGCTTCTGTGAACATTTTATAAGCTAAATTTGCATATCCTTCGCAGGCTGTTACCTTGCAATGAAGCCCTTCATAAGCGGAATTATTCTGAACGGTTATATCATAAGACGTATTTTTTATAATATAATCATGTATCATTTTGATTTTTTCATACGTAGATTTATTTTCAAAATGAAAGTCTTGTATTATCTTTTTTACTGTTTTGTCTACCCAGTCTGTCTGCATTTTTGTTTCACTAAATGTGAAACGATATGTAATTTCAGCATAAAAGGCGAAACCTTTTATTACAGCAGTATACCCTCTGTATTTATGTTTCAGATAATCAAAGTCATCGGACGTAGAAGGATCATCCTGGCTTAAAGCCTTTTCTACAGCTTTCATCGTAATACTTCGCAATTCTTTCCGCCCTCCTATGTACTTTACGGTTATTTCATCCTCTCCATCTAACATTCCCTGCCGTACAGTCTGGACAATTTCTTTCCTGTTTTCTTCTGTTTTCAAGAGTTGATTTAGCAAATCGCTGTCGCTGGCTGCGTAAAAAACTACAGCAGCAAAAACTCCCATAATTAATGCTAACAGTGCAAACATCTTTGTTTTTTTCAAACTGCCTCCTCCTTCAAACAGGATATTACGATGAGCTCCCCAAAAAACTGACTTTTATATAGTATCATGATATTTTCAGTTATGCAAAACAAATACAAATGATGTTTAAATTTCTCGTAAAGAAGTATGTGTTCCATACACTCCCTAAGTGATTAAAAAAAGAGGCTGCCAAATCCGGCAACCTCTTTCCGTATGTACAAACTCTATTTAATTTAGACTTCCGCTGCTGCAGATTCATCTAAAGCTTCTTCTGCATCAATAGCAATTTCGTATTTTTCAAGAATAATTGACTGTATCTTCTCACGAGTGTCGGAATTAATAGGATGTGCAATATCCCTGTACTCACCGTCTCCAGCTCTTCTACTAGGCATTGCAATAAACATGCCTTTTTCACCTTCAATAATCTTAATATCATGTACTACGAATTCATTGTCAAGCGTAATCGAAACGACCGCCTTCATCTTTCCTTCTTTATTCACTTTTCTAATTCGAACATCTGTAATTTGCATTGTAAATTATCCCCCTTTATTTTTATAGAAAATATCTTTCGTTTTTTTCAACGACTATCTTAACATTATCTGGCTCGCCGACATATGTCGTATTGGCCCTAATTGTATCTCTGCTTTCCACGATACAATTCTCAATGTATACATTGTCACCAATATACACATCATTCAATACAATCGAATTTTTGATTGTACAATTGTTGCCTACATAAACCTGCTTAAATAGAATGGAATTCTCTACTGAGCCATTGATAATACATCCACTAGAAATTAAACTATTCTTAACCGAAGAACCACTATTATATTTTGCTGGTGGCAAATCTTCTACTTTTGAATAAATATCAGGGTACTGTCTAAAGAAGTAATCTCTGATGTCTTTATTCAGGAAATCCATGTTTGTCTTAAAATAAGAATCTACTGATGCGATATTTCTCCAGTAACTATCTAGATTATATGCGTAAATCCTCTTTATCCCTTTATATCTAATGAGAATATCTTTTACAAAATCATGTCTTTCTTCTTGTTCAGCCTTCTCGATTAACTCGATCAGCTGGCGTCTGCGAATAACATATACTCCAATGGAAACTGTATTGGCATTTGTTATGATAGGCTTTTCCTCAAACTCTTTAATCCTCCCTTCTTCATCTGTTTTGATGACTCCAAAACGGCTCGCATCTTCCCCTTCAGGAAGCTGTTTTGTAACTACCGTAATGTCTGCCTTCTTGGAAATATGATATTCCAACACCTTATTGTAATCTATTTTATATACGCCATCGCCAGAAGCAATGACTACATAAGGCTCATGACTATTTTTCAGGAAGCTTAAATTCTGTGCAATCGCATCTGCTGTTCCACGATACCAGAATCCATTATCTGCTGTAATCGTTGGTGTGAAGACATAAAGTCCTCCCTGCTTCCTTCCAAAATCCCACCATTTCGATGAGTTCAAATGTTCATTCAGTGACTTCGCATTATACTGTGTAAATACGGCCACCTTCTGTATATGTGAATTAGACATATTGCTTAAAACAAAATCTATACTTCTGTATCCACCTGCAATCATCATAGCTGCAGTTGCTCTCTTATTTGATAATTCCTTCATCCTAGCACTGTTTCCGCCTGCTAAAACAATCCCTATTGCTCTCATAACTTTTCACCCGCCTTAATCAACGTTTCGCCGCTTTTCAGCAGTCCATCTGGATAGTCTTCATTTGTCGTAACGCCAGAAATGGCAGTATTCTTTCCAATTTTTATTCCACTAGGGATTACGGAATCTTCACCAATTGTTGCCAGTCCAAAATTATAAATATCCGGTCTTACTTCATTCGGTGTTTCTTCACCAGTTCCTACTACTACATCATCGCCAATCTTAACGTTCTCAGCAATAATTGCTTTGTTAATTTCTGTTCGCTCCCCTATCGATGTTGAGGACATAATAATAGAATCTCTTATCACTGCTCCTGGTCCAATATATACATCGGAACCTATCACGGAATTATATACTTCTCCATAAATCTCCGATGCTTCTCCAATAATTGCTTTATCAATATTTGCGGAGTCTGATATATACTGTGGTGGTATCTTATCTGATTTCGTGTAAATCTTCCAAAATTCCTCATAAAGGTTAAACTCTGGAACTAAGTCAATTAACTCCATATTAGATTGCCAATATGATGCGAGTGTTCCTACATCTTTCCAGTAACCGGTATACTCATACGCAAAAATCCTCTTGCCATTATTATGGCAGTACGGAATAATATGTTTTCCAAAATCGCAGCCCGGCTGATCCTTTAACGCTATCAGTGCGTCCCTTAAAACCGGCCAGCTGAATATGTAAATTCCCATAGATGCAAGATTGCTTCTAGGTTTCGGTGGTTTTTCTTCAAATTCCTGAATTTTGTGGTCATCATCTGTAATAACAACTCCAAATCGACTTGCCTCTTCAATAGGTACAGGAATGGTTGCTAACGTAACATCTGCTTTCTTATCCTTATGGAATTGAAGCATAATCTCATAATCCATCTTGTAAATATGATCCCCACTTAAGATTAAAACATAGTCTGGATTATAATACTCCATGTACTCTAAATTCTGATAAATAGCATTCGCCGTTCCAGTATACCATTCACTGCTTGTACTCTTTTCATATGGAGGAAGAATTGACACGCCGCCAATATTCTTGTCCAAATCCCATGGAATTCCAATTCCGATATGAGTATTTAAACGCAATGGCTGATACTGCGTCAATACGCCAACAGTATCAATACCAGAATTAATACAGTTGCTTAATGGGAAATCAATGATTCTGTATTTTCCTCCAAATGCAACCGCAGGCTTTGCAACTTTCGCTGTTAAAACGCCTAGCCTGGAGCCTTGTCCCCCCGCAAGTAACATCGCAATCATTTCCTTTTTAATCACGCAATCACCCCTTGTTGTTTAATGTGTCTATTATACCATTAATTTATACAAATGTGAATAATTTTCACTAATTATTTGCAATATTTATTTTTTTTTATAGCAAATTATATAAATATTATTTTTTCTAATAGAAAGACTTTCCTGTAATAAAACCATTATACCTTATTTATCTAATAAATAATATTTGTTTTTTCTATATAAATGATTATAATATCATTAGAAAGAACATAATAACATTATGAGGATTAGATAGGAAGGATTTTTATGTATAAAATTGATTTTAAACAGCCAGTCCACATTCATTTTATCGGCATTGGCGGCATCAGTATGAGCGGCTTTGCCGAACTACTTCATTCATATGGCTTTACCATCAGCGGTTCCGATATGAATAAGTCGAAAATCACCGAACATTTGCAATCACTTGGTATACATATAGTATATGGACAAAGTGAAGCAAATATAACAAATGATATGAATTTAATCGTGTATACAGCTGCGATCAGCAAGACGAACCCTGAATATGTAGCTGCCGTAAATTCCGGCATCCCAATGATGGATCGTGCAGCAATGGTTGGCCAGGTAATGAAAAATTATAAAAATGCCATTGCGGTTTCCGGTACTCATGGAAAAACAACTACAACTTCCATGCTGTCACACATTTTCTTAGCCGGCAGTCTTGATCCTACGATTTCAGTCGGTGGCATCTTAGATGCAATCGGCGGAAATATCCGTATTGGTAAATCAGAAAACTTTATCACAGAAGCCTGTGAATATACAAATAGTTTTCTTAAATTTTTCCCTACTGCAGGTATTATATTAAACATTGATGCTGATCATATGGATTTCTTCAAAGACTTAGATGACATCAGACACTCATTCCATGAATTCGCGAAACGAATTCCAGAGGATGGTCTGCTTATACTCAATGGTGATATAACAAATTATAAAGAATTTACGAATAATTTGCAATGCCATATCATAAATTATGGTATTAATAATGATAATTTTGACTACCATGCGAAAAATGTGGAATATGATTCCATTGGCAGAGGTAGTTATGATTTATATCACAATAATACACTGTTAGCGCATATCCAGTTAAATGTAGTTGGAAAACATAACATTTCCAATTCTCTGGCTGCTGCCGGCCTTGCAAACGAATACAAGATTCCTGTTTCGACTATTAAAAAAGGTCTTGAAAGCTTTAAAGGAACCGAAAGACGTTTCGAATATAAGGGTAAATTCAATGGAGTTACTGTAATTGATGATTACGCACATCATCCAACTGAAATCAAAGCAACGTTAACTTCCGCAAAGAATTATCCACATAAGCAGCTGTGGTGTATTTTCCAGCCACATACGTATTCCCGTACCAGAGCATTCCTAGATGATTTCGCAGATGCACTGACCATGGCTGATAAAGTAATTCTTGCTGATATTTATGCTGCAAGAGAAAAAGACCCAGGGGATATCTCTTCTCGCGATATTCTCGAAAGACTCAAAAAAGCAGGGACAGAGGCTTACTACTTTCCAACTTTTGAGGAAATAGAAGAATTTGTATCAAAAAATTGTAATAACGGCGACATGTTAATAACTATGGGTGCCGGAAATATCGTAAATGTAGGAGAAAATCTAGTTCAAAAATAGTTATCCACTTTATCCACAACTTTATCAACATTTTCATTTTGGTAAAGTTGTGGATATATTTTTAACTTCATGTGGACGAATTATTTTTAAGGTTAACTTCTTAAAACACTTAAGAATTAAGGTTTTCTCAACTTTCTTAGCATTGCATTTAAATTTAGTCACATAGTTATCCACTTTATCCACATTCTAATTGTTGAATTTATCCTGTCCCTGTGAACGGATTATCCTATTTGCAGAATTTTGGAACTATGCTATAATGTTGATACCTTAAAGTAATGGAAGGGATGGCAAGATGAGTACAATTAAACTGACATCAAATAATTCATGCACAACCACAACCATATCGAACATTTTTATCGATTCTTACATGCCTTATGCCAATGGTGAATACGTGAAGGTTTATATTTATCTTCTACGACTGCTTTCCAGTGGAGATACCGGATTAAGTATTTTAAAAATTGCTGATCATCTGGATAACACGGAAACGGATGTTATCCGTGCCCTGAATTACTGGGAAAAATGCAGTCTGATTACAATCGAAAAAAGTACTTCTGGGGAAATCAGTTCTATTATTCTGGAAGAACCAGCGGTAAAAGAAATAACATACGAAAGAACTGCATATGAAACCGGAATCGTAACCCCTTCTGCTTCCATTACACAGACGGAAACTGCAACAACACATACTATGGAAGCAAAAGCAAAATTTGAACGGCCAACTTATACAAGTACCCAGATTGCAGAACTGACAAATACAGATGAAGTGAAATGGCTTATGAATATCATTGAGGTTTACCTAAAGCGTAATATGACTCCAAATGATGTACAACTTGTTCTTTTCATTTATGAAACGCTCGGATTTTCTACAGATTTAATCTTACACCTTTATGATTACTGTATTTCTAGAAATAAAACAAATTCTTCTTATATTGAAGCGGTTGCTATTGCATGGAAAGAAGAAGGAATTGATACCGTCGAAAAAGCAGATATATCCATTGCCAAGTACAATACTAATTACAATGCAGTAAGCAAAGCGTTTGGCTTAAATCGTCAACCAGGTGACATTGAAAAAAAATTCATGGACAAGTGGTTTTCTTCTTTTGGATTTTCAACTGATATTATTATAGAGGCATGCAACCGGACTTTATTAAATACCGGAAAACCAGATTTTAAATATGCAAACAGCATTATTGAAAACTGGTATGCCAAAGGTGTAAAAACAAAAGCAGATATCCTCGTTCTGGATCAAAAACATAACAGCCGTGCGGCATCGAGCAGGCAGCAGAAGCAGCCACAGGCAAAAGTCAATCCAAAGAATCAATTTAATGCCTTTCCTCAACGTGATTATTCGAAAGACTATATTTCCTCATTGGAAGAGCGCCTGCTGAACAAACATGAATAATAGTGGCAGAAACAGGAGGATGCATACATGGGTTTAAAAAATATTCAATATAATAAGATACTACGGGAATATGACGAAAGACAAATCCGAAGCCGTCATTCTCTTGAGAAAAAATACGAGAAAGTTTATCAGCTGATTCCACAACTTCATGACTATGATACCAGTATTGCGGAACAGTCTGTGGCCTGTGCAAAACTGGCTTTAAAAGGTGATCAGGAAGCTCTTACCAAACTGAAAAGCCGGATTCAGGAACTTTCCCAGGAAAAGGAAGAGTTACTGGCAGCTTACGGTTTTCCAAAGGACTACCTTACCCCAGATTATCAATGTCCTATCTGCAAGGATACCGGCTATGTCGGCAATAAAAAGTGTCAGTGTTTTAAACAGGCAATTGTGGATTTAATTTATTCTCAGTCTAATGTTAAAGAAGCCATGAAGAGAGAGAATTTTGATACCTTTTCCTTTGATTGCTATGAGAAAACCAAGATTGATCCAACACGAAACCTCACACCTTATGAGAATATGCGTCAGGTCGTAGAATACTGCCTGCGTTTTATCAAAAACTTTGATACTTCTTTTGAAAATATATTAATTTATGGAAATACTGGTGTCGGAAAAACTTTTTTGACAAACTGCATTGCCCGGGAAATCCTCAACACTTCCCACACGGTTATTTACCTGACTTCTTTTCAGCTTTTTGAAATTCTGGAAAAAAATAAGTTTGAACGAAATAATGAAAATACAGAAATTCCGGAGCAGCTAGATGGAATTTTAAACTGCGACTTACTAATCATTGATGATTTAGGCACTGAGATGAATAATACATTCATATCCTCCCAGCTCTACCTCTGCATTAATGAACGGTATTTAAGCAGGAAATCCACTATTATTTCCACCAACTATTCACTGGATGATTTAAAAAATCTATATAGTGAACGAATTTTTTCAAGACTGATTAGTAATTACAAACTCTTAAAAATAGTAGGCGAAGATATCCGGCTGAAAAAAACCTATTCCGATCAAAGTAATTTCACCTAATACTAATTTTACCTTGACGGAATAATTTTAAAATGTTATAAAATATAACTGGATATTCATAATAAAATTTGTACGTAATAAAAAATCAAATAGATTTTATGGAGGAATTGCAATGTCACAGCAAGAAAAAACATTTAACACAATACCAGTAGGTACATTAGGCATCATTGCTCTTGAAAGCAGCCGCGATTTAGGTAAGAAAGTAAACGATTACATCGTAAACTGGAGACAGGTACGTAACAGTGAACATAAAACTACTATCGCTTTTGCAGGATATCAGAGAGATTCCTACCTAATCGATGCTGCCTGCCCTAGATTTGGTTCCGGTGAAGCAAAGGGTACTATTAAAGAATCGGTTCGTGGTTCTGATTTATACTTATTGGTTGATGTTTGTAACCACAGCCTGACTTACAGCGTATGCGGACAGACAAATCATATGTCACCAGACGACCATTATCAGGACTTAAAACGTATTATTTCAGCTGTTGGCGGAAAAGCCAGACGTATCACAGTCATTATGCCGTTCTTATATGAGAGCAGACAGCATAGACGTAGTTCCAGAGAATCTCTTGACTGTGCTTTAGCACTTCAGGAACTGACAAACATGGGCGTAGAAAGTATCATCACTTTCGATGCACACGATCCAAGAGTTCAGAACGCGATTCCTCTTAAGAGTTTCGAAACAGTACAGCCTACTTATCAGTTTATCAAAGCTCTTCTTAAAAATATACCAGATATTAAAATGGACTCTGAACACTTAATGATTATCAGCCCAGATGAAGGCGGTATGGGCAGAGCAGTTTATTATGCCAACGTTCTTGGTGTTGATATGGGTATGTTCTATAAACGCCGTGATTATACACGTATTGTAGATGGGCGTAACCCTATCGTTGCACATGAATTCTTAGGTACTGACATTGAAGGCAAAGATATGATTATCGTAGATGATATGATTTCCTCCGGCGAAAGCATGATTGATGTTGCAACTGAATTAAAACGCCGTAAAGCTGGCAGAATCTTCGTATGCTCTACATTTGGTTTATTTACAAACGGTCTTGATAAATTCGATAAAGCTTATGAAGAAGGCCTGATTTACAGAGTATTAACAACAAACCTTGTATATCAGCCAGAAGAGCTGTTGAAAAAAGAATATTATATCAACGTTGATATGAGCAAATACATTGCTTTATTAATTGATACATTAAACCATGACGCTTCTATCAGTGAACTGTTAAGTCCAACAGAACGTATTCAGAATGTATTGAAAAAATATCATCAGAGATAAACACTTAGATTTTGAATAGGCTTATCTAAGTAAATCATATAATTGATAAATGATAAAAGAAAGAGCTATGCAGGAATTCTGCATAGCTCTTTTCATTTTATATTTTAGTCTCAATTACTGTTCCTGGGAAGAACCATCACCAGATGTATCACCAGTATCCGTTCCTCCGCTGTCTGCTCCTTGACCGCCGGAAGTATCACTTCCACTTCCTGCTCCAGAAGAGCCTCCACTATTTCCACTGTTACTGTCCTGTGAGGTATCGCCTCCTGTATTGGTGTTGTTTTCATCTTCATCCCAGCCTGGATCCTTATCCGTACTATCATTTCCACCAAAATCAGTTACACCATCCTGATTTGTATTTTCAGACGGCTTATCCTGTTTATCAGAATCCTGAGCACCAGAAGTATCATTTCCTTTATCCGATCCATCTTCCTGCTCTAACTCATTCTGCTGAGAATCGTCTTCGTTCGGTTCCTGATCTTGCGTATTTTCTTCTGTTGTATCCTTATTTTCTGTATCTTCACTGCTTTCATTTACAGAATTTGCACTAACATCATTTCTAGATGATTCCGGCTGTGAATATAATTCAAATTCTTTTGCTGTCAGACCTTCATGTGCCCAAGACATATATGTCTTCCAAATATTCCCTGGGTAACTAGAACCAGTCAATCCGTAAACAGATTCTGGAGTATCACATCCAACCCATACAGCTGTTGTATAGTAACCAGTAAATCCAACAAACCATCCATCTTTCTTATCATTTGTTGTACCTGTCTTACCAGCACATGGCATGCCATCCAATTTTAAAGATGCACCCGTACCACTATTCATAACTTCCTGTAAACAGTCAACCATCATACGTGCTGCATTTTTCTTATAAACTTTCTTTTCATCGTTATCATCGCCTACGATTTCATTTCCATCAGAATCTGTAATCTTTACAATACAAGTTGGTTCACGATACATACCATCATTTTCAATGGTGGCAAATCCTGATGCCATTTCCAGTGGGCTTACGCCTACTGTAAATCCACCAATACCAGTAGCCAGTGTATAATCCTGATCTTTAATTTTCTGGAATCCCATATTTAAAATATAAGATAATCCTGTCTTTGGTGTTACGTTCTTATACAGCTTCCATGCAACTGTGTTTTTTGATTTTGCAACTGCATTTTTAACCGTCATAGTTCCAGAATAACTTAAATCAGCATTCTTTGGACCACCCTCTACGAAACTATCTTCTACATAACTGGATGGCGTATAGCCCTGTTCAAAGGCTGGAGTATATACAATCAACGGTTTAATGGAACTACCAGGCTGTCTGTAGCTCTGGAACGCACGATTCAGTGTATATCCGGCACTACTCTGGCTTCTTCCTCCGACAATTGCAACTACTCTTCCTGTCTGATTATCGATAGAAACTGCTGCACCCTGCATCTTGTAAACGCCGCTGTCCGTCTTGTCTGTAAAATCTGCTAAGGTATCATTTACAGATTCCTGCAGCTTCTTCTGCTTTGTCTGGTCAATCGAAGTATAAATCTGATATCCTCCACTGTAAAGACTCTTCAGACATTCATTATAAAGCTGATCATACTGAGCCTGATATTCTTTCTGTTCCTCTTCCGTAGAAAAACTGTTTTTAAATTCAAATCCTTCATTTTCCATTAAAGCACGGGTTGCACTGTAAAGAACAAACGTTGTAATATAGTTCTTTTTCGTTGTCTTCTTAACATTCAGCTTAATTTTCTCATTCACCGCTTCATCATACTCAGACTCGGAAATCCATTCATCCTTTAACATCTGTTTCAGAATTCTGTCTCGCCTCTTCAACGTATTATCCATATTATCTAACGGATCATACAAAGTAGGATTATTCGGTATAGAACATAAAAATGCAATCTGTGACAAACTAAGCTTATCAACAGTTTTATTAAAATATCCTTTACTTGCTGCCTGAATTCCATAATATCCATTAGAGAAGTAAATATTGTTCAGATAAAATTCAAGAATCTGATATTTAGTATACTTTTTCTCCATTTCAAGTGATACAAACACTTCCTCAACCTTTCTTGTCCAACTAACCTGATGGGTTAAGAAAATATTTCTGGCAAGCTGCTGGGTAATGGTACTTCCACCCTGTGTAATCTCACCACGATGCTTGATATAAGCAACGCCTGCACGGAAAATTGCCTTATAATCTACGCCACTGTGCTTTGTAAAATTCTTATCCTCAATTGATATCATCGCCTGCTTTGCGTAATTCGGTATATCTTCATAATTCAGGTAATATAACTTCTTCTCTCCGGATAATGACAATAATACTTTTTCATTGGCATCGTAAACAACACTTGTCTGCGACTGCTTGAAGGTGTCTACAGTAGATTCCTGGACCAATCCCTTAGCCTCAGCCTGAAGTTTCAAAATGTCTCTTCCATATTTAAAATAGAAAATGGTTCCTACAACCGCAACAAATATGAGAAGAATTAGAAAAGTAATCTTAAATGCCATGCCAAAGGCTGCCGTCACTCCGCTTTTTTTCTTTTTCTTTTTCTTAGCCATATCAATCCCTTTTCCTTATACTTATTTAACATGAATCCTATGTTTTTTAGATAAAGGTTCGTCCTGTTTTCTGATATCCAAAGCAGGTAAAAACATTCTGCCCTCTATCTAATACATAGCATTATACTACTATTCCCTGTGAAAAGGGAAGCAAAAAACAAAAGTTTACTTATATTTTGTAATTATCTGGAATTCTATTTTTAGAAAGAATATCCGCTTTTAGAACGAGACACCGCATCTTTCCAGCCCTCTAAATAATTTTTTCTCTTGTCCGCATCCATTTTCGGTTGAAAGCAGGCCATATCAGAAGACAGTTTCTGTATCTGTTTTGTATCTTTAAACATACCAACCGCAAGACCTGCAAGGTAAGCAGCCCCTAATGCCGTCGTCTCTGTAACCTTTGGACGATATACCTGCTTATCCAGTAAATCTGCCTGGAACTGCATCAGAAAACCATTCGCAGAAGCACCACCATCTGCTTTTAAATTAGAAATCTTCTGGCCAGCATCTTCTTCCATAGCTTTCATCACATCATAGGTCTGATAAGCCAATGCCTCCACTCCGGCTCTAACAAACTGCGCTTTCGTTGTTCCTCGGGAAAGCCCGCATACCAGCCCTCTGGCATAAGGATCCCAGTAAGGTGCCCCAAGTCCAGTAAATGCCGGTACAATGTAAACACCATTTGTATCTTCCACGGAATTGCAAAGTTTCTCGCTCTCTGCGGCAGAATCAATTAATCCCATTTCATCCCGCAGCCACTGAATCAGAGCGCCTGCTACAAATACACTTCCTTCCAATGCATATGTTATTTTTCCTGGAAGACTTGCTGCAATCGTTGTTAGAAGTCCATGTTCCGACTGCACCGCCTGGCTTCCTGTATTCATCAGAAGGAAACATCCTGTTCCATACGTATTCTTCATTTCACCTGCGTGAAAACAGCCCTGTCCAAATAAAGCAGCCTGCTGATCACCTGCTACTCCTGCGATTGGCAAAGTAAATCCTGTAATTTCTTCATCTGTATATCCATAAATCTCACTGGACGAATGGACTTTCGGAAGCATAGATTCTGGAATCTCAAATAATTCCAAAAGTTCTTTGTCCCACTTCAGTGTATT
This sequence comes from uncultured Clostridium sp., assembly GCA_934438135.1. Taxonomy (GTDB): domain Bacteria; phylum Bacillota; class Clostridia; order Lachnospirales; family Lachnospiraceae; genus Clostridium_AI. The sequence continues at coordinate 13,714 of CAKSBP010000006.1, read as the reverse complement.
AATGTTAAACAGCATCGTTCTGGATGCATTGGTATAATCAGTAGCGAATACTTTTCCACCAGTCAGCCTGTAAATCAACCAAGTATCCACCGTACCAAATAAAAGTTCTCCCTTTTCTGCTTTTTCTCTGGCTCCTGGAATTTTTTCCAAAATCCATCTTATTTTTGTTGCAGAAAAGTATGCATCTGCAAGCAGGCCTGTCTTCTCTTTTATTATCTGTTTAAAACCTTTTTTTATAATCTCATCGACATATTCTGCTGTTCTTCTGCACTGCCATACAATTGCCGGGTATACCGGCTTTCCTGTTGTTTTATCCCATACTATGGTTGTCTCTCTCTGATTTGTAATTCCTACTGCTTTTATCTGTGCTGCTTTGCTGCCCATTTTGTCAGCTGCTTCTTTCATAACCAAAAGCTGTGTCTGGAAAATTTCCTCCGGATCATGTTCTACCCAGCCGCTCTTTGGAAAGTGCTGTGTAAATTCTTTCTGGGTAATAACCTCCGGTTTTCCTTCCTGATTAAAGATGATGCACCGTGAACTTGTCGTTCCCTGATCGAGTGCAATAATATATTCATCCATCATTTTTCTCCTAAACCTCACTCTTTATTGCTTTACACTTTACATTATACCAAGTATAACAGAAAAGACACTGAATAACAAATCTTCAGTGTCTTTTCATATTTATAGTAGATTCACATATTTCTTCTAAGGCAATTACTCTCTATGCATAGAAAATTTATAGTCTTTATATGGTTCAATGCTTTGTTCGATTGTCCGGTCATCCGCATGAGAAAGCAGGGTTTCACGGTCTTTCTTAACAAGCATTTCTGGCTTTACATTTCCAGGTCCATTTACACAGCCGCCAATACATGCCATTCCCTCTACAAAGTCCTCTGGCAGACGATTTACCTTCAACAGCATAAGTGCTTTCTTGCATTCTGCTGCACCACTGCATTGTTTTACTTTTACATCAATTTCCTCTTCTGCTTCTTTAAATGCTTCCATTACAGCCTTAGTTACACCACCAGCATTTGCAAAACGTTTTCCATAAATACTGCCCTGCTGAAGATTCGTTCCAAATGTGGCAAGCTGAACTTCTTTTGCACGAAGCATTGCATACAGTTCATCAAAAGTCAATACATAATCCGCTGTATCTTTATTATCCTGAATTTCTCCTTTTTTTGCAATACATGGACCGACAAATACAGTCAGACAGTCCGGATCCTTTTCACGGAGCAGTCTTGCTGTTGCTGCCATAGGAGAAATAGTTGTTGAAATATTATCCACAAGCTGCGGGAAATGTTTATGTATCATTTTTACAAATGCAGGACAGCAGGATGTCGTCATTTTCTTTCCTTCTTTATAGCCTTCTGCCCATTCTTCTGCTTCACTCTTAGCAACATAATCTGCACCAAGTGCAACTTCTACCATATCGGTAAATCCAAGTTCTTTTACTGCCTCTGCAAGAACACCCATGGATACATGACTTCCAAACTGTCCTTCTCCTGCCGGTGCAACCATTGCATATACTTTCTTTCCTTTACGTATCTCGTCAATTACCTGTGTCATAGAAGATCGATCCTCAATTGCTCCAAATGGGCAATTCTTAATGCAGTTACCGCACTGAATACATTTTTCCTCATCAATTACAACAACATTATTTTCATCTCTGCTGATAGCATCTACCGGACAGCTTCTTCGGCATGGACGCATCAGGTCTGCAATTGCATTATATGGACAGGCTTCTGAACATTTTCCGCATTCCTTACAATTATTAGGATCGATATATGCTCGGTCACGAAGCATTGTAATTGCTTTAAAATGACAAGCCTGCTGGCATTTCTTCATCATACATTTCTGACAGTTATCTGTAACAACAAATCTTGTAATCGGACATCCCTCACATGCTGCTGGAATAATCTGAATAATATTCTCTGCCTTCTGCTTCGGCGAAGGTGCTTTCCCCTGTGCAACAAGAACTCTCTGCCTGATAATTTCTCTTTCTTTATAGACGCAGCATCTGAAATTTGCTTTCTGTCCAGGAATCAGTTCATACGCAATTCTATCCTGTTTTTCAGCAAGTTCTCCTGCGTATGCCAGCTTGGCCACCTTAAAAAGCACTTCATGTTTAATGTTACCGATGGTCGCATCTTTTTCCAACATTTCATTATCCTCCCAATTCCATATAAATATAGTAATCACTAAAATAATGTGAATTTTTTCACTAAGTTCCCTTATAATTATATATAGAAACAGCTTGATAATCAATGAAGCGTTAGAATATTATTGCATTTTATTTGATACAATTTCCATTCAAAATATTTATTATTGGATTTGTCGACATATAGCAAAATCATTGATTAATTATTTGCTAATTTAACCAATTCATACTTACTTTTTTGGAGAAATACTTTGATAAAAGAAAGACATAGATTTAGAAAGGAGACTACCATGTTGGAAAAAGCAGATAAGCAGAAAGTTGATATTATACTTGAAAAATATCATTATGACAAATCATACATAATTGCTATTATGCAGGATATTCAGAAAGAGTATCTTTATCTTCCAGAAGAAATTCTTACTTATGTAGCAAAACATATTCATGTCAGTGATGCAAAGATTTATGGAGTGGCTACTTTTTATGAAAATTTCTCCCTAGAGCCAAAGGGAACGTATGTGATTAAAGTCTGCAACGGAACGGCATGCCATGTACGAAATTCCATCCCGATTCTGGAAGAATTCAGAAAACAGCTTAAGGTTACCGCTGACTCACCAACAACTGAAGATCATATTTTTACACTTGAAACTGTTTCCTGTCTGGGTGCATGCGGACTGGCTCCTGTCTGCACTGTAAACGATCAGGTATATCCAAGCATGACACCAGAAAAAGTAACAGAAATTATTCAGGAAATAAAGGAGGTGGAAGCCCATGCCAACCAGGATTAATACCTTAAAAGAACTAAAGTCTTACCGAATATCCTATAAAAAATCCCTAAGAAGCCAGCGGAAACAGATTCTTATCTGTGCTGGTACTGGATGCGTTGCTGGAGGCTCCTTAAAAATTTATGAACGGATGAAGCAATTAATGGCTGAAAAAGGATTAGAATTCTCTGTCGTACTTGAAAAAGACCCCCATGAAACTATCGGCCTGAAAAAAAGTGGATGCCATGGTTTCTGCGAAATGGGTCCCCTTCTTCGAATCGAACCTATGGGATGGCTTTATTTAAAAGTAAAAGAATCCGACTGTGAAGAAATTATTAAAAAAAGCATACTAAATGATGAAGTAATTGAACGGCTTGTTTATCATGACAAAGAAGGAAATATTTATAAAAAACAGGATGATATTCCATTCTATAAACAGCAGACACGAGTTGCCTTGGAACACTGTGGCCACATTAATGCAGAATCTATTAAAGAATACATAGCAGTAGACGGTTACAGTGCGCTCGCAAAAGCATTGTTTGAAATGACTCCAAATCAGATTATCAGCGAAGTTACAGATGCCTGTCTTCGTGGACGTGGTGGCGGCGGATTTCCGACCGGTCAAAAATGGTCTCAAGTACAAAAACAGCAGGCCGATTTAAAATACATCGTCTGCAACGGCGATGAAGGAGACCCTGGTGCATTTATGGATCGAAGCATGATGGAAGGTGATCCCCACCGAATCATTGAAGGCATGATTATTGCAGGCATTGCAGTCGGTGCACACTACGGCTATATTTATGTACGTGCTGAATATCCCCTTGCAGTGCAGCGTTTGCAGACAGCAATCCAAAAGGCAAATGAAAAAGGACTTTTAGGAGATAACATTTTAAATTCAGGATTCAACTTCTATTTACAGATATGCCAAGGTGCAGGAGCATTTGTATGTGGGGAAGGAAGTGCATTAACTGCTTCTATTGAAGGAAATCGAGGCATGCCAAGAGTAAAACCTCCTAGAACCGTTAAGAAAGGTTTATTTGACAAACCAACTGTATTAAATAATGTAGAAACCTTCTGTAATGTTCCTTCAATTATTTTAAACGGTTCGAAATGGTACAAAACAATCGGTCCCCAAAATAACCATGGAACTAAAGTTTTTGCTCTGACAGGAAATGTAAACAATACAGGACTAATTGAAGTTCCCATGGGAACCCCCCTTCGAAAAGTTATTTTTGATATAGGCGGCGGTGTAAAAGATGGAAATTTTAAAGCCGTACAGATCGGCGGACCTTCTGGTGGATGCCTTATAATTAACCAGCACAATAGCTACCTGGATCTGCATCTGGATTTTGACTCTTTAAAGAAGGTAGGTGCTATGATTGGCTCCGGTGGTCTGGTTGTCATGAATGATAAGAGCTGTATGGTTGAGGTTGCTCGTTTCTTTATGAACTTCACTCAGAACGAATCCTGCGGAAAGTGCGTTCCATGTCGGGAAGGTACCAAACAAATGCTTCAGATTCTAACAGATATTATCGATGGAAAAGGGAAACCAGAAGACATTCCTATGCTGGAAGAACTGGCAGAAACGATTTCCTCTACTGCATTATGTGGTCTTGGAAAAACTGCTGCCTCACCTGTTATCAGTACAATGAAATATTTTCGTGACGAATATATTACTCATGTAGTAGACAAAAAATGCCCTTCCGGACAGTGCAAGGCCCTTGTTATCTTACACATTAATCCAGTGCTTTGCAAAGGCTGTACAAAATGTGCAAAATTATGTCCAATTGGAGCGATTTCCGGTACCGTAAAACAGCCTCATCAAATTGACACTCGAAAATGTATTAAATGCGGTGCCTGTAAAGAAGCATGTCCTTTCCATGCCATTGCACAAGTGTAATATTTCAATAAAAAAAGAAAGGAGATATTGCAAAATGTCCAAATATATGATAATTGATGGGAACCGTGTCGAATTCGATAAAGAAAAAAATATTTTACAGGTAGTAAATAAAGCCGGCATTCATTTGCCTACTTTCTGCTACTATTCAGATTTATCCATATATGGTGCATGCCGAATGTGCGTGGTAGAAGATCAACAGGGTGACATTATTGCTTCCTGTTCCACACCTCCTAAAGATAAAATGGTTATCCGAACGAATTCTCCAAAACTTCACCAGTATCGAAAAATGATTCTAGAACTTATCTTGGCTACCCACTGTGGCAACTGCACCACCTGTGAGAAAAATGGTGTCTGCCGTCTCCAGCTTCTTGCCGGGCGCTATGGTCTCAAAGAAGTCCGCTTTAAAAAGGAAGAAAAACGTTATAAAATTGATAAATCTTCAAAATCGATTGTTCGTAACCCAAATAAATGTATTCTCTGCGGGGCCTGTGTCCGCGTCTGCAATGAAGTACAAAATGTAGGCGCCATTGACTTTGCAAATCGAGGTGCCAATATGATCGTTTCTCCTGCTTTCCATAAAAAGCTGGCTGAAACTGACTGCGTAAACTGTGGTCAATGTTCGGCTGTCTGTCCAACCGCAGCTATTACCATTGCCAAAAGTACAAAGGAAGTCTGGAAAGCAATTTATGACCCGACCAAGCGTGTGGTTGCTCAAGTTGCCCCTGCCGTTCGTGTAGCAATAGGTGAATCTTTTGGTATTGCACCAGGTAAAAATACAATCGGAATGGTATTTCGTGCCATGCGTATGCTGGGATTCGATAAAATCTATGATACCTCTGTCGGAGCTGATTTGACCATTATGGAAGAAGTTTCTGAATTAGCAGGCAAATTAGAAAAGGGGTACCGGAAATATCCATTATTTACTTCCTGCTGCCCAGCATGGATTCGTTACGCTGAAACAAAACATCCAGAACTTCTTCCTTATATATCAAGCTGTAAATCTCCTATGGAAATGTTCGGCTCTGTTCTAAAAGAATATTTTAAAGAACAGGATGCAAAAGATGGCCGCGAAACTATATCTGTTGCCATTATGCCTTGTGCAGCAAAAAAGTCAGAAGCCGCCAGAAAGGAATTTCAGAAAAACGGCATTCCTGACATTGATTATGTCCTCACCACAAATGAACTAGTTCATATGATAAAAGAAATTGGAATTCAATATAGTGAAATCGAACCAGACTCTCCAGACATGCCTTTTGCCATCTATTCCGGTTCCGGTATCATCTTCGGTGCTACAGGTGGTGTCATGGAAGCCGCACTTCGAAAAATTTCTTATAATAAAGGCTTCTATAATCTGAAGGCATTAGAGTATTCTGGAATCCGCGGCATGGAAGGAATTAAAACTGCCGAAGTAACACTCGGTGATGAAACTTTACGAGTTGCTGCTGTCAGCGGTCTGGGAAATACCGAAAAGCTCATTCAGAAAATTGAAAGCGGTGAAGAACATTTTGATTTTGTAGAAGTTATGGCATGCCCAGGTGGATGTATTTCTGGCGCCGGCCAGCCATTCAGCAGACGAACTACTAAGGAACAGCGTATCGCTGGACTTTACAAATCAGATTTAATGAGTGTTATCAAACGAAGCGATGAAAATCCAATTATACAAAAGCTTTATGAGTGGGATTTTCTAAAGGGGAAAGAACATGAATTACTTCACATAGATTATACAAAATAACATTCTTTATATAGAAAAAACAGGGCTGACTCTTTATATTGGCCCTGTTTTCCTAATTATATTTCTTAATAATTCAAAAGAGTTTGACATGTCTAACAATATTTATTAAAATTAATAATCATTACTACTAATGCCTAATAGGAGGATTATTATGAGCACAACAAAATTTAGTAAACAAAGAGAAGCGATTAAGACCTATCTCCAGCATACAAAGGCACACCCGACCGCTTCTACGGTATATGAAGATTTACGTGAAGAGTTTCCAAACATCAGTTTAGGAACTGTTTACCGTAACTTAAACTTTCTAGTAGAAAAAGGCGAAATCATAAAAATTTCCTGCGATGACGGTTCGGATCATTTTGACGGAAACATCGAACCACATTATCATTTCATCTGTCGTAAATGTAGAAAAGTAATGGACTTAGACCTTCCATCCCTTGACCACATCGATATTCTTGCTGGTTCTAACTTTAAAGGGAAAATTCAAGGACACGTAACTTACTTCTATGGCATCTGTGAAGATTGTATAGAATAAAATTTCCAAAAATTATTTAAAAAACCTATTGACAATTTAGCAGTAACAGAGTATTATATCAATATCAGTAATGATTACTATTATTAATTTAAATAAATAATTTCTTAGGAGGATATTGATATGAAAAAATTCGTATGTACAGTATGTGGTTATGTCCATGAGGGAGATCAGGCACCTGAAGTATGTCCAATATGTAAAGCAGGTGCTGACAAATTTGAAGAACAGTCTGGTGAAATGACATGGGCTGCAGAACATGTTCTAGGCGTTGCTCAAGGGGCAAGCGAAGACATCATGGCTGACTTAAGAGCAAACTTTGAAGGAGAATGTTCCGAAGTTGGTATGTACCTTGCAATGTCAAGAGTAGCTTTCAGAGAAGGATATCCTGAAATCGGTTTATACTGGGAAAAAGCCGCTTATGAAGAAGCTGAACACGCTTCTAAATTCGCTGAATTACTTGGCGAAGTTGTTACAAACAGTACAAAGAAAAATCTTGAAATGCGTGTAGCTGCTGAAAACGGTGCTACAGCTGGTAAATTTGACTTAGCTAGACGTGCAAAAGAAGCTAACTTAGATGCTATCCATGATACAGTTCATGAAATGGCTAAAGATGAAGCTCGCCACGGAAGAGCATTCCAGGGCTTATTAGAAAGATACTTTGGTTAATTTCTATAAATTTATTTAAATAGTTCATCATACACCAACAGCTCACAGAGAAAATCTGTGAGCTGTTTTTTATATTATCACAGTAGCGGAAAATACGTACCGCTATTACAAGCTGCTCTGCATTTAACTTTTATTTATATACTCTGCAATCTATATGTATAAAATGATCCTACTTTTAGTCAGGATCATTTTTTTATTTCTACCTACCATCTGTGTCAGCATCAGATTGAGCAGAAGCTCTTTTTCTGCTCTTCTCCAGCTGTTTTTTCAACGTTTTATTTTTTAAAGTAAGCGTACTGTTTTTCTTTCTTAATTCTGACACTTCCGTACTTAGCTGTTCAATCTCATCCTGCTGGTCTTCATAGGCACTAGTCTCCCTCGCCATGCTCATCTTCTGCTGGATATATAATGTAAGTCTGCTCCGCAGGGCCTCCTCATTCTTTCTATTTTCTGACAGCTGCTCATTTAAGCTTGTCTTCTCATCCTGCAGGCTTTTAATCTTAGATACTAGTTCACCATTTGAACCAGAAACACCAAGCATACTACTGCCTAACAGCAGACAAAAAACAAATAGGATAACTGTGGTATATCGAGCTGTTTTATTTTCCTGCCAGATTTCTCTTAACTTTTTCTTCATAAACTCTCCCTTCGTATATAAGGTTTTATCTTAAGTATGTTCGTAAATGGAATAATTATACATTTTTTATTGGGATAATGTACAAAAAAATCAGTCTGCTCTAATAACAGACTGATTTCTTCTATACAAATATAAAATTATACGTTAAACTATTTTGCATTTGCTGGTTCAATGTTAATAGATTTTCCACGGATTTTAGCATCCTTCATAACATCAATAACCTGTTTTGCACATTCTCTTGGTACTTCAACGAATGTATAACGATCATACATATCGATTGTTCCGATTAAGTCACCAGAAATACCTGTTTCACCAGCGATTGCTCCTAGGATGTCACCAGGTCTGGTTCCCTGCTTCTTACCGATATTAACAAATAAACGAACCATTCCATCTTCTGCTCCAGTTTCACCGAAATCGAAATTTTCTTCTGGACTTTCACCCTGACCAATTGCCATTTTTAATAATGCTGCTGCAATATCAATAGAAGTAATGTCTTCCTCATTCATTTTATCTTCGATATAAGTGATTAAAGTAGACATATCTTCACTTTCCAGCGTACTAACTGCCTGATTTAATACTTTTTCAATCTTTGTGCTTGTTACATCATGAACAGATGGAATTGGTTTCGCAACAATCTTAGTCTTGCAGTATCTCTGAATGTCTCTCAGTTTATAGATCTCTTTTCCAAATACAAATGTGAAAGCCTTTCCGTTTCTTCCTGCACGGCCTGTACGACCAATTCTATGAACATAATATTCATCATCCTGTGGAAGATCATAGTTAAATACCGCTTCTACGTCATCTACGTCAATACCTCTTGCTGCAACATCGGTAGCAACCAGAATATCTGTTTGCCCGTTTCTGAAACGTTTCATAACACGGTCTCTCTGCTGCTGCTTCATATCTCCATGAAGGCCATCTGCAAAATAACCTCTACCCTTTAAATCCTCAACCAGTTCATCAACACCACGTTTTGTATTACAGAAAACTAAAGAAAGCTTTGGTGCGTAAATATCAAGCAGACGTGATAATACTTCATTTTTATTCTTTCTCTTCACTTCATAATAATACTGTTCAATCTTTGGGACGGTTAACTCTTTTTTAACTACCTTAATGATTTCTGAATTTTTCTGATGTGCTCTGGCGATTTCCATAATTGGTCTTGGCATAGTCGCTGAAAATAGAATTGTCTGACGTTCTGTTGGAATCTGTTCAAGAATTGTTTCAATATCTTCACGAAATCCCATATTTAACATTTCATCCGCTTCATCTAATACAATCATTTTCACATGTTCCATCTTGAGAGTTTTTCTTCTCATATGATCCATCACACGCCCTGGTGTACCAATCACAACCTGAACTCCGCCCTTTAAAGAACGAATCTGTTTTGTAATATCCTGTCCACCATAGATAGGCAGAATCTTGATTCCATGACTGAATTTAGATAGTTTACGAAATTCTTCTGCAATCTGGATAGCCAGCTCTCTCGTAGGAGAAAGTACCAATGCTTGAAGATTTTTGTCCTTCGTATTAATCATCTGTAAAAGTGGAATACCGAATGCTGCTGTTTTTCCTGTTCCTGTCTGAGCCTGTCCAACGATATCTTTACCCGCCAGGATTTCAGGTATTGCTTTTGCCTGAATTGGACTTGGCTGTTCAAATCCCATCTCCGTAATAGCCCTTAAAATCTTGCTGTCCAAATCAAACTCTTCAAATCTCTTTGTTTCCATATATTTTTGCCCTTTCTATTACCATATATATAGGCGAAGTCTTTTCTTCCTATACAATAAAACGCGAAGTAGCTCTGCGTTTCACTCTTCCGCCGCGACGTAAGTAGAAATTCCTCATCTACGCCACTTTTTGCCTTCGCACAAAAAAAGCTCCAGCCTAAATGGTATGGAGCTAAATTTTTTATTCTTTATGCTTCTAAGGAAGTATAACACGCTAAACACTGAATTGTCAAGGCATTCCTAAAATTAGGGAGTTTATTTTTCCTTGACTTTCGCGGTTAATCTTCCATTTTGTGCATCAATTAATACAACATCTTCGGACTTTACAACATCCTGCAAAATTAATTTCGCAGTTAATGTTTCTACATTTTTCTGCAAATATCGTTTTAATGGTCTTGCACCATAATATGGATTATATGCATGTTCCACAATAAAGTCTTTTGCTGCCTCTGTCAATTCAATTGTAATTTCTTTATCTTTCAGTCTTCGGTTCAAATCTTCAATCAGCAGATCTACAATTCCAGTAATATTACCTTTTGTTAATGGCTTGAACATGATAATTTCATCCAAACGATTTAAAAATTCTGGTCTGAAATGCCCCCTTAATTCGTTCATCACACTGTTTTCTGCTTCTGATGTGATTTCTCCTGCATCATTAATTCCTTCCAATAAATGTGTTGAACCTAAGTTCGATGTCATAATCAAAATAGTATTTTTGAAATCAACTGTTCTTCCCTGGGAATCAGTAATACGTCCATCATCCAGTACCTGTAATAACACATTGAATACATCCGGATGAGCCTTCTCAATCTCATCAAACAGAACAACTGAATATGGTTTTCTACGCACTGCCTCTGTCAACTGACCGCCTTCCTCATATCCAACATATCCTGGAGGTGCTCCAATCAGCCTGCTCACGGAGTATTTCTCCATATATTCACTCATATCAATACGAACCATGTTCTGCTCATTATCAAATAAACTAGCTGCCAGTGCCTTGGCGAGTTCCGTTTTACCTACACCAGTTGGTCCTAAGAATAAGAAGGAACCGATTGGCTTAGTTGGATCTTTAATACCTGCCTTGGAACGAAGAATTGCTTCCGAAACCTTCGTCACACCATCGCTCTGTCCAATGACACGTTTATGAAGTTCATCCTCCAGGTGAAGCGTTTTCTCTCTTTCCGATTCGGTCAGTTTTGCAACCGGAATGCCGGTCCATCTTCCGATAATCTTTGCAATTTCCTCATCTGTAACGCTTTCGTGAACCAGTTCACGTTTCTCATTCTTTACTAATTCTTCTTCTTTCGCAAGCTGTTTTTCCAATTCTGGAAGCTTTCCATACTGAAGTTCTGCCGCCTTATTCAAATCATAATTTCTCTGGGCAATCTGAATCTGATTGTGTAAATCCTCAATCTCCTCTTTCAGTTTCTGAACCTTCTCAACAGAAGATTTTTCATTATCCCATTTTGCCTTTTTTCCAGCAAAATCTTCTCTCAAAGCAGCCAATTCTTTCTGCAGTTCTTCCAATCTTTCCTGGCTTAAATGATCCGTCTCTTTCTTTAATGCTGCTTCTTCAATTTCCAGCTGCATAATATGTCTCTGAATGTCATCCAGTTCCATCGGCATAGAATCCAGTTCCGTCTTAATTAAGGCACATGCTTCATCAATCAAATCAATTGCTTTATCCGGTAGGAAACGATCACTGATATAACGGTTAGATAAGGTTGCTGCAGAAACGATAGCACCATCTGTGATTTTAACACCATGATACACTTCATAACGTTCTTTTAAACCTCTTAAAATAGAAATCGTGTCTTCTACCGTTGGTTCATCTACCATAACCGGCTGAAATCTTCGTTCCAAAGCTGCATCCTTTTCAATATACATACGATACTCATTTAATGTAGTTGCACCAATACAATGAAGTTCACCTCTTGCCAGCATAGGCTTTAACATATTTCCAGCATCCATAGCACCATCTGTTTTTCCTGCTCCAACAATTGTATGAAGTTCATCTATAAACAGAATAATCTCGCCTTCACTCTGTTTGACATCTTCCAGTACTGCCTTTAGTCTTTCCTCAAACTCACCACGGTATTTTGCTCCAGCTACCAAAGATCCCATATCCAACGCAAAAATCTTCTTATCCTTCAGTCCTTCCGGCACATCACCACGGACAATTCGCTGTGCAAGCCCTTCTACCGCTGCAGTCTTACCAACACCAGGCTCACCAATTAGTACTGGATTATTTTTTGTTTTCCTGGACAAAATTCGGATAATATTTCGAATCTCCTGATCTCTTCCGATAACTGGATCCAGTTTTTGCTCTCTAGCTCTCTCTACCAAATCATATCCATATTTAGAAAGTGTATCATACGTAGCTTCTGGATTATCGCTGGTGACTTTCTGATTTCCCCGTACTGTTGATAATGCCTGTAAAAATGCTTCTTGTGTAATATGATATTGACGAAACAGCTGTTTCACCTCACGGCTGGCATATTTAATAATGCTTAAAAACAGGTGCTCTACAGAAACATATTCATCTCCCATTTTTTTCGCCATATCTTCAGCATAAATTAGGACTTTATTTAAATCGGCACCAACATAAACTTGACCTCCAGATACTTTTGGTCTTTTATCAATCAAATTCACCGTTTCATTTTTAAACTGCTCGGTATTTACTTCCATTTTTTTTAACAATTTTGGTATCAGGCTGTCTTCCAATGTCAACAGACTTAACAAAAGATGTTCTTGAACAAGTTCCTGATTCCCATATTCATAAGCTAGTTTCTCACAATTATTTACTGCTTCCATTGATTTCTGGGTAAACTTATTAATGTTCATAATGAAGCCTCCTTTACATTTGTCTTGTTTGTTCTACATCAAATATAACACATATAATATTAGCCGTCAATATTTATTTTTTAATTTTCTATAGTTAAGGAAATATAAATCCTTTTATTCTATTATCCGCAAGAAGCAAATAAATTTATCCATTGCCATGGCGATGAATTTATTATTTTTCTAAAAGATATTTCCTCTAAAATCTAAACTCTATAATAAATGTTGGGGTATGTGAATGAACCCATTCACAACTCCAGCGCTTTTCTTTATAATAAAAACACCTCCAAGTGCCAGTCTAGAAAACCAATCACTCGGAGGTGCAACAAATGCATAATAATTGTATCAATAAATTACTTCATTTAAAAGAGGTAAAAATTAAAGACTTGCCTTTTCAAGAAAAAGCAGATGAATTTAGTTTAAACATAAAAACAGCTCTACATCCAGTGATAGAGCATGATTCAAAGAATCATACCCCAACACTAAACATAGAGCCTTTCAATTTAGCAATACAAAAAAGGCTTAAACTTTCGTTTAAACCTTAAAAGGCGACAATCAGATTTGAACTGATGATCAGGGTGTTGCAGACCCATGCCTTACCACTTGGCTATGTCGCCATATCAAATTACTTTAATATTATATCATATCTAATAATATAAGTCAATATATTTTTTTAAATGACTCCAAGGGGATTTGAACCCCTGTTAACGCCGTGAAAGGGCGCTGTCTTAACCACTTGACCATGGAGCCATAA
>CAKSBP010000005.1 GCA_934438135.1 uncultured Clostridium sp. | reverse complement strand
AAAAATTTGACATAAAAAGAGCAGGTATTACAAGGCCTGCGATAGATTTTCTAATTATTAAACTGTCAAACTCCCGATCAGGGCCGGAATAATGGCTCTGATTTTTTTATTGCCAAATGACGTTTTTTTGTTATAATACAAGATAGAAAAGGTATACAGTAGAGGAGGGATAGCATGAAGTGCCCATTTTGTGGTGAAGATAATACGAGGGTAATTGATTCGCGGCCAGTAGAAGAGAATAATTCCATACGTCGGAGAAGACAGTGTGACAGCTGTTCAAAACGTTTTACTACTTATGAAAAAGTAGAGGCGATTTCATTAGTCGTAATAAAGAAAGATCAGAATAGGGAATCTTATGACAGAACTAAGATTGAAAGAGGGATATTCCGTTCCTGCCATAAAAGGCCGATATCTGTAGATCAGATAAATGCTGTCGTAGACGAAATTGAAACCGCAATTTACAACCGGGAAGAAAAAGAGATTCCAAGTTCGTTAATTGGGGAGATTGTTATGGATAAGCTAAAAGATTTAGATACGGTAGCCTATGTCCGTTTTGCATCTGTATATCGTGAATTTAAAGATGCGAAGACTTTTATGGATGAGATAAAGAAAATCATAGATAATAAACAGGAATCATAAATACGATAAGAAAGAGTGTGTCAGTCTTCTATAGAGGAATATTACACATTCTTTTCCCTTTATGAGGAAAATTTCGTTGAAATTCTTCTTTAACGTGTTATACTAGTAGCGAGGATGTGCTTTCATTGAAAACAATGGAAGGAGTAACATGTTTAGTAAATCATATTGTGCCCTCATTCATGGAATGAATGCACGGATTGTTCAGGCAGAATCTGATGTAAGTGAAGGAATGCCGGTGTTCCAGTTGGTTGGTTATTTAGGTTCCCAGGTGAAAGAGGCCAGAGAGCGCGTACGGATAGCCATGAAGAATACAGGTTATCGGCTGCCAGTGAAAAAGATAACGGTGAACCTTTCTCCGGCAGATATCCGGAAAGAGGGAACCTCTTTTGATTTAGCAATTGCTGTGTCGATTTTAAAAAGTCTACATATTATTAAAGGGCAGGAAAGTGAAAAGGTGCTATTGTCCGGGGAATTAAGTCTGGATGGAAGCATAAAGCCGGTAAATGGTATACTACCTATGGTATATGAAGCAAAGCAGCAGGGATTTAGCTCATGTATTGTTCCAGAGGAAAATAAAGAGGAGGGTGCCATGGTAGAAGGCATCTGTGTTTATGGAGCCAGAAACTTGTCAGAGGTTGTGGAACATTTGAATGGAAACTGTCTTTTAGAAGAAATGAAAATCGACAGAAGTAAATTGTTTCGCCGCAGGAAAGAAAAAGAGAAAGTTGATTTCCGTGATGTCGCGGGACAGAAGCTTTTAAAACGCGCGGTTGAAGTGGCCGTAGCAGGAAAGCATAATCTTTTAATGGCTGGACCTCCAGGGTCCGGAAAGACTATGCTGGCTAGGAGAATTCCTACGATTATGCCGGAACTTACATTTGAAGAAGCGATGGAAATATCTAAAATATATAGTATATCGGGTCTTTTGAATTCTAAGAATTCTTTTATTACATCACGTCCGTTTCGGGCACCGCATCATACCATTACAGCTGCTGCACTTTTAGGAGGAGGAATGATCCCGCATCCTGGAGAAATCAGTTTTGCAAGTGGAGGCGTTTTATTTTTAGACGAATTGGCAGAATATAAAAGAGATGTGATTGAAGTATTGAGGCAGCCGGTGGAAGAACGTAAGATAACACTTTCCAGGCTGAATACGATGTATCAGTTCCCAGCTTCCTTTATGCTGGTTGGAGCAACGAATTTATGCCCCTGTGGATTTTATCCGGATAAGAATCGCTGCCATTGTACATCCCAGCAGATTATCCGTTATCAGAATAAAATCAGTAAGGCAATGTTGGATCGAATGGATATCTGTGCAGAGGCAGTGAAGATAAATTACAAAGAAATGCGTAACAACAGCAATGAGTCTTCCCACACAATCCGGGAGCGTGTGAAAGAAGCAAGGGAGCGTCAGCTGTTTCGTTATCGTGGAAAAGGAATCTGTTTTAATTCTCAGCTTAGTAAAACCCAGATGGATAGTGAACTGAAATGTGGACAAAGAGAGCAGGATTTTTTAAAGAAAATGTATGAAACCATGCATTTGACTGCAAGATCCTATCAAAGTGTTCTGCGGGTATCAAGAACGATTGCAGATTTGGATGCATCCGAAGAAATCAAGCTGTCTCATATGGAAGAAGCCTTTTTCTATCGAAACTTCGATTCCTTATTAAGGGAGGAGGAGTAGAATGGATGCAAAAAGATATTGGTTCTGGCTTGTAAATGTCTCTGGACTTGGCAGTGCCAGAATCCGAAAACTATTATCCGTATTTCAATGTCCGGAAGGAATTTATCAGGCGAAACAAACCGAAATCTTAAAAATCCCAGGATTTGGTCATAAGATTACAGATGCGATTATAAAGAGTAGAAATCCAGAACGAATTGAAATCGCATATGCTAAATTAGAAAAACGAGGCATATATTTTGTATCGAAAATGGATGCAGATTATCCTCAGAAGCTGTTAAATTTTGAAGATGCTCCTTACGGACTTTATTATAAAGGAAGACTTCCGTCAGAGGAGAAAAAAAGCATTGCTATAGTAGGAGCAAGAGAATGTTCTATTTATGGAAGGGAAATTGCGATTATGTTTGCCAGAGAGCTTTCAAAGGCTGGAATTCAGATTATCAGTGGTATGGCAAGAGGGATTGACAGTTATGCACAGCAGGGTGCTGTAGAGGAAGCAGGAAGTACTTGGGCGGTTCTAGGAAGTGGTATTGATGTCTGCTATCCACCAGAGAACCAGAGATTATATGATAAAATTGCTGCCAAAGGAGGCATTTTGTCAGAATATGGACTGGGAATACCGGCATTTGCAGGAAATTTTCCAATGCGTAACCGGATTATCAGTGGCCTGTGTGATGGAATTCTGGTTGTGGAGGCAAAGGAGAGAAGTGGTTCTTTGATTACAGCAGATATTGCCTTGGAACAGGGAAAAGATATTTTTGCAGTGCCTGGAAGGATTGGAGATATCAGAAGTTATGGCTGCAACCGCCTGATTAAGATGGGAGCAAATCTAGTCCAGGAACCAAAGGATATTCTGCAAAACTACCATTTTTATGATGCAGGTAAATGCAAAGATTCGAAAAAAAATAATAATATGCTTGAAACACGGGAAAAAATAGTGTATGCTAATTTGAGTTATCAGCCAAAGCATATTAATGAATTATTGGAAGAAACAGAACTTGGGTTATTGGAACTATTAGAATGTCTTTTGGCCTTGGAAACGAAAGGTTATATTAAGCAGATTGTGAAAAATTTTTATATTCTTGAAACGAATGTTTCTGCGAACGAATAAATTAAGGGAGTGGTAGAATGCCTAAGAATTTAGTGATTGTGGAGTCGCCTGCAAAAGCTAAAACCATAAAAAAGTTTTTAGGAACCAATTATGAGGTTGTAGCATCGAATGGCCATGTAAGAGACCTTCCCAAAAGTAAATTAGGTATCGATGTTGAGAATGGATATGAACCACATTATATAACTATCAGGGGAAAAGGAGAACTTCTTGCTAAACTTCGCAAAGAAGCAAAGAAAGCAGATAAAGTATATCTTGCAACTGACCCCGATCGTGAGGGAGAAGCAATATCCTGGCATCTGTCTAAGGCACTGAAACTGGATGAGTCAAAATACAGCAGGATTACATTTAATGAAATCACCAAGAATGCGGTAAAGTCATCAATCAAGCAGGCAAGGGATATTGATATCAATATGGTGGATTCCCAGCAGGCCAGAAGAATGGTCGACCGTATGGTGGGGTATGGAATCAGTCCATTACTCTGGGCGAAAGTCAAAAGAGGATTAAGTGCCGGAAGAGTTCAATCTGTTGCACTTCGTATTATCTGTGATAGAGAAGAAGAAATTAATGCATTTGTTCCACAGGAATACTGGAGCCTCGAATGTGACTTTAAGGTAGAAGGTCAGAAGAAACCTCTGCATGCAAAGTTCTACGGAACCGAGAAAGAAAAGATGGTAATTCATAATAAACAGGAATTGGATCAGATTATGAGCCAGCTGGAAAATGCCTCTTTTCAGATTTCAGATATAAAAAAGGGAGAGCGTGTAAAGAAAGCACCGATTCCGTTTACAACCAGTACATTACAGCAGGAAGCGGCGAAGCTTCTGAACTTTTCTACTCAGAAGACTATGCGTCTGGCACAGCAGTTATATGAAGGTGTGGATATTAAAGGAAAAGGCACAATTGGTCTGATTACTTATCTGCGTACGGATTCTACCCGTATTTCGGAAGAGGCAGATCATGACTGCAAAGAATATATTGAAGCAAACTTCGGAAGTGAAAATGTTGCTGAGAAAACGCTGAAAAAAGAAAGTAAAAAGAAAATACAGGATGCCCATGAGGCGATTCGTCCGACTTATGTAGAATTAAATCCGGTTATTGTAAAAGAATCTCTTTCCAGAGACCAGTTTAGACTGTATCAGTTAATCTGGAGAAGATTTGTAGCGTCTAGAATGCAGAATGCAAAATATGAAACAACGTCCATTAAAATAGATGGAGGTGGTTATCGGTTTACAGCAGCAGCTTCCAAACTGGTATTTGAAGGATATTTAAATGTATATACCAATGACGAGGAAAAGGAGGAAAAAGCAGGAGTAACGTCTTCTTTATCCTGTGCTTCTTCATTGGATGCAGATGAATATTTCAGTGGACAGCATTTTACAGAACCACCTGCTCATTTTACAGAGGCGTCTCTGGTCAAAACTCTTGAAGAATTGGGAATTGGACGTCCAAGCACATATGCACCGACGATTACAACGATTATCGCCAGACGATACGTTGCGAAAGAGAATAAAAAGCTCTATGTTACAGAGCTTGGTGAGGTTGTAAATTCCATTATGAAGACATCTTTTCCTAGCATTGTAGATGTGAATTTTACAGCAAGCTTAGAAGGTCTGCTGGATCGTGTAGAAGACGGTTCGGTTTCATGGAAGACCGTTGTAAGCAATTTTTATCCAGATCTTAAGGAAGCGGTAACTCAGGCTGAAAATGAACTGGAACATGTGAAAATTGAAGATGAAGTAAGCGATGTTATCTGTGAGGAATGTGGCCGTCATCTGGTTGTGAAATATGGACCACATGGAAAGTTTTTAGCATGTCCTGGATTTCCTGAATGCAGGGTTACAAAGCCTTATTTTGAAAAAATTGGTGTTCCATGTCCAAAGTGTGGGAAAGAAGTTGTAATCCGTAAGACGAAAAAAGGAAGAAAATATTATGGATGCGAGGATAATCCAGACTGTGACTTTATGTCATGGCAGAAGCCAACGAAGGAAAAGTGTCCGGATTGTGGCGGCTATACGATTGAAAAAGGAAATAAAATTGTCTGTGCAGATCCAGCCTGCGGTTATATGAAAGTAAAAGAAAAAGAAAAAGAAAAAGAATAAAAGAAAAGCTGATGGAATGTTAACTTTCATCAGCTTTTTTAAATGTTTAATTTTAAAAACATAATGTATAACGTAAATAAAAGCTTCTTTGAAAGAATTCTAAAAAAACGTGAAAAAATAACTATTGTTTTTGCATGTAAGTTATGATAACATAAATGAGAAATTGAAGTGTTTTTGTTATAGCTCATTACAAGGAGGTTATATATGGGTGTTCAGCTTCTTGACAAGACAAGAAAAATAAATAAGTTATTACACAACAGTAATTCCCAGAAAGTTGTATTTAATGATATATGCAGTGTTTTAAGTGACACGTTAAATTCAAATGTCCTTGTAATCAGTAAAAAGGGCAAGGTGCTAGGCATACATAACCGGGCCGATATGAAAGAAATTAAGGAATTTATTCAGGATTGTGTAGGCGGTTATATTGACGAGATGCTTAATGAAAGATTCTTAAATGTGTTATCTACGAAAGAAAATGTAAACCTGGAAACATTCGGATTTGATTTCGAAGAAATGAGCAGGTATTCTGCAATTATTACCCCAATTAACATTGCTGGAGAGCGGTTAGGGACTTTGTTCCTATATAAATGTGACGTATTATATGATATAGATGATATTATACTGAGTGAATATGGAACAACGGTAGTCGGACTTGAGATGCTTCGATCTGTCAGCGAGGAAAGTGCAGAAGAAACACGTAAAAAACACGTTGTAAAATCAGCAATCAGTACACTGTCCTATTCGGAACTGGAAGCTATGATTCAGATTTTGAAGGAATTGAATGGAACAGAGGGGATAGTAGTTGGCAGTAAGGTAGCAGAAAAAGTCGGTATTACCCGTTCGGTTATTATTAATGCAATCCGTAAGTTTGAAAGCGCGGGTGTGATTGAGTCCAAATCTTCAGGAATGAAAGGAACATACATCAGAGTATTGAATGATGTTGTTTTTGAAGAACTAAAAGAAATGAAAAAGATATAACAGATACGGATATAGACAATGAAATAATTGGAACGAAATATTCCTTGTGTTTTAGGTGTTTTTTAGTATAATATTAAATAAAGAAAGGACGTGATTATATGGCCAATATGTATAGCTACATCAACGTTCTGGGGAAAGCTGCGAATGCCAGCTGGTCAAGAATGGAAGTAATCTCTGACAATATTTCTAACGTCAGTACTCCAAATTATAAGCGTAAGGATGTACAGTTTGAAACATATCTTCAGGCAGAACTTGGAGACGGATATACCTTAGATCAATGTGTTGATAACATAGATTTAGATGCTTTAACAGCTACAACATATACAGATAATGCAAATCTTAGTTACCGATATGACGGGAATAATGTTGATATTGATACAGAAAATTCTGAAATGGCAAAAACCCAGATTCGCTATAAGGGTCTGATGGAATCTATGACAAATGAATATACCAGAATAAAGACAGCATTGTCTAAATCATAAAAAATGGGGATAAGGAAATAGGAAAGGAGTTGTACCAAATGTCAGTTTTTGGCGGAATGGATATTAGTGCCAGTGGGCTGACTGCCCAAAGACTCAGAATGGATACAATCTCTCAAAACATTGCGAATGTGAATACGACGCGTGATGAGAATGGGAATGTATATAGGAGAAAGACAGTTGTTTTTGCTGAAAAAAATGATTTTTCATTTTCAAAGGCATTAAGCACAGCATCTGGTCTTATAGGCAGTGGTGTTAAAGTTACGAGTATTGTGGAAGATACAAGTACGGATGTAAGAAAAGTATATGAACCGTCACATCCAGATGCGGATGAAGATGGGTATGTATCTTATCCAAATGTAAATACAGTAACAGAGATGACAAATCTAATTGATGCAAGCAGGGCTTATGAAGCGAATGTAACAGCATTTAATGCTTCAAAGAATCTTGCAATGCAGACATTAGATATGGGGAAATAGTGGAGGTAAATAATGACAGTAACGGGTATTAATCAAATCAGCCAGGCTGGTAATTACGATTACAGCAGTGTTAAAAAGACAGACAGTAATCGAAATCAAGCCTTTGAATCAGTATTTCAGTCTGCTCTGGACGGAATCGATAATACAAACTCTTATATTAACCAGGCAGAAGAAGAAGAAATCAAATTTGCTCTTGGAGAATCTGACAGCTTAGTGGATTTACAAAATGCACAATTGAAGGCTAACATTTCTTTGCAATACACGGTTGCAGTAAAAAATTCCCTTGTAGAAGCGTATAAAGAATTAATGAATTTACAATTTTAATTGAGGATATAAAATAACATTGTAGTTTTAGAGACTGCGATGTAATGGAAAGAGGATTATATGGTAGATAGACTAAAACAAATACCATCTCGGCTTGTAGAAATGTGGAAAAACCTGTCAACAAAGCAGAGGATGCTAATCATAAGTGTTTTTGCCGTTGTGTTAATGACATTTATAGTATTATATTATGTCTTATCTAGGGTGAATTATACAACATTATATAAATTTCAAGATACGTCAAGTGCATCAGAGATGATAAACATGCTGAAAGACAACAATATAACCTGTAAACTGGAAGCAGATAATTTAACAGTTGATGTAGACACGGATTCTTATCAGGATGCAGTTGTATTAATGGGGACAAGCGATATACCGGATTCCGGAATGTCCTGGGAAGAAGCACTTAACAATTCGATTTCTACTGGTCAAAAAGAGAAGGATCAAAAAATCAATCTGGCCTTACAAAATGATATCAGGTCAAATCTTTTAAAGTTGAATTACGTAAAGGACGCAGCAGTATACATACAGGCTGCCTCAAATGATAGTACAATTTTTTCGGAAAATGAAGATACATCAGTCAGTGTCATGCTGACATTGAAAGATAAAATGTCTGACGACGCAGCTGCGGGAGTAGCAAAAATGTTAGCCGGAGCAGTTGGAAACAAATCTACAGATAAAATTACCATAATTGATAGTGACGGAAATGTATTATTTTCCGGCGAAGATGAAGATACATTAGGTGGAAGCATTAGTTCGACTGCTGATTATAAGGAAAAGCTGAGGAACACTTTCAAGAAAAATGTAAAAGATATTCTGCTTGCATGTAATTATGATGACGTTAATGTCAGTGCAGAGAATCTTCAGTTTAACATGGATAAAGTAACTGAGATGTCTACGGTTTATACACCCGCAGAAGGACAGGACCAGGGACTTTACAGCAGCACATATGATTATAGTGCAACTGGAGCAAATATTTCTGCAGGAGTTCCAGGAACAGACTCTAACGATGAAACCGTCGATTATAATGTTTCTACAGATGGTTCCAGTTCATCAGAAGTAAAATTGAACAAAGCAGATTATCTTCCAAACCAGACAGTTAAAAATATTGAATATGAAGTAGGGGCAGTTGATGCTGCCAAATCTTCAATTGGTGTGGTTTTAACAAGATATAAAGTATATAATCAGGATACAGCTGAAAAAGATGGAACATTAGGAAAACTTACCTGGGATCAGTTCGTAGCAAAGAATAACCAGAGAACACAGATTACACTGGATAATGGAATCTTAAATTTAATCTCACAGGTTACCGGTGTTTCTCAAAATAACATTGCAGTGACAGTATGGGAACAGCCAATCTTTAATGACTCTGTTTCTACTCCAAGAAGTTTTTCTAATTATCTGATGGTTATTCTTACAGTTTTAATTGTAGCATTACTTGCCTTTGTCGTATTTAAGTCACTGGCACCAGTAAAAGTAACAGAAGTAGAACCAGAACTTTCTGTAGAAGAACTTCTTGCTACAACGAAAGAAAATCAGCCGCTTGAAGATATTGAAGTTTCAGAGACATCAGAGACAAGACGCCTTATTGAGAAATTTGTGGATGAGAATCCAGAGGCAGCTGCTCAGCTGCTTAGAAACTGGCTGAATGATGATTGGGGGTAAATTTTAATGGAGAATAAGAGTGAACTCGGGGGTCTTCAGAAAGCAGCAATCCTGCTTATTGCCCTTGGACCAGAGCGTTCCAGTACAATTTTTAAGCATCTTAAAGAAGATGAGATTGAACAGCTTACCCTGGAGATCGCAAATACAAGAAGTATCCCGACAGATACGAAGGATGAAATTTTAGATGAGTTCTATGAAATCTGTCTGGCTCAAAAATATATTTCAGAAGGTGGTATTAATTATGCCAAAGAACTTCTGGAGAAGGCACTTGGACATGAAAAGGCGATGGATGTTATTGGAAAGCTTACGGCATCCTTACAGGTTCGTCCATTCGAATTTGTGCGGAAAACAGATGCTTCTCAGCTTTTAAACTTTATACAGGATGAGCATCCACAGACCATTGCATTGATTCTTTCTTATCTGCCGGCTGGGCAGTCTGCGTCGATTATTTCTTCGCTGGCACCAGACAAGCAGGCCGATGTAGCAAAACGTATTGCACAGATGGATCGTACATCACCAGATGTGATTAAAGAAGTGGAAAAGATTCTGGAGAAGAAGCTTTCTTCACTTGTCAATCAGGATTACACCATTGTCGGTGGTGTCGATTCTATTGTTGATATCCTTAATACAGTGGATAGAGGAACAGAAAAACATATTATGGAATCTCTTGAAATTGACGAGCCGGAACTTGCAGATGAAATCCGTAAGAAGATGTTTGTATTCGAGGATATTCTTTCACTGGACGACAAATCCATTCAGCGTGTACTGCGTGAAGTTGATAATAATGAGCTTGCAGTTGCATTGAAAGGCTCCAATGAAGAAGTGGAAAATGTTATTTTCAACAACCTGTCCAAGCGTCTTGTTACAATGATTAAGGAAGATATGGATTATATGGGTCCTGTACGTTTGAAAGATGTAGAAGAGGCACAGCAGAAGATTGTTAATATTATCAGAAAACTTGAAGATGCGGGTGAAATTATTATTTCCCGTGGCGGAGGTGATGAGATAATTGTCTAATATTATAAAAAGCAATTATATCTTTTATAACAAGTCGGACAAAGTAATAATCGATTCGAATGGCAGAGCGGGGAACTTTGGTCCTTTGTCTTTAATTAAAGTGATAAATAATGAACAGCCGGAAACAGCAGATATTGAGGAGTCTGCTGTTTTGGAGAAAGAGAGGACTGAAGAGGAGGAAAGTCCTTTAAAGGAAAAAATGGAAATTCTTGCCAGTCAGATGATGGAACAGGCGAGAGTACAGGCCGATGAAATACGAAAAGCCGCCGAAGAAGAAGCCGCCGCATTAAAAGCCGCAGCTTTCGATGAGGGAAAAAAACAAGGTTATGAAGCTGGTTCTAAGGAAGCAATACAGGAGTTTATGCAGAAAAAGCAGGAACTAGAGGAGCAGAAAAAGCGTCAGGATGAGGAATATGTGAATCAGGTAAAAGAATTAGAGCCAAAATTTGCAGATTTAACATTAAAACTTGTTGAAAAAATGACGGGTATAATAGCGGAAGATAAGAGGGATTTAATTCTATATCAAATCAGTGAGGCGATTAAGCCAATCAGAGGACCAAAACAGTTTTTAATTCGTGTTTCCAAAGATGATGCATCTTTGGTTATACAGAAGAAGGATGAGTTAGCATCTCTTCTGGCAGCTGATTGTAGTCTTGAAATTCTTGAAGACGCATCTTTAGAGAAAAACCAGTGTTTTATAGAGACAGAAGACAGGCTTTTAGATGTCAGTCTTGATGTTGAACTGAAAAATTTAGCAGATCATTTCAGAATATTAGCATGCTTATAAATGAAATTTAGCAGGAAGTAGGGGATGAAGTGATTTCCAGTGATTTTACAAAATATTACGGACTTTTGGAAAGAACCTATGAGAAAAGGCTCGGTAAAGTCGTAAAAGTCGTAGGACTTACAATTGAATCAATTGGTCCAGAGGCAAAGTTAAATGACTTATGCCGCATTATTTCAAAGGACAAGAGACAGGTGGTTATGGCAGAAGTAGTTGGATTTAAAGATAACAGAGTACTCTTAATGCCTTATGATAATGTGGAAGGGGTTGGTCTTGGAAGCAGTGTTGAAAACACCGGATATCCTCTACGGGTAAGAGTAAGTGATGACTTGCTTGGGAGTGTTGTAGATGGTCTTGGAAATCCTTTAAATGGTCATGAATTAGAAAACGGTGGTATGTATTCCGTGGAAGCATCGCCTCCAGAACCAATGGATAGAAAATTAATTGATTCTGTTCTTCCGCTTGGAGTAAAAGCAGTGGATGGAATCACTACATTAGGAAAAGGACAGAGAATTGGTATTTTTGCAGGTAGTGGTGTAGGTAAAAGTACATTGCTTGGCATGTTTGCAAGAAATACAAAAGCTGATATTAATGTAATTGCTCTGATTGGAGAGCGAGGCAGGGAAGTACGAGAGTTTATTGAACGTGACCTAGGTGAAGAAGGTATGAAACGTTCGGTAGTTGTAGTTGCTACTTCGGATAAACCTGCATTAATTCGTAATAAGGCTGCAAAAACAGCAACAGCTATTGCAGAGTATTTCAGAGACCAGGGAAAAGACGTACTGCTTATGATGGACTCCTTAACGAGATTTTCCATGGCACAGCGTGAAATTGGCCTTGCATCTGGAGAACCGCCGGTTTCCAGAGGATATCCTCCTAGTGTTTATTCGGAGATGCCAAAGCTATTGGAACGTGCCGGATATTCCGATAAGGGTTCTATAACTGGATTATATACTGTATTGGTTGATGGTGATGATTTTAATGAACCGATTGCAGATACTGCCAGAGGTATTTTGGATGGACATGTCATTTTATCCAGAAAAATGGCTCATAAGAACCATTACCCTGCTATTGATATTCTGCAGAGTATTTCTCGTGTTATGTCTAGTATTGCCACAGACGAACATAAACTATACGCCGGAAAGCTAAAAAGTGTTCTTGCAGTTTATAATGAAGCAGAAGATTTGGTTAATATTGGTGCTTATAAAAAGGGTTCAAATAAGGAGATTGATTACGCAATCGAAAAAATCGATAGAATTAATCAGTTTCTATGTCAGGGTGTATACGAGAAGTTCTCCTTTGAAGAAGAAGTTGATATGCTGAAAGAAATATTTGATAACAAATAGAATGTGAGGCAGGTATATGGCTAAGTTTATATTTAAAATGCAGAATCTGCTGGATATCAAATCGAAACTGGAAGAGCAGAAGAAAGCAGCATTTGGTTTAGCAAAAGCCAGACTTGATGAAGCGGAAAGAATTCTGGATTTATTAATCACAGAGAAGGAACAGTATGTAGAAAAACTACGGCTGAGCTTTTCGGGACATATCGACTTATTAGAAGTGAGAAAAAACGAAGAAGCAGTTAAGATTGTGCAGATGAACATTGAACGGCAGCAGATTGTAGTCAGGCAGGCGAAGCGGCAGGTAGATTTGGCTGCGATTGCATTGAACGAGGCAATGAAAGAAAGAAAAACCTATGAAAAGCTTAGGGAAAAAGCTTTTGAAGCTTTTAAATATGATTTGCAGAAAGAAGAGAGCAAAGAAGTGGATGAGCTGACTAGCTTCAAATATGGAAAGGCAAAGGGTGATAAGATAAACTATGG
The DNA here is from genome assembly GCA_934438135.1 of uncultured Clostridium sp. Taxonomy (GTDB): domain Bacteria; phylum Bacillota; class Clostridia; order Lachnospirales; family Lachnospiraceae; genus Clostridium_AI. Next base: position 88,901 of record CAKSBP010000005.1, on the reverse strand, counting down.
CTAGGAAAAAGAAAGGCAAAGAAAATATAGATGAATTTGATGAAGATTTAGAAGAAAACGAGAAGAACGGTAGTAAGGTTATTACGATTCTGATTGCTGTGTTTATTGTTCTCATATGGCTGGCTATATTTGCACTGCTGATTAAAGCGGATGTAGGTGGATTTGGAAGTAATGTTTTAAGACCTGTTTTAAAAGATGTTCCAGTAGTGAATAAGATTCTACCGAAAGCCAGTGATCAGGAATTTTTCGATGAAAATGATACATCGTATGATAGTTTGGAAAGTGCCGTTTCAAGAATCAAGGAACTGGAACTTCAGCTGGAAAGTGAAAAAGAGAAAAGCAGCGATTATAAAGATACAGTAAAAGATTTAAAAGCCCAGATTAAGAAATTGAAAGTATACAAAGAAGATGCAGACAACTTGGAAGATAAGATAAAGGATTTTGACAAAAATGTTGTATACAATGATAAGGCGCCTTCTATTGAAGAATACCAGAAGTATTATGCAGAGATGAATCCAGATAATGCGGAAGAGATTTACCGTCAGGTAGTAGAACAGATGCAGTACGATCAGAAGGTACAGGATGAATCTGACCGGTATGCAAAGATGGAGCCAGCAGCAGCAGCACAGGTACTGGAAATTATGTCTGCCGATGACTTGGATACTGTTTGTGGAATTATTTCCTGTATGAATAAGACGAAAGCTGCTTTGATTATGGCACAGCTTGATCCGGCTACTTCAGCAAAGATTACAAAACGTCTTACAGCAAAGAATGAGTAAGGATACTAAGAGCCAAATGGCCTTAGCATAAATAGTTTTTTAGAAAGGAGGAGAGATATGGCACAGAGTACAATGAAAGTCAGTGAACTGGCAATGAGCAGCATGAAGGCTATGTCAAGTGCAGCAAAAACATCTTTTTCCAACGTAAAGGGAAGCAAAGAAACTGGTTTTGGTGATGTATTGTCAAAAAGTTCAGCATCTGCCAAATCTATAGGAAAGGCAGATTCTACAAAAAAGACACAGGATACAGTTCCAGCAAAAAATGATGCTTACACGAAAGCACAGGGAGCATTGAAGAATGAAACCTCACAAACTTCTGATACTGCAGGCAAGGTGGTACAGACAGATAGCAGTACAGTAGAGGAAGTAGTGATAGAAGTTGGAAAAGCAGTGGATAAAGTGTTTGACGGTTTAAAAGAGCAGATTGCAGATATTCTGGGAGTTGACCAAGATGAACTGGAGAAGATGATGGCAGAGACTGGTATGACGGTAATGGATTTACTGAATATAGATAATCTGAAACAGCTTCTATTTATAGTAAACGATGTAACAGACAGTACACAGCTCTTAACGAATGAAAATCTATTAACAGATTTGAATACATTGGCAGAAACAGCAGCATTTGCAGAAGAGTCTTTAGCGGATTTACAGACACAGTATACAGAGTTAATTCCTGAAGAACAGTTTGCAGCTATTTTAAATAAAGCTGCAGAGCCAAAGACAGAGATGACACAGGAGACAGCAGAAGAGACGACTGAGCCTAATGTACAGGCAGATACATCTCAGAAAACTCCAGTTATTACCGTAGAGAGGGAAGAATCTTTTCAGGATACAAGAAGCGATTCTGATAACAAAGGAAAAGGAGACAGTCTGGATGCCAATGCAGCAGTAAATCAGTTTGTGAACAATCTTGCGGATGCAGTCAGCGGAGTAGAAGGGACACAAGAGGTATCTTTCAGCAGACTACAGGAAATGCAGAATATTGTGGAGCAGGTTGTAGAACAGATTAAAGTGAAGCTTTCTGGAGATTCCACAAGCATGGAAATGCAGTTGAATCCAGAACAGTTAGGTAAAGTTCATGTGTCCGTTGTTTCAAAGGCGGGACAGATGACTGCAACATTTGCAGTAGAAAACCAGATAGCAAAAGAAGCACTGGAGAGCCAGCTAGTAACTTTAAAAGATAATTTAAGTGAACAGGGATTAAAGGTAGATGTAGTGGAAGTAACCATCAGCCAGCATGGATTTGACCAGAATAGTTTTTCGGGGCAGCAGAATGAATTCAGTAATCCAGCTAAAAAGCATACACATGCAGGCAGTCGTAGTCTTTTGGAAGAGGATGAGACAACAGAAGAAGAGACAGATGATAATGAGACAGAAGGAATACTGCCACAAGGTGGTACTGTCGATTATTCCGCATAAAGGAGGTAGAGCAAATGTCAACAAATTTAAGTGCACCAGTTGAAAATGGAAAAGTGAATCAGTATATCAGTGATGCTGTACAGAAAAAAAGTACATTAGGAAGCAGCACATTAGGAAAAGATGCATTTTTACAGTTATTATGTACGCAGATGCAGTATCAGGATCCTTTGAATCCATCTAGTGATACAGAATTTATTTCCCAGCTGGCATCTTTCTCGTCTTTAGAGCAGATGCAGAATCTGAATTCAACATTTACACAGGCTCAGGCATTTTCACTGATTGGACAGGAAGTCAGAGTTACAGCGGATAATAAAGATGGATATGTTCAGGGAACGGTAGATTACGTTACTGTTTCAAATGGAAAAACGTATCTTTCCGTTGGGGATGAGTTATATGAATCAGATAAGCTGATTACTGTAATTGATTCCAATTTCATTGCACAACAGAAAGCACCATATATTACACAGCAGGCAGTAAAATATGACCATGATAAGCCTTCTGATGTAACTGTAAAGATTAATCTTGGAGAAGATACAGGAGCAGCATCCAGCTTTGCAGTTGTTATGAATGGGGCAGTTGTGGATACAAAGTATTTAAAATATGACGAGGATACAGGAAACGTTACAATTTCAAAAGAAGCATTTGCAGGTCTTGATGAAGGAATTTACAAGATTATGTTTGCATTTGATGATAGACTGGAGACATCTGTAACGGACAAAGTAACAGTAACAGTGACTGGTACGAAACCAGCAAAAGAGGAATCTGGAGAACAAGCCGGAAGTGATAAGACGGAAGGTGAAGAAACTTCGAAAGAGTAACTGAGCCGTAAGTAGTCATGACAGCCAAATGAAATGATTTATTACATGGAGGTAAATATGAATCATATCACAAATACCAGCAGGACTACAATAGAACAAATGACCGGACAGCTGTTAAAGGGTGGAAATAAAGTAAAGCCCAAACAGCAGTTAGATGCAGGTTCTTCTTTCCGTTCTGTTTTATTGGAAAAGCAGCAGGAAAGCCAGAATTTAAAGTTTTCCAAGCATGCCAGTCAGAGGCTGGAGAGTCGAAATATTTCATTATCGAATGAGCAGATGGATCGGCTTACAGATGGTGCAAATAAGGCAAAAACCAAAGGTATTCAGGAGTCACTTGTATTAGTGGATGACCTGGCATTTATCGTAAACACAAAAAATAATACAGTTGTTACTGCGGTAAATGAGTTAGAAAGTTCTGTTTTTACAAATATAGATGGAGCAGTAATTAATTAATCCTAGATGCTGGACCTTTTCAGGAAGCAATGTGTCCTTGAATGACGGATAGGACGCCGGGATTTAAGCTTAAGCAGGAGGTAAGTAAATTATGATGAGATCATTATATTCTGGTGTAGCAGGTTTAAAAACACATCAGACAAAAATGGATGTTATTGGTAATAATATTGCCAACGTTAATACAGTAGGTTTCAAAGCAAGTACAGTTACATTTTCGGATGTTTTATATCAGACAACGCAGTCTGCATCTGGACCAAACGCAGCAACCGGTGCAGCAGGTAAGAATGCAAAGCAGATTGGTCTTGGTTCCGTAGTATCTGGTATTACAACCAATATTTCTACAGCTGGTGGTACACAGACAACAAACAATCCATTTGATGTTCAGATTAATGGCGATGGATTCTTCATTGTAAATCAGGGTGGAACGAACTACTTTACAAAAGCGGGTGCATTTCAGGTGGATGCTAATGGTACCTTATGTACAACAAATGGTGCAACAGTCATGGGATGGCTTGCCAATGATACTGGTACAGCAATTACAAAGGATACCGTTAAACCATTGACAGTTATGTCAGCAGCTAATATGTATGCAGATCCTGAAGCAACAACAGCGGCTTATGTATCTGGTAATATTGATACAAAGGATAAACAGGCTGCAAACGACGGTACACCAGTTTCCTTTACTTTCTATGATAATAAAGGTAATGAGTATACAGCAAAAATGCTGTTCAAGGCAGGAACTGCAGAAGGAAGTTACACAGTAAGTCTTGCCAATATTTATGATTCGAATAATAAATCTATTTTTGCAACACAGGCAGCAGATGGAAAGTGGGCAGCAGCAACTGGAACTTCTGTTACTTTTGCGGGGACATCCTATACAGTAGCTGTTGATGCAACAACAGGTGCAGTTACCTTATCAGGTACAGGAAGTGCTGTTAATTTTGACCCATCTACGGGTAAGTTCGTAAGTGCGGGTGCTGCTGCTGGAGCAGGAACAGCTGCAAATACAGAGCTGACTCTTCATGTAACAAATACGGCTAACTCTTTCAAAGATGTTTCTATCGATTTTTCTGGTCTGACAAACTATTCTGCAGGTGGAACTTCAACAGCAACAGCACGAAAGGGCGATAAAGATAATTTGAATGCAGGACGTCAGGTAGGAGAAATGTCTGCAATCAGTATTGATAGTTCAGGTGTTATTCGTGGTACCTATACAAACGGTACAAGCAAGATGCTTGGACAGCTTGCATTAGCAACTTTTTCGAATCCATCTGGTTTGGAATCTGTTGGTGATAACTTATTTGCACAGACAAAGAACTCCGGTGATTTTGATGGAATCGGTGTAGATCCATCTGCAAATGGTTCCTCTCTGACAACTGGTGCGTTGGAAATGTCTAATGTCGACCTGGCTGCTCAGTTCACGGATATGATTACAACACAGAGAGGTTTTCAGGCGAACTCCAGAACAATTACAACAACAGACAGTATGCTGGAAGAATTAATCAATTTAAAACGATAAGGAACTTGAAGTGATAAGTTAAGATAATATAAAGTTTTATTATATGGGTGGCTTCTGCCACCCATGGTAAAGAGAGAGCCGGAGGGTAAATAATTTGATTGAGTTAACAAAAATGAATGGGAAAAAATTTACAGTGAATTGTGATTTAATTGAGACAGTGGAAGATACACCAGATACTGTTATAACTCTGGTGACGGGGAAGAAATTAATTGTAATGGAAAGCAGACAGGATGTAAAAAGTCTTGTTTCAATATATAAGAAAGAAATTTTTAGAAATGTATAAAAGGTGGTGAAAGGTTTTGGATATAGCTACAATAGTAGGTTTAATATTTAGTATGGTATTGATGCTTTACGGTATTATCGTAGAGAAAGGTAATTTTAAGCCAGGGAATATTCAGGCATTTATTGAAGTTCAGTCAATGGCGATTACCTTTGGAGGTTCCTTTATGTCGATGGTGACGCAGTCAGAGTCGATTAAATCCTTCTTGAATAATTTGAAGAGTATCACATTAACAATGAAAGTATTACCTGCTTCAGAAGGCGACATTATACATAAGATCATAGATCTTTCTAATGTAGCCAGAAAAGAAGGGCTTCTTGCATTAGAGGAAGCTGCAAATGAAGTAGAAGATGAGTTTCTCAAAAAAGGAATTCTTTTAATTGTTGATGGTACGGATCCAGAGCTTGTTAGAAGCATTCTGGAAACAGAGCTTACCTGTATTGAAGATAGGCATGGTGCTACGATTTCCTTCTGGGAGCAGCTGGCAGCCATGGGACCTGCCTGGGGTATGATTGGTACTCTGATAGGTCTGATTAACATGTTAAAACAGTTGGATGATCCAAGTACAGTAGGACCATCTATGGCAACTGCTCTGGTAACTACCTTTTATGGTTCTATTCTTGCAAACTGGCTCGCAACTCCAGTTTCGAATAAATTAAAAGCAAATAGTGCCAGAGAAATTAAAATTAAGGAAGTTATGGTTGAGGGGCTTCTTTCCATTCAAGCTGGTGAAAATCCAAGGGTTATTGAAGAAAAACTGAAATCATTCCTGGCACCGAATATGCGAACAAGCTTTTCTGAAAAAGCAGAAGAAGGCGGTGAGCAGTAATGGCAAGAAAGAAGAAACAGGCACCAGGTTCACCTGGGTCGCCTGCATGGATGAATACATTCAGTGATTTAATGAACCTGCTTCTCTGTTTCTTTGTAGTTTTGTTTTCTATGTCTTCTGTAGATGCAGATAAATATGAACAGGTAGCAGCCTCTTTGTCCAGCAGTTTTAGTATTTTTGATGGAGGAAGTTCAGCACTTGAAGAAGGTCAGCTTATAAGCAGTGGAATTAGTCAGTTGAATGATTTATCTAAAAATCAGACAAATATAGGAACGAATACTCAGAATAACGAAAGTACAATTAAACCATCCAAAGAGCAGGCAGAAGAACAACTGAAAGAAGAACAGAAAAAGGATGTAGAAGCACTATATGAAAAGGTTTCTGAGACAACTCAGGAAAATCAGGTAGAGCAGTATGTGAGTGTTTCAATTGATGATGACTATTCCTGTGTTGTTCTTACGTTAAGCGGTTCTGTACTATTTGAATCTGGAAGTGCTGAGATTATGAAGAGTAGTATTCCTATTTTAAGCCGTGTAGGAGACATTCTAAAGATTTATGATGATAAGCAGATTTGGATCGAAGGACATACAGATAATAAGCCGATCCAGAACAGCAGCTTTAAAAATAATATGCAGCTGTCAGCAGCTCGTTCGCTAAGTGTGTGGGAGTATATGGTTTCCAATAAAAATCTAAATCCTCATACACTGCTGACAATTGGGAGAAGTCAATATAACCCAATTGCAAGCAATAAGACGGCGGCTGGAAGAGCAAAAAACAGGAGAGTTTCGATTAAAATTTTTACAAATACAGATGATAACTAGTGAACGAAGAGAGAGGGCTGAATAAAAATGCGTATTCAGCCTGTTGAATCGGGCACGTCGCAACGTGCAGACAGGGTATAAGATGAAAAGAAATATATTAACGATTATCATTATGGCTATGTGCTGTATTAATTTGATTTTATCAGCTGTAGTAGTATTTGCAGTGGTACCAGCTGCAAATAAAACAAATAAACTCATAAGTCAGGTTTCTCAGATTGTTAATTTGGAAACAGAAGTTTCTAAAGATTCAGGCTCGGGAAAAGTGGATCCATCTAAAATTGTTTCTCATGAAATTGAAGGAGACTTATCGTTTAACCTGAAACGGGGAACAGATGGAGTGGATCATTATGGAAGACTTGATTCCATTGTATTATCTCTAAATCAGGATAATGCAGATTATAAAAAATTGGAAAAAACAATTAGTGCAAATGAAAGCTTTATTACAGACATTGTTTCAGATGTTATCTCTAGTTACACATATGATGAAGCAATTGCAGACAAAAGCCAGATGAGAGATGATATTCTGAAGAAAATACAGGCTCATTTTAATTCAGATTTTATTTTTTCTATCTCTCTCTCAAACTTAAGGTTCCAATAATTATATAGGATACAAACTTGTGATTTGTTTGGTTTTATAGTATAATAAATTAGGTTTTTACGAAATTGGATGCAAGTGATTGCGAGGTGAGAAGGAATGGGAGATGTTCTATCCCAAAGTGAGATAGATAATTTACTGGCTGCATTAAGCAGCGGGGAATTGGATGCTGATGAAATAAAGGATTCTGGGGAGAAACAAGTTAAAAATTATGATTTTGCCAGGCCTTCTAAATTTTCGAAGGAACATTTAAGAACATTAATCATAATTTTTGAGCATTATGGGAGATTATTATCAACTAATTTACCTGCTTACCTTCGGAAAAATGTTCAAGTAGAAGTGATGAATGCCGAGGCGATTACGTATTCGGAATTTTCGAATGCACTGTCAAATCCGGTATTGCTTGGGGTGGTTGATTTTGCACCGTTAGATGGGAATATTATTATTGAACTGGATAATGGATTAGGATATGCTATTATAGATTTGATGCTGGGAGGCGGAGGTCAGCAGATGGATAAAATCCGTGAATTCTCAGAAATTGAATTAACAATTATCGAGAGAATTATGACGGTTTGCACGAATCTTCTGATAGAACCGTGGTCGAGTGTTATTGATTTAATGCCAAAGCTGGAGCGGATTGAGACAAACTCTCAGTTCGCACAGATTATTTCACCTAGCGAGATGACTTCTATTATAACCATACATATCCGTATTGGTTCGGTAGAAGGTTTGATGAATATATGTATTCCATATACGTGCGTAGAAGGCGTTATAGATCGATTGAATACGAAATACTGGTATTCAACTATGAAAGAAAAAGATGTTAAAGCTTATCAGGATGTTATAGAAACGACGATTGGAAAAGCTAAGATTCCGATTCGTGCAGTATTAGGTAAAAGTACTGTATCAGTAAATGATTTTGTCAATATGCAGGTTGGTGATATTATCCGCCTGAATAGAAAAGTGGATGAAGAGTTGGATGTTTTTGTCGGTAATATAAAGAAGTTCACAGCTTTACCGGGTGCATCTTCTGATGCTTATGCGGTTAGATTAACATCAATTATAAGGGAGGAATAGAAAGATGGATGGTATGTTATCACAAGAGGAAATCAATGCTCTTTTGAATGGTATGGGTGATAGTACCGATAGTCCAGCTGAGGACAGTAGCCTGTCTGAAGGCAGCAGTCTATCCGAGACTTTGACTGATGCAGAAAAAGATGCAGTGGGAGAAATTTCTAATATCAGTATGGGATCGGCTGCTACGACTTTGTCTACCTTAGTCAGTAACAAGGTCGTGATTACAACACCGGTTGTTTCTTATGCAACGATGGAAGATCTGTCTAAAGATTATGACAGACCATGCGTTTTTATTCAGATATCATATAAAGAAGGGCTAGATGGAAACAATGTCCTCATTATGAAAGAAGCAGATGTAAAGGTTATTACAGATCTTATGATGGGGGGAGATGGGACAAATACAGATGGTGAACTGTCCGAACTTCATTTAAGTGCGATTAGTGAAGCGATGAACCAAATGATGGGTTCTGCCTCTACATCCTTGTCTTCTATGTTGGAAAAGAAGGTGGATATCAGTCCACCAAATGCTAGTCTTATTGACTTAAATGAAACAATTAGTTCGGAACAAATGTTCTCTTTTCTTGCGGATAAATTTGTTGTAGTCCGTTTTAAAATGGAAATTGAAGGACTTGTAGACAGTCAGATTATGCAGCTATATCCTTTTAGCTTTGCAAGGGATATTTATAAAAAATTTGTAGTGGAAGAAGCACAGCCAGTTCAGGAGAATCAACCTGCGTCACAGGCACCTGCACCACAGATGACACAGCAGGCTCAGCCACCGCAGCAGCCAGTAATGCCACAGATGAGTCAGCCAGTCCAGCAGCAGCCAGTGATGTCACAGAATACAGTAGGAATGGCAGCTGGAATGAATATGGGACAACCAATGCCGAATAGTGGTATGAATGTAAATCCATACGGTGTGCCGATGCAGCAGACGGGTATGAATACAAATCCATATGCAGTGCCAATGCAGGATGTAAATGTTCAGCCAGCACAGTTCCAGAACTTTAACAGTAACGTGAATCCAGTCCAGCAGCAGGAGAACATTGATTTAATTATGGATGTTCCGCTGGAAGTAACTGTTGAGCTCGGCAGAACAAGCAAATCTATTAAAGAAATTTTGGATTTTGCACCAGGAACGATTATAGAGCTTGATAAATTAGCCGGAGAGCCAATTGATGTATTGGTAAACGGTAAGTTTGTAGCAAAAGGCGAAGTTGTAGTAATTGAAGAAAACTTCGGTATAAGAGTAACTGAGATTATCAGATAAAACAGATTAGATAGGAGATTGAATATGGCTAAGAATATTTTAATTTGCGATGACGCAGCATTTATGAGAATGATGATTAAAGATATCCTTACAAAGAATGGATATAATGTTGCTGGAGAAGCAGAAAATGGCTTGAAAGCCGTTGAAAAGTATAATGAAATTAAACCAGATTTAGTAATGATGGATATTACTATGCCAGAGATGGATGGAATTCAGGCATTAAAGAAGATTAAGGAAATGGATCCAAATGCAACAGTAATTATGTGTTCTGCTATGGGACAGCAGGCAATGGTTATTGAATCCATTCAGTCTGGGGCAAAAGACTTTATCGTAAAACCATTTCAGGCAGATCGTGTTTTAGAGGCAGTGAAAAAAGTGGTGGGTTAAAAAATGTTTCTTTCAACAATGTTACAAAGTGGAATTGAGTTTGTTGGGCTTATCCTTGTTTTTATCTTGATTTTGTCAGCAAGTTATTTTACAGCTAAATGGGTATCAAAACATTCGTTGGGGAATAATGCAGCGGGAAATATCAAATTAATTGAAACATTCCGCATTGCACCTGGCGAATGTCTTCAGATAGTAAAAGCAGGAAAAAAATATCTGATTATCGGAGTAACAAAAGAGCATATTGAAATGCTTACCGAACTTTCAGAAGAAGATTTGGTATTACCCGAAGACGAATCAGGACAGCAGTTTCAGTTCCAGGAAGTACTTGCTTTGATAAAGAAAAAGCAGAATGAGAGTAAGAGTAAACAAGGCAAAAAGTAAGGAAGGATTTCATGAACACTTCGGCTAAAAGAAAGAAAAAACTGCTGATTCTGCTGGCGAGCGTATGTTTTTTATGTATTGTTGGTTTTATGAATCAGCCAGTGACAGTAAGTGCGACTACTACGGATGAAGTGACAGGCAGTTCTGCATTGGGAGATATGTCTACCCCATTTAATATTGATATTAAAACAAATGCAGGAACAACCAGTCTGTCGAGTACGCTGCAAATCGTTTTAATTCTTGCAGTCATTTCTCTTGCTCCTTCTATTATAATAATGGTAACGTCGTTTACCAGGATTATTGTAGTCCTGCACTTTGTACGTTCTGCATTGGGAACGCAGACTACGCCACCGAATCAGGTGTTAATTGGGTTGGCATTATTTCTTACTTTTTTTATAATGTCACCTGTAATAACACAGATAAATACAGATGCAGTAAAACCTTATGAGGCAGGGAAAATTACCCAGAAAGAAGCGATTGATACGGGTTTAAAACCACTTAGGGAATTTATGTTTGAACAGACGAATAAGAAAGATATTAAACTGTTTCTTGATATTGCAGATTATTCATCTGAAGATATATCCAAAGTGGAGGATATACCAACAACTGTTTTAATTCCTTCTTTTATTATTAGTGAACTTCGTACTGCATTTATTATAGGTTTTCTAATATATCTGCCGTTTATTGTAATTGACATGGTAGTTGCTTCTACACTTATGTCAATGGGTATGATGATGCTGCCGCCAACTACAATTTCTATGCCGTTTAAAATTCTTTTATTTATATTGGTAGATGGCTGGAATCTGATTATTGGGCAGGTTGTAAGAACATTTTATACAGGATAAAGTGTTGTGATAGGAGGATGCCATGACAATAGATAACGTAGTAGATATAGCACGAGCCACATTGTGGCTTATTATTAAAGTTTCAGCCCCGATGCTTTTAGTATCACTGATTGTTGGTCTGATAATAAGTATTTTCCAGACGATTACATCCATTAATGAGCAGACCCTCACCTTTTTGCCAAAGCTGCTGGCAATATTTGCAGTTTTAATATTGGCAGGCTCATGGATTATGAATAATCTGGTTAATTTTACAACGGAATTGTATACAAACTTTTCCCAGTATATTAAGTAGCTATGACATTAACAGTAGAGCGTTTAGAGTTTTTTATTATTATTTTGGTGAGGATTAGTGCATTCATAGCAACCGCTCCATTTTTTAGTCAGAGAAGTGTGCCAAGGAGTGTAAAGGCAGGTCTCGCAGTTTTTATGTCGATTATTATTTATAATACGATTGATTACGACCCACTGGCATACAAACATAGCGTTGATTACGTAATACTAATATTAAAAGAGTCTATTATAGGATTAAGTATTGGATATATGGCAAGTCTTTGCATTTATATTCTGGATTTTTCAGGTAGAATTCTTGATACAGAAATTGGTTTCTCTATGGTCAGCGTTTTAAACCCGAATACAAACTTTGAAACTTCAATTAGTGGTTCAATGTATACGTATTTTGTTATGCTGATTATGTTGGTATCCAATATGCATTACTTTATTATATCTGCGATTGTGGATACGTTTAAATTTATTCCCATTGGAAAAGAGAAACTGCCACCTAAATTATATGAAATTCCATTGAATTTTATGACAAAGTATTTTATGATTGGATTTCGTATTGTAATTCCTATATTTGCATGTATCCTTGTGGTTAATGTAGTACTTGGCGTACTGGCGAAAGTTGCACCACAGATGAATATGTTTGTTATTGGTATGCAGCTGAAGCTTTTAGTAGGTCTTTCAGTTGTATTTATAACAATTAGTCTGCTTCCATCAATGACAGATTTTATTTTTGGACAGATGAAATATGTAGTTAGTGATATGATAAAAGCATTATCGCCATAGCAGTAATGCAGGCAGAACTGGAAGGGTAAGAATTTGAATAAGGGTTTTATACAGTTAAATTTACAGTTGTTTGCAAAAGAAGGCGCTGGCGGAGAAAAGACAGAAGAAGCAACACCCAAAAAGTTAAATGATGCCCGTAAACAGGGGCAGGTTGCGAGAAGTAATGATATCGTCAGTGCTTTTGTATTATTAGGATTGTTCCTGGCTATGAAGATATTTATAGGAAGTATCGGGAACAGTATGTTAGAAGTCTATCAAGAAGAATATTCTTCTATTTCGGATATTGTTCAGGATGGTTTTACAGTAAATCGTTCGCTGGCAATATTTCAGGAATTGATTTTATATATAATAAAAATGGCACTGCCATTTATGCTGTTTGCCTTTGTTATATCATTTGTTATAGATTTATGGCAGGTAAAATGGAAAGTTTCGGGAGAAGCATTGAAACCGAAACTAAGTAAGATTAATCCGTTAAAAGGGTTTAAAAGGATTATTTCAGCGGAGAAGATTTTTGAATTTGTAAAGTCTGTAGTAAAGCTGCTAATACTGGGGGCTGTTGTATATACAACACTGAAAGCAAATGTTGCTTTGATTTTTGAGTTTTATGACTACAGTCTTAGACAGGCAATTGAAGTAATTGGTGATTTGATTATCACTCTTGGAATCAAAATCAGTGTATGTTTCCTTATATTTGCACTGGCAGATGTATTTTATCAGAAGAAAAAATTCCAGCGTGATATGAGAATGACCAAGCAGGAAGTAAAAGATGAATATAAAAATACAGAAGGTGATCCGCAGATTAAAGGAAAGATTCGTCAAAAAATGCGTGAAGTCGCAAGACAGCGTATGATGCAGTCAGTTCCAGAAGCGGATGTTGTAATTACAAACCCTACACATCTGGCGGTTGCAATTAAATATGATAAGGATTCTAATGGTGCGCCAGTTGTTGTTGCAAAGGGTGCTGATTATGTAGCAGCAAAGATTAAAGATATAGCCAGAGAAAACCAAGTTGAGATTGTAGAGAACAAGCCATTGGCACGAATGCTTTATTTCAATGTAGAGCTGGGGCAGGAAATTCCACAGGAAATGTATCAGATGGTGGCGGAAGTACTGGCTTATGTTTATAGAATAAAAAATAAAATTTAGGTGAGGAGGAAAGACATATGAAAAAGGCAGATTTAGCATTGGGACTTTATATACTGATGGCAATTATGTTCTTTATTATACCAATGCCGTCTGGACTTCTGGATGTTTTAATAGCATTTAATATATCGATCGCTATGATCATATTATTTAACACAATGTTTGTAAAAGAAGCACTGGATATGTCCTTTTTTCCTACCATGCTTTTGTTTACAACCATATTTCGTATTTCATTAAATGTTTCATCTACTAAACTCATTCTTTCCACAGGTGAGCCAGGTAATGTTGTAGAAACATTCGGTAAATTTGTAGGTGGAAACAATCTGATTATTGGTACTATTGTATTTGCAATTCTTGTATTAGTACAGTTTATGGTTATCAATAAAGGTTCTGAGCGTGTATCTGAAGTAACAGCCAGATTCACATTGGATGCTATGCCAGGTAAACAGATGGCGATTGATGCGGATTTGAATACAGGTGCTATTACAGATGTAGAAGCGCAGCAGAGAAGACAGAAAATTCAGGATGAAGCAAGTTTCTTCGGTGCCATGGATGGTGCTACTAAATATGTAAAGGGAGATGCGATAGCAGGTCTGATTATTACAGTCGTCAATATTGTTGGCGGTATTTCCATGGGAGTTTTATATGGAGGGATGTCTGTTCAAGATGCCTTAGACAAATATACGATTTTGACAATTGGTGATGGGCTGGTCAGCCAGATACCGTCCCTTATGATTTCTTTGTCAACTGGTATTCTGGTAACGAAGGCTTCAAAAGATGTAGAAATGGGTGCTATTTTAATTAAGCAGCTGTTTTCTATTCCGAAAGTATTGTATATGGTTGGTGGAAGTATGATTATCCTTGGTGCAGTGACACCACTTCAATGGTTTATTTTCTTTGGATACGGGGGAGCATTTATAGCAGCTGGATATACAATAAACAAGAGTCTTGGCGTAAAGGAAATTGAAGAGGAAGCAGACGAAGAGGAGGCTAGTGCAGAGGAAATTCGTCGTCCTGAAAATGTTACATCGCTGCTTCAGGTAGATCCAATTGAATTAGAATTTGGTTATGGTATTATTCCACTTGCTGATGTAAATCAGGGTGGTGATTTGTTAGACCGTGTTGTAATGATAAGACGTCAGATTGCTTTGGAATTGGGATGTGTTGTTCCAATTATTCGTCTGAGAGATAACATTCAGCTCAATCCAAATCAGTATCTGATTAAAATAAAAGGCGTTCCAGTCAGTGAAGGTGAAATTATGTTCGACCATTATATGGCTATGAACCCAGGGTACGTAGAAGAAGAAATTACAGGTATTCCGACATTTGAACCATCGTTCCATCTGCCTGCTATCTGGATTAATGAAAATCAGAGAGAAAAGGCGGAGGCATTTGGATATACAGTAGTAGATCCTCCTTCTATTATTGCAACACATTTGACAGAAGTAATCCGGAAACATCTGGATGAATTAATGACTCGTCAGGATGTACAGAATTTAATTAATAATGTAAAAGATGAAAATACAACTCTCGTGGATGAACTGGTTCCAAAACTATTAAGTGTTGGTGAAATTCAAAAAGTACTTCAAAATTTACTTCGGGAGGAAGTATCAATTCGTGATTTAGTAACTATTTTTGAGACATTGGCAGATTATGCACCTACAACCAGGGATACAGATGTACTGACAGAATATGTAAGACAAAGCTTGAAGCGTGCCATATCTAATAAGTTCTTTCCACAGAATGAAACTACAAGCGTCGTAACATTAGATCCAAAGATTGAACAGGATATTATGGATTCTGTAAAACAGACCGAACAGGGAGCATATTTGACTTTGGATCCTGAAAAATCTCAAAGTATTATAAATGCAGTAAGTGAGCAGATTGAAAATCTTAAGAACATTGGTAAGAATCCGATTATTATTACATCACCAATTGTCAGGATGTATTTTAAGAAACTTACCTCGGATTATTTTAAAGATTTAGTAGTAATTTCTTATAATGAAATCGATTCAAGCGTTGAATTGCAATCAGTTGGGATGGTGACAATTTAGTGATTATTAAGAAGTACGAAGCAGAGACAGAGACGAAAGCCATTATGCTGGCAAATGAAGAACTTGGAAAAGATGCAATTGTATTAAATATTAAGACAATAAAACCAAGAGGAATTTATCGTCTTTTCCGAAAGGCAACGGTTGAAGTAACAGCTGCAGTTGATGATAATGCAAAAAAAGTAGAAAGTCTTTTGGCAGCACAGAAATCGGCTGGTATAATTGAAAGTAGTATTGAACCACAAGGACAAAAAGTGGATCAGGATTATTTGAGGGTTAGTAAAGCGTCTTCTGCAAAGGAAGAAGAAAATGCAATTGAGCAGAGGCTTGATAATCTTCAGGAACTACTGGTAAAACAGCTTTCAGAAACAAAGAGTTCTGAAAAAAAAGAAGAGAATGACTTGGTAGAACAGGAGCAGATAGATCGAAATCAGGAGTGTCTGGCAGTTGTATTAAAACAGCTGGTAGATAATGAAGTAGATGAAGAATTTGCAGCTCAGATTATTCAGGAAATCAAGGGTACATTGAAGAGAGAAACTTCAGTGGATAATATCCTGACCAGTATATATCAGAAAATCGTATTAAAATTGGGAGAACCAGTATTGGTTGATTTAGAAAACAAAGAGAAAAAATTTATATTTTTTATTGGTCCCACTGGTGTAGGAAAGACTACAACCATTGCCAAAATGGCATCTTACTTGAAACTGAAAAAAAATTTAAAAGTAGCGTTGATCACAGCAGATACGTATCGTATTGCGGCAGTAGAACAGTTAAGAACGTATGCAGGCATTCTTGGAATACCTTTAAGCGTTGTTTATACAAAAGATGAATTAGAATTAGAGAAAATGAAGTATTCAGATTATGATCTTGTGTTAATTGATACAGCAGGACGTTCTCATAAGAATCTAGAACAGAAAAAAGATCTTGAGGAACTGGTGAATACAGTTGGAGAAGAGGAAAGACAGGTATTCCTGGTTTTAAGTGCAACTACAAAATATAAAGACTTAATACGCATTGCTGAAAATTATCAGATTTATAATGACTATAATATTATATTTACGAAACTAGATGAGACAACATGTCTTGGCAATATTTTAAATATTCGAATGCTTACACATGTACCATTGTCTTATACGACATGGGGGCAGAATGTACCAGATGATTTTGGCAGCATTGATGTGCAGAGCATAGCCAAGAAGCTGTTAGGAGGAAACCAGTAATGGATCAAGCTACCCAGTTGAGGAATCTGATTAAAAGTCAGGAGAAACAGAAGAGTTTAGCTTCCGTAATTACCGTAACAAGTGGGAAAGGCGGTGTTGGCAAGTCAAACATATCGGTTAATTTAGCCGTTCAGATGAGCAGACTTGGCAAACGTGTCATTATTCTGGATGCAGATTTTGGACTGGCAAATGTGGAAGTCATGTTTGGGATACGTCCAAAATATAATTTGTCAGATCTGATGTTTAAAAATAAAGAATTGGTGGATATTCTTTGTGAAGGCCCTCAGGGGATTCAAATTATATCAGGTGGATCTGGAGTACAGGAAATGGCTAATCTGACCAAATATCAGATTACGAATCTGACAAGTAAGCTGGCAGAACTGGATAGGCTGGCAGATGTGATTATTATAGATACCGGTGCGGGAATTTCTAACGCAGTTCTGGAATTTGTAGTAAATAGTAATGACGTGGTAGTGGTAGCGACGCCAGAGCCAACATCAATTACAGATGCTTACGCTTTATTAAAATCATTAAACAAAAGAGAAGACTACGACAAGTTAAAACCAGTTAAATTAATTACTAACAGAGTGGAATCTTATCGAAATGGAAAAGAACTTTTTGATAAGCTGAATGTGGTGGTCAACAGATTCCTTGATATACAGATTGAATTTCTGGGGGCAGTTCCACAGGATTCTAATGTACCAAAGGCAGTCATCAGACAGGTACCATTTTCGATTGCTTATCCAAATACAAAAGCAGCTCTTGCAGTAAAAGAGCTGGCAGGCATGCTTCTCAAAGATACAGCATTGGTTCACGAGGATAAAAGAGGAATAGCATATTTATTTTCTAAATTTATTCATAAACATAATTAAGAAGTATGGTAAATGGGGAGGTCACATATCACGATGATTACAGATGTGATTAGAGTTGGAGAAAAGATAAGACTGACACGCCAGTCAGAAGAAAAGGGCAGGCGTCTGTTACGGATTGAAGAAAGAAGCATAGAAGGGCAGTCATATGGATTAGCTGAAGAAAATACAATTTATTATTCCAGGGTGGTTCAAATATTAGATGAAAATAAGATTAAGGTAGCAATGCCAATGGTGAATGGAAAATATACAGTTTTAGGTTTTTTAGAAAAGTATAGAATTGAGTTTTTTACCAAAAAAGGTATATACAGGTGCGATGGGAAGGTAGTAAGTCGTTTTAAAGATACAAGGACTTATTATCTTGTTTTTGAACTCTTAACTGAGTTTGAAAAACTCCAGAGAAGAGAATACTATCGTCTGGACTGTCTGCTTCAGATAAAATTCAAGCGTTCTATGGAAGGAAATATTTATAAAAAAGAGAACTCACGGACTTATGCAGATAAAGCACAGAAAGAGCAGGAAGCTGCAGAACAGGAAGCACTGTGGCATCCAGCTGTTATGACCAATATTAGTGGTGGTGGTGCAAAATTCAATTCTGCAGAAAAGATGAGCCGTGGGGAAAAGATTCTGCTAAAAATGCATCTTACTTATGAGAGTGGAGATAAAGATTTTGAAATACCGGCAGAAGTAATTTCATCCAGTGAAGTAAATTATCGTGAGGACGTTATTGAAACAAGAGTACAATATGTAGATATTTCGGTCAGACAGCGGGAAGAAATTGTCCGTTTTGTATTTGACGAAGAAAGAAGGATTAGAAAAAGAAAAAAAGGATTGATATAGTTGAAAAAAAATATTTTAATTATAGATGACTCTGCACTTATGAGAAGAGTGCTTTCTGATATAATTAATAGCGATGAGAGATTTGAGGTTTCAAAATTTGCCGGTGATGGTGTACAGGGATTGGATTATCTGATTCAGAATCACTATGATTGTACGATTTTAGATATCAACATGCCGAAAATGAATGGCCTTGAATTATTAGAACAATTAAAGAAACATAATATCCGTACAAAAGTGCTTATTGTCAGTACCGTTGCCAGACAAGGTGCAAATGAAACGATCCGGGCGTTGGAACTTGGGGCTTTTGATTTTATCACAAAGCCCGAAAGTCTCTATGAAACACGCTCTGAGGCGTTTCGGAATAAACTCTTAAATGCGATTTCCTGTGCGACACAAACCTATTCCTTGGATGCAGAAATTATGAAGCAAAAGATGGCCAAAAGAACTTTTTCTGCATCTGTGGAAGAACATCATTCCGTAGTCAGACCAAAAAGCACGGGAAAGAAACCTATTAGAGGCGGAAAAAAACTAATAGCTCTTGCCTGTTCAACAGGCGGCCCGAAAGCACTTCAGACTATAGTCCCCTTATTTCCAAAAGAGCTAAATGCCCCAATTGTAGTGGTACAGCATATGCCGGCGGGGTTTACGTATTCTTTGGCAGTAAGACTGAATGAAACTTCAAAGATTGATGTAAAAGAAGCAGCAGAAGGTGATATCCTGGAAAATGGAAAAATGTACATTGCCAAAGGTGGAAATCATCTGAAAGTGAGAAAAAGCGGTGCTGGTTTTACATTACATCTTGGAACAGAAGATGCAGTAAATGGGCTTAGGCCATGCGCTGATATTATGTACCGTTCCCTTTGTGATTTAGATTATGATGAAATTGTCTGCGTTGTATTAACTGGAATGGGAAGCGATGGCACAAAAGGAATTCAAGAACTTAGTAAATCAAAAAATATTTATGTAATTGCACAGGATATGGAGACGTCCATTGTATATGGAATGCCAAAGGCTGTTTTTAAGACGGGATTGGTAGATGAAGTCAGACCATTGAATGAGATTACAGAATCAATAGTAAAACACGTGGGGGTGCGATGAAATGGATGTAAGCCAATACCTTGAAATATTTATTGATGAGACCAATGAGCATTTGCAGAGTCTCAATGAACAGCTCTTAATTTTAGAAAAAGAGCCGGAAAATACAGATACCATTAATGAAATCTTCCGTGCTGCTCATTCTTTAAAAGGAATGGCCGGTACTATGGGTTATAAGAGGATGCAGAGACTGACTCATGACATGGAAAATGTTTTTTCTGAAATCCGTAATGGAAATATGAAAGTAACTTCTTTCCTGGTAGACACATTATTTCAGGGTCTCGATGCACTGGAAGCTTATCTGGAAAATATTCAGGAAACAGCAGATGAAGGTACAGATGAACATCAGGAAATTATTGATGCATTAAATAATGTATTGAAAGAAGGACTTGGTGAGAAAGCAGAACCAGAGAAAGAACAGGTAACTGCACAGAGTATTGAAGCTGCCAAACAGGAGTCTTCTGAAAATGTATTGGAAAAATATAAAACGCTTAAATTTGCAGATTATGAACAACATGCAATGCGCAAAGCACAGGAAGAGGGAAAGCATATTTATGGTATCTCAGTTCTGATTGCTGATAATTGTCTTTTAAAAGCGGCTAGAGCATTTCTTGTATTTAAAGCATTGGAAGAAGTCGGAGAAGTAATCAAATCTGTACCAGATGTACAGGATATTGAAGATGAAAAATTCGATTTTGATTTTAGTGTTATTATTTTATCTGAGCATTCTTTAGAAGAAGTAAAAGCTGCTGTTATGAATGTATCTGAAATCAAAGATGTTGGAATTGGAGCAGTTGATCCGGCTGATTTTAAGGAAGAAGCACCTGTAGTACAGGAGGAGAAAGCGGAAGTTCAGCAGGATGGAAAACAGGCTGTTGCAGCGAAACAGCCAGAGAAGAAAGAAAAGAAAGAAAAGAAAGCAAATCAAAAATCGTCTGGCAAACCAGTTGTCAATCGTTCGGTCAGAGTCGACATCGAGAAACTGGATGTACTCATGAACCTTGTCAGCGAGCTGATTATCGCAAAAAATGGACTTGTATCTATTGGTAATTCTGATGGCGAA
The DNA here is from genome assembly GCA_934438135.1 of uncultured Clostridium sp. Lineage (GTDB taxonomy): Bacteria > Bacillota > Clostridia > Lachnospirales > Lachnospiraceae > Clostridium_AI. The sequence continues at coordinate 68,082 of CAKSBP010000005.1, read as the reverse complement.
AAACGAAATGAAGCAGGATTCAATGAGCAGATTGAATATCTGGAACGTGTTACCACAAATCTTCATGAATCTGTCATGAAAGTCAGAATGATGCCTATCGAAAGTGTAGTAAATAAATTCCCTAGAATGATTCGAGACTTATCGAAAAAATTGAATAAAAAGATGGAACTGTATATGACCGGTGAGGACACAGAACTTGATCGTACGGTTATTGATGAAATTGGAGATCCATTAATGCATCTGCTGAGAAATGCTGCTGATCATGGTCTGGAAAGTAATGAAGAACGTGTGAAAGTGGGTAAACCAGAAGTTGGTTCTATTTTCCTTAACGCTTATCAGGATGGTAATAACGTAGTCATTGAGGTTCGTGATGATGGCGGCGGAATAAATATAGAAAAAGTAAAGCAGAAAGCAATTGAGAAAGAGACGATTACAGAAGAACAGGCAGAAAGCATGAGTGATCAGGATGTTATTGATCTGTTATTCCGTCCAAGTTTCTCCACATCTGAAAAAATTACAGATGTATCTGGTCGTGGTGTTGGTCTTGATGTTGTTAAAAATAAGATTGAAGGTCTTGGGGGTGACATCGAGTGCCGTACTGCATTAGGTGAAGGAAGTAATTTTATTATCCGTCTTCCTCTGACACTGGCTATTATTCAGACATTAATGGTTGAACTGGGAACAGAGAAATATGCAATTCCTCTTGGAAGTATCCAGACAATTGAAGATATTCCAAAGACAGATATTAAGTATGTACAGACTCGTGAAGTTATTAATTTACGTGGAAAAGTAATTCCATTGATTCGTCTGGGACAGCTTCTGGATGTAGAACCAATAGAGGATACCAAGGAAAGCCTGACTGTTGTTATCGTTGCTAAAGGTGATAAACTGGCAGGTCTTGTAGTGGATAACTTAATTGGACAACAGGAAATCGTTATTAAATCTATTGGAAAGTATATTAACAATAATAAGATTATCAGTGGAGCAACCATTCTTGGTGATGGTGAAGTTGCATTGATTATTGATGCAAATACACTTGTTTAGGAGGTGTCAGAGATGGAAGAAAATAAAGCAGTTATTTCAGAAGGAAAACAATATATTGTCGTAAGTCTCGGAACGGAACAGTACGGCATTGATATACAGTATATTGATAATATCGTAAGAATGCAGAGAATTACCCGTGTGCCAAAGGCACAGTCTTATTTCAAAGGGGTTATTAATCTTCGTGGTGAAATTATTCCAGTTATGAGCCTTCGCTTGAAATTTGGTTTGGAACCGGATGAGTATACAAATACCACCAGAATTATTATTATCAAACTGGAACCTCAGGCAGCAGTAGGAATTATTGTGGATGAGGTAAAAGAGGTAGTAACATTGGATGAAGAATCCATTGAAAAGCCAAACTACGATAACGCAGATGAAAAATCCGCATTTTTGAATGGAATTGGAAAGCATGATGATAATTTGATTTCTTTATTGAATATAGCAGGAGTAATCGTAGAAAAAGAGGCACAATAAAAGAGGTGATAACATGTCTAAGATAGATTTAAAGCATATTGAATCCTTACAGTTTGACGTGTTACGGGAAATTGGAAATATTGGTGCTGGAAATGCGACAACGGCACTCTCACAGATGATAAACTCAAAAATTGACATGAAAGTACCAAAAGTAGAACTATTAGACTTTAAGGAAGTGCCGGATATTGTTGGTGGTGCTGAAAGTCTTGTAGTCGGTATTCTGCTTACCCTGGATGGAGATATCGATGGGATGATGATGTTTATATTGGAAAAAAAATCGGCACATCATCTGGTAAATTTGTTAATGAACAAAGATATTAGCAACTTTGATGAATTTTCAGAGATGGATCTGTCAGCGTTACAGGAAATTGGAAATATCATTGCCGGTGCATATCTTTCTTCTCTTTCACAGATGACTAATTTGACCATTGTATCATCGATTCCATATATGTCGATTGATATGGCAGGGGCCATATTAAGCGTACCTGCAATTGAATTTGGAAAGATAGGGGATAAGGCATTATTAATCCAGAGTCAATTTGGAGAGGATGCTATCGAAGTGAACGGTTATTTTATCTTAATTCCTTCTTTGGAATCCTATGATAAAATCATGACTTCGCTAGGATTATAGGTGTATGGGTATGAGTAAAATGATTAGGGTCGGTATGGCTGATTTAAATATTTGCAAAGCTCCAGATGCAATTACTACATTGGGGCTGGGTTCCTGTGTTGGGATCGTTTTATACGATCCCAGAAAAAAAATAGCAGGTCTGGCTCATATTATGCTTCCAGATAGTACAAAAGTAAAAACAAATGAAAATAAAGCAAAATTTGCAGATACTGGAATTTCGCTGCTCCTTGAAAAACTGATACAGGAAGGGGCTTCAAAGTCAAATCTTTTAGCAAAGATAGCAGGAGGAGCCCAGATGTTTGCTTTTCGTTCAAATAATGATATGTTACGAATAGGGGAGCGTAATGTGGAAGCTACGAAAGAAAAATTAAAAGAACTGGGCATTCATATTGTAAGTGAGGATACGGGCTGTAATTACGGGCGGACAATTGAATTTTATCCAGAAACCTGTGAACTTGTAATTAAGGCAGTTGGAAAAAAAATTAGAAAAATATAAATAATTACGGCATGTATGCAGATGATAAAGAAGTGTTCTGTGCATGCTGTAAAGACTGGAGTTTGGAATATGAGGACAAGACTAATTCCTGCTGGAGTGATGCTGACTGCCGGAGCAATTGTCAGTATAATCAGTATTGTGCAGGACAAGGACGTGTTACAAAGCCTGAAGACACTCTTAGCGGTTTTAATTATCTTTTATATTGTTGGATTGATTGCGAGATCTTTGGTTGAAAGGATCTTAACAAACTTTAAAAAAGAAGAACCGCAGGAAGAGGAAAATATGGAAGAAAATCTTGATGAGAATCCTGATGAGGAAACAAAGAAAGAATAATAGGACTAAGAGGAGGGTTTCATGGACGAAGAAGGCAGATTGAAATTATGGGAGAAATATTCAGTTTCGAAGGATGCTGCCATTCGGGAACAGCTGATAATTGAATATGCGGCACTTGTAAAAATTGTTGCCGGAAGGCTGAATATGTATTTAGGATATGCAGTAGAACAGGATGATTTGGCTGGATATGGAACCTTCGGTCTAATTGATGCAATTGATAAATTTGACTATGCAAAAGGGATTAAATTTGAAACCTATGCTAGTCTGAGAATCAGAGGATCTATATTGGATCATATTCGTAAAATGGATTGGATTCCAAGGACACTGCGTCAAAAGCAGAAGAAGATAAACCAGGCAATTCAAAAACTGGAAATTACAACTGGACATAATGTAACAGAACAGGATGTTGCAAAAGAACTTGATATTTCAGTCGAAGAGTATGAAAAATGGCAGAATCAAATGAAAATAACGAGTATCATTTCATTAGATGAGTTTCTTGAACAGGGGTCAGATTTACGCCAATCAGATAGTTCCAGTTCTCATTTCGCACAGCCAGAGCATGTGATGGAACGGGAAGAAATGAAAGAAGTTCTTATGAAGGTTTTAGAGAAACTTACTGAAAATGAAAGAAAAGTTATTACATTATATTATTATGAGGAATTGACATTAAAGGAAATAAGCCATATATTAGAAGTATCAGAATCTAGAATTTCTCAGCTGCATACCAAAGCTTTGCAAAAGATGAAGAAAGAACTAGGTAATATTGATTTTTTATAATCAGAAACGCGTAGGTATAAAAATGCATATGGGGGTATACCATGAAGAAAAATGGCTTTTTCCAGGTAATAAATGGTGAGCAGACGACATCAATCAAAATATTTCCACCAGAGGATGGAGGAGAACCTGTCAAACTGGATGAAATCAGAAAATATCTGGATGATTGTTTTATTAAGGAATATGATCTGCAGGAAGTGCAGGATATGTTACAAAACTGCAGTGGTATGTTTGAGGCGAAAATATTAAATGCCAAGGTATGGGCTGTCAATGAGAAGATGGAGCTGCTGTTTGATCGAACAAGAAGATTTGCAGCAGCAAAATTTTATCCTCCATCTTCTGAAGGAAAATATATGGATAAGAGAGATATTATAGATGAGTTGAGAAGCCGTGGCATTGTTCATGGAATTTTAGCTGCTAATATTGATTCTTATCTAAAAAACAGACAGTTTGGTATGAATATTCTGTTAGCAAGAGCAACACTGCCAGTGGAAGGACAGAATGCTGAGATTGAATATTTCTTTCGAGTGGGAAATACATCAAAACCGAAATTGAAAGAAGATGGTTCGGTTGATTTCCATGATCTGGATAATATGACAAGGGTTCAAAAAGGAGAGGTGCTGGCTAAATTAAAACCTGCAGTACTTGGTACACCTGGCATGGATATTATGGGAAATCGTATTATGCCGAAGAAAGTAAAACAAAAAGTACTAAAGAAAACAAACCAGACTGATTTGTCAGAAGACGGACTCACATTATACAGCCGTGTATCTGGGCATGTTAATCTGGTAGAGGGAAAAGTATTTGTATCTGACACATATGAAGTCCCTGCTGATGTAGATGCGTCTACGGGTGATATTCATTATGATGGAAATGTTACAGTTAGAGGAAATGTCCGTACAGGATATTGTATCCGAGCAAAAGGAACTATTGTAGTTGATGGTGTAGTAGAGGGAGCCAGTCTTTATGCAGATGGCGATATTATTTTAAAGCGGGGCATTCAGGGAATGAATCGTGGCTGTCTAGAGGCAAAGGGCAATGTAGTAACTAAATTCATTGAAAACTCTACTGTAAAATCTGGTGATACTGTTCAGACAGAAGCAATTATGCATAGTCAGATTGAAGCCAAAAACCAAATTTCTGTTGTTGGAAGAAAAGGACTTGTTACAGGTGGTGAGCTGAAAGCTGGTTCTTTGATTACATTAAAAGTTGCTGGTTCCACGATGGGAACAACAACTGTGCTGGAAGTTGGAATTGATCCAGAAATAAGTGACCGGTATATTAAAATCCAGCAGGACATAAATGATAAGAGGCAGGAAAAAATAAAACTGGAGCAGATTTTTGAACTGCTGAAGAAAAAAATGGAACAGGGAGCAAGACTGCCAGCAGATAAGGCTGCGCTTGTGAAAATGCTCCCAGACAGAATTAAAACAATGGACAATGAACTGAATGAGCTTCTGGAATCTTATCTGGAATTAAAAGATCAGATGGATGAAATGAATAATGGAAATATCGTGGTAGAAAATATGGCTTACCCGGGTGTAAAAATTATTATTTCTAATCTTGTGAAATTTGTCCGAACCGTGGAGCATCATTCGAAATATTACAAAGAGGATGGAGAAGTAAAAAATAAGCCTCTTTAGAAAGGTGGAATCTGAATGCCTGTAAAACCAATTGATATTCTTTCTATGCCTCCAAAATCGCAGGAGACATCTACGTTTCAGAAGAATCATCTGGATCATGTGGCGAACGGCGAACAAAGAACCGGTGAGCAGTTTATGAGCCAGGTAAAACAGGATATGCAGCGGCCTGTTCAGATGAAACAAAAAAAGGAAAATAATTCACAGTTTGATGCAAAAGAAAAAGGGCAGAATGAGTATGAGAGACTTCAGAAGAAAACTGCCAAAAAGCAGGAAAAGAAAACGATTTTCCCAAGTATATCAGGCAGTTCATTTGATATCACAATATAGTCATGGGAGTACAGTAAGATGGGATTAACAATTTTTTTAATTGTTCTTGCACTTATCTGCATTATAGGAAGTTTTTTTGTTACAGAAAAAATGGAAAACAGGCTGAATCAGTCAGAATCTTTTGTATCTGAGGAGGCACTAGCCGGTGTCCTGAAACAGAATAAGCAAACAATTGAGGCATCCGTAGCGGAGTCGATTGAAAGAGTGAAAGAACAGACAATTGAAGATGCAGTGCAGCAGTTAAACCGCCTGACGAATGAAAAAATTATGGCAGTAGACGAATTTTCAGATACTGTGTTGGAAAAAATCAACCAAAACCATTCGGAAGTTATCTTTATGTATAATATGCTGAATGAAAAGGAAAAAGAATTGAAACAGTCTATGGCAGCAGAAACGCTCTCTGCAAGAAAGCCTTCTACTGAGAGAAAAGAGAAAAAGAGAGAAGGAACCAGAGGACAGTCAAAAGCAGCAGAAAGTAAATCAGCTGATTTTGTAAAGCAAGAAAATAGTGCTATTTCCATGTCACAGGTAGAAAAGGAGCAGGAAGCTGGCCATCGGATGAAAATTTTAAAAGCCTATGAAAATGGGGAGTCAGTTACGGAGATAGCAAAAAAGCTGAACCTTGGAAAAGGCGAAGTAAAGCTGATTATTGATTTATATCAGGGAGCGAAAAAATGAAAGTAAAGTATTTTATCCGCGGAGTCGGAGTAGGCATGTTGTTTACTGCTTTACTTTTGTTTGCAGTAAACCGGAATCAAAAGGTTACAATCAGTGATGATGAAATTGTAAAACGGGCAAAAGAAATGGGCATGCTGACACAAAATGAAGTGGAAGATGCAAGAATGGATGCCAGTCTGGATAAGATTAAAAATAATCTGGAGGAGACATCACCAGAGCCGGACAAAACAACAATACCAGCAGCATCTGTAGAACCGACAAAGACAAAAGAGCCGATAAAAAGTGTGAAGCCATCTATATCGACAAAACCAGTTGAGAAAAAGGCAGAGTCAGCTTCTAAGACGGACACCGTTAAAAAGAACAGCAGAAATATGGTATCTATAACAATACAGTCTGGTATGGTTTCCAGTTCTATCTCTAAGTATCTGCATAAACAGGGATTGGTACAAAATGCAGAAGATTTTAATGATTATCTTAGGGATAGTGATCAGGCGACAAAAGTACGTGCTGGAGAATATGAAATACCAAAAGGTTCGTCTTATAAAGAAATTATTGATATTTTGACTTAAAAGAGAAGACTGTCTGTGAATGCAGACAGTTTTTTTCTTAAATTTTTCTCATCCATACAAATCAAATTATAGAAATGAGAGAAAAAATTAGACTTGCCATGTGACAAAATCTATGCTATAATTCACTATTGTGAGAAAATTACACGTCTGTGGATTTCTGTGTCGGTGCCTAAGCGGTGGCATGGAGAAGAGAAACAGACGGAAGTATAACAAAATTATGGAGGTATAACGATGAGCGTTATTTCAATGAAACAGTTATTGGAAGCCGGTGTACATTTCGGACACCAGACTAGAAGATGGAACCCTAAGATGGCTCCTTACATTTACACAGAAAGAAATGGTATCTACATTATTGACTTACAGAAATCTGTAGGTAAAGTTGACGAAGCTTATAATGCTATCAAGGATATCGTTGCTGATGGTGGTTCTGTACTTTTTGTTGGTACAAAGAAACAGGCACAGGATTCTGTAAAATCTGAAGCTGAAAGATGTGGAATGTACTACGTTAACGAAAGATGGTTAGGTGGTATGTTAACAAACTTCAAGACTATCCAGGGTAGAATCAATAGATTAAAACAGATCGAAACAATGTCTGAAGATGGTACATTTGATGTATTACCTAAGAAAGAAGTTATCGAACTGAAAAAAGAATGGGCTAAACTTGAAAAGAACCTTGGCGGTATCAAGAACATGAAGAAGATTCCAGATGCTATCTTCGTTGTTGACCCTAAGAAAGAAAGAATCTGTATCCAGGAAGCTCACTCTTTAGGAATCCCACTTATCGGTATTGCAGATACTAACTGTGATCCAGAAGAATTAGATTATGTAATTCCAGGTAACGATGATGCTATCCGTGCTGTAAAACTGATTGTTGCTAAAATGGCAGATGCTGTTATCGAAGCAAACCAGGGTGTACAGATGGACGAAGCAGAAGCTGCTGAGGAAGCAGAAGTTACTGCAGAATAATTTAACAGTTCACGGAGGGAATAAATTATGGCTATCACAGCTTCAATGGTTAAAGAGTTAAGAGAAATGACTGGTGCAGGTATGATGGATTGTAAAAAAGCTCTTTCTGCAACAGATGGTGATATGGACAAAGCAGTTGAATTCTTAAGAGAAAATGGTCTTGCTAAAGCTGAGAAAAAAGCTGGCAGAATCGCAGCTGAAGGTATCGTATGCACATGCGTGTCTGACGACAGGAAAGTTGCTTCCATTGTAGAAGTAAACAGTGAAACTGACTTCGTTGCTAAAAATGAAAAGTTCAGAGACTTTGTTGCTGCTATCGCAAAACAGGTTGCTGACAATGACTATGCAGATGTAGAAGCATTATTAGCTGACAAATGGGCTTTAGATGCATCTAAAACTGTAAAAGAGCAGTTAGCTTCCATGATTGCTACAATCGGTGAAAACATGAACATCAGAAGAATTAAGAAAGTTACTGCAACAGATGGTGTTGTAGCTTCTTACATCCACGCTGGTGGAAAAATCGGTGTTTTAGTTGAAGCTAAAACAGATACAGATAACGATGCTGTAGAAGAATGCTTAAAGAACTGTGCTATGCAGGTTGCTGCATTAAATCCTAAATACACAAGCGATGCGGAAGTAGACCAGGATTATATTGCACATGAAAAAGAAATCTTAACAGCAGCAGCTAAAAACGAAAAACCAGACGCTAATGAAAAAATCATTAACGGTATGGTAATGGGCCGTATCAAGAAAGAATTAAAAGAAATCTGCTTACTTGATCAGGTTTACGTTAAGGCTGAAGACGGAAAACAGTCCGTTGGAAAATATGTTGAATCTGTAGCAAAAGCTAATGGAATCAGCTTAGAAGTTAAATCTTTCGTTCGTTTCGAAACTGGTGAAGGTTTAGAGAAGAAGGAAGAAAACTTCGCAGAAGAAGTTGCAAAACAGATGGGTAACTAATCTAGGATTGCAGGGACTCTGATAAGATAAGAATCACCTCTAATTTAATGTTTGGTTGAATTAGAGGTGTTTTTTTATATTCTATGTTTTAATAAAACCTAAATTGACGAATGACATCATTTGTTGTAACATAGAAGTAGAACAAAAAGAAGGAGGAAGAAAAATGGTATTTACTGCCCTTATACTTCTTTTGTATGCATTTTGTGAGTTGTGGGGAATGAAAAGAAATGATGGAAGTAAAAGGCTTTTGGACAAAGATACGACCAACTATTTGAAAGGAATATGCTGTGTAGTTGTAGTTTTTGCACATATATCACCTGCTTATCAGGATAGCATTTCAAGTGTTGTCACGAATTTTGGCTACATTGTAATAACCATGTATTTTATGTTTTCTGCATATGGTTTAATGTATAGCGTACATAGAAAACCAGGTTACCTGAATGGTTTCTTCAAAAATAGGATTTTAATTCTACTAATACCATATATTGTATCGGTTATAGTAAAATATATCGGACATTTAGCGGTAGAATCCGGTGGAACAGGATTTGTGCGTCTATTGATTCTATATTATATTATTTTTTATTTGTTGAATCGATTTATAAAGAATGAAAAAGCAGTATTTGCTATTTTGTGTTTATATCCACTTGTGTATAGTTTTGTAGGAACAATTTTTGGAGATGACCTTGGTTTGAAATCGTATGGCTTTGGGTGGTTTCTTGAGAGCATTGGTCTGCTGTATGGTGTCGTGCTGGAGCGTTACTATAACCGCATACAGGAATTCCTGTGTAAGAAACAGAAAGAAAAATTTATTTTATTCCTATTTGCCAGTCTGATTACAGGAGCCGCTTATGTGCTTGGTGTAAAAGAAATTATGTTCTGGGGAAATTATCTTCTGAGAATTGCATTAAGTATTAGTATTATTGGATTTGTACTGGTGGCAACTATGATGTATCAGTTTGGAAATAAAGCAGCATATTTTCTCGGAGATATATCTTTTTCAATCTTCTTATGGCATGGATTGGTACTGCAGGCATCCGATCGCCTGCATCCGAATATACCATCTGGATTGTATATTTTAATTAACATTGTGTTGATATTGATTATTGCAGTACCATTTCACTATTTGGATAACGCAGTTCGAAAGAAAATTCGTGGATAGATATAAAGAGTGGAGGAACAGACAAAGAGCTGTTCCTCTTTTGGATTTGATTTCCCTTGATTTAAGGAAAGTGATATCGTAAAATTTGATAGAAATAGAGAGGAGTAGGAAGCCAATGGAGTTAAACGGAGTAACACAGATACCTTACAGCCTTGTTTCCTGCTTTGTAAATGGAATGGAAGTTCAGATACTGGAACTTGCAATGGAAGGCTTTTCTTTTCGAACACCGGAACCGGTTGAGAAGATAATGAAAATAGAACTTAAATATTATTATTTTAAAGAAAGCAGATATCATACGATAGATTTGAAACAATATAAGGTGCTGGAAGAGAAAGAAAAGAATTTTTATATAGAATATGTGATTGGCGATGTAGAGGCAGAATTTCAGGAAAATACATCTTATATGATAAAAGATTACTGGAAATATATGCAGTTAAAAATGAGTGGGGACGACGGATACTGTGCTCAGGAAAAGGCTGGATACCCAGCGGATTTGGATGAAACTTATGCAGATAGTTTTGAGATTCAGAGGAAAGAATGGTTTTCAAATATTGTAATAGAAGAAAGAGAACGTTACCAGAAACTGCTTTCTGAGTTGGAAGTGGCAGTATCGTTGGATTCATCCGATAAATATGAAAGTTTTCTTTATCAGGATTTGAATTCTTTTTGGAAAGGATATCTGAAACAACAGTTTTTAAGCAGACATCCATTGCAGGAAAGGCGCTTGGAACGGATTTATATAGGAAATGAATTCTGCCATAATTTATTTCCAGACAAGGAAGTGTTGTTTGAACTATTAAAAAAGGCAGAACAGGAGCAGATAGGAATCACTATAGTTTTCACATATCTTAGAGAAAATCTGATTGAAAAGACGAAAAGGCTTTTAGAAGAAGTATTTGAATGGTGTTTGGCAGAAGATGTACAGATAGAGGTGGTTATAAATGACTGGGGAATGTTTTCGCTTTTGGATGGAAAAGAAGCGTATATGAAGCATTCTTTTGGAAATCTGCTAAATAAAAGACGGAAAGATCCAAGGTATTCATATAAAACAGGATACGAAGAAAGCGTGGAAATGCTGGCGGAGAATAGCTTGGAAGATGATATGTATTGGAAGTATCTAACGGATAAACTGCATATTAGTCGTTTTGAGCAGGAAAGCTGCGGATATCAGATGAAACTTCCAGCAGGAAGAAATAGTATTCATATGCCCTATTATCAGACGAATACGTCTCAATATTGTACGTTATATGCAAAATGTACGACTGGAAAGCGTGGAAGGCAGCAGCTGGTGATGAAATGTCCGGAGTATTGTAAGGAATTTTTATTTTTATACCCAAGTCATTTAAAGATGACGGGACGTTACAATTCTTTGTTTGGAATGGATGAGAATCTGTTAAGGAATGCTGATACTATGCAGTGTTATATGGAATCAGGAGCAGATAGAATCGTGTTGAATTTTTTATAGGAGGAAGAAAGAATGAAAATTGTATCGGGACTTGGGTCAGTGGATGATTATATTCCTTTGGCAGAAGCTGGAGCAGATGAATTTTTCTGTGGATATGTACCCAATGAGTGGCTTTCCAGATATGGTGTTTTTCTTCCGCTAAACCGTCGGGAAGTATTGTACTATAACGTGCAGATTGGCTCTGCCAGTGAGCTGAAAATTCTTTGGAAAATGGTGGAACATTACGGCACACCAGTGAAAATTACATTTAACTCTCTTTATTACCTGCCAGAGCAGTATCCAGTAGTCGCAAAGCTGATAAAAGACTGCATGGCAATTGGTTTTGACACGTTTATTATTGCGGATGTGGCACTGATTCTTTATTTAAGACAGCATGGAGTAGATTGTCGCATTCATTTAAGTGGAGAAACTGCTGAAGTAAATCATTTGATGATAGAACAGATGAATGAATTTCATATTACCAGATACATTTTCCATCGGAAAAATACAATTGCAGATATGAAAGCATGCATTAACAGTCAGAAAGGGCGGAATCTGGAGTTTGAGGCATTTATTTTAAATGAATACTGCCAGTTTACCGGGGCCTTCTGTAATTCCCTTCATTGTGATGAACTGCCACATTTGTGTAAGGTTCCGTACCGAATGGGGAAACTAAGAAATGTCGGTGGGAATTTTGAAAATGTATGGGAAAAACTTAGTCAGAGTAATGAGGCAGAAATGGAAGGTGATGTTGAGCTGGAAGATGGAGATATTCTAAAGTGTATTGAAGATAATTTGGAAGAAGAGTATCAGACAGGAAGCAGCGGATGTGGTCTGTGTGCACTGAAACAGTTAAATGACGCTGGAGTTACCCATTTGAAGCTGGTTGGACGGGGAAATTATGTGGATTATATGGTGAAGGATATTCAGGTGTTGAAACGGGCGATTTGTATGGCAGAGAAAGTAGAGGAAGAGAAAATGTATAAGAAAGAAGTGAGAGAAAGGCTGTTAAGGTGGGGCTGTTTGGAGAACTGTTATTACCTTGAACATAGATAGCAGAGCAATGCAAAAGATGATATAATTAGAAAAGGGATGAGAAGGCTTATAAAAGGGAGGTTATAAGAATAAAATATTTACATTGGAATCTTAATAATAAGGAATTGAGTTCTACTATATATGAAATAATAGTAGAGAATAAAATTGATATATTAGCTGTAACAGAATGTTCTGTTTTAGATGCAGATGTTCTTTTAAAGATGCTTAATGGAAGAGGAAGTGTATGGAGAAAAATTGAGATATTTCAAGAGGGAGATATGGCATTATATGCATCAAATAATGTTAAAGTTACAGTGAAACAAGAAAAAGAGCATTATTCTTGCTATAAATTTGTAGATACAGAGAAAGAATATTTGCTTTTTCTGGTGCATCTTCCAAGTGCATTGCATGAGAGCGAAGCTGCAAGAAGTGATTATGCAGGTGAAATTAGTCGAGATATCCAGTGTATGGAGGAAAGTTTCTTTGGAAAAGAAGAATTTAAAAGCATTGTGTTGGGAGACTTTAATTTACAACCCTATTCTAGAGGGATTATGGGATATGATTCCTTTAATGCAACAATGTCAGTAGAGCATGCGTTAAAAGGATATCGTATAATAAAAGGAAAAAAGAAGCTGTTCTATTATAATCCTATGTGGAAGATGATGGGGGAAAATAAATTAGTTCAAGGAACGTACTATCGAAATCGGGATTCAGAAGGATTGTCTGTCTACTGGTATACATTTGATGAAGTTTTGTTAAGACCATATTTTATAAAGAAATTTGAGTGGACTTCCTTTAAAATATTAGAAGGTACAAATAACAGATCATTTGTGAAAGGCAATAAAATAAATAGCAAAGTATATTCAGATCATCTACCAATTATGTTTGAAGTTGTATAAGGAGGATAACTATGGAAAATGAGAAATTTAATCAACAAGATTTATGGGGGTTTAAAGATATAAACGAATTAGAAGTTGCGCAGGATATGCCAGATCTGATTTTAAAGCAGCAGCTAGAGCTGCTTAAAAGAAAGACACATGGAATTTTACATGTCAAAACAGATGTTGTGCATGTAGAGGATAAGAGTGAATATAATTTTACTCTTGCAACACGTTATGATATTGTAGTGCCTAATTTGGATAATTACTCAAAAACGGTATTTGTATTGTATTCTTCATTGGAGAGAATTTATCCAGTAATGATTACAGATGATAAAAAATTTCATGAGGTGCTTAAAAGGATTTACCAAGGGGATATGTGTTATAGTAAACTAGAGTTCGAGAGTAAATTAAGAAAAGTTTTTTCTTCTCAGAAACTCATGGATATTGTCCGTATTCTTTACACTAAAGGTCTTAATGCATCAAAATAACTTTTGCTTCTGTCCATTTCAAACAAAACAGTTGTACATTCCACCATTTTTTGTTATCATAATAAAATGAATATAATATGAAGAAAAGGTGAAACGTGGCTTTGAAGCGTTCTTCACACTATAAGAGAACATGTTTCGGATGGCAGAAAGAAGCTTTCTGGGACAGTTAGGAGGCAAATTATGAAATTATATGATGAATTAAAATGGAGGGGTCTTATTCAGGATATTACTAGTCCAGAGCTTATCGATAAATTAAATAACGAAAGCATTTCTTTCTATATTGGAACAGACCCTACAGCAGACAGTCTGCATCTGGGACATTATTCATCATTTTTAATTACGAGAAGACTTGCAAAAGCAGGCCATCACCCAATTATCCTTGTCGGAGGAGCGACTGCGTTAATCGGTGATCCAAGAGGAACTACAGAACGTAAACTTGCTGACAAGAAAGTAGTAGAACAGAACTTTTTAAAATTAAAAGAACAGATTCAGAAGATTTTCCCTTACGAAGTAGTAAATAACTATGATTGGGTAAAAGATCTGACTGTTATTGATTTCTTCCGTGATTATGGAAAATATATTAACGTAGGTTACATGTTAAACAAAGACCTGGTTAGAAGACAGATGGAATCTGGTATTTCTTATGCAGAATTTTCTTATATGCTCATTCAGGGTCTTGATTTCAAACATCTGCATGAAACAATGGGCGTTGACCTTCAAGTTGCTGGTTCTGATCAGTGGGGTAACATTACAACTGGTGTGGAATTAGTTCGTAAGACGAGCGGTGAGGAAGTGTATGCGTTCACTATGCCATTGATTACTGATTCAAGAGGTGTGAAGTTTGGTAAGAGTGAAGGAAATGCAATCTGGCTGGATAAAGAGAAGACATCTCCTTACGAATTGTATCAGTTCCTGTTAAATGCAGAAGATTCCAAAGTAATCGAGTACTTAAAGAAACTGACATTCCTTTCAAAAGAAGAAATTGAAGAGATTGAAAAACAGCATAACGAAGCACCTCATTTAAGAATTGCCCAGAAGACATTAGCGAAAGAAATCGTTACAGACCTTCACGGCGAAGAAGAGTACGAGAATGCAGTAAAAATCAGTGAAAATCTGTTTAAAGGAAATATCAAAGAAATTCCTGTGAAAGATTTGTTAGTATGCTTAAATGGTGTACCAACATTTGAATGTAAGGAAGGAAATATCGTTGATGTACTTGCTGCTGCTAAAATCTGTTCTTCCAAGAGAGAAGCAAGAGAATTTGTAACAGCAGGTTCTATTTCCATCAATGGTGAAGTAGTGAAAGATTTAGAATTCAATATTGATAAGAGCTGCATTTTAGGTGAAGATATCATCGTAATCCGCCGTGGTAAGAAGAAATACTATGTTGGAAAATTTACAGAATAAAATTCCATAAAGAGGATGGAAGGCCAGATTTAAAGTTAATCTGGCTTTTTTCGATCCTTGACATCAAATTTCAGAGGATTATAATTACTGATTGAAGATTTCCATTCTATACAAAATTACGGCTTCGAGCCGAAGGTAAGGAGCACAGTTATGAACGTTATACAGACTTATGGAAAGTTTATCAAAAAGACAGCCCAAGAAAAACCAGAGCGGAGCTGGAAAATGATTCAGGTAGGAATTCGGGCAAATCAGTTTAAAACAGGATTATTACCCAATAAAAGCCTGGCACATGGTTATCAGAAATTAGAACATCTTGTAATGCAGATGACTACAAAAGCATTGAAACATCCAGAAACTTATGTCTGGGGAAATATTTTTGCTCCGGTAGAGCTGTTTCGGTGTTTTGGTTTAAATTCAGTTTCAATTGAGTGTTTTGCTTCCTTTTTATCAGGAATGCAATGTGAGGATTATTTTATCGATTATGCACAGAGCGAAGGAATTGCACCGACTCTGTGTTCTTATCACAAAGGATTTATTGGTGCAGTAGATGCAGGAGCCATTCCAGTTCCATCTTTTGCAGTGACGACGTCTCTGACCTGCGATGGGAATCTAAATACATTCCGCTATCTTTGTAAAGAAAAGAATATCGATTTCTGTCTACTGGATATTCCGTATGATACAGGAGAAGATGCTGTTCGTTATGTTGAACTACAGTTAGAAGAGATGATTAAACAGTTGGAAGATAAATATCATAAAAAATTAGATCGAAGCGAACTAAAACATACGCTGGAACGGGAAAACCAGTCAAAAGAGTATTTAAAGGAATTTTTAGAGTTACAGAAATCCATTTGGTATCCGGGCTCTTTAACAGCGCAGCTTTATATGCTGTTTGCAACACATCTGGATATTGGAACCAAAGAAGTATTGGATTTATTCCGTTTTATGAAAGACGATATTCGAAAATATCCGAAGTTTACCGGAAAGAAGATTTTATGGGTACATTTACTTCCTTATTATCAGGAAACATTAAAGCAGTATTTTAACGCCAATGAAAAGTATCAGGTGATTGCCAATGATACGGTAATTGATTATATGCAGCCGCTGGATATAGAAAAACCAATATGGTCTTTGGCAAAGAAAATGGTACACAATTTATATAATGGTTCTTATGAACGAAAAATTGACAGAGTATCGGAACTGGTGGATGAACTGGAACCAGATGCCGTCATTAATTTCTGTCATTGGGGATGCAAACAGTCTTCTGGAGGAAGTGTGATGCTCAAAGAAGCAATGCAGAAGAAAGACATTCCAACACTGATTTTGGATGGAGATGCCATGGATCGGAGAAACAGTCATGATGGACAGATCAAAACCCGTTTGGAGGCATTTCTAGAATTGATAAACGAGGAGGTTTCCTAATATGATAGGATTTGTGTGCAAATATACCCCAATTGAATTGTTTGAGGCAATGGGAGAAGAAGTACAGCGGATTTCACCAGAAGTAACCAGCTTTGTGAAAGCAGATACATATCTGCATCCAAATCTCTGCTCCTATGCAAAAGGAGCCTTGGAAGATATTTTGGATAAAAAGTATGATGGTATTGTATTGACTGCATGCTGTGACAGTATCCGTCGGCTTTATGATGTAGTAAAAGAACTTTGTCCAGATAAATTTGTTTATATTCTAGATATTCCACGGATTGTAAACGATTTTTCCATTTCTATTTATGAAAAACGGATTCGGGAAATGTGGAAAGCCTATGAAGAGTTTACCGGAAAGACCTGGGCTGAAAAAGAATTAGAGCAGGCATTGAAAAAGATTTTGGAACAGAAACGGCAGCCGGAAGAGAAAAGACCAGAGAACAGAGAACGGAAACTACGTGTTGGTGTAATGGGAGCCAGAGCAAGTAAAAGCATTCTGAAGGTATTGGAAGAACAGAATGCAGAAGTTTTGTTTAATTTAACCTGTACAGGAATCAGCCGTGATTTTCAAATTGATAAAAAAGATGTATTTCATTCTTATGCAGACAGGCTGTTAAATCAGATTCCATGTATGCGTATGGAAAAGGCAGTAAACCGGGAAGAGTACGTAAAAGGATTTGAAGACCAGTTAGACGGAATTATTTATCATACGGTTCAGTTCTGTGATTCTTATTCCTATGAATATACCTGGCTTAAGAAAAAGCTGGATAAGATACCAGTCATTTTAGTAGAAACAGATTCCACCAGACAGTGTGAAGGACAGATTCGAACCAGAGTAGAGGCATTTTTAGAATCCCTTCGCGTGGCAAATGGTATTATAAAAAATCAGAGAAGAAAGAGAAAAGAGGAGGGAACTAAAATGTACAGCATGGGAATTGACAGTGGCTCCACATCCACCAACGCAGTCATTCTTGATCAGGAGAAAAAGATTGTTGCATTTGATGTAGTAAGAACGGGTGCAAAGAGTGGTGAAAGTGCAGAGCGGATTTTAGAATGTGTATTGAAGAAAGCCAATTTAAAGCAGGAGGATATCGATATTATTATTTCCACCGGATATGGAAGAGTCAGTATTCCATTTGCGGATGAAACCGTTACAGAAATCAGCTGCCATGGAAAGGGTGCCCACTATTTTAATCCAGAGGTGAGAACGATTCTGGATATCGGCGGTCAGGACAGCAAGGCAATTAAATTAAATGAAAAAGGCGAAGTAAAAGATTTCGTTATGAATGATAAATGTGCTGCGGGAACCGGACGTTTTTTGGAAATGATGGCAAGAACCTTGGAAATTGATATTAGTGAATTAGGTCCGATTTCTTTGGAATGGAAAGAAGATATTGATATCAGCAGTATGTGTTCTGTTTTTGCAGAGTCAGAGGTAATTTCTTTGATTGCTCAGAATAAAGAGAAGTGCGATATTGCTCATGGAATTCACAAATCCATTGCATCCAAAGGATATTCTCTAATGAAGCGTGTTGGATTGGAAGGAACATTTATGATGACAGGAGGAGTTGCAAAGAATCCTGGTGTAGTAAAGGCAGTAGAGGAAAAAATTAAGAGTAAGCTTTATATCTGTAATGAGCCGGAAATTGTTGGTGCAGCCGGAGCAGCCTTATACGGCTTGGAACAATTAATGGAAAAATAAGGGAGATATCTGTCTGCTTAGATGTAGTCCCTGAAGTTTATTTTGTGATGGATTATCACTTTTGAACAGGGACTGTAGAATGTGCGAATCGTCAAATGATGCAGTAAATGTTTTCTATAAAAGACATTCTAACCTGTGTACGGCTTCTTCCATTTTTGTCTCTTCTATGCCGGCGTAGCTTACAATTAGTATATGTTCTTTTCTTGGTGTGTCTTTATAATAGAACTGAGACAGACAGCGGATACGGATTCCCTGGATTCGGGCACGTTCTATTAATTCTTCGTCTGTGCGTTCTGTTTTTAATTCCATAAGAAAATGAAGTCCGGAATCTTCTTCGGATAAAGTAATAAAAGGAGCGAGAGTACTGTTTTTTAACAGTTTAATCAATTTATCCCGTTTGGTGCGATAATAAATCCGCATACGGTTAATATGTTTTTCAAAATAGCCTTGTTCAATAAATGCTGCAAGGGTGTACTGCTCGATATTGGAAACAGTACAAGAATAAAAGCTTAGTTCATGTTGAAAGATATGAAGCAGGTGCTTTGGAAGTACCATATAAGCAATACGAAAGGATGGTGCAAGGCTTTTCGTAAAGGTATTCATGTAAATGACTTTTTCCATCACATCAATGCTCTGTAAGGTAGGAATTGGTTTTCCATACAGACGGAATTCACAGTCATAATCATCCTCAATAATATATCTGTTTTCTCTTTGGGAAGCCCAGCTTAATAAATCATAACGTCTGCTGATTGGAACCACAATACCGGTTGGAAAATGGTGGGATGGAGATAGGTGGACGATGTCAGCTTGGCTTTTCTGTAACTCTTTTACGGAGATACCGTCCTTATCCATTGGAATATGGCAGCAGGAAACGGCATTCTTTTCATAAACCTTACTTATTTTCTGATATCCTGGATTTTCTACGGCAAACACATTGTTATGTCCAAGCAGCTGGATTAATAGATTGTAAATATATTCGGTTCCAGCACCGATAATAATCTGTTCTGGTGAGACAGACATACCACGAAATTCATATAAATGTTCGGATATAGCATGTTTCAAAGCAGTAATACCACCAGCAGGTGCGGAAGTTAACAGGTTTTCACCGGGTTCATGGGCGATAATTTCCCGCATAAGTTTTGTCCAGGTAGGAAAGGGAAAATTATCTGGATGAATCGTATTACTTGCAAAATCCACAAAATAAGGTTCCTTTTTATCTTGTTTCAGAATAGTCTGAGAGTGTCTGGTCTTATGTACAAATTCATTCTGGTCAAGGTCAGATACAAAGTATCCTTTTTTGGGAATTGAGTAAATATAGCCTTCTACCTGAAGCTGGGAATAAGCACTTTCCACCGTAATAACACTGATGTTTAGGTGCTTTGCAAAGCTTCGTTTGGAGGGAAGACGGTCTCCGACCTGAAGTTTTTTGCTTAAAATATCTTCTTTTATCCGCCGGTACAAATATTCATACAGGCTTTCTGACCCTATGTTTTCAAATGAATAGGTTAACATATGTGAAATCTCCTTTTAAACTGGATATATAAAATCTTTCTAATTTGAATATTTAAATATGACCAGTTTCTATTATAATCAATGGTAGATTTTTTGTAAAGCAGAGAACAAAATTAAGCAGAGAATTCAATAGAAAAATTGGAGGAAGAAGATATGGAACAGAAACGATATGAATTAAATAAGGAACTGGCACAGATGTTAAAAGGCGGCGTTATTATGGATGTTACAACACCTGAGCAGGCGAAGATTGCACAGGAAGCAGGTGCATGTGCGGTTATGGCACTAGAGAGAATTCCAGCAGATATCAGGGCAGCAGGTGGAGTTTCCAGAATGAGCGATCCAAAGATGATTAAAGGAATTCAGGAAGCAGTCAGTATTCCAGTTATGGCGAAATGCAGAATTGGTCATTTTGCAGAAGCGCAGATTTTAGAGGCAATTGAAATTGATTACATAGATGAAAGTGAGGTATTATCACCAGCAGATGATATTTTCCACATTGACAAGACAAAGTTTAAAGTACCATTTGTATGTGGTGCAAAGGATTTAGGTGAAGCACTCAGAAGAATTGAAGAAGGAGCTTCTATGATTCGTACCAAAGGTGAACCAGGAACAGGTGATGTTGTGCAGGCGGTAAGTCATATGAGAATGATGAATCAGGAAATCAGACGTCTTGTTTCTATGAGTGAAGACGAACTGTATCAGGCAGCAAAAGACTTAAGAGTTTCCTATGATCTGGTTCGTTATGTCCATGACAATCAGAAACTTCCAGTTGTTAACTTTGCAGCAGGTGGTGTAGCAACTCCAGCAGATGCAGCATTAATGATGCAGTTAGGTGCAGAAGGTGTATTCGTTGGTTCTGGCATTTTCAAATCTGGAAATCCTGCAAAACGTGCTCAGGCAATTGTAAAAGCGGTTACAAATTACACAGATGCAAAAATGCTGGCAGAACTTTCGGAAGATTTAGGAGAAGCTATGGTCGGTATTAATGAACAGGAAATTGCACTTTTAATGGCAGAACGGGGGAAATAATATGATAGTAGGTGTGCTGGCAGTTCAGGGAGCATTCCTGGAACATGAAAAAGTGTTAGAAAAGCTCGGTGTGGATTACGTCGAGCTGCGGCAGAAACGGGATTTAGAACAGCCGTTTCAGGCACTGATTCTTCCTGGCGGAGAAAGCACGGTTCAGGGAAAACTGTTAAGAGAATTGGATATGTTTGATGCTTTAAAAGAGAAAATTGAGGTAGGCATGCCGGTTCTGGCAACTTGTGCAGGATTAATTCTTTTGGCTTCAAAACTTTCCAATGACGATAATGTTTATTTTGGTACGCTTCCGGTTACAGTGCGAAGAAACGCATATGGCAGACAGCTTGGCAGTTTTTACACGGAAGAAAAGTTTGGGTGCTATGAAAAAGTTCCAATGACATTTATCCGTGCACCTTACATTGAAAGCACCTCTGATGAAGTGGAAATTCTATCGGTTGTAGATGGTAATATTGTTGGTGTACAATATCGGAATCAAATCGGATTATCTTTTCACCCAGAACTAGATGGAGATCTGCGGATTCATCAGATGTTTTTAAAAATGATAAAAGACTGTGCACTGAGAGAATGTCAGGCATGTTAAGGTGGCTGTTCTCTAAGATGTAATTTGTCTGGGCATGTTCAAAAACTGCTTTTCGTGGTAAAATAGAAGAAGAGAAACCATAGAAAGTGGTGAAAAAATGTTTTTTGAGATAAAAGATAACAATATACATGAAGTAAAACTGGATCAGATTCAAAACGATACCATCAGTGTGGGATATCTTACGTTGGAGGAGTTAAAGAAAAATCGAAAAATACTTAAAATTGCAGATGCAATTATCCGTGAGTTTGAACAGGAACAGACACATTTTCGGAACAGCATTGATGTATACGATGAATTCAGCCTTGGGATCATTAATATTGTAAATGTTATGGATTTAGATGAAGCAAGGGATAGGCTTGGATTCATTATACGAAAGAACCAGTTTATTTTTGTGAAACTGATTGATCAGGATGACAGTTATCAGGAAATGTTTGTAGAGTCCATCGGAAGATTCCGACAGAATGCAACGCTCGAAAAAGTCATTTATGGTATTTTGGACAGGCTTTTATTTAATGGAAACCGTGTGTTGGAAGAAACGGAACGGGATATTATGGATATGGAGCACAGCATTGTAAATGGCTGTTTTAATAATAATCTAAACAAAGATATTTTTAATTTACGAAATGATTTATTGATTATTAAAAACTATTATGATCAGTTGATGGATATTGGAGAAGAACTTCAGGAAAATGAAAATGATTTATTCGAAGATGAAGATCTTCGATATTTTAAAATTTTTACTGATAAGACGGAACGTCTGATTAATAATATCCAGACTCTTTCTGAAAATCTCATTCATATCAGGGAGGCACTGGATGCTTCTTTAAACTATAATCTGAATATGATTATGAAAATGTTTACAGTGGTAACGACAATTTTTCTTCCGCTGACTTTGATTGTTGGATGGTATGGCATGAATTTTAAGAATATGCCGGAATTAACCTGGAAATATGGATATTTTGCAGTAATTGCATTAAGTGTGGCCGTTGTGGCTGTCTGTATTTTTATCTTTAAAAAGAAAAAATTATTTTAAATAGAAACCGATGGGAAAAGCTTCTCATCGGTTTTTTCCCTTTTGTCTGGAATCCTATCAATTTACGGGAATGTATAGAAAATCTACATAGAAAATAGTATAATAGAAGTAGTGGCAGAAAGAAAAATTAAGGCTTATTTCAAACATTTGTCACGAATTTATGTCATAATAAAGAAAATAAGACTAAGAAGGTGAGAAAAAATATGATATTAACGGAACAGCAGGAACCAAAAGCACTAAAATCAGCTGTGAAGCCTGCCAAGAAGACAAGAATATCCGAAGAAAGTTATGTGGAGTTTGTCAGTCCTTATTCGGATGCAATTTCCAATATGGAGGTTCGTATCAATACTTTGAATAAGGATTATCGGAAGAATTTTAAAAATTATCCGATTCATAACACCCAGTGTAGAATTAAGAAAAAAGACAGCATTGAAGAAAAACTATTAAGACAAGATAAAAAGGTTACAATTAAAAGTGCCAGAGATAATCTAACGGATATTGCAGGAATACGAATTATCTGCTACTTTGTAGAAGATGTCTATTCAGTAGTGGAACTTTTAAAGAAGCAGGCAGATTTGATTATTATTAAGGAGCGGGATTATATTAAGGAACCGAAAGCAAGCGGATATCAGAGTTATCATATTGTGTTTGGTGTGCCCGTTTATTATATTAATGGTATGGAGTATTATCCAGTGGAAATTCAGCTGAGAACCATGTCTATGGATTTCTGGGCAAGCATGGAACACCGTGTCTGTTATAAAAAAGATTTGTGCAATGAAAATGCAAGCAAAGAGTTTTTAGACTATGCAAAACAGCTGAATGCAATGGAAGAAAAAATGAAACAGCTGTTAGAAAAGTAAAGGGTAGAATTGAGGCAGCAGGAAAGGAAAGACATGAGCAGTAGAACTGATGAATTAGAACAGGAAATCAATCGTTTAGAAGAAGAATACCAGGACAGGGAAGTTCCTGTAGTTTGTCTCAATCATGTGACAGAAATTTATTATTATGAGTATTTTGTAAATCAAGATGAATATAAATTTGCAAAGACAAATTTGAATAAAAAATGGAAAGAATTAGCAGAAGAATTTGAAAAAGAAGAGAACTGGAACTTTGCAAAAGAAGCATATGAAAAAGCACTGGTCTGGAATCCAGTTGACTTGGAAGCTTATTTTGGAATCTGTAATCAGTTCATAAGAATGAATGACTTGGAACTGCTTTTGGAATACACAAAGAAAGCCTATCGTTTTTGCGTTACCAGAGCAACTCTTGCCAGATACTATCGGAATTTAGGATTTTATTATCTGGAAACGTATCAGCCTGAGCTGGCCCAGGAGATGTATCAGTATAGTAATCTTTATTTTCACAGCAGACAGGCAGATAGTGAAATCAAATACCTGGAAGAAGCATTAAAGCGTTCCTATCAGAAAAAGCCAGTAGAGGAACTGGTTCAGATACTGAAGAAAGCAGGCATTCCAGTTGGACCGGATCCGGTTTCTTTGGGACTTACGTATGAGGCGGGAAAACAGGAAGAAGCAGCGGGACGGATAGAAACTGCAAAAGAATGTTACCTTATGGTTTATGATATTACTCAAGATGAAGAAATTAGGGAAAAACTTCGTTCCATATAGGGATAATGTCCCCCTTGACCACAGACAATAACTCCTGTAAGATTGAAAAAAGGACTATTTTTAACAACTATAATATTAAAATCAACAGAATGGAACAGGAGTGGGACAGAATGAGAGAAGCAATTTTATTTGATATGGATGGAACACTGGTACCTATGGAGTTAGAAACATTTGCAAAAGCATATATGGAGAAGCTGGTTAAGGCGGTTTATCCTTTGGGGTATGATCCAAACGCACTGACTGGAACTGTATGGGAGTCAGTAAAGGCTATGATTGCAAATGATGGAACCATAACGAACTGCGAACGCTGCTGGAAAGTGTTTTCTGACTGTCTAGGGGAAGATATTTTATTGAAACAGGATGTATTTAACGACTTTTATAATGGAGATTTTTATAGTTTGAAAGAGTTTACGGGTGAAAATCCATTAGCGAAACGAGCAGTAGAAGAAGCAAAAAAACATGCTGGGAAAGTTATTCTGGCAACCAACCCGGTATTTCCGCTGGAAGCTGTAAAAGCAAGGCTCTCTTGGGTTGGTCTTACTCTGGAAGATTTTGATTATGTTACTTCCTATGAGAATTCTTCGTATTGTAAACCAAATCCTAAATACTATGAAGAAATTTTTGCGAAGAATGGATTGAGTTCAAATGGACTTCTTATGGTGGGAAATGATGTTCATGAAGATTACGTACCGGCAAATGGACTTGGCATGGATGTATTTCTTGTGACAGATTGTATCATTGGAGAAGTATCTAATGCGGAAAATGTAGAGACTGGCACATTTGAAGAACTTGTTTCTTATCTGGAAAAACAGTAAATAGTTAACCAGATAAATGAAACAGGTTGACAAATAATTAAAAAAGGGCGTATACTATCGTTATAGAATAATACATGAAAATGATATTGATGTACCGAAAGATACATTTTAAGGTACAGAAGTGGAGGAAATTATGACAGAGAACTATACGTCTAAAAGCAGTACAGGAGTACATCAGCTTGCATTAACTGCCGTTATGGCTGCAGTCATTTGTGTGATGGGACCATTTGCACTGCCAATCGGACCAGTACCAATGACATTGGCGAATTTGGGTATTTATCTTGCGGCATACATATTAGGAAGCAGAAGGGGAACTATAAGCTGTCTTATTTATCTTTTGATTGGATTTATTGGAGTGCCAGTGTTTGCAAATTTCACTGCAGGTGCAGGAAAGCTTCTTGGACCAACAGGGGGGTATCTGATTGGATTTATTCTGATGGCATTTGTTACTGGATATTTTGCAGAGAAGTTTCCAGATAAGATACTGCTTAAATTTTTTGGAATGATAGCAGGGACGGCATTAACCTATGCAGTAGGAACAGCATGGCTTGCTTATCAGTCTGGAATGAGTTTTGGGACAGCGTTAGCAGCAGGGGTTATCCCATTTATTCCTGGAGATGCTTTGAAGATGGTTATTTCCATACTACTTGGAAAGCCGATTCGAATGCAGTTAATTCGTTCAGGATTATTAAAATAATAATAGACAGTATGTGATACCTCTAAAGTAGGCAGATTAATATATACATCTGTTACTTTAGAGGTTTTTTGTCATTTTTTAAAAAAGGATTTCTATTCAGCAGCGGCAGCAATACTTAAGTCGGTTCTCTCTGTTTTTTTATCTTCCAGTTTACTGATACAGATAGTACATGCAGCGTCACCAGTAATATTTACTGTGGTACGTGCCATATCAAGAATACGATCAATGCCTGTAATCAGTGCAATACCTTCTAATGGAAGTCCAACACTCTGAAGTACCATCGCCAGCATAATGACACCAGCCCCAGGAACTCCGGCAGTACCGATAGAAGCAAGTGTTGCTGTCAGAACAATGGTTAACTGCTGCATAATAGAAAGATCAATACCGAAAATCTGTGCAATAAAGATGGCACATACCCCCTGGTAAATACAAGTTCCATCCATGTTAATTGTAGCACCTAATGGAAGAACGAAACTGGAAACTTCTTTTTTTGCTCCAAGTTTTTGTGTACATTCCATACTTAATGGAAGTGTTCCGATAGAGCTTGCACTGGAAAAAGCGAACATCATAGCCGGCATCATTTCTTTAAAGAATGCAGATGGACGGATGTCTCCAAATATTTTTACACTGGAAGAGTAAATCAGTACCATGTGTACAATACCAGTGAAGTAAACTACTAAAATAAGACGAATTAATGGGAGCAGTACGCTTGGACCGTTTTCTGCAATGACGGGTGTAATTAATGCAAATACACCGATTGGAGAAAGCTTTAAAATGTTTTCCATTACTTTAAAGGATACTTCCCCAAGGCTTTCTACCAGCTCAGCAGTCACCTTTCCTTTTTCGCCGGTTGAAATAATAGCAAATCCGAAGAACAGGGCAAGTGCAATTACCTGAAGCATATTTGCTTCGGTTAATGGTGTCAGCCAGTTGGAAGGAAACATGTTGACAAAGGTGTCAATGACGGAAGTAGTAGTGGAACCGTCATAAGTAGTAAGTACATCTGTATTCAGTTTGTAATTGCCTCCAACTCGAAACAGGTTTGCAAATGCCACACCTAAAAATACGGCGAAAGCAGTTGTAACTAAGTAAAATAATACAGTTTTAATACCGATAGAACCAACTTTTCTAATATCTTTTAATGAAATGATTCCTTGAATAATGGAAAAAAGTACAACTGGAACAACAATCATTTTTAAAAGATTTAAAAAAACAGTGCCAAAAGGTTTGATATATACGCCTGCAAAGGAGGCATGGTTTTGTAAAAGCATACCGCATGCGATACCTGAAACTAAAGCGAGAAAGATAAGGGCGGAAAAAGATAGTTTTTTCTTTTTCATAGGGTTCTCCTTTCAAATTACATTATGATGTTGTCTACTATATCAGATTTCTGCAAGTCAATCTACAAAAACTTGCAAAAAACATATGGTACATTATGGTAATGATAATCTAAAATGACGAAAAATAAGAGAAGTAAAGGGCTTTGAGCCATTTACTTCTCTTTGCGAATGAAAGAAATAAAAGAATAATATTCATCCATTCTGTTTTCTTTCTGGTTATTTATTTACAATAAGTTGATTGGAATAACCAAGAACAACATGATCTTCTCCTGTTTGACCGACAGTGATTTTATCTCCGCTTTTAAGCAAAGTACCAGTGATTTTTAACTTACTTTCGCTGATATATTCTGTGTCAGCAGCTTTTTCATTTACATAAACAATGGAATATGGATTAAAGTGTGTGCCTGTCACATAGTAGGATTTCTCTTCTGATGTAATCTGTTTAATTTTTCGGACTTTAATCACATCAATACCCATTTTCATGTCGGTAGGTTCATAAGGCTGTTTTTTATCCTCATAAATATAATGGTCACCGTACAGCATATCATATTCCAGAATTTCCATATCCTTCTGATAATCTTTTGAGTTCATATACTGTTTATGGTATTCCTGCATGATTCCAGGTTCATATCCAAGCATATCAAATAAATGCGTGCCAAGCTGATAGGAATAAAGGTCTTTATCCTGCTTTTTCAATCCAAGGTTATCCCATACAACATATTCTGTCTGATACATATTTTTATTATCCAAACGTTCATCATTAAGACCGAGGGTAGGAAGATGGTCTCCGTACAAAACAAGAACAGTAGGTTCTTTAGAGGCTTTAATCTGCTTAATTAATTTTCCAACCATGGTATCCATTTCATGAATCTGGTTCACGTAATATTCCAGTTCAGTTTTCTGTGTATCATTTCCACTGGATGTAATCGTTTGTGTATTGTCTATCACGGTAGAAGGATAACGTCCATGTCCCTGAACGCTGACGGTAAATACAAAATCACTTCCATCGGAAGAATCCAGACATTTTTTAATCTCGCCTGGCAGTATGTTATCTTTTGCCCATCCTTTTGGATTCTGTTCTACATTGTACATATATTCAATTGGTGTAAAAGTGTCAAATCCAAGATTGGAAAATACGACATTGCGGCTGTAGAATGTTCCGTCATTATTATGAATAGCATGTGTGCTGTATCCTTTATTTTTTAACAGATAGGCTATGCTTTCAGCAGTCTGCCTGGTCATAATTGTTTTATAAGGATATTCACCAGCACCAAAAAATGCGGTGCTCATGCCTGTAAGTACTTCAAACTCTGTGTTTGCTGTTCCGGCACCGACAGATGGTACTGTCAAAAATCCGGAAGAATAATTTTTCTTCAGTTTCGTAAAATTTGGAATTGGATTTTGGGAAAAAGCAACGTCATTGATATAATTTACATCAAAGAAGGATTCTAACTGGATCATAATAATATTTGGTTTGACTTTTTTATAATCCACAGAAGTTTCTTTTTCCGATTCTTCAATTGGTTCTTTGATTTCATCAACTATCTTTTCACTGTAATTTTCCGGTTTGGAAATTCCAACGTCAACAAGACTGTTTGTAAAGCAGTAAGCAAATCCATATTCCTGATAAGCATAGGAAAGATTCTCAAAATTATCACTTAAAATCTCAGCTTTCACTGCAATGTGGGTAAAAGCTGATTCTGCACCGAAAAGAACCATAATCAAAATCAGGCTTTTCAGAAAGTTGTTTCTCGTGGGCTGTTTTGGAGTTCGGATCCAGAGCACGACTAGACCGATAATGGCAAGTATTAGTCCTGCAATAATAAGAACCGCTTCAAAAGCAGAGAAATAAGCATCGAAAAGTTCAAAAGCATTTTTAAGCATCAATGTATCGATGGCAGAAAAAGGTGTAGTTCGGAAAAACAGGACAATACAGTTTGTAATTCCAAGAACAAGCCAGATAAAAGAAACCGTTATTACAGTAAATACTTTTCGTCTGGCAATCAGTCCTAGTGTTAATGTGATGAGAATAATTATCATATTATAAAGAAACACTAATGGAGAACCAGCTATGAATTTTAAACACTCAAGCAGTGAGTGGCGGTTCATGATTTCCAGAACTACATTTAAAAGAAAAGCCAGAAGTACATATTTGTATATCTCTGACTCAATAAAAAAATTAGACTTTTTCGTTTCTCTCATTCATTTGCGCTCCTACATTCTTATTCGGTTTTCATTATATCAAAAAGAAGAATTTAATCAATAAGCAATTATATTTTTAATAAAATGATCATAAATTGTATTTGAAAAAGGGCAAAAGTGTGTTAGAATAATTTTGTGGCTGTAAAGGAAGGATGATTTTATGGATTTTTTTAACAAAATCATCAGGTGTGACTACGATGAACAGCAGAATGGGTCTGGAAAAGGCCGTGTCCGTAGAAGTTTTATTTTAGGAGCATTGCTTTTTCTGCTTAATTTCATTTTTATTCTTGTGATTTGTGTGAATAACAATACTGGGAATAAAGAGGATGTCGTAATTATGCTGCCGGGTGATAACGTAGCAGCCCAGGAAGTCCAGGGTGAGGATAGTAGTACACAGGATTTTCAAGCTTTAACAGAACAGGATAAAGCAGCAGCACTTTCTAGTGAGGATGGGAAAGATACCGCCACTGGAAAAAACGAACAAAGCAGTACGGCAAAGAAAAATGAACAGACACAGACGGATGCTGATATTCAAAAAGTATATTTGACGTTTGATGATGGTCCAAGTAAGAATACAGAGGAGATACTTGATATTTTAAAGAAGTATAATGTGAAAGCAACATTCTTTGTAATAGGAAAGAGTGACAAATACTCAAAATCGGTTTATCGGAGAATTGTGAATGAAGGGCATACATTAGGAATGCATTCCTATTCCCATGATTACAGGAGGCTGTACAAATCGACAAAATCATTTGAAAAAGATTTGGACAAAATCCAGAATCTGTTATATGATGTTACCGGAGTAAAGAGTTTGTATTATCGATTTCCAGGAGGTTCCAGCAATACAGTCAGCAATGTGCCAATGAGAAAACTTATCCGTGTTCTTAAAAAGAGAGGAATTAACTACTATGACTGGAATGCATTATCTGGAGATGCGGACGGAAAAACGTATACAAAGAAGCAGCTGGTTCGTAATGCAATGAAAGATGTAGAGCAGCATAATACATCTATTGTACTTTTACATGATGCAGCAGCGAAAACAAAGACCGTAGAGATGCTCCCTGCTTTATTGAAACAATTAAAGAAGGATGGTATTTCTGTACTTCCGATTGACGGTGATACGAAATTAGTTCAGCATGTGAAGCTGAATAGCTGAACATTTACAAACGAAGAGTGGAATGTATGAGGTCAGTGACATATGGAAAGGATTATAGGAAAATGGTGGATACTGTGAATGAGATTTTAACCTCAGGTTATGAGGTCGATGAAGTGAACTATCAGGATATGATGGATGATGAACTTGTAGATCAGATTGAACATGGCCAGGTGCAGACAGGACAGCCGGATGAATCAGGAATAACAGATAAAGCATTCCGGACAATGTTAGAAGCACTTAAGTCAGGGCGGTTAGAAGAAAACAGTACCGGTTCCATTAAGGATGATCAGTATAGTGCTACCGATACATTTGAAAATGAGGTAATGGATGAATTAAAATATGCTTCGATTAAAAATGATTGAGCAGGAATCTTATCTGTAGTTTTTGAAAGACTATAATAAGGAGAACTGTAGTTCATTTTAGAAATAAATTATGTTAAGGAGTTTTGGACATGTCAGAATAT
This sequence comes from uncultured Clostridium sp., assembly GCA_934438135.1. GTDB lineage: Bacteria > Bacillota > Clostridia > Lachnospirales > Lachnospiraceae > Clostridium_AI. Next base: position 37,179 of record CAKSBP010000005.1, on the reverse strand, counting down.
AAAAGAGTACTGCTTAAATTAAGCGGAGAAGCTTTAGCGGGAGAAAAAAAGCATGGTTTTGATGAAGCAACCTGTATGGAAGTTGCCGGACAGGTAAAAGCTGTTGTGGACAAAGGTCTTGAGGTTGGTATTGTCATTGGAGGAGGAAACTTCTGGAGAGGACGTACCAGTGAAAATATAGATAGAACAAAAGCAGATCAGATTGGAATGCTTGCAACGGTTATGAACTGTATTTATACATCAGAAATTTTCCGTTCAGCAGGTCTTGATACAATTGTTTTCACACCATTTTCCTGTGGAAGCATGACTAAATTGTTTTCAAAAGATGCAGCAAATGAAGCATTTCGTCAGGGAAAGGTTGTGTTCTTTGCCGGTGGTACAGGCCATCCTTATTTCTCAACCGATACTGGTGCTGCACTTCGTGCAATTGAAATGGAGGCAGATGCGATTTTACTTGCAAAAGCAATTGATGGTGTTTACGACAGTGATCCAAAAGTGAACAAAGATGCCGTGAAATATGATGAGCTTTCAATTCAGGAAGTTTTGGATCAGAAACTTCAGGTAATTGATTTAACTGCAACTATCATGTGCATGGAAAATAAGGTACCTTTGCTTGTTTTTGCACTTAGTGAAAAAGACAGCATTGTTAATACATTATATGGAACATTTACCGGAACCAAAATTACGGTATGATAATCAGGAGGATTTAAAATGGAAATGAATTTAGAACAATTTGAAAGCAAGATGCAGAAAACCTTACAGGCTTTAAATGAAGACTATGTTACAATCAGAGCCGGCAGGGCAAACCCTCATATTCTGGATAAATTGAAAGTAGATTACTATGGACAGCCATCCGGACTTCAGTCTGTAGCAAATATTACAGTACCAGAGGCAAGAGTAATTCAAATCCAGCCTTGGGAGTCAAGTCTGATTAAAGAAATCGAAAAGGCAATTATTGCTTCTGATTTAGGTCTTACACCATCTAATGATGGTAAAATAATTCGTCTTGTTTTCCCAGAATTAACAGAGGAAAGAAGAAAAGAATTGGTAAAAGATGTAAAGAAGAAAGCAGAAAGTGCAAAGGTTGCAGTTCGTAATGTCCGTCGTGATGCAAACGATGCAGCAAAGAAAGCAAACAAAGCAAACGAAGTTTCTGATGATGAATTAAAGCAGTTAGAAGACAAAGTGCAGAAACTGACGGATAAATATATTGCAGAAGTTGAAAAAGCGATGGAAGCAAAATCCAAAGAAATTCTTACAGTATAAGACGAGAGCGGACGTATTTTGTGATAGGCAAGGTACGTCCTGTTTTACGTAAGGAGAGAAAACTCATATTATCATTTTTTGAAGTTTTCTTAAGAAAAATTCGGAGGGAAGTTTTGTGGAAGAATTAAAGATACCAAAGCATGTTGCTATTATTTTAGATGGAAATGGAAGATGGGCGAAGAAACGTATGATGCCTAGAAATTATGGGCATAAAAAGGGTGCTGATAATGTAGAAAAAATCTGTAGGGCTGCATACAATAGGGGCGTAAAATATCTTACGGTTTATGCATTTTCCACAGAGAACTGGAAGCGGTCCCAGGAAGAAATTGATGGCATTATGAAGATTTTGAAAAATTATCTGGATCAATGTATGGAAATCAGTAAGAAAAATAATATGCGTGTTCGTGTAATTGGAGATATCACTCGTCTGGATGTGGATATGCAGGAAAAAATAAAGAGACTGGAAGAGGTATCGAGTAAGTATACGGGACTGAATTTTCAGGTTGCTCTAAATTATGGTTCCAGAGATGAGATCTGTAGGGCGGTAACGAATATTGTAAAAGATGCAGAGGATGGAAAGATTTCCAAAGAAGATATTACCGAGGAGTTGATTTCTGATTATCTGGACACGAAAGATATGCCGGATCCTGAGCTTATGATTCGTACCAGTGGGGAAAAAAGATTATCTAATTATCTGTTATGGCAGTTAGCTTATGCAGAGTTTTATTTTACCGATGTATTATGGCCGGATTTTAATGAAGTGGAATTAGATAAGGCTTTTGAATTTTATAATAAAAGAAACAGACGTTTCGGTGGGGTCTAGGAGGAAGATATGTTTGTAACCAGATTATTAAGTGGTATTGTGCTGCTTTTTATTATATTTGCGACGATTTTAACGGGAGGAAATGTATTACTTCTATTTTTAGGAGCAATATCTCTGATTGGACAGTATGAGCTTTACCGTACTGCAAAGCTGGAGAAATCGCTGCCTGCGGTTATCAGTTATCTGGCAGCTGTTGGTTATGAAATTTTATTGGGAAATCAAATGCAGGAGCATATCTTGATTTTCACTATGATTTATCTTGTGATTCTGCTTGGAAGTTATGTGGCATTGTATCCAAAACTGGTAACAGAGCAGATTGGTATACTTTTTCTGGGATTTTTCTATGTAACAGTGCTGATGTCTTATATTTATCAGGTAAGAATCATGCCTTCTGGAATTTATACGGTATGGTTGATTTTCATTGCTGCATGGGGATCGGATACTTGTGCATATTGTGTCGGAGTATTATTTGGAAAGCATAAACTTCCTTCAAAATTAAGCCCAAAGAAAAGCATAGAAGGATGCGTTGGTGGTGTAATTGGTGCAGGACTGATAGGATTTCTATATGCAATGGTTTTTAAAAATAAACTTGCTGGAATTGAAAATCCACAGCTTGTTTATGCTTTGATGGGGTGCGTTGGTTCTGTTATTGCCCAATTTGGAGATCTTTGTGCTTCAGCTGTTAAGAGAAACCATGACATCAAAGACTATGGAAAACTGATCCCCGGCCATGGAGGAATTCTAGATCGTTTCGATAGTATTCTATTTACAGCACCAGTTGTATATCTTTTAATGATATGTTTTTTTTAAAATAATCCAAAGAAGTTAAGAGGGACATTATGAAGAAAATAGCAGTACTGGGTTCAACCGGCTCTATTGGAACGCAGACATTAGAGGTTGTGAGAAATAATAAAGAGGAAATGGAAGTTGTTTCCTTGGCTGCCGGCTCAAATATTGATTTGCTGGAACAGCAGATTTTGGAATTTAAGCCAAAGACTGCAGCACTCTGGCAGGAAGAGAAAGCTAAAGAACTGCGTGAACGTGTAAAACATCTTCCTGTGAAAATTGTAAGCGGCATGGATGGTCTGATGGAATGTGCAGTTGAAAAGGATGCACAGATTGTTGTTACTGCTGTTGTCGGAATGATTGGAATCCGTCCGACGATCGAAGCAATTAAGGCAGGAAAAGACATAGCTCTTGCTAATAAAGAAACACTGGTAACAGCCGGTCATATTATTATGCCATTGATAAAGAAACATCAGGTGGCACTGCTTCCAGTGGACAGTGAACATTCTGCCATTTTCCAGTCGTTAAATGGAGAAAATACAAAGCAGATTGAAAAACTGATTATTACTGCTTCCGGGGGACCATTCCGTGGAAGAAAATTAGAAGAACTAAAAGAAATTCAGGTAGAAGATGCACTGAAGCATCCAAACTGGAGTATGGGAAGAAAAATCACCATTGATTCTTCTACTATGGTAAATAAAGGACTCGAAGTTATGGAAGCAAGATGGCTTTTTGATGTGGATTATGACCATATTCAGGTGGTTGTACAGCCACAGAGTGTCATTCATTCTATGGTAGAGTTTGTAGATGGAGGAATTATTGCTCAGCTGGGAACTCCCGATATGAAGCTTCCGATTCAGTATGCTTTAACGTATCCCGATCGGAAACCATTACCAGGTGATAGGCTTGATTTTTACAAGCTGGGACGCATTACTTTCGAGAAGCCGGATATGGATACATTTAGAGGACTTAAGCTTGCATATGCTGCAGGACGTAAAGGTGGAAGTATTCCGACGGTATTTAACGCTGCAAACGAGCGGGCAGTTGCTATGTTTTTAAACCGTGAGATTGGTTATCTGGATATTGTAGACAGTATCGAATACGCGATAGAGAAACATCAGTTTATCAAAGATCCGACCGTAGAGCAGATTTTAGAAATCGAGCAGGAAACTTATGAGAATTTAAATCAAAAATGGAAAAAGAAAGAGGAGTAGTATGCAGATTATTGTTGCATTAATTGTGTTCAGTATTATCATTATCATACATGAACTTGGACATTTTTTACTGGCAAAAAAGAATGGTGTTACCGTAAATGAATTTTCGGTTGGCATGGGTCCACGTTTAATTACAGTGGTAAAGACAAATCATGGATTTTCAGGAAAAATTTTTGCATCATCAGATGACTGTTTTGAAAGGGAAGACTGGAAGGAACATACGAAGTATTCCTGGAAGCTGCTTCCTTTGGGTGGTTCCTGCATGATGCTTGGTGAAGATGAAGAATCTAATGATCCAGATGCATTTAATAATAAAAGTGTTTGGGCAAGAATTTCTGTTATTTTCGCAGGTCCTTTATTTAACTTTCTGCTGGCATTTTTCTTTGCTATGATTATCATCGGAAAAGTTGGATACGATAAACCGGAAGTAACACAAGTAAAAGAAGGTTTCTATGAAGCAGGTGAAGGCATCCAAAAAGGGGATGTTTTAAAGGAAATTAATGGGTCAAAAATTCGTATTTCCAGAGAATTAAGCATTTATGAAACGATGAATCCTTTGAATGGTGAAAGTTTTACGGTAAAAGTAGAACGTGATGGAAAGACACTTACGGTAAAATCACCATATATGAAATCTGATTCTGGAAATAATCAGCTTCCATTTGATATTACTTATTATCGTACAAAAACAGGCCCTCTGGGTGTTGTAAAATATGGTCTTTATGAAGTAAAATTCTGGATTCAGACGACCATTGAGAGTCTGGAAATGATGGTAAAAGGAAAAGTGAGCAAAGATGATATTTCTGGGCCGGTTGGTATCGTAGATATGATTGGAAGTACTTATAAAGAAAGTAAATCTGCAGGAATTCTTGCAGTCGTATTAAATATGCTTAACATTACGATTCTGTTAAGTGCCAACCTTGGTGTTATGAATCTGCTTCCATTACCTGCATTGGATGGAGGAAGACTGGTATTTCTGTTTATTGAAGCCATCCGTGGTAAAGCGATTGACAGGGAAAAGGAAGGCATGGTACACTTAATTGGCCTTGTGGCTTTGATGATATTAATGGTATTAATTATGTTTAATGACTTTAGCAGAATACTCAAGTAGTTATCAATAGAAAGGCGTTCATTATGATACGGGAAATGACGAAAGAGATTCGGATCGGAGACCGGGTAATTGGTGGAAAGAATCCTGTCTTAATCCAATCTATGACCAATACAAAAACAGAAGATGTAAAAGGAACCGTAGCACAGATTCATGCTCTTGAAAAGGCTGGATGTGAAATTATCCGCTGTGCTGTTCCAACTATGGAAGCAGCAGAGGCATTTAAGGAAATTAAAAAGCAGATCTCCATTCCATTAGTTGCAGATATTCATTTTGATTACCGTCTGGCAATTGCAGCTATGGAAAACGGAGCAGATAAAATCCGAATCAATCCTGGAAATATTGGTTCCACAGATCGGATTAAAGCGGTAGTAGACTGTGCAAAAGAACGGAATATTCCAATCCGTGTCGGTGTAAACAGCGGTTCTCTTGAAAAAAGTCTGATTGAGAAATACGGAAGAGTAACGGCACAGGGAATTGTGGAGAGTGCTCTTGATAAAGTAAAAGTTATTGAAGACATGGGATATGATAATCTGGTAATCAGCATTAAGTCTTCCAATGTGCCGATGTGTATTGAAGCCCATGAACTGCTGGTAAAATCAACGAATTATCCGCTTCATGTTGGAATTACAGAATCTGGAACGGTTTATTCAGGAAATATTAAATCTGCGGTAGGATTAGGAGCAATTCTTTCCCGCGGTATCGGAAATACTATTCGAGTTTCCTTAACGGGTGATCCGTTGGAAGAAATTAAATCTGCAAAGATGATTTTAAAATCTCTGGGACTTCGTAAAGGTGGTATTGAAGTGGTTTCCTGTCCGACCTGTGGAAGAACGAGAATTGATTTAATCAATCTGGCAAATCAGGTAGAAAGCATGGTTCAGGATATTGATCTGGATATTAAGGTTGCTGTTATGGGCTGTGTAGTAAATGGACCTGGTGAGGCAAAAGAGGCAGATATCGGAATTGCAGGAGGCATTGGTGAGGGACTTCTGATTAAAAAAGGTGAAATTGTCAGAAAGGTTCCGGAAGTTAAGCTGCTTACGGTATTACGAGATGAACTGGAACATTGGAATGAGCAGTAATATAGAAAGGTTGGTTATATGCTGTTTTTTGAAGCCTTTGATCAGCTGACGGTAAAGGATGAGCTTTTAAAAATCTTCCAGACTGTTGATGTGAAACGGATTGTTATGAGCAAATCAACCCACTCTGTAAAGATATATCTGGCAAGTGACCATATTCTTACCTACCGGGTAAGGCGGTCTATGGAGTACCAGCTTCGGAAACAGCTTCTGGGAGAGGCTGTACGCAAAATTACATTGGTAGAGTGCTATGACCTTTCCCAGCAGTATACTCCGGAAAAAATTATGCCAATTTATTTTGACAGTATTCTGGATGAGTTAAGGGAAGAAAGTGCGATTGACGCGAATATTATTAGATTGGCGGAATTTCATTTTACGCCGGAAATTATAACGATAGATGTGGAAGATTCCTTTATGGTGAAAAAGAGAGTGCCACATATTAAAGAAAAGCTGGATGATATTTATAACAACCGCTTTTCTTTTTCAGTTGGCATTGCTTTTGCGTATATAGAGAAGAAGCAGGAAGAAAAGGAAAAAGAAGAGAAAGAGTTTTTATCCCGTGACGTGGTTGTTCTACCAGCAGAGAAAAAGAAGGCATCCCATAGTCAGGAACATGCTGTAGAAGCGGCATCGGCGGATAAACCGCATAAAGTGGCAGAAGAACATCCGAAGAAGAAAGAGTTTAATTACAAGGAACGGGCAAAATATAGAAAACTTCCTGAGGATCCAAGCGTTATTTATGGAAGAAACTTTGATGGCGACTGTATTGATATTGGAGAGATTCAGGATGAAATAGGTGAAGTTGTGATTCATGGAAAGGTTATCTCGACAGAAGCAAGAGAACTTCGAAATGAAAAGACACTTCTTATTTTTTCAGTTACAGATTTTACGGATACGATTTCCTGTAAGATTTTTCTGAAAAATGAACAGGCACCAGATGTAATATCTGTGATTACAAAAGGAAGTTTTTTGAAAGTCAAGGGAATGGCATTGATGGATCGTTACGATAAGGAAATTTCCATTGCGTCTATTGTCGGTGTTAAAACCATTGATGACTTTACAGTTAAAAGAAAAGATGAAAGTGAACGAAAACGTGTGGAACTGCATGCACATACGCTGATGAGCGATATGGATGCTGTTGTAGATGTAAAGGATCTTGTAAAACGTGCTAAAAGCTGGGGGCACAAAGCCATTGCAATCACGGATCATGGTGTAGTACAATCCTTTCCGGATGCCAATCATGCTATTGACAAGGGGGACGATTTTAAAGTAATTTACGGATGTGAAGCATATCTGGTGGATGATTTAAAAGAGATTTCTAATAATGTCAAAGGCCAAAGCCTTCACGACCCCTGTATTGTTTTTGATATCGAGACCACAGGATTCGGACCGGTGAATGACAAAATTATTGAAATTGGTGCAGTAAAGGTTGTAGAAGGTAAAATTGTAGATAAGTTCAGTACCTTTATTAATCCGGATATACCGATTCCGTATGAGATTACCCAGTTGACCAGCATCACTGATGAAATGGTTATGGATTATCCCAAAATTGATGTAATTCTGCCGCAATTTTTGGAATTCTGTGGAGACGCAGTTTTAGTTGCTCATAATGCATCCTTTGATGTGGGCTTTATCACAAGAAAAGCATATGAGCTAGGAATTGAAACAGATTTTACCGTTGTGGATACCGTTGGAATGGCAAGACTTCTGCTTCCACATTTAAATAAATATAAGTTAAATGTTGTTGCCAAGGATTTAGGGATCTCTTTAGAAAATCATCACCGTGCGGTAGATGATGCGGGTGCGACAGCAGAAATTTTCGTGAAGTTTATCGAAATGCTTGATAAAAAAGGTGTTAAGACGTTGGAAGAAATGGAAAAGATGAACGTGATGACACCGGAAATGATTAAGAAGCTGCCAACGTATCATGCCATTATTCTGGCTAAAAATGATACAGGCCGCTGTAATCTTTATAAACTGGTATCCTTATCCCATATTGATTATTACCAGCGGCGTCCTCGAATTCCGAAAAGTTTATTTCTAAAGAATAGAGAAGGTCTTTTAATGGGAAGTGCCTGTGAAGCAGGTGAGCTTTATCAGGCAATTTTACGGGACCGTCCGAAAGAGGAAATCGACCGTTTGGCGAGATTTTATGATTACTTTGAAATCCAGCCTCTTGGCAATAATCAGTTTATGATTGACGATGATAAATATGATATTAAAGATCAGAACGACCTGATTGAAATCAATAAAAAGATTATTGCATTAGGAGAAGAGTATCACAAGCTGGTAGTTGGAACCTGTGATGTACATTTTCTAGATCCGGGAGATGAAGTATTCCGTCGAATTATTATGGCGGGAAAAGGATTCAAAGATGCTGATCGTCAGCCGCCGTTGTATCTGCGTACGACAGAAGAAATGGTACAGGAATTTATGTATCTTGGAAGAGAAAAGGCAGAAGAAATTGTAATTGATAATACCAATAAGATTGCGGATATGGTGGATAAAATTTCACCGGTTCGTCCGGATAAATGTCCTCCAGTTATCGAAAATTCTGACCAGACCCTGCGTGATATCTGTTACCGTAAGGCAACATCTATGTATGGGCCAGAACTTCCGAAGCCGGTTGCGGATCGTTTGGAGAAAGAGCTGACATCTATTATCGGAAATGGATTCGCCGTAATGTATATCATCGCCCAGAAATTAGTTTGGAAATCCAACGAAGATGGCTATCTGGTAGGTTCAAGGGGTTCTGTAGGTTCCTCCTTCGTTGCGACAATGGCAGGCATTACGGAGGTAAATCCATTGCCAGCCCATTATTATTGTACGAATTGTTTCTATTCGGATTTTGATTCCGAAGAGGTAAAAGCATTTGCTGGAAAATCAGGGTGTGATATGCCGGATAAAAACTGTCCGGTTTGTGGAAAACCGCTTCATAAAGATGGACATGAAATCCCGTTCGAAACATTCCTTGGTTTCTATGGGGATAAGGAACCTGATATCGATCTTAACTTTTCTGGGGAATATCAGGCGAAAGCCCATGATTACACGGAGGTTATTTTCGGAAAAGGCCAGACATTCCGTGCTGGAACCATTGGTACTCTGGCAGAAAAAACAGCTTATGGATTTGTATTAAAATACAACGAAGAACACGGAGTTTCCAAACGTCGTGCGGAAATTGAACGTATTGCGGAAGGGTGTGTAGGTGTTCGTCGAACAACAGGACAGCATCCTGGTGGGATCGTCGTACTGCCTCATGGAGAAGAGATTTATTCCTTCACTCCAGTACAGCGTCCGGCAAATGATATGACAACGAAAACGGTTACCACGCATTTTGATTACCACTCCATTGACCATAACTTATTAAAACTCGATATTCTCGGTCACGATGATCCAACCATGATTCGTATGCTGGAGGATTTAACCGGAGTCGATGCCAAGAAAGTCCGTCTGGATGATCAAAAGGTACTTTCTCTATTTGACAATTTAAGTGCACTAGGACTTAAAAAAGAAGATTTAGACGGCTGTGACCTTGGTTCTTTGGGAATTCCAGAGTTTGGAACGGATTTTGTTATGCAGATGCTTCGAGATACGAAACCAAAAACTTTTTCGGATTTGGTTCGTATTTCCGGTCTGTCCCATGGTACGGATGTATGGTTAAATAACGCACAGTATTATATTGCCCAAGGGGATTGTACCCTGTCAACGGCGATTTGTACAAGAGATGATATTATGACCTATCTGATTCATACAGGTGTGGAAAATGGACTTGCGTTCAAAATTATGGAGAGTGTCCGTAAAGGTAAGGGACTGAAGCCGGAAATGGAAGAGGCAATGGTTGCCGCTGGTGTTCCAGCATGGTATATTGAGTCCTGTAAGAAAATTAAATATATGTTCCCAAAAGCCCATGCAGCAGCATACGTTATGATGGCATTCCGTATTGCATATTTTAAGGTGTATTATCCATTGGCGTACTATGCAGCATATTTTAGTATTCGTGCGTCTGCATTTAACTATGAACTGATGTGTCTTGGCAGAGAACGTCTGGAATTTTATATGAGTGATTATAAAAAACGTTCTAATGAACTGACTAAGAAGGAGCAGGATACATTAAAGGATATGCGTATTGTCCAGGAAATGTATGCTCGCGGCTTTGAGTTCCTGCCAATTGACTTGTATTCGGCAAAAGCGCATGAATTCCAGATTATTGACGATAAACTGATGCCATCCTTTAGTACGATTGATGGCCTTGGGGACAAGGCAGCAGAGGCGATTGTGGAAGCGGTTAAGGATGGAAAATTCTTATCTCGTGATGACTTTAAGCAGCGTTGCAAAGTTAGTGCAACCGTTGCAGATGTTATGGCAGACCTAGGAATTCTTGGTGATATGCCGATTTCTAATCAGATGTCTTTGATGGATTTTCTGAATGTATAAAGAAATAAGGTACTGCACGGAATTGTGCGGTACCTTATTTTTTAAATATTCCAATTCTTTTCCTGGTAATGGGATAAAACAGGCTGACTCCTTTGGAAAATGGAGTACAGATATCAAGTACAATATGGCTTGTAATGCCGGCCCATAAGCCGATTCCTGCTGCATGATTCAGTTTGTAAAGCAGCATGGAAGCCAGTAATGTGAATAGAATGCTATGGGTTAAGGTACGGTGACCTACTGTTTTGTATAAAAGCTTTGGTATCAAAGGAACTCTTCTTCCTATGTAACTTTTCGGATGGTCGATATCCGGCAAAACAGAACCCAGGGTACAGCTTAACATAAATGCCACCGGTTCCGGAGAAATTCCATTCTTCTGAGCAAGAAACATAAATCCGGCACCCGCAACTGAGCCAAAACAAACGTGTGCGCCAAAGTTCATTCCACCATGTTCCTCCTTTGTAAGATAATAGGTATATCATAACATGTGAGGAGAGGGAATGCAATACGTATGTTCGATTCTGGAAATTAGGATAGTAATTTTGAGGAAACTACAGATATTTGCAGGGAATAAAGAGCATATATTACCATTTTTCAGCCTGTAAAACTCTAGTATTTCATCAACATCCCCTCGAACTTGCGTTTGCCTTCTAAATATGTTAAAATAAAAAACAATAACAAAAGAGTAAGGAGTTCCTTTACTCTTTCTCTATTTTAGGAAGAAATTCAGTAAGAAAAACGTGAGGTAAACAACATGATTTCATATATAAAAGGGGAACTTGCAGACAGGAACGAAAACGGCGTAGTCGTGGAGAATAACGGCATCGGTTATGCTCTCAGTGTTCCAACGACAGTACTTAACCAGCTTCCTAGAATTGGAAGCCAGGTAAAACTTCATACTTATTTTTATGTGCGGGAAGATGCCATGAAGCTTTATGGCTTTCTTTCCAAAGACGATCTGGATATGTTCAAACTTCTATTAACCATTAGTGGAATTGGACCAAAAGGTGCACTGGGAATTTTATCGGCGATTACACCGGATGATTTACGATTTGCGATTCTTGCAGACGATGCGAAAGCGATTTCCAAGGCACCTGGTATCGGGCTTAAGACGGCGCGGAAAATGATTCTCGAACTGAAGGATAAAATGAAGTTAGAGGATGCATTTGAAATGAAGCAGCAGCACATGGCCGAACAGGCAGAAGCCGGAAATACAGAAAATATTGTGGATGATGCAGTGCAGGCACTTACCGCTCTTGGTTATTCCAGCACAGATGCACTAAAAGCGGTACGTAAGGTTGAAATTACTGGAGACATGGATGTAGAAACACTGTTAAAGGCTGCATTAAAGCAGATGACCAGATTCTAAGGAGCAGGTATAAATGGAAAAAAGAGTGATTAGCACAGAACTAATGGAGGAAGACTATAAAATAGAAAATTCCCTTCGTCCGAAATTGTTAAGTGATTATATTGGACAGAATAAAATCAAGGACAATTTAAAGGTATATATTGAGGCGGCAAAACAGAGAAAAGAATCTCTTGATCACGTATTGTTTTACGGGCCTCCTGGACTTGGAAAAACTACGCTGGCAGGCATTATTGCCAATGAGATGGAGGTAAATGTAAAGATTACTTCCGGACCTGCCATTGAAAAACCAGGAGAGATGGCGGCGATTTTAAACAATCTTCAGGATGGTGACCTTCTTTTTATCGATGAAATTCATCGTTTGAACCGTCAGGTAGAAGAGGTGCTTTATCCGGCGATGGAGGATTATGCGATTGATATTGTCATTGGGAAAGGGGCGTCTGCCCGTTCTATCCGTTTAGATTTACCCAAATTTACACTGGTAGGGGCAACCACCAGAGCAGGTATGCTCTCAGCACCGTTACGAGACCGTTTCGGTGTTGTACACCGTCTGGAGTTTTATGATACAGAAGACTTGGTAAAGATTATTACGAGGGCAGCAGGCGTTTTTCAGGTAGAAATTGATGAGGAAGGTGCTTATGAACTGGCACGCCGTTCCAGAGGAACTCCTCGTCTGGCCAATCGTCTGTTAAAGCGAGTGCGTGATTTTGCCCAGGTAAAATACGATGGAAAGATTACATTGGAAGTTGCCAATTTTGCACTGGATTTACTAGAAGTGGATAAGCTTGGCCTGGATAACATGGACAGGCAGATTTTGATGACCATGTATGATAAATTTGGTGGCGGACCGGTTGGATTGGATACACTAGCAGCTGCAATTGGTGAGGATTCCGGAACCCTGGAAGATGTTTATGAACCGTACCTGATTCAGAACGGATTGATTCAGAGAACACCTCGCGGAAGAATTATTACCGAGGCTGTTTATAAACATTATGGATTAAATATGTCCAAATAGGGCAGATACTGGACGCGAATTTTGTCTTGCCGTTTCCAATCTTGTAAGTTATAATTATCTGCAAGGGAACAGAGTATGAAAGATTGGGGGCGGTTAAGATGGAACAGAAAAACGATGCCCATGTATGCATCCGGGATAAAGAATTTGTGATATCAGGAACTGAAAGTGCAGAATATATACAGAAAGTTGCAGCTTATCTAAATAATAAGATTGAAGAAGTAAAGACTGCAAAAGACTATAGAAATTTAGATCGTGATATGAAGAATATTATGTTAGAAATTAACATTGTAGATGAACTGTTTAAAACACGGGACAAGGCAGAAGAACTCGAAGCAGATGGCAGAAAAAAAGAAGATGAGCTTTATCATTTAAAACAGGAAGTTGTGTCTATGCAGACAAAGATGGAAGAATTAAAGGAAAAGCTTAGTAAGACAGCCCAGGCATATGAATCAGCTCAGATAAAGCTCAAGGAGTTTCAAGGTGCCGGGAAGCATGAGGATTCCGAAGTGCAGAAACAATGATTTGTGAACCAAAGAGACTGTTGGCAGTGGCCCCCGGTCTCTTATTTTATGCTAGAAAGGTTATCAGAAAAATGAAAAGAAAAATTGAGATACTTGCGCCCGCAGGTTCCTTTGAAGGGATGAAGGCAGCGATTCAGGGTGGTGCAGATGCAGTTTATATTGGCGGTCAGAAGTTTGGTGCCAGAGCATTTGCCAATAATCTGAATGAAGAAGAAATGATAAAAGCCATTGAATATGTGCATGTTCATGGTAAGAGAATTTATTTGACAATAAATACTCTGGTAAAACAGAAGGAAATCGGCGAGTTGTATGATTATCTGCTGCCATTTTATCTTCACGGACTAGATGCTGTAATTGTACAGGATTTTGGTGTGCTTTCTTATGTACACCGCACATTTCCTGAGATGGAAATCCATGCGTCTACTCAGATGACATTAACGATGGCAGAAGGGGCGAATCTTCTAAAAAAATATGGCGTGACCAGACTGGTTACTTCCAGAGAGTTAAGTGTCAAGGAAATTAAGGATATCCGAAAGCACACAGACTTGGAAATTGAATCCTTTGTTCATGGTGCGTTGTGTTATTCTTTTTCAGGACAATGTTTAATGTCCAGCATGATTGGTGGACGAAGCGGAAACCGTGGAAGATGTGCCCAGCCCTGCCGAAAAGATTATACACTCAAAACGGTAGATGGAGAATCAGTTAAGATGAATCATCAGTTTTTATTAAGTCCAAAAGATATGTGTACCATTTATGATGTGCCAGAATTAGTAGAAAGCGGAATTGATTCTTTTAAAATAGAAGGAAGAATGAAACGTCCGGAATATGCGGCATTGACGGCAGGTCTTTATCGGAAATATACGGATATATATCAGGATTTAGGAAAGAAAGAATACGAATATTACATTAAGAAACACAGTGATGAATTAGACAAAGATATGCAGAAGCTGATGGATTTATATAATCGAGGCGGGTTTTCCAAAGGGTATTATTTTGAACATAACGGAAGGAAATTAATGTCTATGGAACGTCCAAACCACAGTGGTGTTCTGGTTGGAAAAGTTTCGAAGCTCATGAAGAACCGCTGCGTCATTGAACTTTGTGAAGACTTAAATCCACAGGATGTGTTGGAAATACGTGGTTCCAAAGAAGAGCAGATTTATGAATTTACTGTAAAGGAAGCGGTTGGAAAATGTGAACACTATGAAGCGAATTTTAAAGCAGGTTCCAAAGTGGTAAAAGGACAGAATGTATATCGCACTAAAAATCAGAGTCTATTAGACTGTATCCAGAATGAGGTGGTTCTGGCAGATCATAGGATTCCGGTAGATGGCTGTTTTATGGGTAAGAAAGGGGAACCGGTTACTCTGGTTCTGTCAAAGGGCGATGTACAGGTTACCGTAATGGGAGACCAGGCGGAAGCGGCATTGAATCAGCCAGTATCCGAAGAAAAAATTCGTAAACAGCTGAATAAGACAAAGGAGACCTTGTTCCACTTTGAAAATCTGAAAATTGTTTCATCTAATGACTGGTTTATTCCCCTTGGAAAAATCAATGAGTTACGTAGAAATGCATTCGAACAGCTGGAAAATGCATTGGCGGCGCAGTATTATCGAAAAATGCCAGAAAAGAAAGAAGTTCTTTCTGGTGTTCATGAAAACAGGGAAGCAGACGAACCAGAATTGTTTGTTACTGTTATGACAGAGGAACAGTTTGAAGCAGTTTATCAGAGTGAAGCAGTGAAACGTATTGGCGTATATTTTTCTCTTGCAGATGAATTTGAGGATTTTTCTGTGGTAGAAGCCGCAAAGAATGAGGGGAAAGAAGTTTATCTGGTAATGCCTGCTGTATTTCGCACAGATGCGTGGGATAGATACGAAAAGGCAAAAAAACGTTCTGCCGATTTGTTAAGAGGAAGTTTATTGGATGGTGTTGTGGTTAAGAATTTAGAAGAAGTGGCATTTTTAAGAGAAAATAAGATGCTTGGTGATAAAAAAATGATTCTAGATTATAATATGTATGTTATGAATGACGAAGCCAAGAAATTCTGGGAAGAGGAAGGGGTTACCGGCTTTACTGCTTCTATGGAATTAAACAGCCAGGAATTAAAGCAGCTGGATATTGAAAATTTCGATATGATAGTTTATGGCTACACGCCGGTTATGACAAGCGCCCAGTGCGTGGTAAAAAATACGGTAGGATGCCATCATAAGTCAGGATATTATAGTTTTACGGATAAAAACCGAAATACTTTTTATGGAAAGAATTTTTGTAGCCTGTGTTATAATGTGATTTATAATGGAAAGCCGCTTCATCTGCTGGAGC
Source organism: uncultured Clostridium sp. (assembly GCA_934438135.1). Taxonomy (GTDB): domain Bacteria; phylum Bacillota; class Clostridia; order Lachnospirales; family Lachnospiraceae; genus Clostridium_AI. Next base: position 21,245 of record CAKSBP010000005.1, on the reverse strand, counting down.
ATATGGATGAGATTATGGAACGGAATGTGAAAAACATCCGTCTGGATTTTACGATGGAATCCAAAGCAGAAACGAAGAAAATTGTGAATCTGTATGCACAGAAATTACGGGGAGAGGAAAGCTTTACGGATTTGCTGAAAGAATATACAAAAGGGCACTTTAGGCGCGGAATTGAGTAGGTGGAAAATTGGAAAATATCATTGTTGAATTGTCAAAATATCTGATTATTATTTTAATGACGATGTATACCATTCACGGTTTTTTTGTATTTCCCGTGAAGAAAGAACAAAAGAAACAGGAAATGCTGCGAAAGCAGCGGATGATTCTGTTTACCATGCAGTTCGCAGCGAATCTGGTATTGTATCTGACCATGAAGGATATTCAGATTCTTTTGTTTTATCTATGTCAGCTGGTGCTGATTATCGGGGTTATGGCATTGTATCCATTTGTGTATCATAACTTATCTAAATCTATTCTGAATAATATGATGCTGTTTCTATCCATCAGTTTTCTGATGCTGGCGAGGCTGTCTTTGAAGACAGCATATCGTCAGTTTGTAATTGCAGCAGCAGCATTAATATTCGGATTGTTTATACCGATTATCATTGAAAAATGGAAAGGACTTCAGAAGCTTGGCTGGCTGTATGCAGCAGTTGGCATTGCCCTCTTATTGTTTGTACTGATATGCGGAAGAGTGCAGTATGGTGCAAAGAACTGGGTCAGTGTTGGAGGGGTTATGCTTCAGCCGTCTGAATTTGTAAAAATTCTGTTTGTATTTTTTGTGGCATCTTGTCTTTCCAAGGAACCGTCTTTTAAGAAGACGGTGATTGTAACCGCGGTCGCAGCGGCACATGTTATGATACTTGTTCTGGAAACAGATCTTGGTGGAGCTTTGATTTTGTTCGTTACTTATGTATGCATGCTTTATGTGGCGACTCAGAAATCATTGTATCTTTTCGCAGGATTTGGAAGCGGTGCAGTTGCATCTGTCATTGCATATTTTTTGTTCGGACATGTAAGAACCCGTGTTAGTTCCTGGAGTAACCCATGGGCAGATATTACAGGCGGTGGTTATCAGATTACGCAGTCCTTGTTTGCTATTGGGACAGGAGGGTGGTTTGGATTTGGTCTCGGAAAAGGACTGCCTACCAGCATCCCAGTAGCGGTCAGCGATTTTATATTTTCGGCAATTTCAGAAGAACTGGGGGGGATTTTTGCGGTATGCCTGATTATGCTTTACTTAAGCTGTTTCATTCTATTCGTGCATGCTTCTATGAAAATCCGCAATGGATTTTATAAGCTGACGGCGATGGGATTAAGCGTAATCTTTATTTTCCAGGTATTTTTATGTGTGGGTGGTGTAACGAAATTTATTCCGTCAACCGGTGTTACTCTGCCATTGATTAGTTATGGCGGAAGTTCAGTGCTTAGTACGGTTATCCTGTTTTCTATTATTCAGGGACTGTATGTAATAAACCAGAATGAGGATGAAAAAGTTGAGAAAGAAAAGAGAAAAGAGAAAAGAAAAAATAAACGTGAAGCCAAAGAAAGTTTCCGCTAACCGCAAAAGGAACCAGGATATTTTTAAATTGACTTATTTATTTATCGGGCTTTTTGTACTGCTCATTGGAAATTTTGTATACTTCATGGTATTTAAAAGTGCAGCGGTGATTAACAATTCTTACAATCAGCGTCAGGATCTGCTTGCAGAGAAATATGTCCGTGGAAGAATTTTGTCCAGTAATGGAACGGTTTTGGCGGAAACAGTGAAGGATTCCAGTGGTGAAGAAGTCCGAAATTATCCCTATAAGGATTTGTTTGCCCATGTAGTAGGAAGATTTCAAAAGGGAAAGACAGGGTTGGAGCTCGCAGAAAACTTTACCCTTTTGACTTCTCATACGAACGTGTTCAGCCAGACGGTAACTGAACTTCAGAATAAGAAGATTCAGGCGGATGATCTGGTGACTACATTAAACCTGAATCTGCAGCAGGTTGCATATGACGCTTTAGGCAGCAGGAAAGGAGCTGTGGTTGCACTGGAACCGTCTACTGGAAGAGTACTTGCCATGGTTTCCAAGCCAAGTTATGATCCAAATACGATTCTTCAGAACTGGGAAGATTTAAATAATGATAGTCAGAATAATTCTACATTCTTAAACCGTGCAGCTCAGGGATTATATGCACCAGGTTCTACGTTTAAGGTTGTGACGCTTTTAGAGTATATTAAGGAAAATAAGGATTACGAAAAGTATTCTTATACGTGTACAGGAAGTGGAACGTTTGGAGACAGGGATATTCAGTGTTACAACAGAGAAGTTCATGGAACAGTAGATTTAAAGAGTTCTCTTGCAAAATCCTGTAACTGTTCCTTTGCTCATATTGGAACGCTTTTAAGTCTTAAGAGTTACAATAAAACACTAAATTCGTTAGGTTTTAATAATGCGGTGAATTTTATTCTGCCATCGAATAAAAGTACATTTTCTCTGAATGATAACAGTACGATAAATGAAATTGCACAGACTGCTATGGGACAGGGAAAAACGCAGATTACACCACTTCAGAATGCAATGATTGCATCTGCTATTGCAAATGGTGGAAAAGCAATGCAGCCTTATTTAGTAGAAGGTGTACAGACAAGTGCTGGTGATACGGTTCGTAAAACGAAACAAAAATCAGCTGGAACTTATATGAGTGAAGGCCAGGCAGAGATATTAAAAGACTATATGACAGAGGTTGTAAACGCTGGAACGGCATCTTCTTTAAAGTCATCTGCTTATCAGGCAGCTGGAAAGACCGGTTCTGCAGAATATGATTCCAGCGGTTCTTCCCATGCATGGTTTATTGGTTTTGCACCAGCTAAAAATCCCCAGATTGCAGTCAGTATTATCGTAGAAAGCTCTGGTACGGGAAGCCAATACGCAGTGCCGATTGCGAAAAAGATTTTTGATACGTATCTGAATAAATGAGCTAATTATTATTGAAATGTTTTTGGAAAAGATGTATACTTATGGACAGTTAGACACACCAAATCGTGATTCCGGTCACAAACAACAGGGGGCATTGCAATGGTTGAAGCAACGAGCTGTGGCGGTGTGGTTATTTTCAGAGGAAAAATTTTGTTACTGTATAAGAACTACAAAAACAAGTATGAAGGTTGGGTTTTACCCAAGGGTACCGTAGAAGCAGGTGAAGAGTTTAAGGAAACGGCATTACGTGAAGTGAAGGAAGAGACAGGAGTTCAGGCTTCTATTATCAAGTACGTCGGAAAAAGCCAGTATAACTTTAATACTCCACAGGATACAGTAACAAAGGATGTTCATTGGTATTTAATGATGGCTGATAGTTATTATAGCAAACCACAACGTGAAGAGTATTTTATGGATTCAGGGTATTATAAGTTTCATGAAGCTTATCATTTATTAAAGTTTTCCAATGAGAAACAGATACTTGAAAAGGCTTATAATGAGTATATTTATTTAAAAAGAAGCAACCTCTGGGGCTGTAAAAAATATTTTTAAATAGGTTCTCGGAAAAGAAGTCCATTGGGCTTCTTTTTTTTGTATAAAAAACTGCACAAAAAGAAGTAATAAGTAGCATCATACTGAATGAAGTTACCAGAAATAAGAAATACTACTAAATACAATAATTAGAATTAGTGGAGGTTTCGAATGCTTGAACAGATTGATTTAGACAAAAGTCTCTCAAAAAATGAATATAAAAAGATAGAGGAGGAAGAAATCAAAAAGCTTTCAAGACTGCAGCGGATTATCAAAGAAGAAAAAATACCGGTACTCCTTGTATTTGAAGGATGGTCCGCATCCGGAAGAGGAAAGCTGATGAATGAATTGATTACACCTCTTGATCAGCGTGGAGTGAAAGTTTATACCGTGGAAGAGGAAACTCAGGAGGAAAAGGCACATTCATTTTTCTGGCCGTTTTGGACGAACCTTCCACCAAAAGGAAAAATACATTTATATAATATGTCCTGGTATAAACGTGCTATGGATAAACAGCGAGATGAGGAAGAAGCTCCGAGGTATGGTGATATTAATTTTTTTGAAGAACAGTTGGTAAAGGACGGAATGGTGATTGTGAAATTCTTTCTTCATATTTCAAAGGAAGAACAGGCTCAGCGCTTTGAGAAACTAAAAAGCAGAAAGGATACGAAATGGCGTGTTTCAAAAAAGGATCAGCGGGAAAATCATCATTATGAAGAATATTTAGAAAGTTACGATCGAATGTTAATTGCTACAGATACTAGTTATGCACCTTGGCATGTGATTGAGGCAACCGACAAACGGTATGCAGCGGCCAAGATTTTTTCGACGGTCGAAAAAGCAATTTCTAAGGCAGTGGCTCAGAAGAAGGCGGCAGAAGAACAGAAAAAACAGGAGCCGCAGGATGAGTTTGACAAATGGAGTGATCAGTTTAAAGCGGGTGTATTGAATCAGATAGATTTATCCAAGAAGATGACGAAAGAGGAATATAAGGCAAAAATCGAAAAACTACAAAGTAAACTATTTCTTCTGCAAAATCGTATGTATCAGGAAAAAATTCCGGTTATTATTGCACTGGAAGGCTGGGATGCAGCGGGAAAGGGCGGTGCCATTAAGCGGATAACAGAAAAGCTGGATCCTCGTGCCTATCAGGTTATTCCGATTAGTGCACCGAATGATATGGAGCAGCAGTTTCCATATCTATGGCGGTTTTATATGCATTTTCCAAGGAAAGGGCATCTTGCAGTATTTGACCGTACCTGGTATGGAAGAGTGTTGGTGGAACGCGTAGAAGGATTTGCGGATAAAAAGGACTGGCAGCGTGCTTATTCGGAAATTAATCGGATGGAGCAGAGCCTGACCAACGACGGTTATATTATTCTGAAATTCTGGCTGCATATTGATCCGCAAGAACAGGAGAAACGTTTTAAAGCACGGGAAGAAGAGCCAGAGAAGCAGTGGAAGATTACCGAAGAAGATTGGAGAAACCGAGCCAAATGGAAGGAATATGAGGATGCCGTTGATGAAATGGTTGTCCGTACTTCCACTGATTATGCACCTTGGACGATTGTAGAGGCGGATTCTAAATATTATGCAAGAGTGAAGATATTGGAGACGATCGTGGAGACGGTGGAGAAGAGACTGGAAGGAAAATAACAAAGTGCCAGAATAAGAAGATTGAGTTTTTTGCTATGTGTCGATATGACTTATATTAAGACTTTTTATTCTGGCGAAATTATTTGGGAGTGGGAAGAGATGATTGAAAAGCTGGATTAGTAAAGAGGCTATTCCGGTTTTAAATGACAGGAAAGTGAAGAAAATTTTAATGGAATATGAAGAAAGTTTATTAAGCAGGCAAAGAAACTATTAGAGAAATACATATTAGAAAAAGATTACCAATAAATAAAAAAGCTGTACACAGGGAATATTCTCACCATGTACAGCTTAAAAAATTACATCTTCTCCGGTTCGTCGTAGCTTTCGCCAAATGTATCAACTGTTACAGATTTCATAACCTGATCTTCTCTTGGTCTGTCAGAGTAGTCTGTTTTTACTTCAGCGATTTTATTTACAACATCCATTCCTTCAATTACTTTACCGAATGCAGCATACTGTCCATCTAAGTGTGGAGAGTCTTTGTGCATAAGGAAGAACTGGGAACCAGCAGAGTTAGGCATCATGGAACGAGCCATGGAGATAACGCCGGCGGTATGTTTTAAGTTATTTTCAAAACCGTTCTGAGCAAATTCTCCTTTAATAGAGTAGCCAGGACCGCCCATTCCGTTTCCGTCTGGGCATCCGCCCTGAATCATAAAACCTTTGATGACTCTGTGGAAAATCAGACCATCGTAAAATTTCTTATTTACTAAAGAAATAAAGTTCTTTACTGTATTAGGTGCAACATCTGGATAAAGTTCTACTTTGATGATGTCGCCGTTTTCCATTTCAAATGTAACTACTGGATTTTTCATTTCATGCATCCTTTCTTTTAGAAACCGCTGACAGCAGTTTTTATTCGCAGTGTTACCAGTGTAAAATATTTTTCCAGATTTGTAAAGGGGTACCGCCTAAGAAATACAATTGGTGGATGAAACTTCCGGCATGATTTCCTTAATTTTTTGAACCAGGCGGTCTGCATCTTTTTGATGGGTGACTGCAGAAGGATGTTCTGAAGCTTTGCCGTCATGCTCTACATCATGATAGGGCAGTTCCATCGTGTAAATGTCTTTCATTCCATCAGCAGTTACTATATCACAGGCTTTTTGAATATATTCAAATGCCTCTGTACATAATGTTCCACAGATACAAAGAATTTTAGCCTCCGGATAATGGGAGCGGAGTGTTTTTAGATAAGCAGTATAGCTGGCTATAAATTTTTCTGGAATGCCTTTTTTACAAAGATGACCGGAGTCATTTGTTCCAAGATTAATGACAATCAGTTCGGGAATGAATTCGGAAAAGTCATATTTTATATCCGGATCCACCCACCAGTTGGTATAATTATAAACGCGAGGTACAACGTTTTCCGTATTACCAGTATATTCGCAGTAAACACCATAGCCGGATACAGAAAAATATCTGGCATTGAGATTCAGTTCCTTTGCAGTAAGATAAGAGTAGGCTGCCATGCCGTCTTCTTCCCGGATGTGGTATTCGGACTCTGGTTTACCGTGGACACCATAGCCACAGGTAATGGAATCACCGATAAATTCTGCTTTTATCCGCCTGTCTTCTTTCTCTGGAAAAGGAAGCAGTTCTCCATTTTCTACATCAATGCTGTGAAGGGCAGCATAAGACATAGCGGCTTCGGTAATTTTAATGAGAGATACTTTATGTACAAGATTATCCTTAATCGTAACAAGGGTATAAGTATTTAATTCCTGGTCGAGAACAATCGGTTCTCTGGTAATAAGCACGTCATCTAAGTAAACGCGCAGCCTTGCATCATTTACTTCACCATTTAATTTGGTGCCGATGACGGCGATTACAGTGCAGGTATCATTAGCAGAACCTTTTACGTAAAAATCTGTCTGGCTGTTGGTGTAGCCAAGATATGCGATGGAATCCTTTTTTAGAATCCTTCCATAATAACGAAAATAGTGCTCGTTTAAAATCGGTATCATTTTGCGGCCTCCTTAAGTAAAATTAGTTTAATATATAAAAATATTATAACGTAATGATTACTTAAAACAAAGAAAAAATTATAATATCTACGTTTTTTGGCACCAGTACTTAGGTTATTTGTGTTTGACAAAGTATAGGGAAAAACATATAATTAATATAATTGCAGTGATTCTGTGCAATATATGTAAAGCCGAGAAAGGATGTGGGTATATGGAATCTGGACCGAGTTATCATAGGAGCAGTTTAATAGAGAAAAGAGGTTCATTGTCTGCATTTGGGGCTTGGCGTGGAATGTAAAAATTGTACGTTTACTCCAGGTGCGCGAAAGGAGTAAGTATGATAGAGATTTTTAAAACATTAGATGACGGATTAAAGAGAATGACAGATTATGATGCTGGATGCTGGGTCGCATTAACGAATCCTAGTCCGACAGAGCTTTTAGAGGTGTCGGATAAGTATTCCATCGACATTGATCATCTGAAAGCACCTCTTGATGAGGAAGAACGTTCCCGTATCGAGACAGAAGACAATTATACGCTTGTGCTGGTAGACATTCCATGTGTAGAAGAAAAGGATAATAAAGAACGCTATGTTACAATGCCGCTCGGTATTATTATTGCAGAGAATGTGCTGATTACGGTTTGTCTGGAGGCAACTCCGATTTTAAAAGGGTTTATGGACGGGAGAGTCAGAGAGTTTTATACGTATAAGAAGACAAGGTTTATACTGCAGATTCTTTATAAGAACGCATCCGTATATCTTCAGGATCTGAAGATTATCGACCGTAAGAGTGAGGAGATTGAGGATAAGCTTCATATTTCTCAGAAGAACAGAGAGTTAATTGAACTGCTGGAACTGGAGAAGAGCCTCGTATATTTCACTACATCACTTCGTGCCAATGAGGTTGTTTTGGAAAAGCTTTTAAAGAGTGACAGTATTAAGCAGTATCCAGAGGATACAGAACTATTGGAAGATGTAATTATTGAAAACAAGCAGGCTATGGAGATGGCAAACATTTATAGCGGTATTTTAAGTGGTATGATGGATGCATTTGCTTCAGTTATATCCAATAACTTAAACATTGTCATGAAAACTCTTGCTACGATTACAATTGTTATGTCCATTCCTACAATGGTATTCAGCCTTTATGGAATGAATTTTAAAAACATTCCTCTAGGTGGATGGGAACATGGATTTGCAGCAGTAACAGCTGGAACATTGGTGCTGACTGCGATTATAGCCGTTTTGTTTGCTAAAAAAGATTTATTTTAGTACTGCAGCATGAAGAGAGGTTTTATATGAATTTTTTAAACAAACTGGAGCGAAAATTTGGACGATATGCAGTTCCAGATTTAATTCGCTACATTATGATTGTGTGGATTGGCAGTACGGTATTGTTTAATATCAGTACCTCCATGAGAGCAGTGTATTATTATTTTCTGTCTTTGGATATCGGGATGGTACTCCAGGGACAGATTTGGCGTTTAGTGACTTTTATATTGTGTCCGTATCCTATTCAGGGGCCAACGGATATTATTTTCTTTGGATTTCAGGTATACATTTATCTGATGATCGGAAGGTCACTGGAAAACGCATGGGGAAGTTTCCGCTTTAATATGTTCTTTTTAAGTGGAATTCTGTTTAATATTTTAGGGGCAGTTTTTCTATTTATCGGACACGGAGGTGGATATTATGTAGGACTTGAATACCTATTCCAGTCTATGTTCTTTGCATTTGCCGTACTGTATCCGAACATTCAGTTCTTACTGTTTTATATTATCCCGGTTAAGGTAAAATGGCTTGCTGTTCTGGATGCAGTTTTACTGGGATGGAGCGTTTTTACTTATCTGAAATCGGGGCATTATTATATTGCCATTAGCATTATCATGGCATTTGCGAATTTCCTTATTTTCTATTTTGCCACAAGAAATTATAGAAGGATTTCTCCAAGAGAGCAGAGAAGGAAAGCCGCATATAAAAGACAGGTTCATCAGGCGACAGCAGGGCCTAGACACAGGTGTGCAGTCTGTGGAAGGACAGAGCTTGACGACCCGAATCTTGAATTCCGTTATTGTTCCAAGTGCAATGGAAGTTACGAATACTGTAAGGACCATTTGTTTACACATGAACATCGGAAATAATACTGGGGGGCAAAAAAACTATGGAAGTAATTATTTTCTTATCAGGAGTATTTTTATGTCTGATGTATTATCAATACCGCTTCGTCAGAAATAGCATGCTTTTGGTACAAGGCACAAGGAAAGCTGAAAAATGGGAGGATAAAAAGGTCATTGCACTGCTTATTCTAGGTGGACTTATTTTGAGGGTAATCTTCGGAAAAGAGTCCTATACTAACGCTTCAGATTTGAATAATCTGAAGTGGATTGCAGGTTCTGTACTTTCTTCTGGATACAAGAGTGTATTTGAAAGCGGAGTAACCATCAGTCTTCCACCGCTTGTTGTCCATATGGAAGCGTTAATTGGACAGCTTTGCAAACTTTTTGGTTATGAAATAGGAGATGTAGGGAATGTTCTTTTATTCCGTCTGCCATCCATTTTATGTGATTTAGGATTAGCTGTGCTGATTTATAAAATTGCGAAAAGGAATTTCACTCAGCGTGGAGCAGTTCTTCTTTCTGTCATCTACCTGATGAATCCTGCCACACTGCTGGATTCAAGTATGTGGGGACAGACAGATGCTTTGTGGGCATTGGCGGCTGTTTTCATGTGCTGGTTCATTTATGAGAAAAAATTAGGTTTTGCAGTTGGGGCATTTACATTAGGTGCTTTGTTTCAGCCGTATATGCTGGTACTGGCACCAGTACTTATTATTGCACTGATTGATGCATTTCTTCTGGACAAAGAAGACATTGCAAAGCATGCAAAGGAGACAGTGATTGGTCTGGCAGCATCTATCATTGGAGCAGTACTTATCTGTCTTCCGATGGGAATTTCTAATGTATGGAAAAATGTTGTGGACTGTTATAAATCCCTGCCATATTCCACAGTTAATGCATATAACCTTTGGACAGCAAAGGGATTAAACTGGTCACCAGATACCACAAAATGTCTGGGCATGAGCGTGTATCGTCTTGGAATGGTATTAATGGCTGTCTGCCTGATTGCAGGAATTGTCTATCATTATTTCTATAAAAAGAAATATAAGGATCGTTCCAGTTATATTTTCCTGAGTGCATTTTTGATTATTGCTGCATTTTTATTTGGAGCAAGAGTGCATGAACGTTATCTGTTTGCTGGCATGGGAATTCTGCTGTTATCTTATGTAGTAAAACCAAGACTGGAGTATTATGTGTTCTATGCAGTTATTACAATACTTCAGTTTGCTAATATGATATTTGTATTTTATGTTTATGATGTAAATAAATTTAATCCGAAAGAAACAGTACCTGACATTGTTGCAAAGCTTCTATTAATTAGTTTTGCAGCACTTGTAGTTGTGACAGTAAACCGTTTCTTAAAAGGAGATAAGGAAAATATTCCGGTTATGGAGATGGAAAAGGAAAAACCATCCTATACAATTCTGGCTTCTGAGAAAATTCCTCGCTGGACAAAATATGATACCATTATTCTTTTTGTTATTATGGTGGCTTATTCTGGTTTTGCACTTCATGATATTGGTTATCGCTATGCACCACAGACAGCGTGGACATATTATGCGGATACAGAGACTTATTGGTCAGATGTAGATAAATATGCAGTAAAAGGTGGTTCAAATGAAATCATCCTTGATTTTGGAGAAACAAAAAGTATCAAAGATCTGCATTATTTCCTTGGAAATTATGAAAACCGTGAATTTTCTATTTCCACAGCAGACAGTATAGATGGTCCATGGTCTGAACCACAGAACATTACGATGGTCAGCGTATTTGCATGGGGGTATAATACGATTAATACGAATTCTCGTTACCTGAAACTGACCTGCAACAGCACGAAGGCATCCATTAAGGAATTAGCACTTGTAGATCAGAATAATAATCTGGTGAAGCCGGTAAATGCAGATCAATATCCAAATTTATTTGATGAGCAGGATATAGTACCGGAAAGAAGCACATTTCGTGATAGCACATATTTTGATGAAATCTATCATGCAAGAACTGCATGGGAATTCACCCAGGGATTTGCTTCTTATGAAAATACACATCCACCACTTGGAAAGATTATTATGTCACTGGGTATCCGGATGTTTGGTATGAATCCATTTGGATGGAGAATTATGGGAATTTTGTTCGGCATTGGAATGCTTCCGTTCTTCTACTTGTTCTCGAAACGTTTCTTTAAGGAAACATGGATAGCAGGTGTTGCGACAACACTGTTTGCGTTTGACTTTATGCATTTTGCTCAGACAAGAATTGCGACAATTGATGTATTTGTTACATTCTTTATTATCGTAATGTATTACTTCATGTATAAATACTATAAGATGAGTTTTTATGATACATCATTAAAGAAAACATTTGTTACACTGGGACTTTGTGGATTTACCATGGGGCTTGCCATGGCATCTAAGTGGACAGGAGTTTATGCAGCTGCAGGACTTGCTATTATTTTCTTTGTAACGTTGGCAAGACGTTATCGGGAATATCGTGTGGCAAAAGCGAATCCGGAAGGAAGCAGTAATGGGATTTCTCATGAGTATATTATTAAAAATTTCCCAAAACTGACGACCAAAACGATTTTATTCTGTATGGCAGCATTTGTTCTTGTGCCGGGAATCATTTATACCTTATCTTACCTGCCATTTCGTGATTATCAGGACTATAATCTGATTACTAGAATGATTAAGAACCAGATAACTATGTTTACGTATCATCAGGGAGTACATCAGGAACATCCTTATTCCTCAAGATGGTGGCAGTGGCCGATTATGTACCGTCCAATCTGGTATTTCTCCGGGCATGTATCTGATACCGTTTCGGAAGGTATCAGTGCATTTGGTAATCCATGTGTATGGTGGGCTGGAATTGTCGCATTTTTCTATCTTTTAAACAGAGCAGTGAAACAGAAAGATAGAAAATCCATTTTCTTAATCATTGGATATCTTGCACAATATCTGCCTTGGGTATTAATTAGCAGAACAACATTTATTTATCACTATTTTACAAGTGTACCATTTGTAACATTAATGGTTGCTTATTCGTTATATCTTCTTGTGCAGGAGAAGAAGATAAATCGGAAACTGGTATATGCTTATGTGGCATTAGCGGTGGTATTGTTCTGTATGTTCTATCCGGTATTGTCTGGACAGCCGGTGAATAAGAATTATGTATTTAAAGTGCTTCGTTGGTTTAACAGCTGGGTACTGGTATCATAAGATAAAGGGGTGTAAGCGATGATTAAGTATTCGATAGTTGTACCAGCTTACAATGAAGAAGAAGTGCTTCATGAGACATATCGTCGTCTGACGGAAGTAATGGTACAGACAAAGGAGGCTTATGAAATCATTTTTATTAATGATGGAAGCCGTGACAGAACATGTGAAATAATTGAAGAACTATGTGAGAAAGATAAAAGTATTAAGTTGATTAATTTTTCGAGAAACTTTGGTCATCAGATTGCCGTAACTGCTGGAATGGAATATTCCAGCGGTCAGGCAGTTGTTATTATTGATGCAGACTTACAGGATCCGCCTCATATTATATTGGAGATGATAAAAAAGTGGAAGGAAGGCTATGACGTGGTATATGGACAGCGTCTGAAACGGGAAGGTGAAACATTCTTTAAGAAATTAACAGCAAAATGTTTTTATCGTTTTTTAAATATGATGACTTCTATGAAGATTCCGGTGGATACTGGTGATTTTCGACTGATGGACCGTAAAGTCTGCGATGTCATGAATACGATTCATGAAAAGAATCGTTATGTCCGAGGGTTGGTCAGCTGGGTTGGATTTAGGCAGACAGCCGTAGAATATAAGAGAGACAGCCGTTTTGCAGGAGAAACGAAATATCCGTTAAGAAAAATGCTCAAATTAGCCAGCGATGCTATTTTATCCTTTTCTTATAAGCCGCTTCGTCTTGCGGGAATAGTAGGTTCTCTGCTTTCGTTGTGCAGTTTTATTTATCTGATTGTAGTTGTTGCACAGAAACTGATAGCGAATACGACACAGCCCGGATGGGCGTCTTTATTTGCGGTAATTCTGTTTTTTAATGGAGTTTCCCTGATTTTAAATTCCATAACAGGCGAATATATTGGAAGAATTTATGAGGAAACCAAGAACCGTCCGCTTTACATTGTCAGAGAGACCAGGAATCTTGGGGAAAAAGAAGAAAACTAGTTGGAGGATTTATAAGAGTGAATACAGACAAGAAACACCTGATTAAAAATCTGAGTAAAGGGAAAGATCTAGAAGAAAATATTCCAAAGTATGTAGCCTTTATGGCTGAAAATTACTTTGAACAGTCTTTAGTGCATTGCTCTATGAAATATTATACACTTTATGAGCAGGTTCTAGATAGAACAGAGATGCTTTCAGAAGAAAAAGAAGAACTCGATTCTGTAAATGTACTTATCAAAGAAGTATATGCTGCTGATTTAGATAAAACAGCATGTTTAAATAAACTGGATGCTGTGCGTACCAGAATTATGGATAAGATGGACGTACTTACCAGTTATACAGATCAACTGATGGTTTATGAATATATGTTAAACCGGCTGGAACATAAATTCGAAGAATCAAATCTTCGTGTGGATGATACTGTGTTTGCACAGCAGCTGATTCAGTACATTTTTGGTGTCAAAGATAATTTCGTTGTGAATGAGCGTATTAAAGAGGTCATTGGGCAGCTTCCAGTCAGAATGGCAAGAAGCCGTTTTTACGAACTGGTAAAGAACAGTATGACATTATACAAAGGTTCGGACAAGTCTTCTTTGGAGAGTTATCTTTATATGATGCGGACAAGTACGTTGCTTTATCAGGCACAGGGGAAAGACAGCTGTTTTTCAGAGATAGGAAAGATTGTTAAAGTATTTGAGGCGGCCGATTATGATGCAATGGAAGCACAGGAATACAAAGAAAAAGCTGCATTGCTAAAAGATATTGCAGTAAAGATAAAAGAAATTTCTGATTTCTTAGTAAGTATTCAGGAAATTGTAAATAATCTATATGTATATACATTAACAAAAGATGGATGTAAAAAAGAGGCGGGAGAAGAAGCAAAAGCCTGTCTGGCTTTGATTCATGAAATTGAAGTACTTTTTGAAGATGGAGCAGATAAAGAAATTCCAGAAAGCGTCATGGAATATTTGTATCAGCTGGAAGGATGTCAGGAAAGACTGGCAGTGGAATCTGAGAAAATGGAGGCGGTACTGGAGCTTGCTGGACAAAGTTATAGTGAGCAGTTATCCAAGCTTGAACTGACGGAAATGTATGAGAACCTTCAGAAAGCCAATAAGCTTATGTCAACCAGTGTGTTTGTAAAACTGGATGAAGAAGTTCAGGAAACTGCAGATGAAGCATTTGTAGCTGCAGAGACAGAAAAAATTCTCGAAGAGTTTACACAGTTATTCCAAAACAAATCCATTCGCCTGGTACGTGCTGTCATTGCAAATGCAATCGATAAGATGCCGGTATTCTTCAATTCTACAGATGAAGTGATGGAGTATATTAAAAACAGCTTGTCTATGTGCAAGGATACAGCAGAAAAGCAGGCAAGCATTGAAATTTTAAAAGAAATTATGGAAACAGCCTGAAAAGGCGGGACAAAATAGATGGTCAGGTGTCGCTTATGATTAAATGGTATCCCAATTTGTATCTGGATTCAATTACAGAAAAGCGGGAAAAAAAGATTAAGAAAAAAATGGAGCAGGGCAGGAGAAACGTATTATATTACTGTATTGCACTGGCTTCAAATCCCAAGAATTTATTTGATATTATTTACACCGATGAACTGCTGTTTCAATATTATAGAAGGAAGGAAATATATATTATCGGCCTTGCTTCTTCCAGAGAAAGTGCAGTTTATATGGTGAAAGATATTGTAGCTGAACTGTATACAAATACAGGAGGGTTTGATGCACGGTCTTATTTTCAGAGATTGGAATTGTCTGGACTGTCAGAATCTATGGAAAGATAAAGTTAGGATGTGAGAGTACTGAACATTGTTTTTTTGATATTGAAAATAATTGGAATTATACTAGGAAGTATTCTTGGAATTCTGCTTTTGCTGCTTCTTTTGTTTCTTTTTGTTCCAGTACGGTATGGAGTTCATCTGGAATGTATGGAGGATAAAAAAGTGACAGCATGTGTGAGCTGGTTTCTGCATCTGGTACATTTCAGGATATGGTATGAAAAAAAGGAAACAAAATACTGCCTGCGTATATTTGGCCTCCCGGTGAAACAAAATATAACTGAGAAGAAAACGAAAAAAACAAAAGTGAAAAAGCAGAAACGAAACAAGGTAGAAAAAACAAGGCAGCGGGAAAAGATGGTGAAAAAAGATTTAAGTTATGATAAAATAGAACCAACAGTTTCCAGAAAAAAACTGCCTATGGAAAAGAATGCAGAGGCTGTACTGACTGAACAAAAGCTGTTATCAGACAAAGCGGCTGTTCCAAGGAATATAAAACGAGAGAAAGGAAGAAAAAAAGAAGTAAAGAATCGTTTTTCTTTCTCTGGATTTTTCAAAAAAGGAAAAGAAGGTATTCACAATTTTATTCGGAAAGGGAAGAAAAAGAGAAAGAAGCTCAAAAAATCTATTCAAAGCCTTTTGAGTAAAAAGAACCATATCCTGGAACTGATTCGCAAGGATACTACGAAGCACTCCATAGGAAAAGTCAAGACATCTATGTTTGGCCTTCTTCGTTATATGGGACCACAGAAAATAAAAGGGACATTTAAGTATGGTATGGAAGATCCAAGTCAGACGGGTATGTCTCTTGGACTAATCAGTGTGATATTTGCCTATTATGATAAGAAAAACAGAAAGCTTAGGATTATACCGGATTTTGAACATAAAGTATTTGAAGCTGATGTAAATATAAAAGGAAGATTCCGTTTCATACGAATGCTTTTTGTCACAGGAAAGTTAGTACTGGATAAAGAATTCAAAGCTTTTATCAAAGATGTAAAAATGTTAAAGGAGGAGTTTTAATGGCAGAAAAAAATGATTATAATACAACATTTGAATCTCTATTTAAGGGGATGGATAATTTTTTAACAACCAAGACTGTAGTTGGTGATGCCATGAAGTTTGATGACGGAACAATTATTCTTCCCTTGGTAGATGTAAGCTTTGGTGTTGCAGCCGGAGCATTTGCGGAAGAAGCCAAAAAGAATAACGGTGCCGGCGGTATGGGCGGGAAAATTACTCCAAGTTCGGTTCTGGTTATCCAGAATGGGGTAACTAAACTGGTTAATGTGAAAAATCAGGATGGACTGACTAAGATTTTGGATATGGTTCCGGACTTTATTAATAAGTTTACAAAAGAAGGAAAACAGGATGAAACTGGGGGAGATGAAAAAAATAGTGAAAAAAAGAACGATTCCAGTGACGAATAATGGAAGATTTTAAATTTTAATAAATTTTACTTGCAATCCTGCAATTATTTTGATAGAATGTTTTTTGTTTGATGTATAGCATTTTAAAAAGCTATGTCTAGTAAGCGTAAGGAGGTGCTTTGGAAATGGCTAAATGTGCAATTTGTGAAAAAGGAGCTCATTTTGGTATTAAGGTGAGTCATTCACATAGAAGAAGTAACAAAATGTGGAAGTCCAACGTTAAATCTGTTAGAGTTAGCGTAAATGGTGGAACAAAGAAAATGAATGTTTGTACATCTTGTTTAAGATCAGGATTAGTTGAACGTGCGTAAAGCAAAATTGGCGGAAGGTGTCAGATGGCGATGAATATCACTGTTTTGACACCTTCTTTTTATAGGATTATAGAAATAAAAAATATGTATAATCTACTTATTCTAAGATTCGAAAGCATGCTGCTTTCGAAGATTTAAGGCCTGTCAGCCAGCGAATAAATTATATCCTAGAATCAGACATAACATGATTATGCATATTGCCAGGAAGCCATTGGTTATGAATAACATGATTGTCATGCCGATGGCTATCCAGAATAGGATAAAACCGCACATTCTTCTCATAACAGCCTCATAAAAAATATAATTCTTTATAATAATATGATAAATTTTTTCAGGAATACATTATAAGAGATTTTTGTTTCTGTTTTCAAATGAAAGAAAAACGGGTATAATGGTAGATAGAATGTCAGATAGGAGGGTTTTGCTATGAAAGGTCATATGAATACAGGCATAGGTGAAATTTTAATTGATAACGAAGTAGTGGCCAAATACGCTGGCTCAGCTGCAGTGGAGTGTTTTGGAATTGTCGGAATGGCATCCGTGAATATGAAGGATGGTCTGGTAAAACTGCTTAAGAAGGAAAGCATCAGTCATGGTGTGAATGTTGAAATAGATAATAATAGTATAAAAATTGACTTGCATATTATCGCAGCTTATGGTGTCAGCATTACAGCTGTAGCAGAGAATCTGATTAGCAATGTGAAATACAAAGTAGAAGAATTCACAGGATTACAGGTAGGCAAGGTTAATGTGTTTGTGGAAGGTGTCAGAATATTAGACTAGTTTTCCGGTCAGAATGAGATACAAAAAGGAGGATTTATAAAGTGGCTACGATTTCAATTGATGCGAAAATGCTTCAGAAAATGTTTTTAGCAGGAGCAAAGAGCATCGAGTTAAAAAAAGACTATATTAATGAATTAAATGTTTTTCCGGTTCCGGATGGTGATACCGGTACAAACATGACGTTAACTATTATGTCTGCTGCCAGGGAAGTAAATAGTATAGAAAATCCTACGATTCAAAATATTGCAAAAGCGATATCAAGTGGCTCTCTAAGAGGTGCCAGAGGAAATTCAGGTGTTATTTTATCGCAGTTGTTCAGAGGTTTTACAAAAGAAATCAATGACAAGGACTGCATTGATGTACCAACAATGGCAAGAGCATTTGAGCGGGCAGTTGAGACAGCTTACAAGGCTGTTATGAAGCCAAAAGAAGGTACGATTCTTACGGTTGCAAAAGCAGGTGCAGAAAAGGCGGAAGAATTAGCAGAACAGACACAAGATTTGATTTCTTTCTGTGGTGATGTATTAGAAGCGATGAAAGAAATGCTTCAACGTACACCAGAAATGCTTCCTGTATTAAAAGAGGCAGGCGTTGTAGATTCCGGTGGACAGGGGCTTGTTACGGTTCTTTCCGGAGCGTTTGATGTACTGAATGGAAAAACCACAGAAGTTGATTTTGATGCAGCACCAACCCCTGTAAAAACAGAGGCAAAGTCTATGGACAGTTCCAATATTTCTACCTCTGATATTAAGTTTGGTTACTGTACTGAGTTTATTATTATGTTGGAAAAAGAGTATAACATGAACACAGAGAAAGAATTCAAAGGCTATTTAAGTTCTATTGGTGATTCACTTGTAGTAGTTTCTGATGATGAAATTGTCAAGGTTCATGTACATACCAATGATCCGGGACTTGCGATTCAGAAAGCATTGACGTATGGTTCCCTCACTAGTATGAAGATTGATAATATGCGTGAAGAACATCATGAGAAAGTAATTAAAGAAGCAGAGAGAAAGAAAGCAGAAGAAAGAGAAGTATCTGCTGCTGTACCAAAAAAAGAAGAACCTAGAAAAGAAGCCGGGTTTATCAGTGTTTCTGTCGGCGAAGGCATGAATGAGATTTTCAAAGGTTTAGGTGTGGATTACCTGATTGAAGGTGGACAGACAATGAACCCAAGTACAGAGGATATGTTAAATGCCATTGCTCAGGTAAATGCAGATACAGTCTACATTCTCCCAAATAATAAAAACATTATTATGGCTGCAAATCAGGCAAGAGACTTAACAGAAGATAAAAATATTATTGTAATTCCATCTAAAACAGTACCACAGGGGATTTCCGCAATTATTAACTTTGTTTATGATAAAACGCCGGAAGAAAATGCAAAGCATATGACAGAAGAAATGAATAATGTAAAATCTGGTCAGGTTACCTATGCAGTCCGTGATACTTCTATTGATGGCAGGACAATCAAGCAGGGAAATATTATGGGTATTGATGATTCTAAGATTGCAGCAGTTGGAGAGTCTGTAAAGGATACAACACTGGAACTAGTAGAATCCATGATTGATGAAGATTCTGAATTAATTAGCCTGTATTATGGTGATGAGGTTACCGAAGAAGATGCCAATGCATTAGCAGATGAAATTATGGAGAAACATTCCGAAGTCGAAGTTGAAGTTCATGCAGGTGGACAGCCAATTTATTATTATATATTATCTGTTGAATAAAGAACGCACAATAGAAGAAATGCAGGCATCTGTATTTCTTCTATTCTTTTTTCCGGAAAATCAGGAATTCTGACCGGAATGCTGGAGGATATATGAAGTTTGAAGATCAGATTACGAAAATTAAAGGAATCGGTGAGAAGACACAGAAAAGTTTGACAAAGCTTGAGATTTTTACGGTACAGGACCTGCTGGAACATTATCCAAGAAACTATGATGTATACGGTGATATCCGGCCGATTGCTGCTTTAGAGGAAGAAGAAACGGCAGTAATTGCAGTGGGTGTAGTGGCACTGCCACAATTAAAAAAAGTAAGAAGCCTGACGATTGTACAGTGCAGAGTTGGAGATGGAAGTGGAACCATTCTATTGACGTGGTTTAATATGCCGTTTATGAAAAATAAGCTGAAAATGGGGAGCCATTATCTGGTTCGGGGAAAGGCTACAAGGAAGAACGGACTTCTTGTTATGGATCAGCCGGTTTTTCTTACCAAAGAGGAATACGTGAATCATAAAGAAGAAATGCAGCCAGTATATGGGTTGACATTTGGTATTACGAATAACATATTAAAAAAGGCATCGGCACAGGCACTGAAAGAGACGGAATTTCCAAAAGACTTTCTTCCTGTAGAATTTCGCAAAGAGCATCGGCTGATTGAATATAAGCAGGCTGTCCGTCAGATTCATTTTCCTAAAAATGAAGCACAGATGCGTGAAGCAAGGAGACGAATTGTATTTGATGAATTCTTTTTGTTTACATTAGCAATGAATCAGTTGAAAAAACAGAAAGTCATTAAGAAAAGCATGTATCCGATGTTGAAAACGAAAAAATGTCAGGAGTTGATTGATTCCCTGCCTTATGAACTGACAAGGGCTCAGAAAAAGGTTTGGGAAGGAATTCAGAAAGATTTAACCAGTGATATCCAGATGAATCGACTCGTGCAGGGAGATGTTGGGTCTGGTAAAACCATTATTGCGGCTTTGGCACTTCTTATGACAGCATTGAATGGCTATCAGGGGTGCATTATGGTTCCAACTGAAGTACTGGCAAAGCAGCATTTTGAATCCCTTTCTGAGGTTTTATGCCCCTTTGGAGTAGAAGTAGGACTATTGGTTGGTTCTATGACTGCCAAGGAGAAGCGTTTTATGTATGAGCAGATTCGGACGCAGGAAGTGCAGATCGTCGTGGGAACTCATGCGTTGATTCAGGAAAAGGTGGAATATAAAAATCTTGCTCTTGCCATTACCGATGAGCAGCATCGTTTTGGCGTAAAGCAGAGAGAACATCTTTCTAACAAAGGAAGGGAACCGCATATTCTGGTTATGTCTGCAACTCCAATTCCAAGAACCCTGGCACTGATTGTGTATGGAGATTTGGATGTTTCTGTTATTGATGAACTGCCGGCAAACCGTCTGCCGATAAAAAACTGTGTAGTTAATACTGATTACCGCAGAAAAGCCTATGAGTTTATTTCCAGGGAACTTGCAAAAGGACATCAGGCATATGTTATCTGTCCAATGGTGGAAGAGAGTGAGAACATGGAGGCAGAAAATGTAATTGACTATACGCAGAAATTAGAGCAGGAACTGCCGCCTGCTTATGTGGTAGAATATCTTCATGGAAAAATGAGACCGAAAGAGAAAAATGAAATTATGGAGAGATTTGCACGGAATGAAATTCAGGTACTGGTTTCTACTACTGTGATTGAAGTTGGTGTTAATGTTCCAAATTCCACGGTTATGATGATTGAAAATGCAGAACGTTTTGGTCTTGCTCAGCTTCATCA
>CAKSBP010000004.1 GCA_934438135.1 uncultured Clostridium sp. | reverse complement strand
AATCTGGTTATGTTCCTTTGTTGTCATTGCTCCGGTTCCCCTTTCCATGTTTTCTTGTCAATTTTATCATAGAAAAAGGAAAAAATCCAGAAAATCAGAAGATTTCTGGATTTTAACGTGAATGGTGTCTGTGTGTTTGCTATACTGCCTTGCCAGGAGGCTGTATCTTAACAGCCTTTGGCTGATCAATTGACAGTCCTTCCATTAGCCAGCGGAATTCCTGTGGGGTTATGGAACGGGCTTCCTCTGAGTTCTGGGGCCATTGGTATTTCCCGTTTTCAAGGCGTTTGTAAAGAAGCACAAACCCATCGCCTTCCCAGTAAAGTGCTTTAATCCGGTTCTTCTTTCTGCCACAGAACAGGAAAAGACTATTTTCAAAGGGATTAAGATTAAACTTTTCTTGGACAATGGCAGCAAGGCCATCTATGGATCGCCGCATATCTGTATAGCCGCAGGCTATGTAAACCTTATCGGCTTTTGCAATATCACCCAGCATGGCTGCACGCTTTCAATAGATTGGCAATGAATTCAGCAGAAGCTTCATTTGTAATAAAAACAGAAATGTCACCAGCCTGAATGCGGGCTGCAGTTGCGGTAGAGCTGCATTTCTCAGATGATGAAAATGTCATAGGAACGAAAGTAGTATCCTGATCCTGGGCGATTGTCTGGCAGGCAGCTTCACGTACTTTTCTTAGCCGATAATAATAAGTCTGTGGACGTAGTCCCTGCTCTCTGCACCAACTGGAAACAGTAAGCCCACTTTGGCGGTACTCTTGAATCATTTGTGTCCACTGAGTAATTTGATACTGTTTTTTTGCTGTTTGTACAGTCACTCTATAAACCTCCTTAAAGTTTTTCAACCTACTTGAAAAACTCTAATTGAATTGATTTTACAGTGATTATAGTATAAACGAGAAGTGGATGGTAGACACCTTCTTATGGGACTCTTACAAAAAAGAATCCGAAGGCCTCGATTTTACTGGCTTAAAGATTCCGAGAGATTATTATGATACTGTGTAACCGTGAGCCATGAAATAAGCTTTTGGATTAGAATTAACAGTCTTTACATCTGATAAGTATGAAGCATTTCCCAAACCATTATAATATTTAATCCCTGCTGTTATACTTCCTTTCCAAGCTGTTTTATATCCTAGCCATAAGATTCCAAAGCAGATGCTCAAATTAGAACTACATTTTGATGCTTGTGGTTTACCTGAACTAAATATATTTCTTAGACCTTTATAACCGCTGCTTTGCATACCATATGATAAGCCTTCATTTGAATCATAGCTTGTTCCATTAGATGGCTTAATTTTTGCCATACAATAAACAGCTGGATTTTCTGCATCTAAACATTGCATAACATCTACTTTTCCATTTCTAGTTCCTGCATATACACCAATTTTCGTTTCAACACTAAGCATTGCTTTAATATAGCTGTTATTATAGTCGTATCCTTTAGAACTAAATTTAGTTTTCCAAAAATAGCTCCACGCCTTAATTAAGTTATCATACCTATCAGCATCGTATCCATTAATCTTAAATCCATATTTCTTAATAGAACTACCATAGTTTGATGCTAAATACGCAATAGCTGATTTAAAGTTAGCATCACTACTATGAATAGTTCCTGCTATATAACTTTCCAAATAAGACATTGCTTCTTCTCTTACCATTAGACATTCCTTCTTTCCTCTTTGAGTAGTACTACGATTTTGTAATTACATATAATAAAAAGAATTAAAATCAATAAATGTAAACTCTTATTTGTCTGTAAAATATTATATTGACTTCTATATGAACAATAAGTACAAGATGCTTACACAAGAAGTATAAAACAAAGGTGGCATAGGAAAAACTACAACTGCTCTTGCATCTATGCTATTAAAGAAAGGATTCAAATCTCTCCTAATTGATGCTAATGCCCAGGGCAACAGCACGGATACATATAAAGCACTAATTAATGGGCAAGCCACGCTCTATAATGTATTGCTGGATGAAGATCGAATTCGGTTAGAAGATGCTATTCAGAATACAGAAGCCGGTTACATCGTTGCAAGTGATCCATTGCTTCGTAAATCAGATGAAATATTAAACTGTCTTATTGCTGCTGATCTATACGGATTACAGGGACTCTCACAGCTCAATCAAACAACTCAGGCAATGCAAAAACGTCAGAACAAAGATTTAAAAATTGCTGGACTACTTTTAGTGAAGTTCAATCCAAGAACAAATCTTTCTAAAGAAGTAAAAAGTTCTCTCAAAGATATTGCACATCAAATGGATACCATACTATTTGATACATTTATCCGTGAAAGTACAAAGGCAAGAAAAACACAGGCTACCAGAATTCCATTAATTGATTACGCACCTAATTCAACAACTGCCCTAGACTACATGGACTTCGTAAATGAATTGATAAAAGGAGCGTGAAGAAATTGGCTCAACACAAGGCAGAAAAAGTCAAAAGCTGAAACGCATTTTAATATGGCATTTTCAAATCCAAACCATGGATATATAACAAAAGAAAGCCGGTGCCAGGGAATAAGCAGCACCGCCTTCGTTAATTTAATCATTGATGCATATAGACGGAGCTACTAAAACAAATTTACTTGAAAAAATCCTGAAATTATAAATTTAGCCTGAATTATTTAAGGAACAATATCTGAACTAAGAATTGAGCCATGAATCTTTAAAATTGTTCCATGCAGCTTCAACGAATCATTTTTATACAATTCTTGTATGGCTGCCATCATACCTCTCACTTGATGAGATACTCTGGTGATGAATCCATGTTTGTAACCATGAACGTATACATGTAAACCATCTGATTCTCAAGCTTTTCGACCTTACAGACAACACGTCTTTCCTAAGACCACGGACCCGCCTGGTACATGAATTCGCCATAGACTACGGCGTAATCAACTTTGTTTTGTCTTTTGTGATTTCATCAAGCCCATCAAGCAGATAAGAGGCTTTGCTGCGAAGAATCCCATTTTCTTTCAGACGGATTACATAGCTGGTCCCCTTTTCTTCGCACTGCTTATATAATTCAGGTGTTACAAAGCCACTGTCACCACAAAGCAGGAGTTTTATCTCCATATAATCTTTCAGGTATTCCGTCATAGCAGACAAGTGGATGATATCCATTGCTTTGATAGTGGAAGTTAAAGGCTCTGCCTTCCTATTTTGCCATAAGCATCAAGAAGCGTTGAATCCAGGTCAAAAATGACAACCTCCAGCATTTGTTCAACGTATCTTCATCCATGCGATTTTCGCCGTGAATAATCTAGGCTAAGTATGTATTTTTGTAATTGGAAAATTAGAATACTCCGGATGTGAATTCCACTCATCTATTGACAGCACATTAAATCCCTCAATTAATCTTCTCTTAAATTGTGTCAGCTGTTGAAATCTAATTGGGAGACGTTCTGCTATTTTATTTCTCAAAAATTTTCTTACAACGTTATTTATTTTTTTATCCGATTTTGGTTCAAATGCTTTTGCATTAACTGCCCCTTCAATATTTGCATTTTTATATTCAACAAACAATGACTTTATATTATTTTCTTTGTAAAATGAAAAAATCGAATCTTATCCTGTTTTTTCAGCCTAACTTCAAAATACTTAGCTAAGATATAATCATGAGTGGATATAAAAATCTGCACGCCATTCCGCTGTAATTCTAAAAGCATTTCAACTAGTACGGGAATATGCATAGGATGCAACCAGCTGAAATTCTGTCTTGGCCTGTATTCTAGATTTTACAGTCAATATTATTCATATTTACAGCAGCTTCAAAATTCCGTGCATTTGACAAAATTTCTTTTGCCGAAATAAACACACTTGTCAAATCTTCCATTTGTTTTTCCCATTTTTCTTCACTTTTTATATCCGCATCCCATTTTGAGGTTCTCCTGTTAAAACTCATTTTTTTACAAGTCTTCCGATTGATAATTTGTCCGGCTTAAATACCCTTACCAATTTATATGGAAAAGATACACTCCTGACTCAAATTCAAGCACAAGCGAATCAAACACCTTGAAATTTTCTACTTTAATTTTTTTAATTAATATTAAAACACCTCCTGTTTGCTTCATAGTATCTATTAGTAATTGTAGTGGATGCTTTTAGAATTTGTCAATTACTGTACCGTAAGCTGCTTTATCTCATATCTTACTCTGTCTCTCTGATAATCTTCCTTAACGGCAGAATGTATCCAGGAGACACCGACAACTCATCCACTCCCATCTTTAAAAACCATTCTGTCAAAACAGTATCCGCTCCTAATTCCCCACAGATTCCTGCCCAGATTCCCGCACTATGAGCATTTTTCACTACCATTTCAATCAGACGCAGCACCGCTTCATGATGTGGATTATAAAACGCATCCATCTTTTCGTTCTGACGATCAATGGCAAGAGTATACTGGGTTAAATCATTGGTTCCGATGCTGAAGAAATCTACCTCTTTGGCAAGAATATCACTTATAACAGCCGCTGCAGGGGTTTCAATCATAATTCCCTGTTCCGGTTCTTTATAAGGAACCTTTTCTGCAACCAGCTCTTCTTTCACTTCCTTTATAATTTTCTTAATTTTCCGTACTTCTTCTATAGAAATAATCATTGGATACATAATCGCTAAATTTCCATATACACTGGCACGAAACAGTGCACGAAGCTGGGTTTTAAAGATTTCCGGCCTGGCGAGGCAGATTCGAATGGCACGATATCCAAGAGCCGGATTTTCTTCTTTTGCAAGGTCAAAGTAATCTACCTGTTTATCGGCACCAATATCCAATGTACGTATAATCACTTTTTTACCTGCCATAGTTTCTGCCACCTGTCTGTATACTATAAACTGCTCATCCTCAGTTGGAA
Source organism: uncultured Clostridium sp. (assembly GCA_934438135.1). GTDB lineage: Bacteria > Bacillota > Clostridia > Lachnospirales > Lachnospiraceae > Clostridium_AI. The sequence continues at coordinate 114,855 of CAKSBP010000004.1, read as the reverse complement.
AATGGTCTTTCTCCAGATATAAAAATTCACTCCGGAATAAACCGATTCCTCCGGCATCATTTTTAAGAACGGCATCAAGTTCAGAAACATTTCCAATATTGGCATACAGATCAATTTTCTGTCCACTTTTTGTTTTGTTTTCTTTTCCTTTTAAGCGGCTAAGAAATTCCTTACTTTTCTGAACCTCTTTTCGTTTCTGTTCGTATTCTTTTAAAACGTCTTCCTTAGGGTCTACGATAAAAATGCCATTGCAGCCATCTACAATTCCTGTTTTTCCATTCCATTCTTTCTGAATATCTACATCAATCAAGGCTGGAATATTCATGCTTCTTGCAAGAATTGCTGTGTGGGAATTGGACGAACCATGTCTAGTTACAAATGCCAGTAATTTTTCTTTATCCATCTGTATCGTTTCACTTGGCGTCAAATCATCTGCTACAATAATAACAGGTTCTTCTTCAATAGAACTATCTGTATTTATTCCTATTAATATAGAAATAACTCGTTCTGAAATATCTTTTACATCTACCGCTCTTGCCCTAAAATACTCGTCTTCCATATTGGCAAACATAGCAGAAAAACTGTCTCTCGTCTGAGCAACCGCATATTCTGCATTTACACTCTTGGTACGAATCAGACTACAGACAGAATCATTATAACCGCCATCCTCTAACATCATACCATGCACTTCAAAAATTTTGGCCTCTGCCTTTCCCACTTCTTTCAATGCCTTTTCATAAAGCATATTAATCTGCTTTTCTGCTTCGTTTCTGGCATCCTCAAATCTCTGAATTTCTGATTCCACATCCGAAACCTGTTTACGGATTACCTGTTTTTTCTCATTGGAATAAAATAAAATCTTACCAATTGCTATTCCATTGTAAATTTTCTTTCCTGTCTGTTTTTCCATACTGCTCATCCTTTCTGCCCTTAACGCTCCTTATTAGTCCAATGAAAAAAGACCCGAATGAAAAAACAAAGTTCCATAAACTTCTGTTCTCACCCGGATCCTGCTGACTAAATGTAACAATCTTAATCTATATGTAATTTTATGTTTCTATATTCGCAATTCTCTTACTATACGGTTTTTCTATTAAAATAGTATAATATGCTTCATTAAATGTCAAATATTTTTTGATTTTTGGTTGATTCGAAAGAATTTTACACATCATGTATCTAATACCTGTTCTTTTAAAACGTGCAGCGCCAAATCTATCCTGTTTTTGAAATAAAAGATTTACGGCAGTCACGGTTTTATCAATAATGCAGTAAATTTTCCGAAAAAAATCTGCTTTTCCTGAAGCTCTCTTAATGCTTTCCCATCCGATATCTGCAAATTTTAAAATTTCATTCTGAATTTCATTCTGTTTATATAGTGTGGGATTTTTATTTTGGATGTTAGGACGGGTATATTCGTGAGTTTGGCCCCTCGCGGAGATCTAATCTCTTAAACAATTGGTTGAAGTAATGACTAAAGAATTGTTTCGAGTGTTTCCGTCCCCTCGCGGGGATCTAATCTCTTAAACTGGATAGGGGATGTAAACCTATACCCAATATATGAAGCGTTTCCGTCCCCTCACGGGGATCTAATCTCTTAAACTATTATGGCTGTAATCAGAATAATCGAGAGGCTATTTGTTTCCGTCCCCTCACGGGGATCTAATCTCTTAAACTGTAAAAGTGATTAATTAATGGCGCATCTTCTTTAAAGTTTCCGTCCCCTCACGGGGATCTAATCTCTTAAACTGAGAAAAGCTATTCTGTTCGTTACTATGGAGAATGTTTCCGTCCCCTCACGGGGATCTAATCTCTTAAACGTGAATAGTTATTGTAACTATGTTAACACAACAGAGTTTCCGTCCCCTCACGGGGATCTAATCTCTTAAACGATATAGATGAGGAATTTTTAAAACTATTTTTAAATAGGTTTCCGTCCCCTCACGGGGATCTAATCTCTTAAACATTTGGATGAAGAATGCATCGAAAATCAGATTGAAGTTTCCGTCCCCTCACGGGGATCTAATCTCTTAAACCGACGCGTCCTTTACTTCCCTATCTAACTTATGTTTCCGTCCCCTCACGGGGATCTAATCTCTTAAACTCTACCCTCTAAACCGCCCGCCATTCCTGGCTTCTAACTACTGTTTGCGGGGCAGACCTTTTCTTTTGTTTTCTAAACCAGTCTTCTTCGTAAAAAAGTGTATCAATCCCTTACCAATCCTGATGCGGGGCAAAACTGGAATATATATGTAATTTCTTAGTTTTCTAAACCAGATAAACAACAAACTTCTTAACTATAAGTTTAAACAAAACCTGCCAAAAATGCAATACCTAAATTAAAAGCAGGCTGTTCTGCTAAAGTTTTTCTGCCGCCGCAGAAGCCTCTTCCGACAAAGCAGCCTGCTCAAATTATTTTTTTATAACTCCATATCAAAAAACTCTCTCGTATAATTAGAAGGATACGCAAGCACCATGACGTAATCATAATCACCTTTACGAATTAAATTACCCAGATTTTCTTCATATAATAATGGATAAACCAAATCCATCTCGCTCACTAAAGAAGAAAAAAATGTCATTGGCACACAGGAGTACGAATCACGAATTACCAGTACTTTCGGTCCATTCATATTTTCCCGATTCACCACTTTCCCAAATGGATACATAACACCATGAAGATACATTCCATAGTAGTCCTTATCATATACAGAAAGGTCACTGTTTAATACACTCGTATCAATCAGAGCATCTTCTATACGCCCCTTGTTTTCAATAGAATACTTCTTAATTTCAAAAGTCAGATTGCTATAAAACTTCGGATAAATCAAACAGAAATCATCCAACCCGCTAAACGTTACCCCTGTCTTTCTTCCCTGAGAACCAAGATAAGACTGGTTGTACCAAATGTAATTATAGTTTTCCTTATTTGTATAAAATCCTTCTGGATCCAGCTTCACGTTATAAAGGGTTTCCATAGAAGAAACGATCTGCTGAAATGCCACGAAACCTGCCAGAGTTGTCCAGTGATGATCTGTTTTATAAAAAAGTTCCGACAGTTTCCACCCAGTATTTCGAAGTGGTTCAGTTAAGGAAATCAAATCAATCTTCCTAGATGCCAGTTTTTCCTCGTATGCTGCAATGGTCTCATTTTCATAATTATACGGATATGCCTTATCAAATGCAGAAACTCCGTCTAAAAACTTATCCGGTGGTGATATAACCATAAATTCAGCACCCGATTCTTTCGAAACATTTCTGATATTATCAATCGAAGAAACTACGTCCTCCAGTTCCCCATTAATTGTATTGGAAAAATAGGTATTATAAAGAACGCCTTCTGCGTCCTTTACCACCTCAAAATTATTTTCTTCTTTCTTATCAAGAAGATGATTCAAGGCACCAAACCCTTCTATAAAATGGTACTTTCCTAAAACGGATTCTTCCACCGCTTCTTTAATTTCTCCGTTGTTTATCCCCACTGCCAGATTGGCAGCAGAATATCCATACACCATTAAAATAAATAAAACTGCCGTAATTCTCTTTTTGCGGAAAAATGCTTTCATTCTGCCCTCCTGTTAGAAATTAAAATAAATAAACGGATTGTAGCTTCCCTTTACCATATAAGTGACACATACTAAAAATACTGCAAGGATGACAAATGGATAACAAAAATTTATCACAGGCCCTGCTGCTCCAAATTTCCTATCTACCTGTAGTTTATTGAAACGCCTTGCAATTGGCGTAGAAAATAAAATTCCAAGCAGGAAGAATATCCAGTATTCTTTTAGAAACATAGATGCTTCCGAACTGTATAATTTATTTCCAGAAAGCCAGAGCATGTTTTTTAGGTACTGCCCTGCTTTGGAAAGGTTTTCTGCACGGAATAATACCCATCCAAAATTAATCAATACAAGAGTACCAATACGACGAAGTGTCACATGAGTACGCATTTTATCCACTCCAAAAAAACGCTCTATCATGATAGCTGCAAAATTTAACAGTCCCCACAGAATAAATGTCCACTCTGCACCATGCCAGATACCGGTAAACAGCCAGACAATGAAAATGTTACGTACCATTTTATCCATATTTTCCACACGGGAACCGCCCAGCGGAAAGTAAATGTAATCCTTAAACCAAGTGGTCAGAGAAATATGCCATCTACGCCAGAATTCGCTGACTGACTTTGAAATATAGGGATAGTTAAAGTTTTCATCCAATTCAAATCCAAAGATAAGTCCAAGACCAATTGCCATATCGGAATACGCCGAAAAGTCAAAGAAAATCTGAAGAGTATAGGCAATAGAACCGATCCACGCCAATGCCACCGACACCTGAGAGATTTCCGTAATATCATAAATATAGTCTGCTACAACAGCCATGTTGTTGGAAATAATAATTTTCTTTCCTAACCCAGTCAGAAAACGGCAGCATCCCACAGAAAACTTATCGATCATAGAACGGCGGTTTCTAATCTGACTGGCAATGGTCGAATAACGCACAATCGGTCCTGCAATTAACTGTGGAAAAAATGCAATGTAAAGACCTACATATAGTGGATTTTTCTCTACTTTTGCATTTCCACGGTAAACATCTACTACATAGGAAACTGCCTGAAACGTAAAAAAGGAAATTCCCAAAGGCAGAACAATGTTACCTACAGAAAAATTTGTACCCAATACTGTATTTATATTCTTTACAACAAACATTAAATACTTAAATACAAATAGGATACCAAGGTTTACGGTACACATGCCAATCATAATTCCTCTGGATATTTTTTTATTCTCACGGTAACGGTCTACTAAAATTCCAAAAACTGTATTTGCAAGAATAGATGCTGTCAACAGAATAATATATTTATTTCCTCCCCATGCGTAGAAAACCAGGCTCACAATCAAAAGCCAGATATTCTGTGCTGTCCGGCTGAAGGAGAACAGGTAATACACAAGCAGCGTAATTGGAAAGAAATAAAATACAAAAATAATACTCGAAAATAACACTATCTATTTCCTCCTGATTTTCTCTTTTGTGTCTGACGAACAATTTGATACAGCCCCAATGTAATGAAAGAAGATACAAATATGCCTGCCTGTATATTTCTTTTTACCTTTGCATAGAAATCCGTCCAAAATGGAATACCCATGTCTTTCGATACTTCATCCGGTATACGCGTATCAGCATCCATGGTTACTGTCCAGGCTTCATAAAGTTCTATTACATTTTCACACAAAAGTCCCACTGGAGATTCTGCCAAAACTGTAATTTTCCCTGGTTCTGCTTCCTTAGTAACAATTACCCTTCCATCTTCTGCAACACTTACTCCAGGTGTTTTCTTTTTTAAGTGAAATGTATAATACTCCTCTTTCATCCCACCAGTAATAGATAACGGAAGCACGGATTCTCCCTGTACTGCAATCTGCATGCTAGTTCCACCAGTAATTTCTGCTTTGAGTCCATCCTCATACTGGCCCATTTCATCCCAGGTTTTCCATTCCAGTCTGGAAACAGACAGATTGCAGGAAATATTTTCTGCGATAGAAACGATAAAACCAGTCCTGCAGAATTTATCAAGATCTGCTTTTCCATCCAGAGAAGACAATGGAATATAGACTCTCATACGCTTTCCTTTTTTTAAATAGATTCCTTTATTCTGCATTTTCCGTATATAAAGAGCGTTTTTCTTTTCTTCCAAAAACATACTATCTTCATAAGGCATGGAGTACACGGTTCCACTATGAATGGATGGAACCACCATAACCGGACCATTTCCTTCATTGAATAATGTCACAAAAAATCCAGCATAATCTGTAAGCACCTTCCCTATATTTCCATATACATAAGAAGTGTAATATCCTTCTTCCTTTCCAGTCGAATCCCCAGTAATAATAACTCCCCCTGCTTCCCCGTCTTTTGCAGAAAAGGAAACCGATGAATACTGTTCCACTGTTTCTGCCATAAGTGTCTGATTTCCAATAAATAAGGAAAAGAACAGACAGCAGGTCATTATGATTCTTCTTTTCACTCCATATCTCCTATTCCATCCGTAATAAACGGCATCTCCAAAAGTTCATCTTCACCATCTTTTTCTCTTGTGTGCAGTTCACGATACCGTTCCTGCTGCTTTTTCTCGTATTCATTCATCCACTGTACCATAGAACTGTGAAAATATGGATTTTCCAGCACTTCCTCTAAGTTCTCAATTCGATAGATTCCATCCATTCTCTCTGATTTCACACAGACAAAGGTAATTTTTTCATTTACCAAAACCGTCAGTCTTTCATAGTCCCAGTCTAGTTCCAATAAAACATATTCATAATTAAAATTACAAATCCGTATCATTCCAGCTTCTTTAGAATATGCTTCTAGGTCCAGTTCCACCCTTGCCAGCTTTCGATTGGAAAACTCCTGTTTTCTCTGGCGGTTCTGAAAATTATTCTGAAAATCACTATAAAATCCACTTTTATGGCTGACTTTCTTTGGTGTCGGCGGAACACGATCATAAAGAACACCTAGAAGGGCGTCATACGTTTCTTCTTTCATTTCTTCAAATGAAAATCCGTAATGCCATCCTTCTTTTACCTGCTTAACATGAACCACTTTTGCCGGAATGCTGCAGGAATATCTTCCATTTTCTCCAAGTTCAATAGATACGATTTCCTCTTCTGAAATATAATAAGGAAAATCCATACAGATAGAAACTCCACCTTCTGAAATGTCCGTTGTCTTTCCTTGGTAATGTGCCTGCTTTGTATGAATCACCACATTTTCCTGAATAGAAATCCTCTCATCTGCACGGTGTACCCGCCTTCCTTTTAAGAAAAATACTGCCATTACAATGTTATAAAGGTTTACAAGAAGCCAGAAGAATACAATCTGTGTTCCCATGGCTTCATCATCCATTGTAAGAAACAGACAACGGATGATTCCAATAATACTTAGCACAACCAGTATCTTAAGTATCCGCTCCGAACGTTTTGCAAGTACCTGCTTTTCTTCTACTTTCTTTTCCTTCTTAGTCACTACAAATTTCTTCTGACTGCTTCCAAAAGTTTCACATAAAATTTTGGGCAGCAGATAGGGAAATAAAATCGTATCGTAAATATTACTTAACCGAGCCGTCCTTATTTCTCCAGTAAGAATAGATAAAGAAATATTATACAAAACAACCTGTGGCAGCCAGAAAATCAAAAGTCCCGCCATCGTACAGTCCAGTACAGGAATTCCAAATACCGTATACAGAATCGGAGCCGCAATAAACGCAAATCTTCGAAGAGGCATATACCAGTAAGCCGCCGAAAACAGATAATCACGCTTCTGCCGCCATGTTAAATCTTTATTCCTGAAAATCTTAATTTTCCGCAGAGTCTGAATACAGCCTCTCGCCCATCGTTCCCGCTGTTTAAAAAGACTATCCGTTTCTGTCGGCGAAAGGCCACTTGCCAGTACTTTATGAACAGCATAGCCTTTGTATCCTTTTGCCTGAATCAAAAGTCCCGTTGCCAAATCCTCTGTAATGGATTCCGTATAGAATCCACCTGCTTCTTTTAAAGCTTCTCTTAATAAAATAGTATTGGAACCACCATAAATTGCCGAATTGGAACTGTTCCTTGACAGCTGCACCTGACGAAAGAAAAAGTCCTGTTCATTTGGCACAATATCTTCCGAATATAAATTATATTGAAATAAATCTGCATTATAAAAACTCTGGGGGCTCTGGACAAACCCAATTTTCTCTCCTTCTTTCTGCCCGGAAAGAAAATAAGGTACCAATTCCATCAGGAAATTGTGTCTTGGAATCATATCCGCATCAAAAGTTGCTATCAGTGGTGAACTGGTACAGGATAATGCATGATTATAGTTTCCTGCTTTTGCATGGGAATGATCTTTTCTATGTATGCATGTTACATTCATATTTTCTGCCAGTTCCATCATACTTTCCCGATGCCCATCGTCGCAGATGTAAATGTGTACTTTAGATTTATCTGGATAATCCATGTTCTGACAACCTTTTACGGTTTTTTTCAGAAGTTCAGCAGGTTCGTTATACGTTGCAATAAAAATATCTACATCTGGATAGTCCTCTAATGATACTTTTGGTTTTTCTGGTTCATACATATCTACCATTCCGCGATAAATATTCACACTTTCCAGAAAACCAATTAGTTCTGCTCCCAAAAGAAGGATTCCAAACAGCACTGGAATCACTCCATACTGAAACGGCAATGTAAAAAATAACCTCCAAACGATATAAATGCTGGAGGTTATAACAGTAGAAATAAATAAAATTCTCCTTGAGTTCTTCTTCATGTGTATACTCCTGATTACTTTTTGTGTTGTTATTTTACCTTATGTTCTCAGTTTTTACAAGAAGTTTTACAAATCCCAATATATGTTTATTTCTTGTCTTGATTCCTATATAAGAAAATACCACCACATACCACTACTATTACCATCACAATGGTGAATATCAGCTTCCCTCCACTTTTGTCGGCAGGTACATCCGTTGTTTCTTCTAAAGCATTCTTCTCACCCTGATTAGTTGTCTGGTACAATGTAATCTGCTTCAAAATGCAGATATTATCAGAATTTACTGCCTGAATTGTAATCCGTTCTGCCTCTGCATTATCATTTAAAGTTAAAATTCCTTCTTCTGAAAACATAACTGCCTCTTTATTATGAATGGGAATAAAAGAAAAATCCTTTTTTTTATCGCCCGCAATTCCAAATTTTGCACTTCGTTCTCCATTTGCAGGAATTTCGATACTGTCTGTTCCTGTAATAGAAGCTCCAAGTGCTTCCTGCCATTCAGATTCTTTTGTATTCTTTATCCACTTTGTTTTTTTTACATGAAGACGACATGCCACATTCTGTGCAATTGTAATTTTAGCCGCTGGTTTCCAGGAATCCTCTATTGCAAGGCTGTCTGAAAAAGAGGAAAATGGAATATAAATCGTTCGTTCACTCTCTGGTTCCAATATAAAACCAGTATCTATTATATTCTGTACATAATAGCGATTGTCTTTTTCCTCTACATAAACAGCATTTTTTTCCAAATATACTGTATTTCCACTATTATTTCGAAAGGACGGTATAATACAGGCTCTCCCGTTTCCCTCATTCGAAACAGTTACTGCAGCTCCATCATAAGACGATATATTTACTGGTATTTGGGAATATAGATAAGAGGAATAGTCCCCTGTTTCTTTTCCAGTGGAGTCTCCTTCTATATAAAATCCACCATCCTCGTCCTGTCCAACGGAGAATTCCACATCGGATAGTGATTTTATCTCTGCCGTATCTACTCTTTTATTTAGAAATAGCAGACATAGCATAAGCCCAGTAAGCCAGATACCTTTCTTTCGATTCCATTTCATATATTCTTCACTCCTTTTTATTTTACCAGCTTCCAAGGAAACAGCTCTTTTCCTTTAGTTTGTTTGATTCCATCCGTTTTATCCCTGTCTGGCTGAAAAAGGACAAAAAAATAAGAACCGCTTGTGTGCAAAGCAGTTCTTGTTTTTTTGAGACATCATTTACAAATGTTTAAAACTAAAAAGGGGGTTATAATTAGTGGGGCTGATGACTACCACCAATTACAAGCAAGATGATATAAAATTTTGAGATATTTTTCAATACACCTTGCATTATCCGCACGTTACTTGTATCATTTGGCTCATTTTTTCTATAATAAATGACGAAACGTTTGAAAATAGTTATTTTTCGTTTTCTGTCTTCCTTTTCTTCCGATATCCTCGTCCAATACTTAAACAGTCTCCCGTACTCATTGTTACTGTTTTTGTATCCCAAAACAAAACTTCCCTCCGATTGATTAATGTTCCCTGATTAATTTTTATAAAATCTGATATCAGTACTTTTTCTAATTCTGCAATACTGATATAAGGTGAAAAAGTCTTCCATGGGGTAACAATATTCACTTTTCTCTGTACTTTTTCCAGATAAATGATATTTTTCTGCACAAGAGAAATTTTTTCCCGATTACAGATAAAATGTAGCACAGCACGATTTTTCTTCTCTCGAAGCCCTCGAATATAATCAACTGCCCGAATATAATATTCCTCCAAATCTTCCATCACAATAGGCTTCTGGACATATCCAAACGCTTTTGCCTTAAATGCATCCATACTAAACTCCGTAAATCTGGTAATATAAATTACTGCTATTTCCGGATAAATATTCATAAATTCTTTTACTATCTCAATCCCTTTTTTTTCTTTTGGACAGATATCCATTAATAAAATATGTATCTCATGATTCTTGATCATTTCTAAGGGATTCTCCACCGATATATTACAACAATATATATCCACATTTATCTGATGCTTTTTACTTAATTCTTTTACATAGGCCTCATTCAGCCTAAGATTTAATGCCTTATCTTCACAAATAAGTACACTTAATTCGGACTTTTCACTCTCTGCCATTTTCATTTTCCTCCCTGTCCTTATTACACACTCTCACCAAAATTTTTATCGAAAAAATCTCCTCTCCATATTGAAACTTTACACTTTCATTGAGTTTTTGCACAAAATAAAGCATCCATATTTCCTCGTTAACGTTGAAAACAGTATAATAGAAGTTACACAAATGATATTTTCTGTAATGGATATTTTATATAAGAAATTTATCATTAAGAATAAGTATGCCATAAAAAATGGCACAAAAAGAGATGTTACAATTTTATTTTCTTGTAAAAAGAAAGTAGATTGTTTTACAAGAATTGCAGTGTATATAATACTCCCTGCAATCCATACAAAACTTTTCTGGCATTGTAAAACGAACAGATTTTGAAGTGCCACTGTCCACACAATCGACTTCATACTATATAATACAGCATAAGTAAGGAAATATATCCCAGTCATTAATTCGTTCCCCTTTTGCATTATTTCCCCCCAGTTACATATCATTATATTATAATTTTTTACATTTTACAACTTAATAAACAAAAAAATAAAGTGGATCATCTTCTTTCAAAAAATGCATCCACTTATATTTTCTGTTATTTAATTATATCGTAATGCTCTAATGCTTTATAGATTCCATCTTCATAAATATCGGCTGTGACATAGGATACCTGATTAAAAATCGCTGGATTGCTGTTTCCCATCGCAATGCTGATCGCTGCATAAGAAAGCATCGGAAGATCATTGGTACTATCTCCAATTGCAATCGTATGCTCATGAGCAATTCCTAAATGCTTCTCAATATATTCCATTCCCGAAGCTTTGGAATATCCCTTTGGTACTAGTTCAAAAAAATCATCTGCTCTCTGAATCATTTCAAACTGTGTTTCATACTTTCTGCGGAATGTGTGAAAATCACTATCCTTGGTCAACCATAATGCCATTTTATCATAACAGATATCCGCATCATCCCAAAAACGATCTTCCTTCAGTACAAGCCCCCGTTCCTTTCTGCCTTTCTGAATTCCTAATACATCTGGGTGAAATGGTTTTTTCCTATAGTAAATGTTGTGAACACCTTCCAGAATCCCGTCGATATGATATTTCTCTAAGTCTCTTGTAATTTCTGCGGATAATTTATTTCCAAGCTGCTTGCTCATCAGTTCTTCTCCTTGGAAATAAATGTTCGTTCCACAGCCACAGATATAACCATCAAAATTTAATTCCTTTACAAATGAATCAACTGCTGGGTAAGTACGGCCGGTATTTATAAATGTATAATGCCCATTCTTCTGTGCCAGACGAATCGCCTCTCTTGTTGTTTCTGGAATTTCTGCGGTACCTTCTGGTACAATCGTTCCATCGATATCAAAAAATATTGCGTACCTTTCCATAACTTTACACCTGGTCTTCCCTTCTTTGTAATTTCGGACGACATCTTTCTCTGCCGCTACAATGATTATAACGAAAAAAGACGTTTGTGACAAATTGTTTTAAACGAAATGGTTGTCGAAACCGTTTCCTTGTACTATACTTAACTTTATATGAATATAGAGGCGTATACAAAGCCGCTAATCAAACTGGAGGTAATAAAATGAAAAAATTTTCAATACTGCTGCTGGTATTTGTATGTGTCCTGAACCTGACAGCCTGTAGTCATAATTCTTCTCAGACTTCAGCTAAGAAGGATCCTGTGGTTTCCAGCAAAACCACACCAGACAGTACACAAAAAAATGATAATGCTGCTACAAAAGATGTCAGACCATCCTCCGATTCCTCTTTTGATTCTTCCTCCAAAAATGCAGGAAATAATTTAGAAGCCGGTCTCGGTGATTTGAAATTGAATTATAATAATAAGTGGACTTACGATAAAGAAAAAAGCCAGGATGCCAGCCTTGCCTTTACCAGGGGAAATGCCTTGATTGGTGTTACCTGCTCAGAAGAAGACAGCTATCAGTGTCCCGAAGATATGGTTCAGACTTCTAAGAATATGCTTTCCAGTACGGACGGCTACAAACTCTTAAAAGATATGAAATCTCTTCAGGTAAATGGTGAAAAATGGTGCCAGATTACATACGAAACAGGTACAGGTGATGAAAAACAGATAAATATTCAACGATGTTACGGTAAAAACTATTACGCTTATACTATCACCTATTCTGCCTTAAAAAGTGATTTTGAACAATATAAATCCAATGCACTTGCTATTATGGATTCCTGTAAAATGGATATTCCGTCCAACAAAATCGGTGAACGTGCCGCAAAAAAAGAACTGGTTGGAGAATTTGATGCCGGCTCTGACGGAGGATATCTTGTCCTTAACAATGACGGTACTTACTACTGGTATATGGACAGTTCCAAATCCATGGATAACGTTCATTATGGTACCTATGGATGCGATAACCAGATTAAATCCATGAATGTTACAACTGGACATGGCTATTATCTATGCCTGTTCCCAGAAAAATTCTTTGCGGATGGAAAAGAAACCGATATGGGTACCTATAAAATCCAGTTTGCTATCAGCAATACAAGTACATCTGGTGTAAAATGTGACTACAGTGCACTGAATACAGCGAATTCTAAAGTATATTATTTAAACCGTACAAAATAGCAGCATAATAACAGACCGGCTGTCCTTTCCGTTATACGAAAAAAGAAAAAGAAGTACTACACACCAATTCCGTATTCGATACCTGAAAATAAACGTATTGAAAAATATAAGTTAAAATGGACAGCCTAGAAATACTACCGCATCAATTGATGCGGTAGTTAATAGCAAAAAACTAGTATTTTCAACGCTGTCTTGCTATAATACCATTGTAAATAGCGATACTAATAATTTTCCAGAGGTTGATGATAAAATCAATCTCTATATTTTTGTCATAAAGAAAGAGGTTACTTATGAAAGATAATTTATACATAGATCATAACGGATCTAGTGTTGGAATTCCAATAAACAATAGGAAAAACTCATTTTTAATTGATGTATTTTCAAATATGATTCACTTTGCTAAGAATCAATTTGTGCTAACTATATCCACAATTGCTATGCTCATTACCTGCATATTTATCCCTGTTGATAAAAGCTACCTTGCATATTTCAACTGGAGAACATTAGCAACCTTGTTCTGTACATTAGCTGTGGTTTCTGCTTTTTCCCATATACATGTATTTGAGATTCTAAGTAAAAATATTGTTTTGAAACTTCATAATCTACGAAATGCAACATTGGGGCTTGTATTCATCACGTTCTTCGGTTCTATGCTTCTGGCAAATGATATGGCACTACTAACATTCCTGCCACTTGGGTTCTTCGTTTTGAACAGCACCGATAATAAACAAGCCATGGCATTTACGTTCATTATGCAGAATATAGCAGCGAATCTGGGAGGCATGGTCACACCTTTTGGAAATCCACAAAACCTATACCTATATTCTTACTACAATATTGGAACTTTGAAATTCATAAAAATCATGCTGCCCTCTTTCCTTGCGGCAACCATTTTAATTCTAATCATCTGCTGCTCGGTAAAACCGATTCCACTTAAATTGAAGAAAGATGCCGATTACTGCTTAAATAAAAAAAGAACCGTAATTTACTCGATTCTATTCATTTGCAGTATTTTAATTGTTTTTCGTGTTATTCCTTATTTATTAGGAACAATTTTAATTACAACTGCTTTATTGTTATTGGATTGGAAATCCATCAAAGAAGTCAATTACCCGCTGCTTGCAACCTTTTGTGTGTTTTTTGTATTCAGTGGAAATATGGCTAAAATACCTGCTGTCAGCGACTTCTTTGAATATTTGCTGCCGAAGAATACGTTACTATTTGGAATCCTGTCCTGTCAGGTAATCAGTAATGTACCAAGTGCAGTATTGTTATCACACTTTACAATGGATTACGTAAGCCTGCTGCCTGCGGTAAATATTGGCGGGTGCGGAACTTTGATTGCTTCGCTGGCGAGTTTGATTACTTTTAGTGAGTTTAAGAAACACAATCCAGAAAAGGTGAAGAGTTATGTTCTTACATTCTCTTTGATTAACTTTAGCTTTGTCATTCTACTATTCATTCTACAATCCATCATAAACTAAAAGTCAGAACCACCCGCAGAGCAGGTGGTTTTTTGTTGTCCAACGCTCCATTTTTCTGTTGAGAAACTCCACATTGGACAACCTGTTTTATTACCATTTTATTTCTATTGGATTCAGTTCATAATAACGGATTTCTCCGATTCCTTTGATATCCAGCCTTCCCTGCCATTTTTCTGGATAATACCTGGTAGAAAAAACTTCTTCTCCCTGATTCAAATAGATTTCCACAGCGGAAGCATCCAAATAAATCTGTACGGATTCTATTTTTTCCAGAGAAACTCCTCTTTTCGTCCTTCCAGCTCCTGTGTCATTTAGAAATTCCATCCATAAAATATTCTTTTTTGTATCATAGCACAGCTGCCAATCCTGATTTAACTCCAGCAGAAAATCACTGTCTGAGTCTTTCGGACAAAACCAGACTTCCGACGGACACGATACTTCCACCGTTTTCTTCCCCTCTGCCTCAAAAAACAATCCTTTTTTACTTCTCAGGTTCTCCATTTCTTTCACAGGTCTGGTATAGATTTTTCCATTCTCCAAAAACACTTCTCTTGGCATGGTCAGGCAATGCTGCCATCCATAAATCAGCGTTTTATTGGTATAGAATTCTTCGCTTCCAGAAACGCCCATCCAGCCAATTAGAATTCTTCTGCCTTGATCATCAAAAAATGTTTGTGGTGCATAAAAATCAAATCCTCGATCCCATTCTGTAAAAGCACTTAATCTACATTCTGATGTGGTAAAATCCCCATCTAAAAAGAAATATCCAGACTGACAGGCATTCTGATAAAGAAGTCCATCTGGTTTAATTCCCTGAGGATTGACTGACAACACCCATTGTTCACCTAAGCAAAACAAATCTGGACACTCCCACATGTATCCAAATACATCCTGGGTTGAAATTCGATTACAGCACACCCAGGAATCCGGCCTGTTAGCACGAAAAAGAAGCACTTCACCACGCTCTTCTTCTGTCCTGGCTCCCTGCACCATATAATATTTTCCATCATAAGAAAATACTTTCGGATCACGGACATGACATGTATCATCTTTAGGATAACAGGAATTATCCATCACTACTTTTTTAGAACCAAACTGCTCTAAATCATCTGACTCTACCAAAATCGTATTGGATTCCCGTCCAGAAAACACATAGTCAAAATTTCCAAGTTCTTCTACATTTCCGGTATAGAATAAATATGCCTTTTCCTTTGTTACAAATGCAGATCCAGAAAACACGCCATGGCAGTCGGCATTTTCATCCGGTGCCAAAGCCACTCCTTTATAGTTCCATGACACAAAATCTTTCGTGACATAGTGTCCCCAGAATTTCATACCACCCTTTGCATCAAAAGGAGAATATTGAAAAAATACATGATAATTTCCTTGAAACTGACATAATCCATTGGGATCATTCATCCATCCCGTAGGTGGCATCAAATGAAGATGAAGACGCCATGGATCTTTTCTGTCTCCTTCTCTTTCCAGTTTTTCTGCCATCCTTACTGCTTTCACCAAGTCTTTTCCTGTATCATTCATTCTATTCACCCTTTCTCATTTGCTAAAAGGCAGTTCTGCCTATTCTTTGTATGTTGAAATCTTAACTGATTCGATTACTACGTCTTTCACTGGTTTATCCGCACCTGATGTCTTTACTGCCGCAATCTTATCTACTACATCCAATCCATCATAAACCTGTCCAAATACCGTATAACCTCCTGCAAGCCAGGAACATCCGCCTACTTTGCTTAGATTATCTGCTGTAATCTGATCAAAAGAACCATGATTTGTACCATTATTCTGGTTATTCTGGTCAAGTCCAGACTGAATTTCAGATGCTGCATCACCTGTTGGCTTCTTGGAAGACTGCACAAGAAAGAACTGACTGCCATTAGTATTTCCACCACCGGCATTTGCCATACATAAAGCTCCTCTTAGCGGAATTAAATATGGAGAAATTTCATCTTCAAAATCTTCTCCCCAGATACTTTCACCGCCAGAACCACTTCCTGTTGGATCACCACCCTGAATCATAAAATCATTAATGACACGGTGGAAAGTCAATCCATCGTAATATCCCTTTTTTGCATGGGTTACAAAATTTTCAACTGCTTTTGGTGCAGCATCTTTGAAGAAATGTAACTTAACTGTTCCATAATCTTTTATTTTCATTACTGCAATTGTTTCTCCTTCTACTGGAGCTGCCAGCTGGTCAATCTTTTCTCCTGATGCTGTTTCTTCCTCTGCATCTGCCTCGTTTTTTGTTTCTGTGTCTGCATTGCCGGCTTCATTCTTCGTATCCGAAGACCCACATCCCGTCATCATAGCAAGCAGAAATGCTAAAATACATGCTAAAATTATTTTTCCCTGTTTCATCGTTCCTTCACCTTTCTTACCTTTCCTTTGATTGTTTTGTTTTGGAGTCCCTCCACTACCATATTCCCTTTGTTATTTAATATTTCAACATACGTAATACTGTCACGGACATCAATGACCCCTATATCTTCTGCCACAATGCCATCGATACTACATATTGTTGCAACAATGTCACCTGGACGGATTTTTGACTTTCGTCCACCGCCAATAGATAATTTTTTAATTTGTTTATTAAATACGGCTCCCTTTTTCGCTCTTGGTTTCACCTGTTCCCGCTGTCTTTTCCAAAATGCTTTTTTATTTTCTTCCAGTTCTTCTTGAGTCGGACGTTCCAGCATTTGAATGGAAACATTCGTATACTGTTCCACGGATTTCTGCATTTTCTTATCAGCCTGGCTGATAAAACTGACAGCTTTTCCACTCTTTCCATTCCGCCCGGTTCGGCCGATTCGATGGACATAAGAATCCTTGCTGGTTGGAAAATCATAATTAATGACATGGGTAATGTTATCAAAATCAATTCCTCTCGCTGCCACATCCGTTGAAATCAAAATACGGAATCTTCCTTCTCGGAAATCTTCGATCGTTTTTAGTCGTTCCTTCTGATCAACCAGACCGTGAAGCATGCCGCAGCGTACCCTGTCTTTTCTCAATTTATGATATAAAATGTTTACCATTTCTCTGGTTGCACAGAAAATCATGCAGTTATCTGGATTCTCCTTCACAAGCACATCCAGCAGATAGGAGAGTTTGTCTTCATTTTCTGCTTCATAGCCTTCCTGCTCAATTTCTTCTACAGTCAGAGTCTTGCTTTCCAGAATAATTTCTTTTGGTTCTTTCATGTAATTCTTAGTTAACTCTGTTACATGTTCATTCATAGTAGCAGAAAACAACATCGTTACACGGTTTTCTGGAAGCATTTCGATTAACTTTCTTACATCGTCCAAAAATCCCATATCAAACATTAAATCTGCCTCATCAATGACCAGATAGGAAATCTTTTCGATGCGAAGTGCTCCACGTTCAATTAAATCCAATGTCCTTCCCGGTGTGCCTACAATAATATTTGCTTTCTGCTTTACTGTAAGCATCTGTTTATCAATCGGAAATCCTCCAAAAACAGATGGCACCTTAAGACGTTTCTTTCTGCCAATATTAAAAAGTTCCTGGCTTACCTGTACAGCCAGTTCCCTTGTCGGCTCGAGTACCAATGCCTGCGGAAACTTCTCTCCCCAGACAACCAGTTCACAAAGCGGAATTCCAAATGCTGCTGTTTTTCCACTTCCTGTCTTTGATTTTACTACTAAATCCTTCTTTTTCAAGGCATAGGGAATCACTTGTTCCTGAACCAGTGTGGGTTGTGTATACTTCAACATGGTAAGTGCATCTAAAATGACATCACTTATTTCAAACTTCTCAAATTTATTTTCCATTTTTTTGTCCTTTATTTTTTTCTCTATCATAGCAGATTTTATCGAAAAAGTAAAAAAGGATTTCCAAGCATAATACTTAGAAACCCTTTCTCTCTAATTTAAAAACACACGTAGTTCATCCATAAGTTTCTGTTCTAGTTTTACCAAATCATCTACCATGTCTTTTACTTCTTTGTCCGCCTCTTTATACTGATTCAGGTACTTACTGACAGATTTGATTCCCATGTTACAGCCATCCATAATCAGCCCTGCGATTTCACTGTCTGTGGAATCCATTGCATATTTCATATTAATCTTCATCCAGGACATAGCCTCAGCAATTGGATTTGGTTCTTTATCCTTGTCGTTATACTCTAAAAGTCTCTGATGGGTCTTGTCACCAATTTCTTCGTGCTTTTTCTTGGATTCCTCTAGTATCTGTTTTAGCTTTATGGATTTTACCCGGTCTAACACTTCATCAAAGCTTTTTACTGCCATCTTTGTTCCTGAATTGCATTCTTTTAATAAATTTATTGTATCCTCATTTACCATGGTGATTCACTCCTTAGGTTTCATTTTGCACCTTAGTATCTGAAGTTTTTTCAAAAAATATACTTTTCTTTCTCCTGCCTTCTATTCACACAAAACTAAAATTAAGGTACCTATATCCAAATCACGTCTGATATATAAGTACCTTAATTTCCATAACTTATGCCTTTCTCTTATTTCTGAATAATAAACATACCGCAGTCTTCACAATAATTAGTATCTACGATTGTTACCCCCATTCCTTCAGAAATTCCAAGTTTAATCTGATAGTCTTTCACTTTACTCTGTAAGATATTGGCCTTCTTTTCCTTAGGTGTCCATGCAATAACACCTCTTGGATTCTTAATAAAACCTTCACTCATTTCTTTGCCACAAACAGGACACTTCATAACAGTACCTCTTAATAGTATTTTATTATACTATCCCTTTCTTTTTATTAAAACTGCGTAACTGCACCTCTATGCAAATTTTTCATTTACATATTTTAACAGTTCAGCATATGCAATTTTCCCATTATCATTCAGCGGAAATTCTTTTAAATACTCTACCTGAAAATTGGATTCAGAAATGCCATATTTACTATGTATATACTTTTTGCACGATTCTATATTTTCTTCTGTATCTGTAAAAATAACCAGCATACCATCACATCCAGATGTAACTACCTGTCCTTTTTGAATTTCCTGATTCATTATATGCTCTATGTGATCCAGACTATATCTTTTACCATAAATCTTTATAAAACGTTTTGCCCTTCCCACAATTTCAATTTTTCCCAAGTCATTAATAATGGCGATATCTCCTGTATCAATCACTTTACACCAGGAATCTTCTGCGTCAATCTCTTTATTTGTTCTACAATATCCCATAGCAGCTGTTTTTCCCTCATACATAAGTTCTCCTCTGACATTCTGCTCCGTAATTACCTTCTTATCTGCATCTAAGAGATACATCTTTCCATCACAGTTCGACTCTCCAATATTTTCTTCTGGATGATATGAACCATTCTCAGATTTTATTTGAAAACTCATACAACTGGCTTCTGTCTGACCATATTCATTGATAAACAAAACATGATTATCTGCAGCTACTCTGGTACATTTTAAGGATACGTGCATTTTTAGCTTTCCACCTGCAACAGAAATAACTCGAAATCTTTTCAGATAATCTTCTATTCCCAGGTTACAGATATTTTCATACATATACGGAACACCGTAGAAATATGTGATTTTTTTCTCGTCACATAATTTCCAGAATCGGTTTTGTGTTACCGACATTTTTGTAATAATTATTTTTGCACCAACACTTACATGGGATAGGATAATACCAAGTCCATATGCAAATTGTATTGGTAAAAATGTAGCCGTAACACTATCAGGAGAAATATGGCTTATACAAATTTCACGCTCCACAACTGCTTCATAGTTGTCATAAGCGAGACGAACCAGTTTTGATGTTCCAGTAGAGCCGGAAGTAGAAAGGAAAAAAGCAAGCCTATCGTTTTTTACCAGTTCCCTTTGAACCATATCATTTTTTAAAAGTGCCATCCCGTATTCTTCAAATACTAAATGAAATCCCTTATAATTTTCTTTTTTCTTTTCTGGAACATACATATAATTTGGAGTATATTCAGCTAGCAGAGCATTTATCCTTTCCTGTGGAAGTTTACTGTCTAGTAAGTACATAACAACCTTATTCCGCAGAAAAGACAATACTCCAAATAATTCTCCTATACAATGTTCACATAATACAAACACCGTACTTCTAGAAACTGTTTTCTGTCCCAGTTTATCTGAAAACAGCTTTAAATCATGGTAAGTATACTGTTCCCCATTATCTGTCTCGGCAATTATTCGGTCATAAAATTCCGGATTATCTTCATCGATTTTTTTTATCATATAAATACTCCTTTTATAAAAAATATTATTCAAATATAATACCGTACTTATTTAAAACCTGTTTTCCTTCTTTGTAAGATGAAAAATCCATTTTATCTTCGGATTTTATAGTAATATCGAACTCCTGTTCAAACAAAGCAAGAAGATCCATACTGGTAACAGAATCCCATCCTGCTTCTCCAAATTCCAACTCCTCTAGTGGAATTACTTCTAATTCATCTTCAAATATATCTTTATAAATAGCATTGTATTTTTCTAATGCAGTCATAATTTTTCATCCCTTCTTATTTTTTAGCTGGTCTTTTTCCATGTGGTTTTCCACCCATCTTCCTGATAGCACCAGCAGCCTGTGCCTTACAGGAAAGAACAATTTTCTCTTTATTCAGTGCTCCCATCATGCATAAGCAGATCACCATTAAAATAACAGCAAGTACCATTACAGCGATAAATAAAGCACAGGAATTTGGATTCAGCACTTTTCTAGCTGCAATATTAATAGAAACAATTGCAAATGCAGGTCCAAATATATTACCAATCAGATTGCTGATTTCAACTGCAAAGCACAATCCAATTAAATTTACCAGAAAACAAAGACTTAAATAAACCAAAGGAACTGCTATATAAGCTGTAGCCATAAACCAGCCATTCAATTCCAATGTAAACCCATTTTTAATATACATTGATTTTAAAATAACAGAAGTTACAATTGTAAATGCATATGTGGTCAAAAGTGCTGGAATATATAAAGAAATTGTACGGGATACCCAGATATCCTTTACACTTGCTGATGCTGCAAGCATAGATTCAATGTTTCCATTTGCTTTATCCTTCATAAGTGGTACAGAAAGCATAACATTATAGCAGATACCCATTGTTCCAGCCATAAAGCCAAGCATAATATTCTGAAGGCAGAATCCTAACTGCTCACTTGTTACTCCACTTTTTCTGGAATATGGTCCAATTACTGCCTTTGCCATGATAATGGCAACAATTACAACAACAATAAGCATAGTTGATAAATAAGTGCAATATAAAGCAGGATCTTCGTAGTTTCTTTTATTATTCATTTTCACCAGTGCTTTTATTTTACTCATGTCTTTCACTCTCCTTTATAATAGATGCATACATATCCTCCATCTTCATCTCATCTGCAGTAATTTCCTCTGTATCAATCTGCATGCTGGAAAGTATCTTAATAATGTCCCCTGTTTTTACATCTTTCTGAGGTGTAAAAATCAAACGGTTTCCATTCTGTGTCTTATATCCTAATTTCTGCTCTCTTTCCAGTGCAGCTTTCTGTTCTTCTGTAATTTCATTTGAAATTGTAACGGTAACAGAGTCTGTTCCTATACTCTTCTTAATTTCATCAAGTTCTCCCGTTACCTGAATTACTCCTTTGTTCAGCAGAGCAATTTTATTACAGATTTTCTGGACTTCATCCATATTATGAGTAGACAGGAAAATGGTTTTATTCCATTTTTTTGAAATTTCAACAAGATACTTTCTTAAATTAATCTGTTCTGTGGGATCAACTCCAGAGGTCGGTTCATCCAATATAATTACTTCTGGGTCATGAACAATTGCCCTTGCTATCGCAGTTCTTTGGCGCATACCTTTTGAAAATGATCCTACCATATCATGGGCCCGGTCTTTCAAGCCGACTGCATCCAAAGCCTTCATTACCATATCACGGCTCCCTTGTTTTCCATATAGCTGTAGAAAACAGCTTAAATTTTCTTCTGCCGTCATAGAATCATATAAACCATCTCTATCTAAAACAAAACCCACCTGATTTCTGATTTTCTTATCATCCGGATTTCCACCTAGAATCTGAACAGAACCAGCATCTGGAGTATACAGTCCCATCATAGTACGGATTGTAGTTGTTTTTCCTGCACCATTTGGTCCAAGGAAACCAAAAATATCACCTTTGCACACTTCAAAACTAACTCCCTTTAAAACTTCCCTTTCCTGTAGTTTTTTCTTCACATTATCCATTTTGATTGTTATCTCACTCATAAGCTCACCTTTCTTTTCTCCTGATTTCTACACATTCTTTTATCTTTTACTTTACACGTGCAAGAATAATATTTTCAACTGTTATCTTTTTTGCCAATACTATTTCAACGATAATAAATAAAGCCATGATTGCAAAACAGATAACCGTAAACTGCACAGTACCAGGAACATATGCTCCTGTAAATGCACCTGCTGGGAAAAATGCCAGTAGAAGAAATCCTAATATATAGGATGGTGCAATTGCTTTTTCAACACTTTTTACCATAGAAACCTGAATCGTAATAATAGAAAGCATCCACATAGCAATCGGAAGAAATACGAAAGCACATAAAATTACAGATACAGGTATTGCAGTAATTGTTTCAAAACTCACCAGAAGAATTACGAGACTAATAATCCCAGTAACAAATCCTGTCACAAATACAGCCAGACTCTTTCCAAGCCATATTTCAGCAGGCTGTAGTTGTGTTGCTATTAAAGACATTACTACGCCATTTGCTTTTTCATAAGTTAATGGTGTAGTTGAAAATAAAGGAATACTGATAATCTGCGGTATTATAGAATAAAGTACCAGTACATTTCCCAATATCATAAGCCATATATCATGACCACGGGCACTGGTGTCATTGATTCTAGCTGCAGCCGAAATCATCCCTGTTCCACATCCAATACTTCCTACTATAAAAAACAGAATAAAAATCCATAGTACTTTTCGTTTCCGGTACTCTTGAAAATCTCTGGAAAATACCAGAAAAATATTTTTTAAGCTGGTTTTTCTCATACTATTTTATCACTCCTGTCCTCCATTTAGATTTGTTTTCTGACTTTCCAATACTATAGAGGAATACAGCTGCTCAATACCTGCCTGATTCTTCTTAATGGATGTTACATCCAGCCCATAACTCATTACCAATTCTACCAGTTTAGATGTTTCTATCCGAGAACTGAATTTATAATTCTGTCCCATCTTTTCAAGAAAACCAAATGCTTCAGTTTCCCTTAATTTTTTATCCAATTCCGCTGGCACACTTTGTGCAATGCTCACAGTTACTGTATGTTCACCCATATTTTTTCTCAGTTCTGATAATTCTCCACAAAGCTGTATCTTTCCTTTATTTAGGATAGCAATTTTATTGCAGATACGTTGTACTTCATCCATGTTATGTGTAGATAAGAAAACTGTTTTTTTCAGCTTTTCGGCAATCTCAATCAACAGATTCCTGATTTTAATCTGTTCGATTGGATCTACCCCGGAAGTAGGCTCGTCTAAAATGAGAACATCTGGATCATGGACAATTGCTCTCGCAATTGTCAGACGCTGCCTCATTCCCTTAGAGAAGGTTCCTGCTTTATCCTGTGCTCTTTCTTTTAGTCCAAGAAGCTCCAATGACTGTAAGATTTTGCTCTGTTCAACTGGTTTTTTATATATTTTCAGATAATATGCAAGATTCTCTTCCGCAGACATTGCATCATATAAGCCATCTGGGTCAAATGCAAATCCAATCCTGCTCCGAACGTCTAAATCCCGCACGTCTTTATTCATGATTTTTACACTTCCACTATCCGGTTTGTATAAGCCCATGATTGTACGGATCGTTGTGGTCTTTCCTGCACCATTCGGTCCAAGAAAGCCAAAAATATCACCCTTATTCACTTCAAATGTAACACCTCTTAGGATCTGTCTTCCATCCAGACTCTTTTTAATGTCGTTTACCTGTATGGTAGTTTCCAAACCAATCCTTCCTTTCTGCTTGTAGTTACTCTATATACTCAGAACTCTCTTCTTTTATTAACTCAAGAACTCTTGCTTCAGACTGTGACTTATCAATAAAACCATGGTCACCAACAACTGTATAAAGTTTATAAGAACTTCCTGTAATATTATCCCAGGCATTCATATCCTCTAAGGATACCCGATAATCGTCCAATCCATGGAAACCAACGATTGGAATATTGAACTCCTCATTTTCATTATACTTATATCTTTCAATCAGTCTGTATGCTGCTGCAATCAATGGTAATGATAATTTTGTTCCACTAATGGCAAATTCCTCATATTCTACACTCTGTCCCCAGGCAGAAACAAATGCAAGGCTAATCTGTTCAAGACAGTTGCTTTCTCTTAATTCCTCTTCGGATGGAATGCTGTCATATCCAATCTTTTTAAGTTCACCAAGAATCTGCATCAGACTTGTATTTGGCAGTGATGGTGAAGTATATCCAGATACAAAACATTTTACAAACTCAGCCTTTGGATTCTTAGAAAGCCTGTAGGCAAGACGGTAGGCAAACAGAGAACCCCAGCTGTGTCCAAAGGATGCACATGGCAGATCGAGCATTTTTTCTTCCAATACCTGATTTAATGTTTCCATCAGACTGTCAATATCAGACGGTGGCATTTCTTTCATACGTTCAATATCCAGACCTGGAATCTTGATGGCACATACATCAATTTCATCTCCTAAAAGTGACTGCCACTCTTTATACATATTTGCACTTCCGAATCCATATGGGAAACAGAAGAGTCTAAGTTTTGCCTTTGGTTTTTCATGATACTCATAAATCCATTTTTCCACGCTTAAATCCTTGTCATATGCCTGACGTATATTCTGTGTTTTCTGCTCCTTAAATGCCCTTCCTCCTGGCAGGAATGGCTGAAGTTCCTTGGCTGTTCCTTTACATGACCCCCCCTGAATCAAATCTACATAGGAAAGTTCTACACCAAGTGCACCAACAATATCCTGATAGAAACTCAGTCCACTCATAGAATCGATTCCTAACTCATCTATATTTTCTTCTGAACCAATATCATTTGGATCCATATCCAGTTCTACTGCCAGAATCTGTTTTACATACTCTGTAAGAATTTTAAGCTTTTCATCTTTAGATGCCTCTGAATATTTCATAAGAAAATTTCTATCAAGTCTGTTTTTATCTCTGTTACTTGATTTCTTAGTATTGGTAATATTCCAGATTTTTTCCTCATCAAATAATTTAAGTTTTACTTCTTCCATCTGTACCAAGGGATTTCCCTGTTCATCAGCTATCAACAGTTTACATTGCAGTTCTTCTTTCTCCTGGTTATATTCTGACAGACTGGCATCCGCCTGGATGTTCATGCTATGTTCTCTTGTCCAGATAGAAATTCCTTTTAAGCTGGAAATCATGTATCTCTTGTTTTCTGCCCTTTCTTTTGGCACCAGGAAGTTACATGTCTGTGCGCAGCTGTCTATAATTCCTGGATGGAAGGTCAGCTTATAATTAATTTCTCCATCATACGCTTCCGGAAGTCTGAACTTCACAATACAGCTTTCCTTGTAATCCTCTACGCTCTCTACCCATTTAACCGTTTTTCCAAAACAGAATCCTCTTCCTTCCAGCAAATCATAAAAATCATTTCTGGAGTAAATTGCTTCTGATCCCCTTTGCTTTATTGTCTCAATATCCGATATCTGCTGTGTCAGGGATTCTTCCAGTGAAACTGTACCGTATACATTCTTCTGCCATGTATCTTCTTCTATATTCCTGCTGTAAAAAACAAACTCAATCTTGTCATCCTCCAGCATATCATAAGATAACAGTACCTCTTTCTTTTCCTGATCAAAAACCATAATCGGGCTGGCAAAATCCATTTTTTCAATCTTATAAAAACTATCTTTATGGATTTGTCCCATAGTATCCTGAATCATTTCCAGATAATATCCCAAATGCACAACACCAGAGTTATCCATAAGTTCCTTAAAGTTATCCAATGTAAAGATATACTGGAACTGCTTCTGTTTGTATGGAAGAATCAGTTCTCTTCCATCGAGTCCTCTCTTACTATATAACATTCCCACATTTCCCATATCTGTCTCATCCTGTGAAGGAGGTGTAATCCAATACCGGTTTTTTAAAAATGGATAATTTGGAAGCATGACTTTACAGTAAGCATCTTTATCGTAAATTTTATTCCAGTTAATATCTGTTCCATGTTTAAAGCAGATTTCTGCTGCCTGTACAAATTCCGAATCAATTCTCCCTGCATGGAATAAGGAAATAAGCTCTATGCCTTCCTCCTTGCTTTTAAGCAGCTCCATATCCAGACAGCCAATTTGAATATAATAACGGTATCCTTCATTATATAGATAATTCAGTGTTTTCTCATATTCAACAGGACTACTCATCCATCCTGCTGCCTCATCCATAGATAGTGCCTCCTGAACGGCAGTTCCTTTTACTGCGGAGACAAATCTACATTTAGGTTTTTGCAGTACGATATCCTGAATATTTATATTTTGTTTTGCAAACAGTTTTACCGCATCTTCAATCCCCATAATACCTGCACTGACTGCGGCTATATAAGCACCCGCTTTTGCACCTGTAGTAATTTCTGGACATATTTGTGCATCTTTTAGCAAAGCATACATACTATACTCTGCCGCAAAACAAATAACGTCTTTTATTATCTCTTTTCTATCAGAAGCTTCTGGATTTTTTATTTCCTCTTCGAGATCTGCTCCCATCTCTGATGCTAAAAGTGCAATTACTTTTTTCCAGTAAGCATCAAATGTTTTAAATCTCTTTCTCAGATATTTCACACTTTCCATTTGATTATTGAGGCTCCCTGCAAAAAAGAATGCATATTTTGGATTTGTAGTAATTGGCTGTATCTCATTCTGTTTATCTTTATGTGATTTTAAAAATGCATTTAATTTCTGTACAATTTCTTTCTTGGTATTTCCAGATACTGCTGTACGATATGCAAACTGAGAACGACAGGTATTTGCTGTGTAACAACAGTCTGCCAGTTCTCCAGATTTCCTGTCTTTGAAATATTCTACATATTCTCCGGCTAAATCCAGTAAAGTATTCTTATCCTTTGCACTAAATGCGAGAACCTCTGATTCCTCTTTCTCTCTTTCCCTCTTTTTCTTCTGTTCATCTGTAAACTCTTCCATAATAATATGTGCATTGGTTCCACTGAATCCAAAGGAACTGACACCAGCAATACGAACTTTACCGCTTTCATTTGTCCATGGTTTACTGCCCTGTGGAATTACTGCAGGAATCTGTGCCAGATTCATACGTGGATTTGGCATTTCATAATTCGCAACTGGTAATATTTCTTTATGGTAAAGACTTAACACAACTTTAATTAAGCTGGCGACTCCTGCTGCACTTTCCAGATGTCCTATATTTCCTTTTACAGCACCTAATATCAAAGGATTCTTTCTGTTTTTACCACCAAATACTTCATCGATTGCCTTTATTTCAATTGGGTCACCAAGTGCAGTTCCTGTACCATGGGTTTCAAGATAACTAATATCATTTGCATCACATCCACAGTTCTTTAATGCATCTTCGATAACCATTCTCTGGGCATTTCCATTTGGAACAGTCAGACCACTGCTGGCGCCATCATTATTTACAGCACCACCATCAATCACAGCATAAATATTATCCCCATCTCTTTTAGCATCAGATAATCGCTTAAGAACAAGGATACCACATCCTTCTCCTCTTCCATATCCATCACCAGAAGCATCAAATGGAGCACATTTTCCACTTTCAGACAATGCATTCATCATGCAAAGGGATGACATGACTGTTGGAGAAACCATTAAATTGACTCCACCAGATAAAGCCAGGTTACATGCACCTTTTCTTAAAGAATCTACTGCCAGTAATGTACTGACAAGAGATGAGGAACATGCCGTATCCAAAGATAATGTTGGTCCATTGAACCCAAAAACATATGAAATTCTTCCGGATGCAATACTTGATGTTGTTCCAGTTCCTATGTATTGATTTAATTTCCGGTTGTCCCTTGGAAGCATTGCATATTCACAGCTGCTGTTAATTCCAATAAATACACCTGTCTTACTTCCTGAAAGTCCGCTGATATTTTCTCCCGCATTCTCAAGTGCCTCCCAGCTCACTTCCAGCAGCTGTCTCTGCTGCGGATCCATTGCCTTTGCCTCTGCTGGTGAAATTCTAAAAAACTTTGCATCAAATTCTGAAATATCTCTCTGTAAAAAATTTGCTTTCTTTACATACATTTTTCCTGGTGTTCCGTGAACTGAATCATAATATTCATCGATATCCCATCTATCTTTTGGGATGCTGACTGCAGCATCCCTTCCATCTTTTAAAAATTTCCAATATTCTTCCGGTGAATCACATCCACCTGGAAATCTGCAGGCCATACCAATAACTGCAATTTTTTCATGACTGGGTTGGTTTTCATTTAGTTTTTTCTTAAGACTCTGAATGGTAGCTAATGACTGTTTTAATAATTCGTTATTTGTCATATCCTATATTCTCCTTTTTACTGATTTTAGGAATTTGTCTCTTTTTTTAGTAATTCAATCAACTCATCTTCACTTAGGCTGTTGATTTCTTCCATTTCTTCTTTGTCTAACATAGTTTCTAATTCTTCAAATCCACTGTCAAATTCAGATTTATCTGGCTCAGGCAGTTCTTCTTCTCTTTCCTCCGCAGCCTGTTCTTCTTCTGGTTTTGGAATTCCAAGTACATCTCTTATCTTATTCTGATCACCATTAAATACTACAACCTGTGTAGAATCTGCCTTCAGACAATCTTCCAATACAGCTAGTCCCCGACTGTTATCCATAAGAACTAATCCAAACTGTCTTTCCATCCAGCGTGTCTGTAATTCATCCAGTTTCATTCCGCCCTCTTTCCAGAAGGACCAGTTAATTACAATCGTTTTTCCTTTTCTACTTCCCCTCTTTACAAGTCTTGACCTGGTTTCTGCAAAACAGTCCATAAATCTGTTACCATAGCAGTAATCACTTTGTCCAGCATTGCCAAGCACAGATGACATCGATGAAAAAAGTATAAAGAAGTCCAATTTTTCAGTGGCAAGCTCCTGATCCAGATAATATGTACCTAGTACCTTAGGTGCAATTATTTTTTCAAATTCATCGGCTTGCTTTTCTTTTATCACTACATCATGAATAACTGCAGCTGCATGAATAACACCATTAATTTTTCCATATAATTTTCTGGCTTCTTCTACAAGTCTGTGAACATCTAATGCATCGCTAATATCTGCTTTTATATAGCCTGCCTCTCCACCATCTTTCTGTATTTCCCGGATTTGAGCAGCTATTTCTTCGTTCCATTCCTTCCGTCCACATAATATAAGCTTCGCCTTATACTGACTGCATAAATATTTTGATATAATGCTTCCTAGTCCTCCAAGACCTCCTGTAATCAAGTATATCCCATTTTTCTTAAACTTGCATCTAAATGTTTTATTAATTTGAACATCATATAGTTTTTTAACTTCACGTTTTCCTTTTTCATACTGGATTTCATTCTCTATGCATCCAGCCTTAATTTCCTTGGCCACAATTTCCATTAAATGTTTCTTTTGGTTTTTCTCATCTGTAATACTAACTGTCTTCGCATAAATATCACTATTCTCCATCATAACAGATTTAAACAATCCATTTACTGCATTATGTTCATCTGCAATTCCGTCATGTGTATTTAAAAAAAAGTAATACAGACATAAATTCTTATTACATCTTCCTACAACTGCCTTAACTGCCTCAAATACAGGAATTATTCTCTGATGAATCCGTTCCTTTGCTTCCAGCTCATCGTTTTTATCCTCAGAAAGCCCACCCATAAATACAATCTTATCTGGCAGTTCTCCTTTCTGTACCTGGGCTGAAAACTCCTGTAGTGTACTAAAGAATGTAATTTTTTCCTGAATTTCCTGATCAAATTTTTCTTTTATTTCTTCTTTCAAGGTGTCCCTACATTCAATTAAGGCTATCGTTCCACGTCCAAAGCTTTCTGTGAATGTAAGCTGTTCTGCCTCAAACCATTGTTCTTTATAATAAAGTGTCTGGCTTTCTGCCTTTTTTTCTTCCTGTGTTTTTTTGAAAGAAAGCTGAGACAAAATATAATCTGATAATTCTGTAATGTTTGGATAATTAAAGAATACCTGCTCATCCAGCTTAATTAAGAACTCATCTTCCAGTGTAAAAATAGCCTGTCTTGTAGCAACAGATTCCAGACCTAATGCAAAGAATCCTTCTTCCACATCCGGAAGTCTTCCTTCTGTAAAACATAAGATTTTTGCAAAGAGCTTTTGTACGTGTTCAATTACAAGCATTCTCTGCTCGTCCTCATAAGCATTCTGAATTTGTTCCACAATCCCTTCTGTTTCCTTGGATGATTCCAGTTCTTCTACACTGCCTGTTTCATCGGATTTTCCTTCGGTTTCTTTGGAATACATCCAGTATACTTCTTTTTCATATGGATAAGTCGGAAGAGAAACCCGTCCAGGCTGGCAGTCTCCATACATAACGGAAAAATCCGGTGAGTTACCATTTACCCAGCTCTCTGCAATCTGTTCTGCCGTCCTGCATTCCACCAATACTTCTTTCTCATTTTTCTTTCGTTTCTTTAAATCTATGGAAGATACTTTTCCAGTATAAATCCCCTCTTCTGGCAGTTGTCCCTCTAAGACACAAGTAATCTGCTCTTCCAGTTCATCATAACTCTTTACAACAAATGCTGCTCTTTGTGCAAGTTCAACCCTTCCTTCATGCATTGTATAAGAAACATCCTTAAGATCCGGCATTTTCTGTTGTCCGCGCTTTTGTATAAAATCGAGTATCTCTTTTAAATATCTGCACAGTGCTGATTCTGTTCTTGCAGAGCAGGTGATAACAACCGGTCTGTCAAGATTCTTCTGTTCCAATTTTTCTTCTGTCTCATATTCTTCTACAATCATATGGACATTCACGCCACCAACACCAAATGCACTGATTCCCGCACGTCT
Organism: uncultured Clostridium sp.; assembly: GCA_934438135.1. Classification (GTDB taxonomy): domain Bacteria; phylum Bacillota; class Clostridia; order Lachnospirales; family Lachnospiraceae; genus Clostridium_AI. The sequence continues at coordinate 83,273 of CAKSBP010000004.1, read as the reverse complement.
TGGATATTCTTTTCCATCAATGACCGGACGTTTCCATTCTTCATTCTCTTTCTGTACGTAGAAAGGTGTTTCCTCAAAACTGATATTGGGATTAATCTCATCTGCATTTAATCTGCTCGGAACCAGTTCTTTGTGCTGCAGCTGTAAAATAACTTTTATCAGCTGTGATATTCCAGCAGCGGCCTCCAAATGCCCTATATTGGATTTTACAGAACCAATCGAACAGAACTGTTTTTTATCTGTATATTTTTTATATACATCCGTAAGTGCTGCTATTTCAATCGGATCTCCCAGTGCTGTCCCTGTGCCATGTGCTTCTATATAACTGATTGTTCTTGGATGGATTCCTGCTCTTTTTACTGCTTTCTGGATAACAGAAGACTGTGCAGCTGGATTTGGCACCGAATATCCATATGTCTTTCCACCATGGTTCACAGCAGAGCCTTTAATCACTGCGTAAATATGGTCATGATCCTGCTTTGCCTTCCATAATGGTTTTAACAAAACCGCACCTGTACCTTCACCAGGCACATATCCATCTCCGTCTTTTCCAAACGTATGACAATGTCCATCGGAAGCCAGGAATTTTGCCCAGTCCAGAGTGATATATTTGGATGGATGCAGAGAAAGGTTTACTCCACCAGCAAGTGCCATATCAGCCTCTCCTGACAAAATACTGTTACATGCCAGATGTACAGCATATAGGGAAGAAGAACAGGCAGTATCTACCGACAGGCTGGGTCCTCCAAAATTAAACAGATATGAAATACGGTTTGCAATCGAATAAATCTGTGAATTCAATGCGGTTTTCCTGCCTCGGGCAATTTCTCCTGCTCCATAAAGTCCATATTCATTAAATGTGATACCAGCATAGACTGCAACATTTCCTCTGGTATCCATTTCATCCTGGCTTTCCATTGCCTTCGGTGTATATCCTGCATCTTCCATACAAGTCCAGACTGCTTCCAGAAAAATTCGTTCCTGAGGATCCATAAATGCTGCCATAATCGGTGCAATATTGAAGAACTGAGGATCAAACTTTTCTGCATCTTTAATGAAGCCTCCCCATTTGCATGCTATTTCCGGATAATCTTCTATGTTCCATCTTTCTTTTGGAATTGTTTCAATACAATCTTTTCCATTCCTCAGATTTTCAAAATATTCATCCAGCCCTTCTGCCTTTGGAAATCTTCCACTGATTCCGATTACCGCAATATCATTAAAATGTTCTTCTGCTTCCTGAATACACTCCTTCTGTGGCATAGAAACAGAAACCTTCTGTAAACTCTGCTCTTTTTTTTCACTTTGAACTGTTCTGTCTATTATCTTACAAATCTGTTCTTTTTTCTCTTTAATAAAATAGCCAGCCAGCAGACGGATATTTTTATAAGTAAAAAACAGCGTTGATGGCAGCTCTCCCATCTGTTTCTGAAGATATTGATTCAGTTTTCCTATGTAAATAGAATCAATTCCATAATCTTCATAATCCTGATTTTCTTCCAGATAATCATATGGAATTTTTAATACTTTAGAAAAAACATCCTTTAAATATTCAATTACCATTTTTTCCAGATTGTCTTCCGAAAGATTTTTCTTATACTTTGGTATTGTTTCCATTCTATTATCTGCTGTTTTTCTCTTCTGGATTGCCGTATGTTCCGTTTGAATTTTTTCTGCTTCATCCAGTACTGAATCTGGAAGCAGACGTCCGGAACCATCATCTTTTAAAATCCAATAACGTTCTTTGGCAAACGGATAAGTTGGAAGAGAAATTCTGTGAGGCTGTTGATTTTCATATAAAGCCGACCAGTCTATTGCTGCGCCCATTATCCAGAATTCTGCCACTTCATCCAGATTTCTTTCTCGCAGCTGATTTGAAAGATATTTCTGTATCCCTTTGTTTCCTAAGAGTTTCTCAAACTTTTCTTTATATTGTTCAACATTTCCCGTTCTATAGGTATCTGGACTTTCTCCTTTCAAATAATTTTGAAGACTCTCTGCCAACGTTTCTTCATCTGATGCAATCACTGCCAGACGTTGTTCCATTGGCTGTCTTCCAACCTGAAGCGTATAAGCAGCATCAGACAGATTCCATGATGATACTGCTCTTTCTTGCTTTGGTTTTTCTGCTTTTTGCCCTTGAGTTCCTGTTTTATCCTGTACCAATTCTACAAGTTCCTGGATAGTTTTACAGCCAAGCAGCTCTTTCTGCTCTACTTCAGCTTTGGGATAATATACAGAAAGCATATCTCTCACTCTTCCCGATGTGTACGGATCCATTCCAAGTTCTTTCAAAGAGTCTTCCATTGTCAGAACCTCATCTGGCACTCCTAAAATTTCAGAAATAACATCCATTACTTTCTGTCTGCTGTCGTCATTTTCTACGATGTCTTCCAAAGAACAATTATCCTTTTCTGATTTTATAAATCCATATAATCTCTGGGCATATTCTCTCAGCCTTGTTTCATTCTTTGCGGACAAGACAAAAAGATAATCTTTTCTTTCTTTCAAAGCTGCTGTTTCCTCTGCCTCATATTCTTCTATAATTACATGGGCATTGGAACCGCCGGCTCCAAATGCACTAATGGCTGCACGCCTTGGAATCTGCTTACCATGAATAACCGGCTGCTTCCATTCCTCTAATTTATGCTGGACAAAAAATGGCGTTTCTGAAAATGGAATAAATGGATTTAGTTTCTCAGAATGTAAGGATGGTACTAATTTTTTATATTTCATTTCCAGCAGTACTTTCGTTAATGCGGCAATTCCAGATGCTGCTTCGAGATGTCCAATATTGGATTTCAAAGAACCAATGGAACAATACTGTTTCGGTACACCATACGTGCTGTATGCCTGTGTCAGTGCCTCTACTTCAATCGGATCTCCTAATGCTGTTCCCGTTCCATGGGCTTCTATGCTGCTGATGGTTTCTGGATTAATTTCTGACTGTTTCAAGGTTTCTTTAATCAATTCTCTCTGTGCATTTAAATTTGGAACTGTATAACCGCTGGTCTTTCCTCCTGCATTCACCTGTATTCCACGGATAATACCATAAATATGGTCTCCATCTAAAACTGCCCGTTCAAGCTCCTTCACAATTACTGCACCGCATCCTTCTCCTGGCACATATCCATCTCCACCTTCTCCAAATGTCCTACAGCGCCCATCAGTCGAAAGAAATCCTCCCTGACTAAGCTGCACATACTTGCTTGGATGGAGACTGAAATTCACACCGCCGGCTACTGCCATTGTGGAAGTTCCATTATGAATACTCTCGCAAGCAAGGCTTAATGCAGTTAAAGCAGAGGAACACATGGTATCTAATGCAATGCTTGGTCCTTTAAAATCAAAAATATAAGATATCCTGTTTGCAATAGAAGAAAAAGAAGATCGTCCATTCATGGTTCCACCATACTGCTTTGTCTGATAAAGCTGGTAAAGAGCATACATAACTCCTGCAAATACACCAACCTTTTCTTCTTTTAGGCTCTCTGGTGTATATCCTGAATCTTCCAATGCCTCCCAGACTGTTTCCAGAAAAATTCTTTCATGAGGATCTAGGAATTCTGCCTCTATTGGCGGAATCTTGAAAAACATCGGATCAAACATTTCAATATTATTTACAAATCCACCCCACTTGGAGTATGTTTTTCCCGGCTTTCCTTTTTCCTTGTCATAAAATCTGGCATGATTCCAGCGATGCTCTGGAATCTCTGTGATACAGTCTTTTCCTTGACTTAAATTATTCCAGAATTCCTGAAGGTTATCTGCCATTGGATAACGTCCGCTCAATCCAATCACTGCGATTGCTTTTCCTCTGCCTCCAGTATATTCAATAGAAAAATTGGTTTTTGATTTTTCATTATTTTCTATTTTCTTTTTCTGAAACCAGTTTCTCACTCTGTTTTGAACTGCTTTTTCTGGTAATCTTGGTACGGATGAAGTCTTTTTTACAGCAGCTTCTTCTATGCCAAGAAGCTGCTGTAATTCTTTTTTCTTTGTACGTATCAGAAACTTTCCAAGCTCTTCTATATTTTCATACTCAAAAAATAATGTTTTAGAGACTTTCCCCAGACTCTCTTCCAATGATTTTGTTAATCCCATAATAGTAATAGAGTCAATTCCATAATTTTCAAATGTTTCTGCATTTCTGATTTTAGAAACAGCTATCTTCGTATGTCGGGATACAATCTCCTTCAGAAATTCTTTTACTTTTTCTTCAAATGCTCCATCTGACTGCAGCTGTTCCACATGTTTTACTGGTCTTTCTTCCCTAGTCTCATCCTTTGTCTGAAATACTTTATCAATTCCTTTTTCATTTCCTTTTACTATAATAAATTGAGAAGATGACTGCTGTAACGCTTCCTCAAAAGCTTCTATTCCTTCTGCTGCACAAAGTGTCTTAAGTCCCATGTCTCCATTCTCCATAGACTCTTTTACAGTCTGGTCAACAGACATTCCCTGATCCCATAAAGGCCAGTTAATAGAAACTGTTTTTCCATAACGTTTTCCCTGCTGCTTCAATTGTTCTCGGTATGCTGCATAAGAATCCATAAAACTATTAGCATATCCATAATCACTCTGCCCGACATTTCCAAACACTGCTGCAATAGAAGAAAAGAAAACAAAGAAATCGAGTTTTTCTTCTGCAAATACTTCATCCAGATATCTGGTTCCGTCAACCTTTGCAGAAAGAACCTGTTTCATTTCTTCCTGAGTTTTTTTCATCAGAAAAGAATCACGGTTTACACCTGCTGTATGCAGGATACCGTTTATGGTTCCATATTTCTTCTTTATCTGCTGATACAAGGACTGAACATCTTCCCGGCTGGATATATCTGATGTAACATACGTTACATCAGAATTCAGTCTGCGTAGTTTATAAAGCCTTTCCTGTATTGCCTCATTTACCAGTTTTCTTCCAGTAAGAATCAGGCCTCCATGCGTTTTTTCTGCAATATATTCTGCGAATACATATCCAAGCTCACCCATACCACCAGTAATCAGATATGTTCCACCCTCTCTTAACGTGCTTTTTCTGGAAGACTGTAAATCATTTATTTCTATCATTCTCTTCCTCCTCAGTTTTCCACTGTGCTGCTGGAATCTTTTTTATCTCTTTCTTCCTTCTTACATTGCCACTATATATAACTTCTGTGTCCTCTTCTGGATAAAAGAATTCTTCCAGAACCGCTTCTGCATCCTGGGAAATATTTCTTCTTCTGTCTTTACTGTGTAATTGTATAACTTTATAACAGAACAATGGATTTTCCATATGAATAGTTTTTGCAAATCCACTAATTCCGGAATACTCTGGAATAATCTCGTTTTCTCCACATGGATAAACGAACAAAAGCTGTATTTCCTTCTCTGGTTTTTTCTGAAGCAGTGCCTGGCTTAAGTGGAATAATGCATAAATTCCATTCTGCATCCGTTCCTCATAGGAATTCCCTGTTCCGACAAATATAATCTTATCCGGCATCAATCCCTGCTGCCCCAGCATTTGTGTCAGACGCTCAAAGTCTTCTGCTTCTCCATAAGAAATCTGATATTCATTCATATTCTGCTGCTTTAATCCGTTTCCTGGCTGAATAAACAGGATTCTGCTTCCTGTACCGTCCAGCTGTGTACTTATCTGCTGATATAATTCCACGCTGTCACCAAACAGCCATATGCAGCTGTCCTGAAAGAGCTGCTTCTTCTTGATACTATATTCTGTCCTGCTATGTGTTTCCCATTGTATCCCGTAATAATTCCTGACCGCCTTTTCCTTCATTTCCGTTCTAACTGTCTTAAGCATAAAGTTTTCCAGATAGAGAACTGGCTGATAAGACGCATCTACTACTAAAATGGAAAATTCTGCTGTCTCTGATATAGTCTGCACTTTCTGAATATAAACACGACATTCTTCTGGAATTGGTTTATATAATTCCATTCTTTCCAGTGCAAATGGAAGCATAGTAACCCGTTCTTCTTCATCCTGTGCTCCCAATGAAAGAATTCCAGAAACTGATTGGAAAATTCCATTTAACATAGATGGACGAAGTATATTATCCGCCTCGTCGGACTCCTCTGGCATACGAAGAACTGCATATCCTTCCTGCTCGTCTGCAAAAATATGTTTTACTACACGGAAGGAGCTTCCACTGAAAAGTCCTGCAGATTCCAGCTGCTTATAAAATTCATTTTCCTCTATTTCTGCTATACATGCCTGTTCTATTTCTTTTAATTCTCCCACGTTAACTTCCGGTACCTCTATGTTCTTCCAGTCTACATTTCCTCTGGCACATACTGCATTGCTGTCACTTAATTTAAATTCGTAGTTTCCTGCTTCATCCTTTGAAAACTCTGTCTTTATACAAAGCTTACCGTTTTCAGGAAGCACAGCTTTAGACATCCACATAATATTTTCCATGATACTCACTGGTGATTTCCGGAATGATTCTGCTTCTTTCCGGATTAGTTCAAGAATTTCTGCTCCCGGAAGTATCTTCTTTCCATTTACAATATGGTCTCTTAAAAAGCTTTCCGTTCCATCAAATATTTGAATATTTCCATTTTGTTTTTGTGATATACATGTATTCTCGTCAATATCAATCCAATATCTTTCATTATTAAATACATATCCTGGAAGGCTGATTCGTTTTCCATCTGGAAGCAGTTTATCTGCTGCATTTTCTATATCTGCACCATTTACCCATGCTTCACAAAGTTCTTTCAGCTGTTCTTCCTCTACACATTTTAAAACATATGTCTGCATTTCCTGATTTGTTTTTCCCTTAAAACTTCCAACATAGATACCAGCTGTTTTTTGGTTCAGATAGTCATCAAGCTTATCTACCATATCACTCAAAGAATCTGTCGTAAATGCAGCTCTGTTTTCAAAAGATTCCCTGCCTTTTAACAACGTATAGGAAATATCCTGTAAAGAAAGCATCGGATTTTCCTGTGCCGCTTTCTTTAAATTAAAGGCCTCCTGCTTTAGTCCTTTTTCTGTTTCACAAGAAAGAGCAATGATTACACTTCGGTCTTCCTTTTTATAATCTGATTCCTCATATTCTTCTATAATCACATGGGCATTGGTACCACCTGCACCAAATGATGAAATTCCAGCAATTCTCTTTCCTTCTCTTATAATTCCTTCTTCCGTAATAATTGGCCGTTTCCATTCTTCCAGTGTTCTTTGTACTCGAAATGGACTATGTCCAAAATCAATATTTGGATTTAACTCTTCTGCATGAATAGATGGTACCAGCTGTTTATACTTCATCTGCAGCAGGACTTTCGAAATTGCTGCAACACCCGATGCACTTTCACAATGCCCAATGTTAGATTTAATTGAACCAATGGCACAAAAACCAGTATCTTTTGTATCTGAACTAAAGGCCTTTGTTAATGCACGGATTTCAATTGGATCACCTAATGCTGTTCCCGTACCATGAGCCTCTACATAACTAACTTCTCTTGCACTAATACCTGCCTTATCTAATACCGTGCGAATAACTTCTGCCTGGGCATTTGGATTTGGTACGGTATAACCACTTGTTTTACCGCCATGGTTTACAGAGGTTGCTTTAATAATTCCATAAATATGATCTCCATCTTCAATAGCATTTCTTTTTGCTTTGAGAATTAAGGCACCCGTTCCTTCACCTGGGACATAACCATCTCCTCCTTTTCCAAAGCTCATGCATCTTCCATTAGTAGAAGCAAATTTGGACTGGCTGATTGTCAAATATTTATTTGGATGAATCATAACATTTACTCCGCCTGCTACCGCCATTTCGCAATCTTTATTCCGTATTGACTGACATGCCAGATGAACTGCAACAAGAGAAGAGGAACACATGGTATCAATCGTAAGACTTGGACCATGAAAATCAAAATAATAGGACACACGATTTGCAACAGAGGAAGTATTACTGGATACAATAACTGGATGACCCTTCAGCTGTTCTTCCGCTGCATAAAGCTGATATTCCTCATTCATAACACCTACAAATACGCCGACATTCCGTTTTATGCTGCCCCCTGGATTATATCCAAGCATTTTCTTCGTATAGCCTGCATCTTCCATGGCATGGTATGCGGTTTCCAAGAAAATTCTTTCCTGTGGATCCATAATCTCTGCGTAGGATGGATATATATGGAAGAATAGTGGATCGAACTCATCTACCTTTCTTAAAAATCCGCCCCATTTGGTATAAATCGTTCCCAAATGGTCTTTATCTGGATTAAAATACTCTTCATAATTCCATCTTTCCTTTGGTATTTCTGTAATACAGTCTTTTGCCTGTTTCAGGTTTTCCCATAATTCTTTCAAATCATCCGACTGAGCATAGGAACCAGAAATACCAATAATGGCAATTTCATCTTCTGGCTCACTTGTAGAAATCTGTGTCTGATTTTGTTGCTGTTTAGCAAGAAATCTATGTGCTGTTTTTATCGGAAACTCTAATGTTTTCTTCTCAGCTTCATATGGCTTTTGTTCTTCTGAAAATAGTTTTTCTACCTGTTCGGTATACTCCTGCTCCATATATTCTGACAATGTACGGATAGTCTGGTATTCAAATAATAATGTTTTTGGAAGTGTCCCAAAGTCCTTTTCCAGACGTTCTGTTATTTTCATTACAAAAATAGAATCAATTCCAAACTCTTCAAAAATTGTGTCCACATCCATCATATCTTTTTCCATCATTAGAATTTCTGAGAATACCTGTAATAAGTAACTGGTTATTTTCTCTTTTCTATCCTCTGCATTGTATAAATTTAATATCTTTTTGTTCTGCTCTGACTCCACCGATTCCTCTATTTTTTTCGTTTTTTCTTTGTTCCTTTCTGGAATCTTAAACAAATCCTTTATCTTATCGGATTCTCCCATAATTGGAGCAATGACATCTGCTTTTACTGCAAATGCATCCAGAAATGCCTGAACGCCAGACTCTGTCTCCAATGGGTACATTCCACTCTTTTTCTTCATTGCCAGAACAAAACTATCCTCTAAAGCAATTCCACCTTCTTTCCAGAATGGCCAGTTAAAGGAAATCGTAATACCTGAACGTCTGCCATTTTTTAAAAGATGATTTCTGTAACCTGCAAAACTATCTAAAAATGCATTTGCGAGAGCATAGTCAGCCTGCCCCATATTTCCTGTTACTGCCGTAAAGGAAGAGAACAAAGCAAAGAATTTCAATGGCATATCTTTACTTTCTTCATCCAGATACCAGGTTCCATCTACTTTCGGTGCCAGTACTTTCTGGAATTCTTCCATCGGTTTACGAATGATAAAGTTATCTCGTACAAGACCTGCACAGTGAATAATTCCGTCTACCCTGCCATAATCTTTTCGAATGGATTCCATCAGTTTTCTTACAGAAGACTGGTTTGTTACATCTGCCTGATAATAACTGCATCCTGCTCCAAGGTCTTCTATCTCTTTCATAAAACTGCGTTTCTCGTCGTTGAGTTCTCCTCTGGCAGCCAGTACAATCTCTGCTCCAGTAGTACGCTTTGCAGCTTCTCTTGCAAAGATTTTTCCTAATCCTCCAAATCCTCCCGTTATGAGATACACACCATTATCTTCAAATACAATCTGATTTTTCTGCTCCGGAATTTCTTTTACCTGTTCGTAGGTTACTGCTGTATTCTGTTTCCCTAGATGAATTACTGGAATATATGAATATTTTGTACATTTCTTAAGTTCTTCCAGCTTATCAATACATCCAGCTTCAATCCGTACCATCTGCCCTTTTACATTTGGATTTTCCTGGAACATTGTTTTCAAAATACCTGCAGTACATTCAAACAGCCTGTTCTCCTCTATATCACCTACCGCTACCTGTATTAATGTATCTGTCCGTTTATTTCCACTCATTTTTTCTTTTATATAAGCATATACAGATTCAAAAACCTTATGGCATTCTTCCAGTGAAACAGGTTTTTCTGTATCAGAAAGAACAATACATTCATCCCAGTATCGGCTTTCCATAACCTGCTGTATCAGTTTTTTATCACATCCTACCATAAAGATACAAGCAGATTCCGGCTGCTTCTGCTGACATAATGCTTTTTCTAACAGATATTCCGTTGGCTTCCATAGCATCACATTGAAATCTTTATTCTGGTTCTTCACTTCTTTATAGCAAATCTGGTTCATAGAAATACAAGTTTTCCCATTATCATCTATCAGAGAAATACTAAGTTTTCCATCCTTGCTGCTCTCTTTCAGCTCTGCCCACATATGGTTTCTGCATGTTTCATATACTGTGATAGACTTTATCATAAATGGAACGGATACTGCTTTTTTTTCTTCTGTTTCTATGCTTTCTAAGAAAACCGGACTGTTTTCCGGCATTGCAATTGCGGCCTGAAGAGCCCCATCCATAATGGCTGGATACAATGCATATTCTTTCATTCTATTCTGTAAAAATTCTGGCTGTTCAAGTCTGGCAAATACATGGTCTTTATTTTTCTGGATTTTCTCCAGGGACTGCTGTCCTGGACCATACTCTATACCAAGTGCAGCAAAGCTCTGGTAAATCTGCTCTTTTCTTGCATTCTGAAATCCATCCTCTTCCAGGATTTTTTGTAGCTTTATTTCTTTTGGTTTCTGACTTTCTACCAGTTCAATGCTTCCGGTACAATAAATTTCCTGTGTTTCTTCTTCTGCCAGAATACTTCCACTATATATCTTAAATTCAGCCTTATTTTCTCCAGATGGTACAAATGCCGTATGAACTGCTTTTATTTCCTCTTTCTTAAATACACAAGGTGCCACCCAAAGTACATCTGTAAACTGAAGTGCCTGATTCTCTTTTTTCTCCCAATGCAGTGCATCTAAAAATCCTTCATACACCATTTCCAAGTAAACTACAGCTGGAAGCGTGCGGTTTTCTTCTACTTTATGGTCTTCCAAAAATACTTCTTTTCCGTTAAAAACAGTCGTATATCTTTGTTCTGTGAAGTCGGAAGTATTCATTTGAATCAGTGGATGAATTCTTTCTACAGCCTCCACTGCCGTTTCCATCTGTTTTTCTCTATCTGGCCTCCAACATCTCTGCTTCTGGAATGGATATAATGGAAGACTTATTTTTCTATACTCATATTTTGAAAAATAATTCTGCCATCCAAGATGAAAGCCTTTTATCCAGATTTCTGCAATTTTATCATATTTTCTTTTCCGCATCCATCTGTCTACTAATTCTGCCATATCATCATCCATGTCAAACACATCCAGCAGTTCATTGCTTCTAGCAGCCTTTCCATAATAAACATCATTGTATTCTTCCTCTGCAATCGAGGAAAGCCGTTGTGACAGCTGTTCAACAGAGTCTGCTGTAAATGCTGCTCTTTCCTCCATCTCTTCTCGACCTGTCATAAGTGTATATGCCATATCCGTTATAGTTACCACACCTGTTTCCAGATTCTCTTCGTTATGCGAAATCCAATCCAGCAAATCCTTTGCTTTCTGCTGCAGCTGTTCTTTTGTTCTAGCAGAAAGCAATATCAACGGAATTTCTGTTCTATCTGCTGCAACCGTATTCTGATTTATGAATTCTTCTATAATAACATGTGCATTTGTACCTCCTGCACCAAAAGCAGAAAGCCCTGCAAGAAATGGATATTCCTTTTGTACACCATTTTCTTCTAATACTGGGTGGATCCAATCTGTTAATTTCTGGGGAACAACGCATGGCGAATCCTCAAAACGGATATTTGGATTTAATATCTCCGAATGAATAGATGGTGCAATCTTACCATATTTCATCTGTAATAAAATCTTCGTTAATCCAGCTATTCCAGCAGCACTCTCACAGTGGCCGATATTGGATTTAATTGAACCAATGTTTAAAAATTGTCTATCCTTCGTAACAGTATCAAATGCATGAGTCAGCCCTGTAATTTCAATTGGATCTCCTAATGAAGTTCCTGTTCCATGTGCTTCTATATAAGAAACCGCTCTTGGATTAATTCCGGCACATTTCCATGCATCCAGAATAACTCCCGTCTGAGCCTTAGGATTTGGTACAGTATAACCATTTGTTTTTCCTCCATGATTAACTGCAGAACCTTTGATTACACCGTAAATATGATCTCCATCCTCTACTGCCTTGTATAATGGTTTTAGAATAACAGCTCCAACTCCTTCACCAGGAACATATCCATCTCCATCTTTTCCAAATGTTTCACATCTTCCTTTTGTTGACATAAATCTACTTTGTCCTAACATTAAGAACTTATTTGGATGAAGAGATAAATTCACGCCTCCGGCTACTGCCATACTGCATTCTCCATCTAAAATACTTCTGCATGCCAGATGTAATGCGGAAAGGGATGAAGAACACATGGAATCTACGGACATGCTTGGACCATGAAAACCATATGTGTAAGAAACCCGGTTGGCAATGGATGCTTCGCTTCCATTTAATGTATATAAATGACCACGTTCCTGTGCCTGTGCACCATATAACTGATACTCCTCATACATAACTCCGACAAATACACCCACGTTGCTCTTTAGTCCATTTTTCTCATCCTTGCTGATATTTTCTTTTGTATATCCAGAATCCTCCATAGCATGATATACACACTGAAGAAACCGTCTTTCCTGAGGATCAATTCCTTCTGCTTCCATCGGTGAAATGTGGAAGAATAATGAGTCAAAACATTCTGCATCTTCTAAGAATCCACCCCATTTTGCATAGGTTTTATCCGCTTTTGTTTTATCTGGATCATAATATTTATCATGATTCCACCGTTTTCCTGAAATTTCACTTATGCAGTCCTTTCCATTCTTTATATTCTCCCACATAACATCAATGTTTTCAGCCTTTGGATATTCTCCTGCAAGGCCAACTACTGCAATATTCCATCCATTTTTCTCCTGAATATCTGATACAGATGGTTTCTTTGGCACAAAACTTTCTGTTTTCTTTTCCTGTACCATTTCTTTCTTTTTATATCCTGTTAATTCACATACCTTGTCATAGTATGCGTTACAGAAATACTCTGCCAATTCCCGCAGACTCTGATATTCAAAGAATAATGTTTTTGACAAAGAACCAAATTCTTTTTCCAGCTCATCGGTTAGTTCCATTGTCATAATGGAAGTAAGCCCATATTCCTCCAAAGGTAGTCTGACATCTATTCTGGCTGTTGGAAGATTCATATTTTCAGAAAGAAGCTTTTTCAGATGCTCTTCAAATGCTTTTTTCAATTCTCTGTCATCAACTGCTTCTGCAGATTTTTCTTCGCTCTTCTGTATACTTTGTTCTGGACTTTCCTGCTTATTGAGCCACTGTTCCAGTTTTTTCTGGTTTCCTTCCAGCGGAACAAAATGTGTTAGTTTCTGTGACACTGCGTATTCTAACATAGCAAATGCTTCATCAGTACCAAGCGGTTCCATTCCTGTTGCATTCCTGACAGCATCCAGTACTTTTTGTTCAATCTGCATACCGCCTTCTTTCCATAGTGGCCAGTTTACAGAGCAGGTAACACCTTGTCGTTTTCCTTCTTCCTGCATCTTATTTCTCCACTCTGCAAATTTATCCATAAACCCATTTGCAGCGGCGTAATCTGTCTGCCCTATATTCCCTTTAAGTGAAGCTGTAGAAGACATTATTAACAGAAAATCAAGTTTCTGCTCTCTTACCGCCCGATCCAAAGAAACCAATCCTTTTATTTTACTTTGAAGTACCTGCATCATCTCTTCTTTTGTCTTCTTTGGAAACAGATTATCCTGCACTATTCCTGCAGAATGTATGATTCCTGTAATGTATCCATATTCTGCTGTTATATGATTTATCATATCTGCTACATGCTCATGGCTGGTCATATCGCAGCAGATATATTTTACGGTAACGCCTGCTTCTGTAATTCCAGCTTTTTTCATTAATTCCTCTACATTCTGTTTTGAACGACCTGCAAGAATAATCACCGCATCTGATGCCATTTTAGCAATATGTTCTGCAAAAATCAGTCCAAGTCCTCCAGCACCACCTGTAATCAAATAAACGCCCTTGTTTTTCCACAGTAATGCTTGTCCCTTCTCATGAACCGATAGTGCACACTGTTCTGATTCAAATGTATATACATAACGTTTATTGTTCTGATATGAAACATGACTGGATACTCCTGAATAGCATTCCTGATTCAGACAGTACTCCATTTCTTTCCTAGTCATGCCCTTTTCCAGTTCAACCATCTGAGTAATCATATTCGGATTTTCTAAATGAATAGATTTTAATAATCCGTCTAGTCCTGTTAACAGGCTGTTTTCTGCTTCACTGATGCCAATCTGTATAATCACTTTATCCCCTGATGTTTCCTTGGACATTTTCTGAAAATATTCCAGAAGCTTTGTCGCTGCTTCCATATAATCTTCATCTGTTTCCTTGGATGACACTGGATAAACTGTAAGATTCTTAAGACTAGAAGTCTTCCAGATTTCTGGCTGTTTTGTAAACACAATAGTGTATCTTTTTGTATTTATTCCAGCTTTATTACAGACTTCTTCTTTTTTCCATTTTGGAATATAAATCCGGCATTTTTTATCTAACCTAGAATCCAAAGATTCTTCTGTATCCTTTCCCCCACGACGAAACGCCATATTTCTAAGTTTTGCACAGATTTCTCCATTCTCATTCAGTATCACTATATTAATTTTTCTTAATGCTGGATCTACATCACCTTCTTCCAAGGTAAGATATGCCCACATTTTTTCGCTGCAAGACGCATAAAAATCGATCTGCTCTAATGCGAACGGCAGTTGAGCCTTCTGACTTTCTTCTTCCTTTTTCTTTCCCGATTCTATGGTTCCAAAACCAGCCGCAGCCTGTAATGCACTGTCCAGTATAACCGGATTCATAAAGTACACTTCCTTGGAGCTTTTTCCTGCATTTAATCTGGCTAATACTTTCTGAGTTCCCTGGAAAATTTCCTCAATTCCCTGCATATAAGCTCCATAAACAATCCCTTCCTGCCTGAAATATTCATAAAGTATTTCTGCTGGAATCACTGTCGAATTAGTTTCCTGACGCAGTGTATTCACATCATACGCTGCCTGTTTTTCTTCCTGTATAAAAAGTGCAGCTCCCTGACAGTATACTTTTTTACTATCTTTTGCATCATAAATCTGGAATAACAGTTGTTCTTTTTTCACAACATCAAATTTTACAACTATTTTCAGTCCATCTTCTGTTACAGTGGCTGGAGCCATCCAGACTAAATTTTTCAAAGCTACATGTTTACTGCTGTCTTCTTCCTTTATGAGATTTCTGACTGCGGTACGAACCATTTCCATATATACAGCTGCCGGTAGAATTCTCATACCAGATACTACATGATCCTTTAAGAACTTTTCATTTCCCGTAAATTCACAGGCAAATTTTAATCCAGAAATATCAGAAATATTCTTGTGCAGCAGCGGACTAATCACATTTGCTTTATTTGTTTCTTTTTCACTCTCCTGACTGACACCAACCCAATAATGTTCCTTTGCAAAAGGATAAAGAGGAAGTGAAATTTTAGCCGGACAATCGGAACCGTAAAGCTGCTTCCAATTAATTTTTGCACCAGCCGTCCATAATTTTGCAAGTTCTGTATATTCTTTTCGTTCCAGCATTTCTTCTATAGAAGCATGTTTTTCTGCCTTTGCAGTCATAGATTTCAGCTGTGTCTTATAATCCAGAATATTTCCAGTAAATATACCTGATATTTCTTCCTGGGCTAACCATGCCTTTAACTTTATAAGAAGTTCATCCAGACTGTCTGCAATAACTGCAAGCCTTTCCTCCATGGACTCTCTTCCATTTTGAAGCATATAGGCTACCTGTCTTCCAGAAATTTCAGAAAGATGGCTGTCTGTTTTTTGCGATGCACGTTCTACATATTGAGCAAGTTCCTGTATGGTATGAATATTTTGTATCATATGTTTATCCAACTCCATGCCTCTTTCCTGGAGCATCCAGTTCTGAAGGGCCGTAAAAGAGGATAAACTAATCCCGTATTCTTCAAAATTACATTCTGGCTGGATTTCCTCAACAGGAATTCCTGCTTCTTCTGCGAAAATAGTACAAAGTGTTTCCAAACAGAAATCTTCTTTCTTTTCACCTTCAAAGAAAGAAATATATTTAGAAACAGATTCCTGAAGCCTTTCCAGATTCTTAGCTGAAAACAGATATATCTGCTTTTCTTCTTTTGGTTCTGCTTGAATTGAACTTTCCACAGCCTCTTTATATTCCTCTAAAAGTACATGGGCATTGGCACCACCGGCTCCAAAACAGCTGACTCCGGCTCTTCTTTCATTTCTTTCCTGCCCATTTTCCAGATAAGTACGTTCCTTCCAATCTTCATATTTATGCTGCACATAAAATGGAGAATGTTCAAAATCAATATATGGATTCAGTTGGTCTGAATGAATGGATGGTACCAGTTTACGATGTTTCATCTGAAGCAGAATCTTTGTAAGTCCAGCAAGACCAGAGGCCCCTTCCAGATGTCCAATATTCGACTTTAAAGCTCCAATCGGACAGGACTTTGGTTTTAATCCGCAGTTCCCAAATACTTTGTTTAATCCTTCTATTTCAATTGGATCACCCAATGATGTTCCGGTTCCATGAGATTCTATATAGCTAATGCTTTCTGGTGCAATCTTTGCTTCCTTATAAGCAGATGCAATTACCTCGCTCTGTGCGACGGGACTCGGTACCGTAAACCCAGATGTTTTACCACCAGCATTAATGGCTGTTCCTTTGATTACAGCGTAAATCTGATCTTTGTCTTTTACTGCCTGTTTGAGTGGCTTTAAAATAACAGTACCGACACCTTCACCTGGAACATATCCATCTCCACCTTTTCCAAAACTTCTACATTTTCCATCTGTAGAAGCAAATTTTCCAAAACTTAGAAGAAGATATTTATTAGGATGAATAGTTAAATTGACTCCACCTACAAATGCAACATCTGTCTCCCCTTTTTTCAGGCTTTCACATGCAAGATGCAGTGCAGTAAGAGAAGAAGAACACATGGTATCAACTGCCATACTTGGTCCATGGAAATCAAAGAAGTAAGAAACACGGTTTGCAATTCCTGCATAAGAAGAACTTGCCGGTACTATCTGATTCCTGATTTCTCCATTATAAAGCTGATACATCCCATACATAACACCAACATATACACCAACATTCTGACCTGACAGGCTTTCTCTGGTATATCCGGCATCTTCCATGGCATGCCATGCAGATTCCAGATAAAGCCTTACCTGTGGATCCAGAAATTCTGCCTCCACTGGAGGAATGTTAAAGAACAATGGATCAAATTTATCTACATCGTTGATAAATCCGCCCCATTTACTATAAGTTGTTCCTAACTGATTCTTATCTGGATTAAAGTATTTTTCGTTATCCCATCTTTCAGATGGAATTTCTGCTATGCAGTCTCTTCCTTGTACAAGGTTCTCCCAGAATTCATTCAAATCATCTGCCATTGGATATTTTCCGCTGATACCAATAATTGCAATATCATCTGACTTCTTAATTTCATGCTGTACGTTTTCGGATATCTTCTGAGCATCCTCTATATTTCTCATTCTTCGTGTTAAGTGACGAGAACCTCTTGATTTTTTTCCTTCTGCTTCTACATTCTCGGTTTTTGAATTTTCTTCCTTACTCTGGATTTTCTGAATTAATTTTTGGGAATGATTCTTTAAAAAATATCCTGCTAGTTCCCGAATAGTTCCATATTCAAAAAAGATGGTTTTGGATAAACTGCCAAATGTTTTCTCAAGACTTCTGGTTATGCTTAAAATCATAATAGAATCTATTCCATAATCGCCAAATGGTGCATCCACATCCAGCTTTTCTTTTTTAATTTTTGTTTTCTCTGAAATTACTTCTGTAAAATATCCAACTGCTTTATCTTCCCATTCTTCTTCAGAAATCGTAGCAGCCTTATCTACGATTTCTATCTGTTCCTGCTTTTCAAAACTTTCTGCATCACGGATTACTTTTCTTACCTTCTCAATGTCACCCTTGAACACCATAACCTCAGAAGCATCCAAATTTAATGCTGCTTCGATAGATGCCATTCCTTCTGATCTCTGAATGCTTACAAGTCCTAAAGAATTCTCCATCCACTGCTGGGATTCTAAATCAATTTCCATGCCACCGTCTGCCCAGAGAGGCCAGTTGATGGAGACAGTCTTTCCCTTTCTCATGCCGTTTGCCATAAGCATATTCCGGTTAAATGCAAAGTTGTCCATAAAACTATTTCCATAACAATAATCAACCTGTCCAAGGTTTCCTAATGCAGAAGCCACAGAAGAATATAGAATCATAAAATCTAAGTTTCGATTTCCGATTTCTTCATCCAGATTTTTGGTACCATATATTTTAGCTGAAAAAACAGCATTGGAATCTTCCATTGTCTTTTTCCAGATCAAAGCATCCCGGATAACTCCAGCTGAATGAAATACACCAGAAAGGCTTCCATATTTGTCATCGATATGGGCAATTAATTTCCTACATTCTCCCTTTTCTGCAATGTCTGTCTGAAGATATTCACAATAACATCCTTTTTCAGAAAGCTTTTTTAACTTTTCTTTCTTTTTATCATCCAACGGACTTCTTCCAGTCAAAATAAGGTTCGTATGCTTTGTTTCGGCCACGTAAGAAGCTGTCATATAGCCTACTCCACCCATTCCACCAGTAATCAGATAGGTTCCACCTTCTTTTATGCCAATGCGGTTTTCTTTCTTATCTGGCTTCTTCTCTTCCAAATAGGTATAAACCATTCTCCTTCCATTTACATAGCTTACTTGACAGGAGGCTTCTGATACAGCAAGTTCATTCTGAGTTATTTTTATATATTCTTTTATGGCAGCATGACTGCTTACTCCTACTACACGGAACTGGAATTCTGCATTTTCCGTCTGAATTCCACGAAACATTCCTGCCAGTGCATAATCTTCCGGAAATACTACTGGAAAATTATTAATAAAATACAGCAGTTTAATACCCTGTGACCATTTCTCCTGAATTAAAGCCTTACATAAATGAAGAACTGCTTCAAACCCAATTTCTACCCGTTTCTTTGTCTGGATATTGTCTTTCTGATCCACAATGTGGAATACAAAACTGGCAGAACTATATCCCTGCTTCTTTACTGCTTTTAATAAATCAGACCAATCGGCTTCTTTACGAATATCACATTGAAATTCTCTTTCTGACTCCTGCTTATACTGCTCTGTAACCAAAACAGAGAACAGATGTCTTCTGTAAGCCGGTTCCAATTCCTCTTCCCAGCTGTCACGGATTTTTTTATCCTGTGTAATAAGAAGAATAGCCTGTTTTTCTTTCCAGGAAGCATAGGATTTTGCAATTTCCTTTTCTTTCCATGAAGGTGTAAAATAAGTCAGTTTGTTCTTTTTCTCTTCCACTGGTTCTTTGCTTTCTTTCAAAAACAGACCCTTTAATTTTACTACGCAGTTTCCATCTTTATCACAAATAGAAACATTAAACTTCATAGAGGCCTTATCCCCTGCATAACAGCTATATACCAAACATTCTTCTGGCACTGCATCATATATCTGTATCTTATCAATAGAAAATGGAACAACTGCCCCAGTAATCTGTCCCTTCAGCAATACGGAAACAGACTGCAGTGCCGCATCCACAAGTGCAGGATTTAAAACCATTTTTTTATCATATGCAGACTCAAGAAGAGAAACCACTGCTACTGCTTCTTTCTTATTAAAATGAAGCTGCTTAACTGCCTGAAAACTAGAACCATATTGAATTCCTGTTTTACTAATATTATTATAAAAGTCTGTTACATTGACTTCTTCCGTGCAATCTTTCTGAATCTGTTCTATAGATAAGGAGTTTTCTCCTTTTCCTGATTCTCCATATAAAATCGTTCCTTCTGCACAAATTGTCTGACTATTTTCCTGACCTGTCACAACTTCAAATTCAGCCTGCGAAATCTCTTCTTCTGTTTCCTGTGGATAAAGAAGAATTTTCACATTTCCCTGGCACTTTTCATAATCTACTGATTTAAGCCATACTATATCTTTTAATCCCATGACTGCTTTTTCTGAGGAAAAAGAACCAGCAGCTCTTGCCATTTCAAGGATTGCTGTAGCTGGAAGAATCTTTCTCCCTTGAATCATATGATCTGCAAGGAAAAATTCTTTTCCGGTAAAACTAGAACGAAAACACTGGTTACTGAAATCAGATACATTCTGGTGCACAATTGGATGAATGCACTCCATGCTTTCTTTCTTTTCTTCCTTGGTAAGCCAGTAAGCTTCTTTCTCAAAAGGATAGGTTGGTACAGACATCTTATATGGTATTCTGCCTCCATAAACTGCATGGGACCAGTCAATAATCTCCCCCTGCAGCCACTGTTTTGCTAAATCAAACAGATAAGTTTCTGTTATATCTTCTGCCTTTACCGCTGTTTCCTGTGACTGACTCTTATGTTGTATTGCATACGTGCTTTCTTTGACTTTAATCTGGTTACGGCTCAGTTTGGACTCAAAAATTCCATCCGCTTCACTGCTTCCTTCTTTCAGATAGTGCTTAAGTTTAGAACTTAATTCTTCTATACTAGATACTATGACAGCCAGTCTTTGTTCCATAGCCTCTCTTCCATCCTGAAAAGTATAGAAAAAGCTGTCTGTATTCTCAATCTTTCCTTCTAAAAATGAAAGTACTTCTTTTACATATATCTTTAGCTGAGTTTTGTTTTTGGCGGATAATGTAAAAATATTGAATTTATTTGGTTCTATCATTTCTAGTTGCTTTGATTCTTTGTACTCTTCCAGAACAAGATGTACATTGGTTCCACTGAAACCAAATGAATTAATACAGGCTCTTAATGGTGAACCATCTTTACTTTCCCATGGTTTTCTTTCCCTATTAATAAAAAATGGTGAATTTTCAAAATCAAAATGCTCATTTGGAACATCCACATGAATCGTAGGAACCAGCTGTTTATGCTGCATACTTAACAGGATTTTCTCAATTCCTGCAATTCCTCCTGCAGCTGAAGTATGTCCCAGATTACTTTTTACAGAACCAATGGCACAGAAATTCTTTTTATCTGTTTTCTCACGGAAAGCAGATGCCAGTGCCTGTAACTCAATTGGATCTCCTAATTTCGTACCTGTTCCATGAAATTCTGCATATGTAATGCTCTCTGGGTCAATTTTTCTGTCAGCATAGAGCGTTGTTTCCAAATTCTTTTGACTTCCCATATTCGGGGCTGTAATTCCATTTGTCTTTCCATCCTGATTCATTCCAGATGCTATGATACAGCCATATATATGATCGTGATCTCTTTGTGCATCACTAAGCCTTTTTAATACCAAGGCAGCTACTCCTTCTCCTGGTACAAATCCATCTGCACTGTTGTCAAATGTTTTGCATTTTCCTTCTGGAGAAAGCATACCAGTTTCACACATACTAATATATGATTCTGGTGTCAGATAAAGACAGGAACCTCCTACCAATGCCATATCTATATCATTGAGATTTAATGCATTGACAGCAAGATGAATTCCGACCATTGACGAGGAGCAAGCCGTATCGATTGCAATAGCTGGTCCTTTCAGGTTTAGAAAATAGGAAATACGGGATGCACCAATGGCATTACTGTTTCCAGTTGCACTAAGGGACTGTTCTCCAAGATTGGAATAATCATCATCTACAATTCCAAGATATACACCGCACTTTCTATTATTTAAGTTTCTTTTGCTGTATCCTGCATCCTCAAAGGCTCGATAAGCTTCCTGAAGAAATAATCTATGCTGTGGGTCCATTGCCTCTGCCTCTGATGGAGTGATTTCAAAAAACATAGGGTCAAAATATTCCACATCGTCGAGCATTCCCATCCATTTACAATACATGTGTCCTTCTTTTCCAATCTGAGGGTCAAAATATTTTTTCATATCCCATCTTGATTTTGGGATTTCACAAATACTGCTTTTTCCTTTGGTAAGATTATCCCAATATGCATTCATATTATCGGCACCCGGGAAACGGCCTGAAATACCTATTATGGCAATCGGCTCTCTTTTCTGGCAGTTTATTTTTAATGAGGTATTCTTATTCGTTTCCATCAGTTTTCTTGCCTGTTCGGGTGTAATCTTCCTATCCTTCAAATCCTGAAGTATCATCTTTATGTTCATATCCTCATTACTCCTTTAATTTATCACCGTTAATCCGTAAATTGTGCTTCCGCCATATCGATGTCTACTTCTCCCTGATAGATTTTATACAATATAGTATTCAAATCTGCTTCATCCGAAATGATTTCTTTCTCTTCTCCTTCTTTTTCCTTTACTATTTCGGTAGTTATTCCGTTCATCTGCTGAATAATATAGGAAGCCAGTTCTGAAATACTGGAATACTGATATATTTTTGTTGTCTCGATATGGGTATGATATTTTTGATTGATGTGATGTATCCATTCCACACCAATAACGGAATCTAATCCCATTTCTATAAAGCCTTTATCATATTCAATGCTTTCTGCATCCATAAATAATTCTTCTGCCAGAGATTCTGCCAAGTCTTTCATCAGCTTCTTAAGACTGCCTGGCTCTACACTTTTGGTTTTTGTAACTGGTTCTCCTTGCATAATGGAACAAATATATCCTGCCAGCTCTACAATTGTTGAATATTGATAAATTTTTGTAGACTCAATATTGGTACCATACTTTTTATTGATATGACGCATCCATTCTACACCAACAATAGAATCCAGTCCCATTTCCATAAAGCCTTTGTCGTATTCTACATCCTCTGTCTCCATAAATAACTCATCGGCAAGAGAAGCAGCCAGTTCTTTCATCATCTGCTCTAAATCTACTTTTTGATTCATATTTTGAACATTTGGTGCTATATTCAAAATATTTTCTTTTACAGCTGGTTGGGATACTTCTTCCTTTATTCCTAAATCAGATAATACTATTTTCTCTTCTGGAATAGGTGCAGGGCTTACCATATATAATGCTTCATTATCTAATGGCTGTAACAAAACTTTTCCTTTGGGTATCTCCACTGTTTCCACAGACTCTTTGGAAACTGCTTCGGATTTTGTCTGCTTTTCATTCTCTGTCTGCTGAGAATAAATATATCCTGCAAATTCCGCAATTGTCGGATATTGATAAATCTTTGTAGATTCCAGACTGGTATGATATTTTTCATTAATATGCTTAATCCACTCTACACCAACGATGGAATCCAAGCCCATCTCCAGAAAACCTTTATCGTATTCTATTTCCTCTGTTTCAAGGAAAAGTTCTTTGGCAAGCGATTCTGCCAAATCAGTCATTAGTTTTTCCAGACTCTGTACTGGCTTTTTTCTTTCCTTCTTCTGCGGCTTTACTACTGGTTTTACCTGTGTTTTGACTACAGATTTCTCTGTCTTTATTTCTTTTTTCTCTACTGGAATCAGCCAATACTGTTTTTTTTCAAATGGATATACAGGTACTGATATCTTTTCTACACTTCCCTGTTCAAATAAATCAAATCCATAAATTTCATATCCAAGACTATAAAACTGTGCTAATGCTGCAATATTTTCCTGATATGCCTGGACATCTTTTTCTTTTCTGCATTCTTGACATAAGCTTCTTACCATTTTCTGAATTTTACTCTGTACACGGAATGTTCTTGGAACTTCTGCTCGACAGCAGTTTTCTACGGCTTTACCTTCTATCAGCTGCTGCAATGTATTCTGTGCAGATTCTGCATCGGATGCCATAAACGCAATTCGATGTGCAAAATGTTGTCTTCCATCAATTAAAGTATAGCTGATATCCTCCATGTTTACCATTGTTTTTTTATTTTTTATAAAACTAAATAAATCTTTGCATTTTCTGTTCAATGCATCTTCTGTTTTTGCAGAAAAAGCAATCAGGTATGCTGGATAATTTTTTTTCTTAACTACTTCTTCTTTTGGTACACTTCGGATAACTACATGTGCATTGGTTCCACTCATTCCAAATGCATTTACAGCACCAATTCTTAATTTTTCTCCATCTTTCCAAGGTCGGTTATTTGTATTTATATAAAATGGACTTTTATCCCAATTAATATAATCTGACTGCTGTTCACAGTGAATTTCTCCCGGAATTGTTTTATTCTTCATTGCCAGTAGAAGACTGATCAGGCTGACTACACCAGAAGCTGCCAATGCATGTCCTAAATTTGGTTTAATAGATGTAAGTGCACAGTTTCCTTTTTCCACACCTGCTTTTTCAAAAACAGATGCCAGTGCATTAATCTCAATTGGATCGCCAATTCTGGTTCCCGTCCCATGAGTTACAATATAATCAATATCTTTCGGATTAATCGAAAATCTGTCATATACATCCTCTAACAGCATGCTTTGTGCCCTGCCACTAGGTGCTGTAATTCCATTGGTTCTTCCATCATAATTAATTCCGCTTGCAATCACTTCCCCGTAAATCACATTTTCGTCTTTTTCTGCCTTTTTCATCTTTTTCAGTACGACAACTGCAACAGCCTCTGCAGGAACCATTCCATCTGCACGTTTATCAAGAGCATAACATGTCCTTGTTTTAGAAAGCATTCCTGCTTCATCCATCCCTTTATAGCCAACCGGAGTACAAAACAGATTTACACCAGCGGCAATCGCAATATCGCATTCTCCACTCCTAAGACTTTGACACGCCTGATGTACTGCAACCAGTCCAGAGGAACATGCTGTATTGATAGACATATTTGGTCCGTTTAAATTTAAAAAGTACGCAAGCCTTGCTGCAAGAATTGCATTATGGTTTGCTGTAATGCTTCCTTTCTGTCCATCTAGATATTGATAATCTCCATCTTCTGCTCCTACAAACATACCTATTTTTTCGTTATGAATTTCATATTCCCCAATTCCGGCATCTTCTAAAGCTTTCCATGTTTCCTCCAGAAGAATCCTCTGTCTTGGTTCCATCGTACAAGCCTCTCTTGGCGAAATCTCAAAGAAAGCAGAGTCAAATTGATCAATATCTCTGACTACTCCCATCTTCATATTTTCAATGCGTAGTTTTTTATCATCCCATCCTTTTCTTTCAGGTACCTCACGGATAACTTCTTTTCCCTGGCTTAGGATTTTCCACAATTCCTCTGTATTATCTGCATCCGGAAATTTTCCACTGATTCCTACAACTGCAATTGAATCCGCTTCCTCTGTTTTCATCTTTGGCTTGTGTCCTGTTTCTTCTTTTTTTTCTTCTGTCTTTTTCACCTCTGTTTTCTGTACCACTGGCTTACTGCTTCCCGGATGATAAAAACGACCAATAGTTTCTTTTTGTTCCATCTCAAAATACTGAATCAATTCATTTAATGTAGCATACCGGTAGAATAAATCAGGTGTAACATCTAGTTCCAAAAGACTGCTGATTCTCTTTGCAAATTCAGATAATGTGACAGAATCAAAGCCAAAGTCAGCTAAATGCAGGTTTTCATCCATCTGATTAAAAGGCACACTTAATATGTCATTTATTATATTTTTCAAATCAGACATTAAACACTGATTTAATGACCAACCTCTCATATTATCTTTATAGCCCTTTCCACGTTCCTGGAAAATTTCCTGCTCTTCCACACTCGTACCTTCTTTCTCCACAATATTTACAGGCAATGTCGTGTTTTTTTCTATAAAATTTTCTTCTGCTTTATCCAAAAGAGAAATTCCAAGCATTTTATTTACCCGGTCAAGGGTTCCATACATCACCAGACAGTCCTCTACATCACTTTGGAATATTTTATCAAAGATTAAAGTTCCCTCTTTTTCTCTCAGACATTTCTGTCCGCTGGTCTTTAAATACATCCGTTCTGCTGCCTGTGTTTTAAATCCCATTCCTCCATCTCTCCAAAGAGGCCATTCTACAACAAATGTCTCTCCCTTGCAGGAAGCCTGCTGTCTACGATATTCAGCGTAGCTCATCAGGAAACGGTTTCCTACTGCATAATCAAATGATCCAAAATCTCCTAATATCGCTGAACTAGACGAAAAATAGCAGATAAAATCTATGTCTTCTCCTTCCAGGGCTTTTTCCAATGCTATCGTTCCCTGTACTTTTGGCCGGATAATTCTCTCATATTCTTCGTATTCCTTTTTAATAATATTTTTTCCTTCGCTAAGACCAGCAGCATGAATCACACCGTTAAGGGTTCCAAAGGTATCTTTGGCTGCTTTCACTACCTGTTTCATCTGTGCAGCATTGCTCACATCAGCAGAAACATAAATAACGTTCATACCCAGGCTTTTGAGTTCCTCTAACTTTTCAGAAACTTCCTCCATGCTCCTTCTTCCTGTCAAAACAATATTTGCATCAAAACATTTTGAAATATGTCTGGCAAATAAAATTCCAAGTCCACCCATTCCACCGGTAATTACGTATGTACCATGTTTCTTTATCCTACATGGCTTATCTTCTTTCAAGCTGACAGGCTGGATTTTCAATTCTTTTCTTACTCCCTGATCATACCAGACACTGTTGGAAGTTCCTAAAAAGCACTCGGCAAGCATTGTGTGGATAAAATCGGCAGTACTTCCTTCCCGTCTGTCATAAAGAACTACACCTGCTTTCATATTAAGAGCGGTAATTGCAATAGAACGTTCCATTCCGATCCAAGATTCAACATACGCTTTCTCTAGTAGATTCTGATAAGCACCAGCAAGCAGAAGCGTAAGCTCTGTCAGCTTTGCTGCATATAAAGCCTGATACATACAAATCAGCCCGGAAACTTCCTGCTGATATATTTGATTAAGAAGAGGATTCAAATACAGTACATAATCTATCGCTCCAAAATCCTTTTTAATTTCCTGGAAACATTTGATATAATCTTCTTTCTGTTCGTATTCCATACGATATTCATATCTGGATTTCTTTTCATATCCTGCTCCACATACAATCCAGATAATTTCAGTCTGTTTATCAAAGATTTCTGTTTCTTCCCATACTGTCTGCATAAGGGATGTATCTTCAGCAAAACATACCAGTTTTAAATGTTTCTGAACATTGTTCTGCATCGGCCGTTTCACCCATCTTTCCTGAAATGTCAGCAGGGTACAGTCATCCTCTTTCTTCTCTTCTTTTATAGGGATAATAGTTTCTTCCTGTAAAAGTTCCCCGTTCTGGATAGAACTGCTGTCTCCAAAAAGATATTTCTTCATACGGTCAATTCCACAATATGTATCTCTGGCAAATGGATAGGTCGGAAGGCTGATTTTTTCTATACACATTCCATGGTATAAATCCTCCCACTGAATATGACAGCCTTTTACCCAAAGTTCCATAAGCTCTTTTTGACTTTTCGTCTTCATGAAGGTTTCGATCTCCATTTTTGTCTCTTCACTTCCGAGAGCCTTTACCTGCTCTGCATTACGAATCACATGATTTTGTATTACTTCATGAGTCGCTCTCTTATCCATATATGCTTTCAGTGTTTTCAGCAGTTCATCGATACTGGATACACAAAAACCAAGGCGGTAGTCAAAAGATTCCCTTCCTGTCTGAAGCATATACGCAATGTTTTGCAGATAGCATTCCGAATGAAACTTTTCACTGATACAGTGATACAGTTCACTTACTTTCCTGTTAAGCTGTTCCTCTAATCTGGCAGATAAAATAACTGCATACTTTTTATTTTCTGATTTTTCAGAGAAAACTGGTTCTTTTTTCTCATATTCCTCTACTAATATATGTGCGTTGGAACCGCCTGCACCAAAAGAAGAAATACACGCTCTTCTTGGATATTCTTTTAAAATTCCATCTTCCTCTATCTGTGGACGCTCCCACGGTATCAATTTCTGTGGAACTTTAAATGGAGAATTTTTAAAATCAATATATGGATTCAGTGTCTTGGAATGTAAGGATGGTACTATCATCTTGTTTTTCATCTGAAGCAGAACCTTTGTAAGACTTACAATTCCTGCTGCACCTTCCAAATGTCCTATATTGGATTTTACAGAACCAATCGAACAAAACTGTTTATCGTCAGTATATTTCTCAAATACCTGATTTAATCCAGCAATTTCAATTGGATCTCCAAGTGATGTTCCTGTTCCATGTGCTTCAATATAGGATACAGTACGAGGATTAATTCCAGATTTCCTAAAAACAGTTTCAATAACATTTGCCTGTGCATTTGGATTTGGTACCGTATAACTACTGGTTTTCCCTCCGTGATTTACTGCATCAGCCTTAATCACACCATATATCTGGTCTCCGTCTGCTTCTGCCTTCTTTAATGGTTTCAGCATTACAGCGCCAACACCTTCTCCTGGAACATAGCCGTCTCCTTTATCACCAAAGCTTTCGCATTTTCCTCTGGAAGATGCAAATTTATTATTAGAAAGCAGGAAATACTTATTCGGATGAAGAGATAAGTTTACACCACCGGCAATTGCTGCATCACATTCTCCATCCCGTATGCTCTGACATGCAAGATGCAGCGCAGTAAGAGAAGAAGAACACATGGTATCAATTGTCATGGAAGGACCATGCAGATTGAAAAAGTAAGATACTTTATTAGAAATAGATGCAGGATAACCTGTCATCCACACTGGATTTCCAAGAAGCTGCTCCTGTGCTCCAAACATCTGGTATTCTTCCCACATAACACCTGCAAAAACACCGACGTTACCACTCATGCCAGATGATTTCATTTTCTTTAACTTTTCCCGTGTATATCCTGCATCTTCCAGTGTCTCATAACAACATTGTAAAAACAGCCTATCCTGAGGATCAGTATATTTTGCTTCTCTTGGTGAAATAGAAAAAAACAATGGATCAAATTCATAAACTCCATCAATGAATCCACCTTCTTTTAGGTAGGACCTTCTCTTATCTTCCTTATCTGGACTATAATAAATTCTGGTATCCCATCTATCCTTCGGCACTTCTGTAATACAGTCTTTTCCTTCTTTTAGGTTATTCCAGAATTCTTTCAGGTTTTCTGCTTTTGGATATTTTCCGGAAACACCAATAATCGCAATATCACTTTCTTTATATTCCTCAATCTGCATCGGTACTGTTTTCGGTTTCTGTAACTGTCTTACCAGCTCTGATGCAGAAACCGTTTCCGATTTCTGCATTTCCATGACTTTTGGCATCTTCTGCTTAACAATTTTAAAAACTGCATCATAATGTTTACTTACAAAGAAATCTGCAAGTTCTTCCAGTGTATTGTATTCAAAAAATAATGTTTTAGGAAGTGCCCCTGCAACTTCTTCCATTTTTTGAATCAATTCCAGATTCGTCACTGAATCAATTCCATACTCATCTAATGGATAGTCATCTTCTACTAGCTCTTCCGGTATTTTTAAACTTTCTGAAATAATATTTCTTAGTATTGATAATGCTTCCAGCCGGACAAGTTCTGCTTCATCGGTTTCTGTCTCCAGATGTGGCTCTGCGTTGTGCACTTCTAATGCCGATACTTCCTGTGCATCTTCGCATATTGTTCTAATTAACTCTTTCATTCATCTGACCTCCATCTTTACGGATTACTTTATCTCCTCTATCTTTTTTCCTGCTGCACCTGATAAGCTACATTTTCGTAACTGCTTTGTTTCTTCTCATAGTCAGCAATTTTTATCAATTCTTCCTGTGTGGTATCTACCGGAACATAAATCATTTTCCCTCTAAATTCTTTCTTTTTCCCTTTTGCCTTTATCAGCATCTTTTCTGCCTTCTGATATCTGCTGTCATTAAGAGGTGCAATAATCTGTATTCCATACTTTTCTGTATCCGGCTGTGATAGCACTACATTCAGTATATTCTTCAGCTTTTCTTCATACTTTTTGACTTCTTCTGTGCTTTGGAAACCATCTGTAAATCTGCCTAAAACAATTTCTTCTTTTGGCGGGTTCTTCACACCTAAATAAAGTGTAATAATTTCATCTTCTGATTCAGGCTGGTTTTCCATTGCTTCCTCTGCACTATAAGTTCCATGTTCAAAGGAATAACCAGGCATTGTAATCCGTTTTACCGGAAGATTTTCAAATAAAGCATCTCCATCCAGACTATAGCCCGTACAATAATACTGTGCCAGTTCCTGTAAAATTTCCTGTAGCTTTGTTCCTGTACTTCTGCTGTATTCCTTCTGCAGCTGTGTAATCCTCTCTATTACTTCCTTTTTTGGAATAAACTTTCTACTTACCTTCTGTTCTCCTTCCACTCCTTTGCTTCTAAGAAGTTTAGCAGCTTCTGTACCATTTGAGACAGCTATGCTTTTTCGATATAGAAAATGTTTTCTCCCTTCCAAAAGTGTATAACTGATATCTTTAAGTGGAATCTTTCCTTCGCTTTTTTCCAAATAGTCAGCTAATTCTGTTTCCATTCTCACTAATGAATTTTTATTTTTTGCGGACAGTGTCAGAATACACATCCTGCCTTCTTCAGCCATGGTTTCCTGCTGATAAGAAGCAGCACTCTCTACAACCATATGAACATTGGTTCCTCCCATTCCAAATGAACTTACGGTGCCAAGACGTTTTTTATTTCCCTGGTCTATCCATTCTTTTTTTTCATGATTAATATAGAATGGGCTCTCTTTCCAGTTAATATATCTGCTTTCTTCCTCACAATTTACCTGTGGAGGTATAATATTATTCTGCATGGACAGTATCATGGCAATCAGACTGCTAACTCCTGATGCAGCCAGACCATGTCCGATATTGGACTTAATAGAACCAACTGCACAGTATTGCTTTTCATCTGTATATTCACGGAATGCTTCTGCCAAAGCGTTCATTTCAATCGGATCCCCCAGCCGTGTTCCCGTCCCATGTGCCATAACAAAACCAATGTCTTCCGGATTAATATGAAAACGCTTATATACAGATTTCAAAAGCCTAAGCTGCGACTGTGCACTTGGTGCTGTTATTCCATTGGTCTTTCCATCATAATTGATGCCGCTTCCCTTTATAACTGCTAAAATAGGATTTTTATCTTTTAGTGCCTGAGACAGCCTTTTTAATACAACCACTGCAACACCTTCACCTGGAACCATTCCATCTGCACGGTTATCAAATGCATAACAGCTCTGTGTTGGCGAAATCATTCCTGCTTCCTCCATTTTATCGTAGCTTCTAGGTGTAAAGAAAAGATTTACTCCAGCTGCTACTGCTGCATCACATTCCCGATTCCGGATACTAAGACATGCTTCATGAACTGCAGACAATCCAGAAGAGCATGCCGTATTAATGGTCATATTTGGTCCTTTCATATCCAGAAAATATGCCAGTCTTGCTGCCAGCATTGCATTATGATTTGCTGTAATACTTCCTGCATTGTTAGTAACCATTCCATAGGTACTATCTTCCGCACCTACAAATACTCCAATCTCTTCCCTGTCTAAAAGTTTTTGTCCAAATCCAGCCATCTCCAATGCCTTCCAAGACTCTTCCAACAGAAGCCTTTGTCTTGGATCTATGCTTTCTGCTTCGGATGGTGATATTTCAAAGAATAATGGATCAAACTCTTCAACTCCACGCAGCCATCCCATTTTTCGAACCTTACTGTCCTTATGCCATAGTTTTCGTTCTTCTCCTACCGGCTTAATTGTAACGATTCCGTTCTCAAGATTTTTCCAAAATTCCTCTATATTCATAGCTCCTGGAAAGCGTCCACTCATTCCTACCACTGCAATTCCATCTTCCAAATGTTCTTCCTGTTTCTCCCATAATTCTGTCTCTGCCTCTTTCACTTCCTCATATTCCTCTACATCCTTTTCCTTTTCAGAATAAAATTCTTTCAAAGTCTGTTTGTGTTCTTTTAACATCCAGTCCCTGAACTTAATCAATGTAGAATAACTATAGAAAATATCAGGCATAACATTAATCCCATAATATTCATTCAGCATATCTGCATATTCAGAAAGGGTGATGGAATCAAAACCAAAATCAGCAAGTAGTGTATCATAGCCAATATTGTCTGCTGGAATCTTCAAAAGCCTGCTTACCATCTGCTGCAGTTCTTCCAGAAGCAACAGTTTTATATCCTTATTTTCTGTTTGTACCTGCCTTTTAACAGTTAGCTGGTTCACTGGTTCCTTTTTCACTTCCCGTTTTACAGAACCTGGTTCTATCATTGCTTTGATTCGTTTCTTTTTTCCCGAAAAAACAATATGCTGGACACGATCCTGCTGGAAAATAAGTTCCATACATTGAACTGCATCCTTACTTTCTAGAAAACTAAGTCCAGAAGATTTCAGATACATTTCCATGGCACTGTTATCCGCATGTCCCATGCCACCCTGACGCCATAGTGGCCAATTAATTACATATACCTTTGTCTGTTTCATATTGTGGTTCTGTTTCCGTGCAAAGGACATCATAAATCGATTTCCTGTACTATATGCACAATCTCCAAAATCACCAAGAAGCGCTGACGTAGAAGAGAAATAACAAATCAATTCCAGTGGTTTTTCCTTCAATATATGATTTAAAATCAATGTTCCATCTACCTTCGGTGCCATTACTCTATGGAATTGCTCATCTGTACTATCAAATATTTTACTCGTTCCTTCTATCCCTGCTGCATGAATCACACCATTTACAGTACCAAATGTATCTTCTGCCATCTGGACAGCCACTCTCATTTCTTCTTCACTACAGACATCTGCTTTACAGAATACTGCTTCTGCTCCTTCTATCTGGTTCAGTTTATCCAGTCTTTCCTGCTTTTTCTGATTTAGATTTCTTCCCGTCAGAAGAAGTCTGGCATGATATCTCTTCATCAACCATCTGGAAATAACAAATCCAATCCCTCCAAGTCCTCCAGTAATCAGATATACTCCTTGTTTACGCAGAATGCTTTTTCCTTCTTTCGGATGTATTTCTTTTATTTCATTTGTCTTCCAGATTCCATCTTCTTTCTTCCAGGAAACCGTCGCTTCTGTAAAACATGAATTTAAGGATACTGTAATAAACTGCTCCATTGTAATTGATGCCTGCTCTGCAGCAATAACTGCTACACCTGTTTTCGGCATAAGCATCCTTGCCGATTTTGCATATCCGTTTAATGCATCAATACTACATTCTTTTATTACATTATCATAGCGTCCTGCTACGGTAATCTGGACAGCTTCTACCTGAAGCAGATGAAGTGCCTTATATAAATATCCAAGCTCAGGAATCGTTTCTTCTGCAAATTCCTGTGCATCTGCTCCCCAGTAAATCACATGAGTAACCATACGTATATTCTCTACTGCCTTTTCGAGACCTTTTTTTAATTGCTTACTTCCAGAAAATTCAATAACTGTAATTCCATCGGATGCACTATCATATATCTGCCCTCGTCTAATAAAAGTAAATTTTCCTCGTATTTGTTTTTCCTGTATATAGCTCTGAATTGCATCTACATCTGTCTCTTTATTTAAAATCCACAGAATGTAATCCTTTTCACGAAAATTTCCATTTAGTATTTCGCTGACCTTAGCTGGTACCCATTTTTCTTCTGCATAAACTATCTCTTTTGAATCTGTCGACTTCGTATAATTTTCAGTATCTGCTGAAATCCGCTCATGTTTCATATCAATCCAGCATCTTTGTTTTAGGAATGGATAAACTGGCAGACTGATTCGATTTGGTTTTCCATCTTCATAAAGCACATGCCAGTCGATTTTCATTCCCTTTGTCCAGCATTCCAGAATTTTTTCCAGTTTTCCTTTTTCCAGCCATGCCTTCATAATAGAATTTACTTCTTCCTTGGAAAACAGAAGGGCAAGATCTTTGTTCTCTTTTTTCATATCCCCCGCATAGATGCCATTTTCCGTTCCTTCTGTTCCCAGGCAGCATTTTAGTTTTTCTGACAGTTCCTTCAGATTTTCTGCCAAAAATGCGATCCGATAATCCATTGCTTCTCTTCCTGTCTGTAAGGTATATGCAATGGATGCCATATCTTCTTCCTGATAGAAGCCTTTCTGAATCCTGTCAAGAAGTTTAGACGCAAGCTCTTTTGTCTGAACTTCACTCTGTGCCGATAAAATAATTCCATAAGGTCCTGAAGTATTTTGTTTTTCTTCTTTCCCCATGTATTCTTCTACAATCATATGCACGTTTGAACCACCTGCTCCAAAAGCTGAAATACCTGCACGTAATGGATATTCTTTTCTTCTTCCATCTTCTTCTAAAGTAACTCTTTCCCATGTCTTGAGTTTATGTGGAACAACAAATGGTGTCTCCTCAAATTTAATAAATGAATTCAGCGGTTCCGAATGAATGGATGGTACAATCTGGTGATACTTCAGCTGCAGTAATACTTTGGATAAGGCAGAAACACCTGCTGCACCTTCACAATGTCCAATATTCGATTTTACAGAACCAACCGTACAGATTCCTGTCTTACTGGTATATTTCCTATAGGCATTTGTTAAAGCAGTAATTTCAATTGGATCTCCAAGCGCTGTTCCTGTTCCATGTGCTTCTATATAATTTACGGTTTCCGGATTAATATGTGCACTCTCTAATGCCCTTACAATAACATCCGTCTGTGAATTTGGATTTGGCACGGAATATCCGCTTGTCTTTCCACCATGATTTGCTTCAATTGCCTTGATAACACCATAAATATGATCTCCGTCTTCTACTGCCTTGGATAAAGGTTTCAAAATCACGACTCCAACTCCCTCGGATGGAACATAACCGTCTCCTCCTTCTCCAAAACTTACACATCTTCCTGTACTAGATGAAAAATTATTCTGTGCCAGCATAACATATTTATTGGGATGAATGGATAAGTTTACACCACCAGCAATCATCATGTCACACCTGCCTTTTATCAGTTCCTCACATGCCAGATAAATAGCTGTAAGAGAAGACGAGCACATCGTATCTACTGCCAGGCTTGGTCCATGAATGTTCAGATAATAGGAAACTCTGTTTGCGATAGAAGAAAGTGTTCCCGTATAGGCAATCATATTTCCACGCATCTGCTCTTCCACACCATAATACTGATATTCTGAATACATAGAACCTACATAGACACCAACATTTGAAATTCTCTCCATATCCTTTCTGGTATATCCCGCATCTTCCATTGCATAGTATACATACTGAAGGAACAATCTTTCCTGGGGATCTGTACGTTCTGCATCTCTTGGGGAAATATGGAAAAATAATGGATCAAACTTATCAACATCCTTAATAAATCCTCCATATCTTGAGAATGTCTTTTTCTCTCCCATTTGTATTCTGTATTTATCATTATCCCATCTATCTTCTGGTACTTCTTCAATACAGTCAAGTCCTGTTTTTAAGTTTTCCCAAAACTGTTCCATATCTTCTGCTTTCGGATATGTTCCAGAAATACCGATTATAGCAATATCCTTTTCTGGTTCTGGTCGTATCTCAGAAGATACCGATGCTTTCTGCTGTGCTCTTCTGTGCATTTTTTTCTCTGAATGTGTCACTATATGTTTGCTTTTTGATGACTTTAATTCTTCCTTCTCGAATACATTTTTATAATTTTCTGCAAAGTAACCAGCTAGTCCATTTAAAGTTGGATACTCATAAAACAGTGTCTTAGACAGGCTTCCGAACCGTTCTTCCAGTTCCTTGGTTAAATCCATAATAATAATTGAATTTAGTCCATACTCTTCCATTGAATCTTCTTCATCAATCCTGCTCTCTGAAATTTTCAGGACTTTAGAAAGCACTGATTTCAAAACTTTGATTGCTGCATTCTGGAATTCATTGTTTCCACTCTGATTTTCATCACTCTTTACAGATACTTCTTTTTCAACCACATTTTCTTTCCTTTCTGGCTGTTTTTTCTGGGGTGTCTGCTTTTGTACTGCCTTTTCTTTTGAAGATTTTCTCTTTTCCTTTTTAATTCCTAACTCATCTTCGATTCTCCCTCGGATTCCATTCATAAGCAGACAGTTATGCTCTCCACTTCTTAAGAACTTATCGAAAAATAAAGTTCCATCTTCTTTTTCCAGACATTTCTGTCCACTTGCCTTTAAATACATCCGTTCTGATGCACTTGTCTTAAAGCCCATTCCTCCATCCTGCCATAGTGGCCATTCAATAACAAATACCTTTCCTTTTAACACTGTCTGACTGTTTTGATATTGGGCATAACTCATCATGAAACGGTTTGCTACTGCATAATCAAAGGAACCAAAATCTCCTAATACCGCAGAGCTGGACGAAAAATAACAGATAAAATCTATATTTTCTCCATGAAGTGCTCTCTCTAATGTTATAACCCCCTGTACCTTTGGCTTAAGAATACTCTGAAATTCCGTATAATCCTTTTTAACAAGATTTTTTCCTTCTCCAAGTCCAGCTGCATGAATTACTCCATGAATGGAACCGAATTTACGCTTTGTTTCTTCTACTGCATGTTTCATCTGAACCAAATCTATAGTATCTGCCTGTATATATATAACGTTCATTCCAGACTTTTTCAGTTCTTTCAGTCTCTCTGCAGCATCCTGAATACTTCTTCTTCCTGTCAGAACAAGATTTGCATGATACGTTCTAGAAAGGTATTCAGCAAATATGATACCAAGGCCACCCATACCACCTGTAATCATATAAGTACCATTTTCCCGAATCTTTCCAGATTCTGATTCTTCTATTTCAACAGAACATATCTTTGCAGTTTTACGTATTCCTTGGTCAAACCAGACACTGCATGCTTTTTTTGTAAAACACTCACGAATCATCAGACTGATAAAGGAAGATACATCTATTTCCTTCAAACTGCCAAGAACTACACCAATGTTTACGTCTAAAGAAGTAATTCCCACTGAACGATCCATTCCAATCCATGATTCTGCATAAGCTTTTTCCACAGGTGTCTCATATCCTCCTGCAAGTAATACACTGCACTTGTTTAATCCTACCGTAAACATTGCCTGTAAAATAGAAAGAATTCCAAAGGCATCCTGTAAAAATGCTTTATTATTTAACGGGTTCAGGTAAAGAACGCTTTGAATTGTTCCAAAATCCTCTTTTATCTGTCGGAAAGCTTGAATATAATCTTCTTTTTTTTCATAATCCAATGTGTATTCATACCTGGATTTCTTTTCATAAGCATCATCATAGATCATCCAGATAACTTCGATATTTTTTCCTTGGATTTCTATCTCACTGGATACTGTTTGACGAAAAGAATTATCCTGTGCAAAACATACGATTCTATATCCTTCTCTGGATACTACGTCTTGCTCTTCTAGAACCCACTCTTCCTGGAACGTACATAATTCATATTCATCATCTTTGTTTTCCAGTTCCTTCATTCTTTTCTCTTTAACATCAGACATAGATTCAATGATTTTATCAATAATCTTGCTCTTTCCATACATACAGACTACATTATCAAATAGCTGTTTTTCTTTTCTATTCTCTGCCCAGATTGTATAGAAAATACCCAATCCACTGCTTAAAGGCATTGATATAGTACCAAAGGATTCCTCCAGCATTTTTTCATTTTCTTTGTTTACATGCATTCCACCGTCTTTCCATAATGGCCAGTTAAAGGAAATGGAAGCTCCTTTTCTCTTTCCTTCCTTTACCATTTCATTACGACTAAGAATATAGCGGTCCATAAATGCATTTGCTGCAGCATAGTCTGATTGTCCTTCATTTCCAACTACTCCACTGATAGAAGAAAAACAGATGAAAAAATCTAATTTTATATCACTGGATGCCTGATCAAGAGATACAATTCCAGATACCTTTGGTTTTAATGTCTCTTCAAATTCCTTTTCCGTTTTATTAATAATATAATCATCGGAAATCATACCAGCACAATGAAGAATACCATCCAGTTTTCCATACTTATCTACAATCTTTTGAATTACTTTATACGTTTCACTTTTATCTGTTACATCAATAGAAAAATACTCTGCTGTCGCATTTTCCTGTTCCAGCTCTTCTAGAAACTGTTTTGTCTGTTCTTTCACTGGCTTTCTTCCAAGAAGTATAATTACCGCATCCTCTACACTAGATACAATTTCTTTGGCATAAATTTTCCCTAATCCCCCAGCTCCTCCTGAAATCAGATAGACACCACCATCTTTCCATGGTTTCTCTTCTTTCTCCTGTAATTCAATCTTTTCATAGCTTTCCAGATACCTTGTATTTTCTTTATAAATAACATGACAGTTTTCCATATCTGCGGATTCCAAATCTAATATTGTTCTTACCTCATCTGCAGACATTGTACTATCTGCTTCAATTACCTTCGCCTTAAATAAAGGATTTTCTATTGCTGCAGACTTAAGAAGACCATCTACTGCTCCTAAAAGAGCACCATTTCCATCACTTGGAATTAATATCTGAAGATTTTTTCCTTTATGATAGGTACTGCTAATCATTTTCTTTACCTGTCTGAATACATTTACCGCAAAATTTATATACGTTCCATCTATATTGTCCTCTATAGACGAAATGTCCACGATATTGACTGTCCCCTCTGGAACATGTTCCATTCCGGCGCAGAGATCTACTCTGTCTGAATTACAGGATTCCATATCTGGTTGTAAAACAGGCACCCAGTTTCGTTTAAGCACATAGGACTGGACTTTATTACCATATTCCGCTTCTACCGATACATACCCTCTTATAAGAATACAAACCCTACCCATTTCATCACATAGACTGACATCATATTTCTCTACTTTTCCAGCTGATTCCGCTTTTACTGCTACTGCCCACATTCTGCTGGTACATGGATGATATACAATTATTTCATCCATTCCAAATGGAACTCTGGATTTTGCATTTTTTCCTTCCTCATTCAGGATGGCAAAACCTATAATGCTCTGTAACGCTCCATCTGTCATTCCTGGAACTAATTCACATTTCTGTGCTTCCAAATCCTCTTCTGGCATTTCCAGATAAGCCAGTATGCTTTCTTTGGAAGCATAAACTTTTTGAATATAATGGAAGCTTTTTCCGTATTCCATATTCATCCCGCTATACATATGATAAAAATCTTCTCCATGAAAAACAGTTTCTGCATTTTCCTGTAAAGATTCAATGTCTTCATAGTATTCTTCTTCTTCTACTACTTCTAATGTTCCCTGGCTTTTAAGAATTTCCTTTCCTTCATCGTCCAGTGTATAAATATCAAAGTTCAGTATGTCGTCTTCTGCTTCTTCTAGTACGATGTAGACCGTTTCCTTTTCTCCCTTGTTACAAATGACAGGACTTATCCAACCAACATTGCTGATTCTGACTACGCATTCGTCCTTTGCTCCAAGTGCCTGCTTTGCTGCAGCACAGGCCATTTCAAGATATGCAACTCCCGGAAATACCTGATTTCCATCAATCACATGATCACGAAGATAAAAACTATTTCCATCAATTTCTGTTTTAAACTTTAATTCATACAAATTGGAACAGTTTTGACCAAGAAGTCCGGATAGTCTCTGTTCCTCTTTTTCTAATACAGTTATTGTCTGACCCTCTGATTCAATCCAGCATCTTTCCTGGTCAAACGGATAACAAGGAAGTGCAAGACGTATAAAATGACGATCTCCGTACATTTCTTCTGCATCAATCTGATATCCCTGACAATAGAACTCAGCAAGTGCAAATAAATTGTCCCTGCGTTCTGACATTAGAATGTCTTTTCCACATTTTCCAATCAGCTCTTCTATCAGTCCTTTAATACTATCTTGAGCTTTAAAACTTTTTTTTACTTTATTGAAATAAACACCTGGTACATTCTCTTTTCGTTTTCTTAATAAGCGGATCGCTTCCTGAAGATTGGCTGCAACAACTGCCATACGATACTGAAAATGTACTCTTCCTTCCAGAAGTGAAAATTGAATATCTTTCATGCGATGGGCACTACCCTCTGTTTCCAGATATTCCAGCAGCTGCTGGCAGCGGTTTTCCAATGCTTCTTCTGTTTTAGCAGACACTGCAAATAGATAACAGCCTTTACTGCTCTCTGTATATTCCCTATTCTCATAGCTTTCTATAACAAAGTGAACATTTGTACCTCCCATACCAAAGGCACTAACTGCACCCATTCTCGTATCTCTCCGGCCTGTCTCCCATTTCTTCTCTTTTTTATTAATATAAAACGGGCTGTCTTCCCATTTGATATATTCACTTTCGCTGTCGCAGTTAATCTGTGGTGGTATCACTTTATTTTCTATAGCCTTTAACAGAACAATCAGACTGACAAGTCCTGAAGCCGCCAGACTATGACCAATATTGGATTTTATGGATTCTACTGCACAAAATCCACATTTCCTTGTATAACCGGCAAATGCTCCAATAAGTGCATTCATCTCAATTGGATCACCAAGTCTGGTACCTGTACCATGAGCTAAAATAAGTCCAATATCCTCCGGATTAATCTGATATTTATCGTATATGGATGTAATTAATGATTTCTGTGACTGTCCGCTTGGTGCTGTAATTCCATTAGTTCTTCCATCATAATTAATTCCACTTCCGGTTACTACACCATAAATATAATTTCCGTCTTTTTCTGCTTTTGACAGCTTCTTAAAAATCAGGACAGCTGCTGCTTCTGCTGGTACCATTCCACATGCCTTACTATCAAATGCATAACATCTTCTATCATCTGCAAGCATTCCAGCCCGTTCCATACTGTCATAAGCAGAAGAAGTTACTGCAAGACTGATTCCACCAACAATTGCAGAATCACATTCTCCATTCTGAATGCTAAGTACTGCCTGATGTGCTGCTGACAATCCAGAGGAACATGCTGTATTCATTGTCATATTTGGTCCTGTAAGATTTAAAAAATAAGCAATTCTGGCAGATAACATAGAAGCATTATTTGACGTAATAACTACATCGTCTGGCGAAATCTTTTTATAATCTCCATCTTCAGCACCAACAAATACACCTATTTTTTCTTCTGAAAGAAGCTTATTTCCATATCCAGCGTTTTCTAAAGCCTTCCATATTTCTTCTAGAAGCACTCTCTGCTGTGGATCTATTGTTTCAGCTTCCGAAGGTGATATTTCAAAGAATAATGGATCAAATTGATCAATTCCTTCT
The DNA here is from genome assembly GCA_934438135.1 of uncultured Clostridium sp. Taxonomy (GTDB): domain Bacteria; phylum Bacillota; class Clostridia; order Lachnospirales; family Lachnospiraceae; genus Clostridium_AI. The sequence continues at coordinate 42,239 of CAKSBP010000004.1, read as the reverse complement.
ATCAGACCCATTTTATAATTACAAACCTTTGGATCTTTATCTCCCTGCCACCATTCTTTTCGTTCCTTTGGAACCTCCTTGATAGTTTCTTTTCCATTTCTTATCAGCTCCCAGAGCTGATCTGGATTCAATGCACCTGGAAATTTTCCACTCAGTCCTACAATTGCAATTTTTTCTTCCTTTCTATGTATACCAGTGGTTTCCTCTGATACCTGAAAAGTCTCTTCCTGTTCTTCCATCTCGTCGGATTCTTCCATTTCTTCCTCTATCTCTTCTCCCTGAGCCCCGGTGAATTCTGTACTTTGTTAAAATGACAGCATTTTATCAGAATAAGTTTCCATAAGATAACCACATAACCGGCTAAGTGTTGGATAGCTGAAGAATACATCCGGCGTAATTTTTTCACCAAATATTTTTGAAAGAGATGTAGAAAACTCCGCTAATGTAATAGAATCATATCCAAAATCTGCAAGGTTTCCGTCATCTTCCATTTCTTCTAGCGGAATCTGAAGAATCTCCATAGTAGCATTTTTTAGTTCATATAAGAGACAGTCTTCTACAGACCACCCATCCATAAAACTCTGTCTTTTGGTTTCGGCACTCACTTTTCGTACTACCTTTTTACGAACTGTTTTTTTCTTTTTGGCAGGCTGTGTATTCTGATTATTTTGAAGAAAACTTTCAATCCGTTTCCTCTCTCCGGTAACTACCAGCATCTGTCTACGGGCACTTTTTAGAAAATTCTTAAGGATTTTAATTGCACCTTCATTAGAAATCATGGTCTGTCCACTGGACTTAAGATAAAACTTTTGTGTTTCTTTATCTCCTTTTCCCATACCTCCATCTTTCCATAACGGCCAGTTAATTACCTTTATGAAGTTCTTTCCATATTCTGCTGCCATCATTAAGAAACGGTTTCCGATAGAATATGCGCAATTTCCAAAATCCCCTAGCATTGCTGAGCTAGAAGAAAACAAGCATAGAAAATCAAGTTTCATATTCTCTGTAACTCTACAAAGATTTTCGGTTCCTGTAAGTTTTGGTTCCAGTACCGTCCGAAATTCCTTCAATGTACTTTTCAAAATACTTGTTGTTCCTTCAATTCCTGCTGCATGAATGATTCCATTGATTCGTATGTACTTATCCTGAATCTGTTTCATCACATTTTTAAGCTGACTATATTCACATACATCTGCCTGCAGATAAGAAACTTCTCCCCCATAGACAGCAAACTGCTGGAGTTTTTCCTGTACCTGTTCTGGAGTTTTTCTTCCTAAAAGAATAACGGACGCATCATATTCCCTAAGAAGCCAGGATGTCAAAATGTTTCCAATGCCTCCCATTCCTCCAGTAATACAATACACACCATGCTGTTTCCAGCCTGATGTTTTCTCTCCCTGAACATCTTCCTTTATTTCCTGAAGCCTACGGCATTTTCTCTTTCCATCTTCATAAAAAATGCTTTCTTTTGTTTTTGATGCATATTCTTTTTGTAGAATTTCACAATATTCTTCGATTCTATTCTCTGAAAACGGCATACAAACAGTCCTTACAGTTATAGATGGAAGAATCATTGGAAGAGATTTTTCAAAACTTACCAAAGCTTCACTAAAACACCTTTCCTGAACAGTCTGATACCCTCCTCCAAAAATCAATTTCTGAAATGGCATTCCTGATGCACAAAGTCCCTTAATCAGTCTAATTATTATTCCATAATAATCTTCTCTTTCTTCTGGAATCTCTTCCAGATTCCAAAGATACAGCACTCCATTTACATTAGGATACTGTTCCTGCATCTCTTCAAAAAACTGCTGGAAATCAGTCTCTTTTTCTGTTCTTATAGAATAACAGCGTTCATCTCTGACACGGTTCTCTTTTCCTTTTAATACGAATACATAATCGTATCCACAAATTCCCTTTCTCTCAAAATAGTTCCGGATATCCCGATACCATTCCTCCGGTACCATGCAGAATACAGTTCCGTTCTGTTTTTCTTCTTCCTGTAAATCGTCACATTCCTTCCATACCTCTTCATATAACAATGCCTCCTCGTCTGACCCCGAATCTGGCTCCGCACTTTTAATTTCAGCTGGTGCCCAATATATATTTTTTTCAAAATGATAAGATGGAAGACTTACGGTATGAGGAGTGAAACCACTCTTTTCATACATATACTTCCAGTCTCCATATCCGGTTTCTGCCCATATTTGGGCGATTTTCTCTACATTTCCTGCATCGATATGACATCTTAATGTCTTTTTGGCATCTTCCGAATCTGAAAACCACCGTTCCATAACTGCACTTGTTTTTGCCTCTCCATCTCCTAAAAAAATTTCTCTGCATTCTTCTGGATTCCGGGAAAACTGCCCCAGCATCTGCTTTAAATCCTCCATAGAACGAATCACGAAAGCCATTCTGTTTTTCATCACTTCACGTCCGATTTGAAGTGTGTAACAGATATCTTTCAGGTCATCTGTTACATACCCTTTTTTAGAAAGACAACTTAGAAGGCTTTCTGCCTGGGCTGCTAATCCATTTCTATCTCTTGCGGACAAAGTTAAAATATACTTTTTATCTTTACTCATATTTTCACCTATCTACATCACAATCCTGCACACTATATGCTAAATAGATTACTTAATGCAGTATATTGATACCTTTCTTCATCTAAATTTATAAGTTCCGACAATACTCTTCTATAATCACATGTGCATTGGAGCCTCCGGCACCAAATGCTGAAACAGCCGCCATTCTTGGATATTCTTTTCTCGTTCCATTCTCTTGTATCAGTAATGGTTTCTTCCATTCCTCCAGACCATGCTGCACGTAAAACGGAGTATCTGCAAAGCGGATTAATGGATTCAGTTCTTGAGAATGAAGAGATGGTACAAGTAATCCGTTTTTCATCTGAAGAAGAACTTTTATCACACCAGCCAGACCTGCTGCAGCTTCACAATGTCCAATATTGGTTTTTACGGAACCGATAGAACAATACTGCAGCTCTTTTGTATCTTTTCGGTATGCTTTCGTCAAGGCATTCATTTCAATTGGATCTCCTAGTTTGGTTCCTGTTCCATGCGCCTCTACATAGCTGATTTGTCTTGCATTAATTCCTGACTTATCAAGTGCCTTACGTACCAAATCTGTCTGTGCTGCCGGATTTGGTACCGTAAATCCATTCGTTCTTCCATCATGGTTTACACTGGAAGCACGGATAACACCTAGAATTTGATCATGATCTTTTTCTGCTTCGGAAAGTGGTTTTAATAAGATTGCTGCTACCGCCTCTCCTGGAACAAATCCGTCTGCTTCTTTTCCAAATGCATGGCATTTTCCCTTCGGCGAGAGCATTCTCTTTTCACAGAAAGAGCGGTATGTTGCCGGATGGGTATAAATATTAGCTGCTCCAACCAGTGCCATCCTGCATTCACCACGGCGAATATGTTCACATGCTTCATGAAGTGCTGTCAGTGAAGATGAACACATCGTGTCTACTGCCATAGATGGTCCTTTCAAATTAAAGGTATAAGAAATTCTGTTTGCCATTGCACTGAAGGAAGTTGACAACATACGGTTGTCACCGCTGTCCCATAATTTCTGATTGTAAAGTTCAAAACCATTTCTCGTAATACCTATGAATACTCCTACATCGGACTGACACTCCTCTTTCAGACGGATGGATGGATAAGCTGCATCCTCTAATAACTTATAAGATTCTTCCAATAATAGTCTTTCCTGTGGGTCCATGGTCATAGCTTCCCTTGGTGAAATTTTAAAGAATCTTGGGTCAAACTCTGAAAATCCATTTATAAATCCGCCATATTTACAATAACTCTTCTTCTCGGCTACTGCCTTCTCCATATCCGCTTCATAAAATCCCTTTAATGACCACCTTGACTCTGGAATTTCTGTCACACAATCCATGCCATTCCTTAAATTATTCCAATAATCATCGATACTATCTGCAAATGGAAATCTTCCACTCATTCCAATTACAGCAATATCTTCTGCATGACATTCTTTTTCTGTTTCTCTGGAATTCTCCTGCATTACTGTTAGAGTTTCTGATTTCTTCCACTCTGGTACATTCTCTGCATTCTTAACATTCTGGATTTCCCTCAATGTTTCTTTATGATTTTCCTGAATATACTGAATCAGTTCCTGCGTGGTCTGACACTCATAAAATACGGTACTTTCCAGTCCAGGAATTTCTTTCTGGAAGACGTCAATCAACTGTAATATAGTAATAGAGTCAATTCCATATTTTTCAAACCTCTCCTGGATATCAAATGCATTTTCCGAAAGTTTTAGTATGGAACACATCCTATGAACTACAAATTTTCTACAATACTGCTCAATGCTATCGCTTTGTTTCTGTTCTCTTGTTTTTTTCAATTTTTGTAATTCTGGTTCTTCTGTAACAGTTTTTTTGGTATATTCAATTTGATTCCATTCAGAAATCATTAATTTATCCAATGCCGTAAATGCCTGAAATGGTGCCAGTGGACGTGCACCTGACAGATGAATTCTCGCTTTAATGGATTCCGGCATCTTTTTTCCGGCACCAATGGCTCCCCAGAATCCCCAGTTAATTGTCTTAGATACATGCTGTCCCTGGCCTGCAACCCTATTGGAAAATGCATCTATGAAACAGCATCCTGAAACATATCCTGCCTGTCCTAAAGGCATGTCCAATGAAGAAGAAGAAGAAAAGTACAAAATGAAGTCTGGATTCTCCTTTCCAAAGACAGTCTCTACATTTATGCTTCCGATTGTTTTTACTTCCATAACTTTTCGGAATTCTTCTTCCTGCATGTTATAAATCCCATGATCAAAATCTCCAACAGCAGAATGAATTACCCCGTTTACTTTTCCATAACGGTTTACAATCTTTTGGTATACCCTTTGCAGGGAAGCAGCATCTGTTACATCTGCAGAATAGTAAACAGGTTCTACACCATAGGCTGCAACTTCCTTTTTCTTATTGAAAATCGTTTCATCTTCTTCTCTTCTGCCAATCCAAATAACCTGTACATGATAATTTCTTACTGCGTGTTCTGTCCATAGACATCCAACATCACCAGCACCGCCAATTACAATATAAACACCATTTTTCTTAAGCACATCTTTATTTTGCATCTTCTGTAATTTGACTATTTCATTTTCCATCAGACGCTGATACCAGATTCCCTGTCTGTTTACTGCAATAGAACCACTTTTCATATCTATCTCAAACATTCTTCTGTCTGCTGGTTTTTCTAATTCTTCTACATCAAAAACACGGACTGTCCAATTTGGAATCTCTTTGGATAATACTCCACAGAAACCATATACAGATGCACTATCTGGATTCACATCTCCGGTTTTATCCACATCCTGTCCTTTCTTCGTCACGGCATAAAAGGTAAGCTTTCTTTCCAGTCCATTTTCTTTTAAAAGTGCTTTTACTACTTTAAATAAGTAGAAAATGCTTCGATTCTGATTCTCTATAATGGTTCTGTATTGGTTATCAAATACTGGATTTGGTTCTTCCTGTATCCAGACAACCTGTGAAAATGTTCCTGCCTGCTGAATCTTTTCTGCTATGATGTCTATACTGTCTGTTCCTTCACAGATAACAGCTTCTGCCTGCAAGAAAAGACCTGCATAATTTTCAGCAGTAAATCGTTCCTTACAGATAATAATGCTTCTCTTTGTATTTTCTTCTCTCTCATACGTAAGCTTCTTTGGTCTCCATCTTGGTACAAGGGCCATCTCTACTGGTTTATCCTCTATCCAGTAATCCGTATTTTCAAAAGCATATGTTGGCAGTTTCGTGAGTACAGGTTCAGCTCCCCCTAACAACTGATTTCCATCAATAACATATCCCATACAGTAATATCTCCCTAATGTAATCAGCTGTTCCTGCATCTCACTTTTAGTTCTTCCTTCCATATGTTTCAAAAGAAATTTTATTTCATTTTGTTCGCGTTTTTTCTCATAAAATTCTCTATCCACCTGGCCAGATAAATATCTTACTGTATTTCCTCTAGTCTCTCTCAGCATGTGGATAAAATCTTCTCTGTCTTTTACAACAACCGCACAACGATATTTAAATTGACATCTTCCTTCCAGCAAAGTATAAGAAACGGATGCCATATCAATATCTTCATGTCCTTCCAGATAAACAAGCATATCCTCTATTTTCTGTTCCAAAGCTTTTTCTGTCTTTGCAGATATTACCATAAGGTAGTAAGACTGTTGTTTTTGCTTATTTTGGACATTTGGATAGCTTTTCAGTAATACATGTATATTGGTACCACTCATGCCAAAAGAACTTACCCCCCCAATACGGCATTTTCCATCCTTATCTTTCCAAGACCTGTTCTCTCGATTCACAAACAGAGGTGATTTTTCCCAATGGATGTAGTTACTCTGTTCTTCACTGTTTATGCTGGCAGGAATTACTTCATGCTGCATTGCAAGAAGAAGACTGATAATACTAACAACCCCAGATGCTGCCAATGCATGTCCTATATTGGGTTTTATAGAGGTAATGGCACAGCTTTCCGGTTTTACATCATACGAAGAAAAGGCATCTGTAAGAGCATTGATTTCAATTGGATCTCCTAATTTTGTCCCAGTTCCATGGGTAACGATATAACTGATATCTTTCGGATTAATTCCATTTCTATCATATACACTTTGGTACAGTTTTTTCTGAGCACTTCCACTTGGTGCAGTAATTCCATTTGTCTTTCCATCATAATTGCACCCAGAACCAGCAATCACACCATAAATATAATTATGATCCTTTTCTGCCTGAGAAAGTTTTTTCAATACCACGACTGCAACTGCATCTGCTGGAATCATTCCACTGGCTCTTTTATCAAATGCGTAACATCGGTTATCATCAGAAAGCATTCCTGCATTGGCCATATCCATATAATTTTCCTGTCGAAGAACCAGATTTGCACCAGCTACGACTGCCATGTCACAATCACCATTTTTAATGCTTAAATATGCCTGATGAAAAGCAGAAAGACTGGAAGAACACGCCGTATTAATTGACATACAAGGTCCATGGAAATTTAATAAATATGCCAGACGGGATGCCATAACTCCATTATGATTTGACGTAAATCGTGTTCCTTTGCCAACCATCATACGGTAGTCCCCATCTTCAGCTCCTACAAACATACCAATATTTCCATTATCAAAATCTTTTTCATTCATTCCGGCATCTTCTAAGGCTTTCCATGTCTCTTCCAGCAGAAGTCTCTGCCTTGGATCCATCTCCTGGGCTTCACTTGGCGAAATATCAAAGAACAATGGATCAAATGCCGCTGGATTCATTACCATTCCCATTCTCCATGTCTTGGCATTTTTATTCTGTTTCTGATTCTCATCAAATAAAATTCTGTCCTCTGGTACTTCTTCAATTACTTCTTTTTGATTGTATAAAATATCCCAAAGTTCCTCCACATTATCTGCATTCGGAAATACACCGCTCATACCAACAATGGCAATCTGTTCCTCTTCCTGCTGTTCTGGCTCAAAAGATTTCTTTTCTACCTCTTCTATCCGAACTTCTGGTTCTCTTTTATTTTCTTTTAATTCCTTCTTTGCATCATAAAATGCCTCCATCACATCTGGATATTTTTCTATCAGATATGCACTGAGTCTGCCAAAGGTCGGATATCCAAAAAATACATCTGGTGTAATCTGAATTTGATAACGTTCACTGAGGTTTTCTGAAAAATCACCTAGGTTTACAGAATCATATCCAATATCTGCAAAATTAGTTTCTGCCTGAAATTCTTCTTTTGAAATACATAAAATTTGTGCAGATATTTCCATTAAATCCAGAAGAAGCTTCTGTTCTTTGGGAACTTCATCTTCCAAATCCACTGTTATCTTTCGTTTCTGTTCCTGTCCCATACTCTGTTCTAATTTAACTGTTATGTGTTCTTTTCGATTTTTTCCTTCTTGAATAACCTTTAAAAACTGTTCTATCTTCTCACGCACACCTGCTAATAAAAGGACCTGGCTGTTTTCGGATGCAAGAATTTCCTCAAATAATCTAAGACCATCTGCATCTTTCAGATAAGTCTGTCCACTTGCTTTTAAATATAAATGCTCTACCTCTTTGTCTTTCATTGCAAGCCCGCCATTTTCCCACATTGGCCAATTAATTGCAATCCTTCTTGTCTTTCCTGTTTTTGGTCCACACTGGGCATAACTTTGAAGAAAACGGTTTCCAATGGCATAATCACAGCTTCCAAAGTCACCAATTACTGCAGAACTGGAAGAAAAATAACAGATAAATTCAGGATTTTCTTCTTCCAGCACCTGCTCCAGTATTCTGGCACCATCTATTTTTATCGATACAATCATTTCAAACTCTTCTCTGGTCTTTGTTAAAATACTATTTTCATTTTCTACCCCAGCTGCATAAATAACTCCATTGATATGTCCATATTTTCTGACTGTAAAATCTACTGCTTTCTGCATATCCTCTTTGCTGCTTACATCGGCCTGTACATAGTCTACCTGGCCTCCAGCCTTTAATAGCTCTTCCACTACATCCTGTTTTTTCACAGCACTGCTTCTTCCTGTGAGAACTACCGATGCATGATATTTCTCTAACAAATACCGAGCAAACATTCTACCCAGTCCGCCAGCACCTCCGGTAATCAGATAAACTCCCTTTTCTCTCAAACCAGAATCTGTTTTCTTAGAAAGCACCATTTCTTCTATAGAAAGTTTCATTCTCTTTCCATTTTGATAAAATACACTTCCTGTTTCCCCACATAAATACTCATTCCATAATATAGAAAACCATTTGTTTTTATCAGTGCTCTTTTCATCCGCCAGAATAAACCGCATTTTTATTTCCGGCATAACAACAGAAACCGAACGTTCATATCCAATACGACTTTCTGCTATCTGCCTGTCTTCCGGCTCAAAAACCTCTGCTGCTGACAGAATATCCGCATTCTTAATCTTATTCTCCCATAATGCTTTCAAAATATATGCTGGATAATATAACTCCTGTCTCATAGCAGCTCCAAGTGCAAAGAAATCCAGAACAACAGAAATATTTTTTTGCTTCTGGAACTCTCCTGCTGCTTTGATATAATCCTCTTCGCTGTCTACGCTAATCTGTATTCTATTATCCGATATTCTCTGATAGGAGCCTGACTCTTCTATATAAAAGACTGTCGTATTCTCTTTACTGCTTTCCCATGTATAATTCCGGTATTCCCATGGTAAAAATACAAGAACTGCCCCAGCCTTCTTTTTTTCACCTTTTATGCAATGTGCATCTTTCCATACTTCCTGATACGTAATGATTTCACCATCTGCCTCTTTCAGATCTTCTTTCTCATCCTCCAAAGGACCAACCCCTTCAACCAGCCCCCTCTCTGGTATCCAGCACTCTGTTTGTGCAAATGGATATGTTGGAAGATTCTTCTTTCTCCACTTCTTATCGAAAATTTCTTTCCACTTGATATCTGCACCATTTTCATAAGCTTCCACAAGCTTATTCAATTTTTTCCTATAACTATCTGTAGATTTATCATCCTGATAATTTTTTATTTCACACTGTATGTTATATAGTATTTCATCAGTATAATTATTTTCTTTCTGTTCTGCTGCCTCTAAAACTGCCTTTCCTAACTTCTCACTAACTTCTTCCAGAGTAGATGCTGTAAATGCCATCCGTTCCTCAAAATGTTCTCTTCCACACAATAATGTATAACTGATGTCTCCTAGAACAAATTCATCCTTATGAGAATCCAGATAATCTTTCAGCACTTCTGCACGCCTTTTTAACTGTTCCTTACTTTTTGCACTGAGTGCGAAAATAAAGCATTCTTGTTCCGAAGACATATTCTTATTCTCTTCCTCGATATATTCCTGAAGAATAAGATGAACATTGGTACCTCCCAAACCGAAAGAACTAATTCCGGCATACCGTGGTTCTTTCTCCTTTGTTTTCCATGGTTCAAGTCTGACTGCTAAGTGAAATGGCGTATCTTCTATTTTTATCAAAGGATTTAACTGTTTAAAATTTAAAGTTGGAGGAATCTCCTGATTCTTCATAGCAAGTATTACCTTTATCAGACTTGCCATACCTGCTGCATTTTCAAGATGTCCAATATTTGTTTTTACAGAACCAAGTGCACATTGAAGTTCGTCCATTTCTACATTCTGTTGTTCTGCTATATCCTGAAATGCTTTCTGAATTCCATTAAACTCAATTGGATCTCCCTTCGGTGTTCCGGTTCCATGAAGTTCAATATATCCTAAATTTTTCAATGAAATCCCTGCCTTTTGAATAGCACGCTCAATAACCTCTGCCTGTCCTTCTGCACGTGGATAAGTAAGGGATTTTGTATGACCACAATGATTAATTGCTGTGGCTTTAATGATTCCATGAATAGTATCACCATCCCTGACCGCCTTAGATAAAGGCTTTAACAGCACCATTCCTACACCTTCTCCACGTACATAACCATCTGCGTCTTTATCAAAAACACGTACCTGTCCTGTTGGAGATAACATCAGCATCTTCGCCAGACGGACATAATTATCTGGAGCAATCATAACATTTGCTGCACCTGCTAATGCCATTTCACATTCTCCATTTAATATTGCTTCAATTCCATAATGAATTGCTGCCAAAGAACCAGAACAGGCAGTATCAATCTGAACACTTGGACCGGTCAGATTATAATAATAGGAAATTCGGTTTGCCATAACAAATCCAGAACTTCCAGTTAAATGATGTGGAACACTTATCTCATGATTTCGTTCTAATAAATCTTTAAAATCTGTATTACAGCCAGCAATATAAACGCCTACTTTTTTTCCAGACAAATCCGAAGGACATATCCCAGCATCTTCCATACACGCCCAGGATTCCTCCATAAGAATCCGCTGCTGTGGATCCATATTATCTGCTTCTCTTTTGGATATTAGAAAAAAACGATAGTCAAAGGTGGACATATCTTTCATAAATCCTCCCCAATGATTCACTGTTCGGTTCTTTATTTTTCCATGTATTTTATAATACTTTTTCCAATCCCATCGTTCCTCTGGAATTTCTGTTATACAAGATTTTCCCGCCTCAAGCCTGTCCCAGAATTCATTATAATTCTCTGCTTCTGGAAATCTGGCAGACATTCCTATGACTGCAATATCATGATTCCAAGCTACAGAATCTGTATCTACCATTCTTTTTTACCTCCTCCTAAGTTTACAATCTTCCACATTCATCCACATTTAAATTTTTGTAAGAATAATTGAAGAATTAATTCCGCCAAATCCAAATGAATTACTCATCGCAGCACGTATTTTCTCTCCTTCCATTGTATGATGTGCAAACTTCAAATCCTCTCGAATTGGATTTTCCAGATTTAAACTGCTATGTATATAATTTTCTCTCATCTGGCATACACAAGCAATTACCTCTACTACCCCAGCCGAATACATACAATGTCCTACTAACGATTTTGTAGAATTAATCCATACATTCTCTTTATATCCTTCTATTACTTCCGCAATTGCTTCTGCTTCGATTTCATCGCCCTTTGGTGTTGATGTTCCATGAGTATTAATATAATCTATCCCAGCTATGCTTAAGCCACTGTCATTAACTGCCTTTGTCATAACCCCTATCTCTCCGCTCTTTCTGGCATCTGACAAATGATTGGCATCAAGAATGACCGCACCACCAGCAAATCCAGCTAATACCTCCTGGTTCCGTTTTCGTGCATGTTCTTCTGATTCCAGAATAATACAGGCAGAAGCCTGTCCTGGCACAAAACCTTTATGGGCCGAATCAAACGGTCTGGAAGCTTCCATAGCATTGCGAAAACTGCTATAATCTCCTAAAGCCCCTAAATTTGAAAAGGCTCTAATTTCAACTGGTGAGAAATCATACATGGGAGCTGCACAGACGCAGATATCACATATCCCATATTTTATCATTCTCCATCCCTGAATTAGAGTCACATTTCCACTTGCAGATGCTCCTCCAATTGTCATTCCTTCCCCTTTGATGTTCAAAATTGTACTAAGAACACCATTATAATTTGTATCAAAATGTTGTATTGCATAAGAAGGACTGATATATTCCGGTGCATCTGCATACTTATTAAAATTGTTATACATAAACCCTTGAGAAAGATTGGAGCCTGCTGTAAGAACCGAAATCCGCTCTGGGTCTATCATTTCCTCTATCATTCCCGCCTGTTTCCATGCCTGTAAAACAGCAGTAACTGTTGTCTGGACAGCAGGAGTCATCCGTCTGATAATCCGCATTGTGTTCTTTTTTAAAGTATCTGGAAGTTCTTTAAAAATACCAGCATCTTCTAAATTAAATTCATTTATATTACCAGACACTTTTAAAACACTATCATCCATGACAGTCAAACCTGATTCTGCACGATGTAAACCCTGATTAAATTGTTGTAAATCGTATCCTATAGAAGAAACAATGCCCATTCCAGTAATTACAACTGTTCTATTTGCCATTTCAGCAGCCCCCCTGTATCATTAATTCATTCTAGCAATGGATGATACGATTTTATTATCTTGTTTTATCCAATAAATTCCACTACCAGAGTTTTTTATCTAAATCTTTCCTATAATGCGTTATATATAACATCAACAATCTCACCAATGTTCTTTGACATTCCAAAGGAAACCAGCGGCAGCTTAACATGTGTATCTTCCATTACCATAATAATAATCTCGGCTCTATCTACAGAGTTTGCTCCAAGTTCTTTCAGGCTGTCCTCAGAAGTAAGATTATCAGTTTCAATCTCTGGAACAATATATTCAATTGCATCTTTTAGAATATTAAAAATTTCTTCTTTGCTCATTTGCTTTTCTCCTATTCCTCTTTTATCCATATAGTTTTAATATATTTTGTTTTACTTCTGGCATGTGAAATGTTTCATCATGCATTTTTAACTCTTCTTCAATCATTTCCGGCAGCTTTTTTTTGATATCTGCTGTAAGATGTTTCTTTAATAACTCCAATGATTTTCTCGGCTTCTGAGCCAGTAACTCTGCAAGCTCAAGTGCCTTTTTAAGTACTTCACTTCTTGGATAGACTTCAAATGGAATCCCCCGCTTCTCCAGCTGTGCTCCACGATAAGTTCTAGCCGTCATAAGAAACTCTTCTCCAAGCACTCTTCCGAGTTTTTCAGGAAATATACAGGTAGAACCAAATCCTGGTGTAAATCCATATTTCATAAAACTTGCGGTATACACACTTTCTCTGGATAAAATCACAAAATCAGAAAACAGTCCCATTGCTAGTCCACCACCAATTGCATGTCCCTGCATGGCTGCAATTACCGGAATTTTACACTGAAGGGGTATGCTATATACGTTTTTTCCACCGCTGCATGCATCCAGGAAACTACTTCTTCCCTCCTGAATGGTAAGCAAATCATCCTTTGTTCCTCCTGTTGCAAAATAATTTCCAAACCCAGTAAGCACAATACACTTACACTGTAAATTGTCTTCTGCCTCTGTAAAGGTTTCTACAATCCCTTTAATCAGTTCTTCTGTAAATGTATTTTTATTAATTTCATCATGCATTCGAATCAGTGCAGTTGCTGGATTTACATACTCAAGACTTACAACTTCATTACTCATGTTCTTCCTCCCAGGGATAAATCCCTTTATTTGAAAAATCAGCAATTCTTTTTAAATTCACTGGATCATTAAAAACCTCCAGATTTGCATCTATTGCACTTTCGCGTTCTTCTAAATCAACCGGACGAAGCTTATTCATATATCTTTTATACCGTAGAATTCCGTCTTTGGGTATCTTCGATAGTCTTGCCAGCGTCTGCCGAAGCGAAACTACGCTGTTATCCGTACAGACATCAATAAGTCCCCAGTTATATGCTGTTTCACTATTAATTGGTTTCGTCGTCAATGTAAGATAATTCGCCTTTGAAAATCCAATTCTTCGTATTAAAAATGGAAGAACCATGGCTGGCATTAACCCAAATAAAAGTTCCGAAAGACTAAATACTGCATGCCTGGATGAAATGACAATATCACTTGCACTGACAAATCCCATCCCACCTGCATTAACTGCTCCTCTTACATGAGAGATAACAATACAGGAACTTTCCGTCATTATCTTCCACAAATCGAAAAGCGGGGCGGGATTATTGGATATATTTCCTCCTTTAGAAACATTTTTTCCGATTGCATCGAAATCAGCTCCAAAACAAAAATAATTATCATTTCCTTCTAATACAATGACATTACATATATCCTGATAGTTTTCAAATACCTGCTTCACTTCTTCTATTCTAGTATTTGTAATACAGTTTTTTTCATTTATACCTATAAATTTTATAAAGCATATATTTCCTGTCAATTTTACCTGAATCGTTTGGTAACTCATCTGCATCAGCCTTTCTTTAACCTCTGTACAACAAACTTTTCTGACAGCACACTTTCCAATATTCTCCATAAATAATCTAATTTTCAGCCAGATGTATGCATGAAATCATCTTTTGTATTTCTTCTCTATTATCCCCACTGCTTCTTATCAAAGTAAAATATTAAATCCAGATGTACTCTCTATGATATTCTTTAATCTCATCCAGAATCAATATCTTTCGCTCACGTTTTGTCTGTAAGGTCTCTGGCACAATACTGCGATCTACTTTAATATTTCTGGTTCCAAATGCTACTGCTCCATTCATATGTAAAAGCTTCTCATACTGTTCCATGTTCAATTTAAATCTGGCATCCAGCCAGGAATCAATATTCATTGCTTTCACACGTTCTGCTCCTTCTTTGGTAACTACACCACTATAGAATTCCGAACAACATCCAGATCCATAAGAAAAGCATCCAACTCTCTTTGGTGTTGAAAAATCACCATTACAAATTGTACTGATAAGAGATAAAAATACCGTAGCCCCCATAATATTTCCAACTTTCTGGCAGTACGTCAGTCCAGGCATTACTCTTTCCTGAAAATCCTTTTCCACCATAGCAGGCTTCATATGATATTCTTTTCGCATACGGTTTCTGTGGGCACCTTTAATCATTCCTCCAAATGGTGTGTGGAACACTAGATATTGAAATGATGTTGCATAATCTACATTAGAAACACGTTTCTTATATTCATTAAATGCAGCTTCACAGCAGTCCATGTAAGAAAGCAGAGATAGGTCAGAATCTCCTGCTTCACTGTCTGGTATTGGACGGCATGTATCCATAACCTCATAACCATAATAACCATTTGCCCCTATATCTACTTGAAATACATAAGGCTGACTGCTTACTAAAATAGCAACTGCTCCGGCTCCTCCACTTGGTTCTGCAAAAGACCAGTCTTCCTGTAAGGCATCTCCTGCATCTGCTACCATAAATCTGGCAAGGTCAGTTGCAATAACAAGTGCTTTTGTTCCAGGTGATGTTTGAGCCAGAATAAAATTCAAAGCCGTCTGAAATCCAGCTGTTCCCGAATAGCAGGCATTTTTTAATTCAAACAGCCTGCAGTTTTTCTTAAGTCCTAAATAATGATGAATATAAGTACTCATTGATTTTCCAAAATCGATTCCTGATTCAGAACAGGTGATTACCATTTCAATCTTGCTTTTTTCTTCATCAGATAAATTGTCAATTATCGGCTTTGCTGCATTTACTCCAAGAGAAATCGGATCTTCATAAGGCATTGGTACCGTTCTTTCTCTCATTAATAAATTTTCAAATCGTTTCATGTCAAGATTTCTATATTTTGCAAGTTCAAATACATCTAAATAGGCAGTACCGCCATAAAAGTTAATAGCCTCTATTCCAGCTTTTCTATCCTGCATCCTGCTTCCTTCTTTCTATTCAGCTAAAAAATTACTTACATATTCCTGCTGGTAATCTGCTGCTGAATTCATGATTTTATCTGCAATTCCAACGATTGTTCTGTTTTTCCAGTTTTCTAGTTTAGTTCCTTTTACCCATTGATTAAATGCACCAAGGGCTGGTCCACACATAATCTGGAAATCTGACTGATGCTCTGCATCTCCTTCAATTGCCCAAAGAAGAGACTGTGTATAATACCATTTAAATATCTGTCTTAGTTCTGCTTTTGATTTCGCCTCTTTGTCAAAATATTCATTTTCTTCTTTGTTCTGTTTCTTTGCTTCTTTCAAAACTTCATCAAAGCTCTTCTTAAAATAACGGGTTTCGATCTGTGCTTTTGTTTTTTCATCAATTGCATCTAATGACAATGTATTTTGATAAATATGATAAAGCTTGTCTGCTCTGACTTTAAAAAGTGTACCATGTTTCATTACCTGTACTTTTCCAGTAGATTCATACTCTTCCCATGCATGAATATAATCTGTATCCTGAACATTAATCATGCTCATCATTTCCTTTGCCATATCACTGGTATCCGCTTCTACCGTACACTGATTTATGGAACCAGTCATAATAAAGTCTGCTCCCATCATAAATGCTGCGGCTGCTGACTGGGCTGTACCAATTCCACCTGCAACACCTACCCGGATTTTTTTCTTATAAGGATACTTCTTCATAATATTCTGGGACAGACTCTTAATAGCTGGCAGTACAGAAAAGATATTTCCGCAGTCTGTATATCCTCCGCAATCTGCTTCTACACAAATATCATAACTCATAGGAATCAGCTGTGACAGTTCTGCTTCCTCTTTAGTTATTTCTCCATCCTTTAATAATGCATCTACAATTCTTTTTGGTGCAGGACTCATAAAGCACTCTGCAATCTCGCTTCTGGAAACCTTTGCAATAATATGATTCTTAACCTGGATATTTCCAGATTCATCTTTCTTAATACCAGTAAGACAATATTTTACAAGTGGTTTCGTAATTGTAGAATAAGCAGATGCTTCCATTATATGTACGCCGTATTTTAAATACAGTTCACATAAATTCTTTTCCCGCGCAGTGTCTAATATATCGTAAGTCAGATTAAATCCATAACTTTCTTTCTTTGTTAAAATCGACTGAATTTCCTGTATCATAGATTCAATTTCTTCATATTCCATTTTCTGTGTCCCTGCAAATGCTAGTATCCCAGCCCTTCCTGCTGCCTCCAGCATCTTAACTCCTGAAATTCCTTTACACATGCTTCCAGCCATGTATGCATATTTCAAATGATAATCCTCAATCAATTGCCGATTTCCAAGTTTAGATGCATTTATACATATTTCCCCATTTTCTAAAGTCGTAAGATTATTATCCTGTTCTTCCTTTTCATTACTTAAATCCAAAGGTTCTGCCTGCCTTTGTATCTTTCTTACCATACCTATCGCTACATGTCCTGGGCCAATTTCTTCAAATGTATCCACACCTTTTGCCATCATATATCTTACACTATCTGTCCATTGAACAGATGAAACAAGCTGTTTTGACAGCGTATCTGCTACCTCATTCTCTTTGTAAACTCTTGCTGTAATATTTGCAATAACCGGAATCTCCATTTTATTATAATGAAACTGTTTTAAATAGTCTGTAAATTCATCTCTTGCAGGTTCCATATATCTGGAATGAAATGCTGCACTTACATTTAATATTTTATACATAAGACAGCCTTCTACTGCTTTAAAATATTGTTCAGCTCCAACAATATCATCCTTTATACCAGAAATAACAATCTGTGACGGTGTATTTAAGTTTGCTACATCAATCCTTTCCAGATGATTTTCTTTTAAAATCTGTTCCACTTTTTCCTTATCCAGACCTACTACAGCTGCCATAGTTCCACCATTGGCTTTAGCCATCAGTTCTGCTCTCTTTTTTACAAGCTTAATTCCCGTTTCAAAATCCACTACTCCAGCAGCAAATAATGCTGCATATTCTCCAATACTATGACCAGCAACGAAATCCGGCTTACTTTCACCATCTTTTATTTTCTTTAGATACCCCAATGCACATACTGTAAATAATGCAGGCTGTGTATATTTTGTATTATTCAAAACATTTTCCGGATCATTTAAACAAAGATCCTTAATTGAATAACCAAGCACTCTGTCCGCAATTTCTACTAAATCACTAAATTCATCAAATAAATCACCTCCCATTCCTTTAAACTGAGAACCCTGTCCTGGAAAAACAAATGCTTTCAAATGATTATCTCCTTTATCTTTAATTTTGTGAACTATTTCCGCAATATCAATCTTAGTCTGAAACATAGTGGAAACTTTATATACCTCCTTATGTTCTGGAAAAGTATACTTTAAAGAAACAGCCAGTTCTCCATCTGGGGATAAATCAATCAAAATGGTATCTTTCTGTTTTAGTTTCCTTATACATTCCTGCCACTGAATTTTTTTTCGCAGAATCTCCCAACGATAATTATCATCAATTTGTGATATTTCCCCTCCTGTAACACAGGAATACATTTTTCGATGGCACTTCCGGCGGCCAAAACCGCATTCCTCTAAAAGTGTCTTATACTTTGCTTCTGTCCTCTCCATAAGATGAGTATGGAATGGATAATTAACTGGAAGTTTTATGTACATCACATGCTGTCGATGTAAATCCTGCTCCAAGCGTCTTATGTCACTACTACTGCCAGAAACAACAAACTGTTTTTCATGACTTACTGAAATAATTTCACTGTCCTTGTACTTAGATATATCTACATCTTTCTCAAAATGTGCACCTACTGCAAGCATGCAGCATTCTTTATCTTCTTCTGTAAACAACAAAGACTGACGGTAAATAAGCATTAATGCCTCGTCCAGATTCATTGCCCCTGCAATTGTCTGTGCCGCCAATTCTCCTAGGCTGCAACCAATTACGGCATCTGGCTTTACTCCCTCGTCAGCCATCATCATTGCTGCAGAATATTCAAACATAAATATTGAGAAACTGGATTCTAAAAAATCATCAAATTTCTCTTTCCTACGCCTATTTGAATCAAGCATTCTGCTTTTTATTGATTTTCCGCATATTTCTATAATTCTATCATCAACAATATCAACATACTTTTTAAAGTATTTGTTATCATTGTATAACAGGTTTCCCATTCCAAAAAACTGGGAACCCTGTCCTGCAAACATAAATATCTTTTCCATAATTACCCCAACGCCCTATTCTTTTGTATATATTAATTTATTTAATATCTGATTTTCTAAATAATGCATATGTTAACATTGTAACCAGCACTATAAATATAATACTTAATACAAGAACTTTTACAATTGTTCCGGCACCTGCATCCATAGTAAGATCATAAATCAGTGCAAATGGCGTATTGTTCATAATAGTACTCACCACATCAACATCCTTTACAGCCTGTATAATCATATCAAATCCAAAAGAAGAAATAATACCAAATGCCATTACAAATACTGGCATTTTTACTTTGAAAGCAAGTGGAATACATAAGGAAAGTCTTGCCATATAAGCAACAATTGCTACCAGGCATATTACGATACTTTTTACCACTGCACTTCCTGAAAGTTCCACTGCTGCAGAATTACACATAATATTTATAAATACAGATGGAATTCCTGCCATAGGTGCAATATCAATTTTACCAAAATAGCAGACAAGCGCTGTTACTGCATATGGCAGAATAATCAGCCCAATAATAATCATACAGGTGATTGTTTTTGTTAATACAACAGACCAACGTCCTTCACCACAGGCAATTTCATCATGAATTGTCTTGGATTCAAAATCGCCGCATACCAGATTCCCAATAACTAAAGAAGCTAACAGAGAGGACATCATTGCATCTACAAGCAACGAAGATGCACCACTGACTTCACTTCCAATTGTTCCTGCCGCAACACCATGTAGAATGAATGCAAGAAGCAGTATACATATGCATGATATAGTAAAGCATATTTTCAAAGTTGTATTTTTCCTAAGTTTGTAAAAATCCGCCTTTAAAAGATTATTCACCGTTTTCCCCTCCTACCATATGAACAAAATAGTTTTCCAATGTGTCTCCATCCAATGAAAACTTCTCTGTAATAATTCCTTTTTTGAAAAATAGTTCTGCCAGCATCTTCTGTTCTGACTGAAAATCATATAACCGAATTGTTCCATCTTCCATGACTTTAAACTTATCTGTTTTTAATTCATTTCTTAAAATATCAACCAGCTTATCATTTTCTTCACATTTAATCGTGTAGTACTTCTGGCACTGCTGTTCCAACTCGTCCAATGTCATAGCTGCCTTTACTTCACCTTTATCAATAATGATATAATCGGTTGCTGTCTGATACAACTCTGGCAGGTTATGGCTTGAAATGAGAATCGTAATTCCATGCTTCTCACAAAGTTCCTTAATCAGATTTCTTATCTCAACCACACCTAATGGATCAAGTCCATTGACCGGTTCATCTAAAATCAGCAGCTCTGGTTTTCCCAGCAATGCAACTGCAATTCCCAAACGTTGTCTCATTCCCAGTGAAAAATCCTTTACTTTTTTCTTTCCGGTATTATCAAGGCCAACCATTTTTAATAATTTTGAACCAGCTTCCTTATCTTTTATGCCTCTCATAATTCTATGTAACTCTAAATTTTCCATAGCAGTCATATTCCCATTCAGACTTGGATATTCAATCAGACATCCAATCTTCTTTAACTGCTTTACCATTTTCTTCGGCTCACTGCAGCCAAATAATTCAAGCTTTCCTCCTGTCTGCATACTCAATCCTGCAATAATTCTCATAAATGTTGTCTTTCCAGCTCCATTACGACCTATCAGACCATATATTCTCTTCGGTTTCAGCTGAATAGAAACACCCTTTAAAGCAGTAAACTTTTTGTAGTCTTTTGTAATATTCTCTGCTCTTAAAATATACTCCATATTTCCATTTCCTCGTATATTATGCTACGTCAAAACTGCTTTTCTGACATATACATTCAATACTAATCCTTTCTTCAGATTTCTGGTTATCCGGTTATGCAGCCAATATATTTCTTCAACCAGATACTACATCAAAAGTAACATTTGCTTTTTTGCATTAATACCATATTTCTAAACTTAATACACTATTTATACTACTTAGATTATATGATAGCCCTTTTTTTATGTCAAGTAAACTAATCTCCCAACTATCCAAAACTTCTTTTATAGGAATATTTTTATAAACAAAGAAAATTACAGGAGATGATATGTTTTGTTTATCATGTCCTGTAATAAAATTTTATTTGATAAATTGCAATAACAAAGAAAACTGGAAACAATAGATGTACGCTGAATTTAATATTTTATATTTTTACATACCTGATTATAAAACACAGTTTTTTCACTTGTTTTGTTCAGTCCAAATTCAACAATATGCAAAAGAATTTCATTTTTTCCAAGATGCAGCTTTTGAGATGCCTTTTTAAAATCAAAATCTCCAATAGAGCAGCTTCCCAAATTTAAAACTTGTCCCGCTTCTGTTAAAGTAGAAATCAAAAGTCCACAATCAATACAAGCATAATAGTACCCCATATACTGATAACGCGGCATAGAAACTGATGCATTATAAACAAGCAGCACAGACACCGCAGATGCATCAAAAATCTCTCGATTTGTATAAAAATAGATATCTGTTGTTAAACCATCCTCACTTATTTTAATTATACTGTTTTTAATTGGATTAAAATAATACAACCCACCATCCAAATCCTGCACTCTATTTTCCTTAATATTCAGATAAATATCTATTGGATAGAAGCCTCCAGCACTTGCATAACTGTAATGTACTGCATGATTAATTCTCTTCTGTTTTACAGATGAAATCCACTGTGCCAGCACAGAAAACGGAATTTGCTCTGCTTCATCAAAAACACGCACGCTATGGCGCTGTTCAAATGGAAGATTATACGGCACGAATGGCAGTTTTATATCCTCTCCTGTATAGGTACATCGCTCTAATTGTGTATTTTTAAATTTATGATATGCATCGGCATCATAAATCAGCTGTTCTCCGTACTTATGCTGCATCAGTTTTCCCTGTGACATAAATACCTCATCAATTGGAAGGATACTATCAACCAGAATATGATTTTCTATTAACAGCTCCACCACACATTCTACCTGATAACTATCCACAATATACCTTTTTAAAAACTCAACTAACGCTTCTTTTTCTATACCTTCCTGTGATAAATAGTATAGTTCTGGGAACACTTCTTTCGGCAGTTCTTTATAATACTTTCCTCCAACATACAAAGTATCATTCTGTATCTTCCACTGTAAAGCTGGTGACCAAAATAAACACTCTCCAACTGATTCCTTTTCCTTCTTAACTACTTCATAACTGTATTTCACTGCTGCACCAGTACTTAATAGTACCATAGTAGTTTTTATAATAGATTCCAGTGTGTCATTCAATAAAATTTGTCTACACTCTGCATCTGAAATATGTTTCTCTGATAAATATCCGGATATGTACTGATAAAGTTCTTGTTTTGTAACCAGCTTTTTCACAACAACTCCACTCTTCTCTTTTTCGTAGCAGGAATAGTATGACTCATTCTTCTCCCTGTCTGACTCTTCTACAGATTTTTTATAGAAAGTACCACCTTCAAAATAAAGTTCACATAAATTCTGTCTTTTAATAACCTTTTTTTCTGTTTCCGATAGCGTACTGCCTAGTACAACTGGATTAAACCCTTTTTTTACAATCGCTAGAAATGCAATTATCTCTTCTGGTTTTCCTGTAAACACCAAAGCAATACAGCTTCCTATCTTCAAATCATACTTTGCTATCTGTTCTCCATATTTTTTAATTTTCTCATCTGCATCCTCATAGCTCATGTTTTCGTTTGCAAAGCAGATATGTTTGCGGTACATATTTTTAGACAGTTGAAACATCTCGTAGGCATTTTTTATGCCATTCTTATTTTGTATGTTTTCTTTCGGAATTTTATGATTATCAGGACGTACTGTGTGTGCTGTACTCTCTGGACCTTTTTCCTCGATTACCTTATCTACATATTCTGCAAGTTCCATTAAATTACTAACCTTAATAAAATCACGAAAATTAACCTTAAAACCGAATTCTTCCTGCACTTTATTAATAATTTCCATCATCATGATTGAATTAATGGACATAGTATAAAAATTATCAAACCTTCCTACTTTTTGTCCATTTTTCAGAACACTTTCAATAATAACTGCTAATCTTTTTTCTGTTTGGGTAGCAGGTGATTCATAATTAAACTCGTTCATTTTCTTCCCTAGGCTTTCCAATAACTTCTTTCTATCAACTTTTCCATTCACATTTAAGGGAATCTCTGCTGTTTCAACAAATGTTGCCGGTACCATATAATCTGGCAGAATCCGCATTATCATATTCTTGTAATAGGATTCAGAAAGCATTTTTTCTTTCGGTACAATAAAAGCAATAATACGATTTACATCATCATTTTTTTGTATCACGACTGCGGACTGTTTTACTGAAAAATCACGATTCAGACATGTCTCTATCTCTCCAATTTCAATACGAAATCCATTTACTTTAACCTGATCGTCTTTTCTTCCGCAAAACTCTATGTAGCCTTCTTTATGCATGATTCCATAATCACCCGTCCTATAAAGCCGGCCATAAAGTTCATGTTCTATAAAACTTTCTCTTGTCTTTTCCACATCATTTAGATAGCACCTTGCAAGTCCTTTTCCTCCAATGTAAATTTCCCCCTGCGTTCCGCAAGGACAAAGTTTTTTATCATAATTTAAAATATAGAGAGACTGATTTGCTAATGGAATACCATATGGTATACTTTTATCCTCAGGAAATACCTGTTTTATCTCATAAAAAACAGACCATATAGATGCTTCTGTCGCACCTCCTAAACTTACAACTGTCGCATTTGGAAAGGTAGATTTCAGTTTTTCTGGCAACGTAACGGGTATCCAGTCTCCACTTAGAAAAATATACTTCATATCTGTATTTCTGTAGTCTGTTGATAGACAGTCTATGTACAATTCCATCAGAACAGGGACGGAATTCCAAATAGTAATATTCTTTTCAGTCACAATCTGCTTCAGCATATTCATATTTCTAGCATCTTCAACCTGATACAAACACGCACCGCTTATGAATGTAGCAAATAGATCAAATACTGACAAATCAAAGCTGTAAGAAGAGATCCCCAATACTTTATCCATATCAGTAAGTTTAAATTTATCCAGCATATCCGCTATAGTATTTAATGCACTTCTATTCTCTATAGCAACTCCTTTGGGTTTTCCCGTACTCCCTGATGTGTAAATAACGTATGCAAGAGATTCCTTATGATAGTTTATTGACAGATTTCCGGCATCATAATCCTCCTTCTTATATGCAAGAAACTCCTCCTTTTCGATTACATATTTACACTGGGAATCCTCTTTGATATACTCCTGACGTTCCTTTGGATAGTTTTCATCTATTGGAATATAGGCTGCACCCGTTTTCAAAACTGCTAATATGCCAACTACAGTCTGTATATTCCTTCCTGCCTGAATCAATACAAAATCATTCTCCCGCACACCTTTTTTTTGAAGATATCGTGCCATTTTATTAGCTTCCTCATTTAATGCTTTATACGTAATCGAAACCTCTCCATTGCAAACAGCAGTTTTATTGCTATTAGCCTCTACAGATTTTTCAAAAAGTTCTATTAGGCAGCCATCTTGGAGAATCTTCTCTTGACTGTTATATTTTTTATAAAATAATTCCATCTTATTTTGAAGATTACTTGCCTTATTCAAAAGATTACTCATATCCATAGCTTTATTCCTCCCTATCTTTTCCTAAATATTCTATTAAAGACAGATACTGTTCAAACATGTTAGAAATCATTTCTTCCTCAAAAATATTAGAAACATAATCCCAGTTCACACGAAGTTCCCCATTTTCATCGACTACCTGATTATCCAGATAAACCTGAGGTGTCTGACTTACTCCATATCGTACTTCACCAAGTTCACTCCATGGATATTCACCATTATAAATCATACTTGTAAATACATATGGCATTACTGGCTGCATACGCTGACTGGAACGCATAGATAATTCACGAAGCAGTTCTACACCATCATACATACTATGTTGTAACGCAGTATTAACTGCATTCTGTAACTGTATTGCACGCTTCATAAAATCATTTTCTCTCATATCAACAGGAATGAGTAGAACGGAAGTAAAATCCCCCACAAGAAGGTTTACATCTGGGTGGCACATTTTCCGATTAAACATAGTAAAATTCAAAGAAAAACGCTCCTGATTCGCCCAGTATCCTAATACTTCTGCATATGCATTGCATAATAAAGAAACTGCGGATACATTAGCTTTACGTGCAACTTTCTGAATTTTCATCCAAACATCTTTTGAAAATACATGTGTTTTCCGCTTGAATACAGACGTACTACACTCAGAAATATCTATACAGTACGAAAGTACTGGTGCTGGAGGAATATTAGGAATCTGTTCTATCCAGTATTTTTTATCTTCTTCATACTTTTTCTTTTTCTTTTGCTTCTGCGTAAATAGAATATAGTCACGCATTGTAATATTAATTTTCGGCAGCTGGCAATTTGGATTTTTATAGAAATTCATCAGTTCTTTTCCTATTATCATAAGGCTGGATCCATCTGCTATTAATACATCTATCCCAATAAACAAAAGTTTCTTTTCCTTTGAAAGTTTCATGGCACTTACCTCAATCAGTGGCCATTGTTCTTCCTTTATAACACTTTGACACATCTCCTCACGAATTGCCATTGCTCTTTCTTCCCTTTGTTCTTGATTCAATCCTGTACAATCATATCTTTTTATCTGAAACACTGGAATATCCTGTAATGTCTGCTGCGTTCCATTCTCATGAAAAACAGTATGAAGCATAGGATGACGGTTGATAACCTTCCATAAACTTTTTTCTAGCCTCGTAATATCATACTTTGTCTCTATTTCCATATAAATATGTGACCCAACACCACCCATTACAAAATCATCCTTACGCCCCATAAAATATGCATTTTGTAAATCAGTTAATGGAAAAGGCTCATAACTATGCTGGATATCTGGTACACATTTTTCTTCTTCAACAATCATGCTTTGTCTCTCTCTTCCCTCTAATAGAGATGCCAGTTTCTCCACTGTTCCATTAAATGCAAAATCGGTAAAGGTTATTTCATAATGAAGTTTCATCCTGATTTCATTGACAATCCTCATCATAGCAATGGAATGTCCACCAATTTCATAAAAATTCTGTGTAACATCAATATTGGTAAGCCCAATCGTATCTGACCATATTTTTGCTATCTGGTATTCCAGCTTAGTGTAATCACCCTCTCTTCCTAGTAAAGTAATTTTCTGATTTTCCTGATTTGTTATCCAGCACTTATTTTTCTTTAATAGTATTGCCGGAACCGCAGTTTTAGGAATCTTCTCCCCTTTATAGTACTCATTCCAGTCAACCCTTTGTCCATTCTCATACTCTTGCACAATCTGTACTTCTATTCCATTTTTCGCAGATTCTTTTCGTTTCTCTTTCGTCATCTGCTCAAGCATATCTGATAGAGAATCTGCAACAATTCCTCTTCGATATTTAAAATTATTATTTGCCTTATTGACGCTATAACAGAAGCGATACAATTCTTCTTCATTTTTCAGGTTTTTCAAATAAGAAAAATACAATAACCTGGTATCCTCTAATAGTTCCTCCGTCTGTGCAGAATACGTCAACAAATAGACATCATGCCTGTTTATTATTTTTCTCTTTTCAATATACTCTCTCAATATAACATGTGCATTCGTACCACTAATGCCAAAAGAACTTACTCCACATCGTCTTATAGTCTCCTTTTCCTTCCAAGGAATTGGAATATCATTTAGAAACATTGCAGTCTCTTCAAACGATATCCGCTCATTTGGATAAGTAAAATTAGCTGTAGGTGGAATCATTTTATGTTGTAGTGCTAAAACGGCTGTAATAAAAGAAACAATTCCTGATGCGGTCTCTAAATGACCAATATTAGGTTTTACTGAACTAATTGCACAAAATTGTTTCCGTTCAGTATATTTATCAAATGCTCTTTGGATTCCTTCAAGTTCAATTGGATCTCCTAACCGTGTTCCTGTTCCATGGGTTTCGATAAAACCAATCGACTCCGGATTAATTTCTGCATCTGCCCATGCACGCTCAATTACATTGGTCTGTGCAAGAGAATTTGGAGCAGAAATTCCTCCTAAGGATGTTCCATCTTGATTTGTAGCACAACCTTCTACTACTGCATAAATATAATCTCCATCCCTTTTAGCATCTTCAAGACGCTTTAGGACCACTGCTGCAGTACCTTCTCCCCATAACGTACCATCAGAGTTTTCGTCAAATACACGGATTTTATCCTGAGCAGTTTCTACACCAAGTTTTCGAAATGGTGCATCAACAGGTGCTAAATCATAACGTACTCCACCTGAAACTGCCATATCACATTCATGGTTTCTTAATGCTTTCACTGCCAATATTAAAGACACCATGGAAGAAGAACATGCCGTATCTACATTCATGCTTGGACCTTTAAAATCCATACAATATGCCAGCCTACTAGGGATGATGGAAGGTAGATTCGGTACAATTGCCATTGCCATAGATTCTGGTTCCATTTCAAATACCATTTTACCATAATTAAAAATAGCCGCACTGGAACTTCCCGTAAATACTCCTACATTTCTCGATTTTAATTGTTCAATCTGGTAACCTGCATTCGTTAATGCCCGAATAGCCACCTGTAGAAATAGCCTTTGGCTTGGATCCATTAGTACAGCATCTTTATAGGAAATTCCGAATAATTCATAATCAAAACTACTAATATCATCTAAATAAGTTCCACGATCAAACGCGATATTATCATACTCCTCAGACAGCTTATTTAAAAATTCCCGAATATCCTGTTCCCTTTTCTTCGGAAAATTCCCAATAAATATTTTTTTATTTATAATAGTGTTCCAATAATCCTCATATTCTTCTAAATTTCCAATTCGCATTGAAATACCTATAACTGCTATGTCCTGCGGCTTTTTCTCCCTCGTTGAATTCTCCGAAACAACTTTTTCCTGTTTTCCTTTTTCTCCTAATTGATCGATGTAAGATGCAAGACCTGCAATATTAGGAAAAGAAATAATGTCCGAAATTTTCAATTCGTAATTCCAGTATTTTTTTAAATTACTGCATATATCAATAAGTGTAAGGGAATCTCCCCCCTCTTCTGCAAGATTCTTATGTATATCGATTTCATCTAATCCTATGATAGGTGCAATAACATCAGCAACTTTTCTCTGTGTTTCTGTATACATCCCATCTAAACTGCCTGTAAGTATAACCTTATGTTCCTGTTTATTCTTTATCTTTAACCAAAAATTCTCTATTCGATAAGGATAAACTGGCATGCTTATTTTCCAGCAGTCTATTTTCTCATAGATTGCAGACCAGTCTGGCATATTTCCCTCTAAATAAACTTTACACACCACATCATCTGCTTCACTTTCTGTCAATGTATATTCTTCCTGCTCAAGGCGTTCTAATAGTTGTGCAATAGAATCTATTTTATAAATTCTTCTCTTTTCATAATGGGTTCTTCCAATATTCGAACTATAACAGATATTTGCAAGCGATTCGTTGGTTTTCTTTAGAAACGTAATAAATTTCTTTCTATACTCCTGCAGACTTTCTTCCTGTTTGGCAGACATAGTAAAATACAACTCCTGCCTTTCTTTTATTGTAGAGTATTCCTTTTTATATTCTTCTAATACAAGATGGCAATTGGTTCCACTAAATCCAAAGGAACTTACACCGCATCTTCTTTTCTCATCCTTACTTTTCCATTCACAAAGTTTACTATTTATTGTAATAGGACTATGTTCCATATTGATTTCCGAATTTATTTTCCCTAAATATGCAGATGGAGGAAGTGCTTGGTTCTGCAGGGCTAAAACTGCTTTTACAACACCTGCTGCACCACTTGCTTCAACTAAATGCCCTAAGTTTGCTTTTAAAGTTCCTATCTTACAAAAGTTTTCCTTCTGTGTATAACTACGAAATGCTTCCTGGATTGCCCGAATTTCAATTGGATCACCAAGATATGTCCCTGTTCCATGTGATTCTATATAAGAAATCGTCTCTGGATTCACTTTGGCAGTCTCCCAAGCTTTCAAAATAACGTTTTTCTGTGCAAGTACACTTGGAACCGTAATCCCTGTAGTATTACCATCCTGATTTACTGCACTCCCCTTAATCACTGCATAAATATTATCTCTGTCCTTCTTTGCTTTATAAAACGGTTTTAATAAAAAAGAGATAACGCCCTCTCCCCAAATTGTTCCACTTGCTTCCTGAGCAAAAGGCTTCACACTTCCACTTTTAGATTCGATTCCAATCTGCAGTTGCTCTTTATCTCCTGAGAGAAAGATTCTTACACCTCCTGCTATAGCCATATCACAGTCACCATTACGAATTCCTTCACACGCCAAATGAAGTGCTACAAGCGATGATGAACAAGCGGTATCTATATTCATTGTAGCACCTTTTAAATCAAGTATATTCGCTAATCGAGCGGAAATTACAGATTTCAAATTACCTACAACCGACAATCTTTTAAAATCTGGCTCTACTTCTTTTATCATGTCATAATAATAATTATTATCACCATACCCTACATATACACCTGTATTGGTTCCTTTAATTAGTCCCCCTGCATATCCTGCATCTTCAAGCATATGCCAGGTAGTCATCAGAAATAACCTTTGATTTGGATCCATTAATTCTGCTTCTTTTTTCGTAATATGAAAAAACTCGTTGTCAAACCCACTAATATTCTCTAAATAAGCAGCCTTTCCCGGTGTCTGAAAACTTTTTCCCAAAAAATCTGCATACTCCTTTAAATGCTTTACACGTAGTTCTGGCATATTACAGAATGCACTGCCACCATGTTCTAACATATTCCAAAGTTCTTCTTTTGTACAAGCCCCAGGGAGCATAAAACTCATTCCGATTATCGCCACTTCTTCTGTATCCTGTTCCGTAACCTGTAGCATAATTGAATTTTTTTTCTGCTTTTCTTCCGTTTGAAATTCTCTAAAATCCATTGTTACACCTACTTTATCTTTTTTCCTTAGCCATAATTGTATTGAAACGCATACTCCGTTCTTCCTCGGGGATTCCTTTTGCTATCAAAACAGTATTT
The DNA here is from genome assembly GCA_934438135.1 of uncultured Clostridium sp. Lineage (GTDB taxonomy): Bacteria > Bacillota > Clostridia > Lachnospirales > Lachnospiraceae > Clostridium_AI. Next base: position 12,046 of record CAKSBP010000004.1, on the reverse strand, counting down.
GTAAGCATAATAAATGCTCTTACCTCATCCTCTGTTAAAGTTATCTCGTTGTTTTTAAGTGCCAAATATGTTTCTTTTATTTTTTGAGATGGCTTAATCACTTTCTCTTCATATTCTTCTTTTTTATAACACTTACAATTTTTCGTACAAACTATTGTAACATAACATGTCTTTATGATATCCAAAAGTGATTTTTCATCTTCTCTTTGCCCTAAGTATACTTCTAGTAATTTTTCATCTTCTTCAAAAGAAAATGTTTTCTTTTGAATCTCATCTGAAAACCTGCCATTCAATTTTTTTAAGATCGTTCCTGGCCCCATATCTATATAACAATTTATTCCCTGGTCTTCTATATAGTGAATTGTATTAATCCATTGAACAGAACCACTGATCTGAGTAATCAGAGTCTCCTGGATTTTATCCAGGGTATGTGGTTTCGCTGTTACATTTGAAATAACAGGAAATAAAAACTCATGAAACTGTGTACGTTTAATTTCTTGAATCATTTCCTGTCCTACACCTTTCATAAAAGGACTGTGAAATGCTCCATTTAGATTTAATTTCACAACAACCGCACCCATTTTTTCCAAACGTGTCACAATTGGTTCCATTGCCTTTAATTCTCCAGATAAAACTGCCTGCTTTGGAGAATTGTAATTTGCAACAAATACATAATTCGAATGCTCTTTATCACACTCTTCCTGAATTATCTCTGTTGAAACTCCGCTCACTGCAATCATCCCCTGCGGCCGTTCCCTTAATGTCTCCGTATATGCATGCATAAACTCGCCACGCTTTTTTACTATCCTTAATGTATCTTCAAATGTTAAACATCCCGATGCTGTCAATGCTGAATATTCCCCCAGACTATGTCCTGCCCCAAGAGATGGAAGTTTGTGATATTTTTCTAAAAAAGTACGATAACATGCAATGGATGCTGTTACAACCGCTGGCTGTACAAGATCGCTTTTTGTTATTAAACGACTCTTTTCTTTCACAAATAATTTTACAAAATCCACATCTAAAATTTCACTTGCTTCCAAAAATGTTTTCCGTACTGTCTCACACCTGTCATATAGGCTCTTACACATCTCTAGGTACTGAGAGCCCTGACCCGGAAATAGGACTCCTACTTTATATTCCATTGGCTCACCTCTATTTGTCTATTAATGATTGAAGCAATTGCACAAATATTTCTGCAAATTTCTTCATTTTTTCAGTCTTATAATAATTTCCATCATACTCCATAGAAAATAAAATATCATTATCCTTATATGTCATTCCGATCGTGAGATTAAAATACTTCGATAGATAGATTTTGGGGCTGATAAGGCTAGTATCATAAATTAAAAATCTATCTCCCGGCAAGTTATTGTTCCATTCCTCCATTGCCTTATCGTCATACGCTATGACATATTTATTAAAATCCATTTGTTCTGCCATTTCATATTTGTCCTTATAGTCTTCTAAATGAAACTGCAGTTCTTTAAAAAAATTTTTTTCTTCAACTGCACATTGAACCGCAATTACATTTCTCTCTGCCGCCTGTGCTAAACACAAAACAAATGCTGTTACCACTTGTTTTACAATAATATTTTTTGATGATAGAACGGATTTACTTATCATAAATTCAATATTCATATTTTTTTTATGTCGATATTCATTTAACTGATAATAATACGATGCCAATGAATATCTAGTCACAGTCCTTTTTACATTGTCTCTGGTACAATGACTCTGTATTGCTCTCAAAATACCACGTACCGTCGGTTCTGCTAATATATCCGTAGTACGGAAAGATGCATCCAGTTCCTGCAACTGTCCTGTCAAATTCATAAGCTTAGAAGAATCCATTCCTGCCTCAAACAAATTTTGATTATCATCAAATTCATCCGTGAAAAGACAGCTTCTAATAATTTCAATTACTTCCTGCTTTTGCTTTTCTGCCTCATATTGTCCGTTCGTTTTCTCCTGCTTAAACTGGTAATCGTATTTCCCTGCAATAAAGTCTTCCTTTAGTTTTAATCGTTTCACTTTTCCACTTTCTGTTCTTGGAAAAGCATTTGTAAACAGTACATAACGAATACTTAAAGATAATTCCTTCAGAATGAATGCAGAAATTTTTCTCTTCCACTCTTTTTGTTTTTCTAACTCCCAGTCCTTTTGTAGGAATACTATAATTTCCTGCGTCTGTCTTACATTGCTATCCACACCTGCAGCAATGCAATCCACTGCAAATTTCCGTTTAATTAAAGATTCTATATCACTTGGAAAGAGATTGACACCATTTACAATAATCATATCCGTAATTCTTCCAATAATATACAATTCTCCTTCACTAATAAAACCAATATCCTCACTTCGATACCAGTGTTCTTGTGTAAATGCTTGTTTTGTACGTTCTTCATCCATGTAATAACCTGACGTTACATTTTCTCCTTTTATTTCAACTACTCCAGCGAAGCATTCCGAAAGTTCTTTATCGTACATATCACAGATTCTTACCTGACAATGAGCCAATGGTTTTCCTAAATTGATATATACTGTCTCATTTTTACTAGTTTCCTTACTATCATGCAAATCCAGAATTTGCTCCCCAATTTTTATATTTACCTGTTTCGTCGCTTTGCCTCGAATAAGAGAATCGGAAGGAACAGATACCGCTAATGTTGCCTCAGACATTCCATAAGAAGTGCGGATTATATTTTTCTGTAGTCCATATTTTTTTAACATATCATTAAATTTATTACATAAATCTCCAGATACTTTTTCCGCTCCATTAATCATAATTCGCATGTTTGAAAAATCCCATTGATAAATTTCTTCTGGATTGTAGCTGTTTAGCACATACTGAAATCCAAAATTTGGAGAACCGCTTGAAGTGACATGATATTCACTCATCTTATCTAACCATATTAAGGGGTTCTGAAAAAATAGAGATGCGGAGAGCTGATGCTGGTTAACTCCTAAATACATAGGAGATACATGAAATGCAAACATACCTAAATCATGAGTTAGAGGAAGCCAGTTTACAGAAGAGTCTAAAGACGAAAATTCCATTCTTGTTAAGATATCTATCATATTTTCGATAATATTCTGATTTGTTAACATAACACCTTTTGGATTACCCGTTGAACCAGATGAAAACTGAATCATAGCAAGTTCATTTAGATGCGGCTCATAAATCCTAATATGACCCTCTCTGTGCATTTTACATTCCTCAAAAAATAAAATATGATTTGAATATCTTTCAAATAAAGTATGCAATGAAATATCTTTCTGAAAAAGTTCTTTTTTCTGAAAACTCGTCAGCAGAAAAGGGGTATCATACCGTTTCCAGGCTGTATACATTTCCCTAAGAAGAGATATTTTATTCTTTTTCTGCAAAGGGAATATCATAGGAACCATTCCACCCAGAATACATGCCCAAAAGGACAAAATAAAATCGTATCTAGTGAACGCTTGAATCATCACACGCTCCCCTGCATGGATGCCTCTATTGTACATTTCTTCCAATATAGAAAGCGACTTTTCATACAAATCGTGATATGATAAAAAAGCATCTTTTTTATCTGCCTGCTCTGTAAAGTAGATTCCATGCTTTATATCATCTTTAATTTCAACAAGAATTTGTGCTAATGTTTTTCTATTCATTCTATGTATTCCTCTCCAAACTTCCTGATAATTCTATTCTTAGTTCATTTAACAACTGCTTCTTATTACAATTGATAAAAAAATGCCCCCCTTGAAATTCATGAAATGTACATTTCCTTGAAGTAATTTTTTCCCATCGCTCAATTGATTTCTGATCGAGTAAAATATCTTCCTTTGAATAAAATACCGATATATCCGATAAAATTGGTTCCTTATAAATACATGGTTTATATTCTTCAAGTAGTTTCATATCATTTCGGAAAATATTTAAATAAAAATATAAGATTTCTCTATGCTGTAATAATCTTTCATCAACTCCTCCTAAAGAAGCAATTGCATTTACTAATTCTTCATCTTCTAGTTTCGAGAACTTTTTTCCTGTAAACTTTATTCCAGGTAAATTGCAGGAAGAAAAGATAATTTTATTTGGTAAAGGAGCTCCCATTTTATGAAGCATATAATATACTTCGTATGCAATAACCGCTCCCATACTATGACCAAATATACAATAAGAGGTATTAAAATTATGGCGAAGCAATATCTGTTCACAGCAATCATTTATTGCATCTTCCATTGATTGATAATTTTCACCCAATAATCTTTCTTTTCTCCCCTTTAATAAAATTGGATTTATTGTAATATCTGGTCCTATATTCCAGTTCGAAAAAATGTCTTCATTCCCTCCTGCATATGGAATACAAAATAAATTCATAACATTTTCCCTCTCTTTCTTCCTGGTCCTAACTTTAATATTGTGATAGAATTCCCCTCTTTTTTGACTTTTTTAAAAAGAATTCAAAAATTGCAGAACCTACCACAAGCCAAATCAGATTAATAATAACAAATAATAAAATCTGCATTACCGAAACACTTTGTCCTACTACATATTTTCTTCCAATATCAATTCCAAGTGAAATAGGAAGAACCTGCCTAGCCAAGTTGATTCCATCAACTTGATATACCGCATTGGATGCTATTAGAAGAATTAACTGTATGATATAAACAAGATTATTAATCCGCTTCGATACTAGTGCAATTCCTCCAAAAATCAGAGACATTCCATACATTCCTACAAGTGTCAGAACAAGTGTAACGATTGTCATTAAATTCATAAAAATCGTTGTTCCTAAAAATAAATTTGAAATAATGCAAACTGATATTACAATAATAACATTTACAAGTAAACTAGATAGGAAATCTCCTAATAATAAAAACTGCAGCGGTACAACAGACATTGCTTTTTGCTCTAGCGTCCCTTTTATGGCATCCATTCGAATTGTATTACTCATGCTGCCCAAAATAAGAACTGAAAAACTCCAGTATATATATCCCTGCAGTACCATTGATTTTGACGCTGATTCACCAACACTATAATATTCTCCTATGCTCTGATAACCATTCATAAATAGACAGGCAAAATACAAAATAATCATAACTATAATATCACTAACTATCCCTACTCGATAGGAAAACGTATCCTTGAGGTTCATGATTACTTCTGCCTTTATTACCCTAAAATAACGCTTTATCATAACGTATTTCCTCCACCAAGTGTAAAAAAAGACTTTTTATAATAGGCATAACTGCTTTCAAAATGTTCTGATAAAAGATCAACTTTTTTTAAAATTTTTCCATTATCCAGTACAATACATAAATCAGAAACATTTAAAAGAAATTCCAAATCATGTGATGTAATAACTACAGAATACTTTTCTTCTTTATGTACTTTTCTCAGCACTTCAATAAGTCTGCATTTGGTCTCTAAATCTAGTCCATTAGTTGGTTCATCTAAAAATAAATATTTTGCCCCACAAATCAAGGAACAGACAATTGCAATGATTTGCTTCTGTCCAAGCGACAAATTATTTACCATTTGAGACAACAAATTTTCAATTTCAAAGTATGCTGCATATTTTTCAATATTTTCTCGAATTACCTTTTTTGATATATCTTTTAATGTAGCAAAATATTTAAAATTATCTTCTACTGTAAGCCTCCATTGTAAGGAACGTCCACCATCTAACACAACAGCTGTTTCAAGATTGATTTTTTTTACACTCTTTGAAGTGAGTCTTAAATCATCGTAGTAAATTTCACCAGAACTTGGAATCACTAAGCCAGTTATAATCTTTACTAATGTAGTTTTGCCTGCACCATTCTCACCAATAATACCAACAATTTTATCATCATCTATTTCCAGACTTATATTCGAAAGCACGTTGCTATCTTTCCGAAAAGATTTGCATATGTTATTTGCTTTTATCATCTTACACCTACGGTCTAAAGCTCCCCGCATACTCCTTTCATTATTTTATATTATCCATTTCCTTGAATCTCCATATTAACAAACGTAACTTTATAACAATCTCTGGATCATCTTTAATTTCCCCATAAATATACATGGCAGCCTTAAAAAATTCCTGCTCAATGTCACATCTATAAGGATTTACCTTATAGATATCATTGGTGTACCAATAGGAGTCAGCAGCACAGCGCTTCGTACAATAGTATCGAATTGCACAAGTTTTACAAGTATTAATTGTTTCACAATTTAAATCTTCAAACTTCCGTTTTAATTTCGGATTTGTTATTCCTTCAAGCAAATTGCCTAATTTAAATTCCGGATTGTTGACAAAGGAATGACATGGATAAATACTTCCATCCGTACTTATAGCCATTGCTGTTTTTCCCACAGAACATGAGTCGGGATATAAAATGGGAATATTAAATAATACTTTAGATAAGTGCTTAAATATTTCATATAAAGTTAACAAAGAAAAATCATTTTGTTTCATTCGCTTTACACATTCAACAGCATACTCATGAATATATGCATTCATAATCTGCACCTTTTCTTTACTCAATACATGCTCTGATTTATTGCTGACCCATGGAATTTCAATGGAAACCATATCAAACTCTTTGTTATAACAGTCATCAATCATTTCTATCAGGGAAATATTTTTCACACCTATATCAAAAACACAGCGAATAATAAGCTGTACTCCTGCCTCTTTTCGAATTCTTTGTGCATTCTTTAATACAGTGTCATAGCTTCCTGAACCATCTTGAAATACCCTGTTTTCATCATGCAATGCCTTACATCCATCCATACTAACGAAACATCCAATATGGAACTTTTTAATCAACTGAATCAGCTTATCATTCACTAAAACTGCATTGGTAAATAAATTATAGGCTACGTCATATCCTTCTTCTTTTGGAAAATTCGCCCCTAGTTTTAAAAGAATTTCTTCTATCATATTAATCTTTAATGTTGGCTCGCCTCCAAAAAAACGTACTCGAAACGTTTTATACTTCTGCCGTTTTATATAGCTGATAAAGTTCTCTATCACATATTCGGGCATATCATGTATTCCTTTATCTCCCTCAAAACAGTACTTACAACACAAATTACATCTTTCCGTAAGATGGAGAATAAAAAATGGTGCTGAGTCTTCTCGAATAATATCCTTTTCATAAGAATCTGCTTCTTTTACCTCACCATAGTATAGATTCCAAGGTGCATTAATTGGCACATTTATATGCTTTCCCTCATATTCGAAACAGATATTATTTTGTATTTCTTCCAAGCTGCTCACCTCTTTTTCTTTATTTATTCTTAAATCCTATCTACTTCCTTAAAAGAACTGTTATAATTCAGTAACACAGCTGCCAAAGAAGATATCATTGTAATTATAATGGAAACAGCCAGAAAACCGATTAATGGTGCTGGTTTTATATTAATTGTCAAATTATAAATCTGCGTCTCATTCATCATATTTGTAAAAATATAATTTATAAGTATTCCACAGATGACCCCGATAACTCCAGATAAGAATCCAAAGAGTGCACCTGAAATTATATTTGGAAGAATAATTTGTCTCTTAGATACTCCAATCATTTTTGCTAATAATTGAGAATATGCATTGGATTTTAAAATTATTGTCACAGTATTTATCATAATTAGCATTCCTGAAAATACTAAAATAATAATAAACAAATAGAATAAATAAGTAATACTGGAGTTAGATGACAAATAATCTTCTCTGCTTTCTATAATACTTTTTACCACAACTGTTGGATCATTGATATCTTCCTTTAAGTCATTTACAAGCTCAGTATTGGATTCTCCATTTCCATAAATAATAACAGTATTGATCGTATAATCCTGATAAAGTTCTTGAAATCCCTTATTGGATATCAGCATAGAATTTCCATCATGTTCAAGTGTTTTAATATCAGCTGCAATTTTAAACTTTCTTGTATTTCCATTGTAATCAACAATATCAATACTATCGCCTATTTTCATATCCAGCTTCTTTAAAAGACCTGTTGAAAATGCAACCGCATCATTTTTCTCTAGCTCACTTAATTCATCTTTCTCCAGAGCGTAACAACCCTCGCCGCTTTCTGTATCTACACCCTTTACTTTTACATTAATATCATCTATATCAATGTATTTCGTATAAACTGCTTTTGACTCTCTAACATAATCTTTACTGTTCAGATTATTTATAAATTCATCAGAAATTCCCATGTCACTTTCTACTGCTGCATCCCCGTAATATAAATTTTCAGCAACATTTTGTATAGATGCAGCAATTTCACTTATTGTAAACTGGATTCCTGTTGAAAATGCAATTATCATTGCAAATAGAATAATCATACTAATAGTCTTTCTTCTTTCCTTGTATAGATTCTTTTTCATTAAAAATGCATTTAATGGTGTTATATTCACAAGCATTTTATACAGTGGTGTAATACAAATATGAAAAATGAAATAGCTCAGTGCAATGATAAGAGAAAGCACTAAAATAAGCAGACAAATCATGCTTATACTATCGTTATCTACCCCAAATGTTCCACATAATGAAATTATAATAACAATACCGTATATAATTATATTTTTTCGTTTATCTTTTTTAGTTTGAACTAGATATGTAAAACCTGATAAAATAGTATCTTTTGCACTTTGTGCAGCCAATGGCAAAGCACTGAAAATCATTGCAATAAATGCAAATATAATCACTCCTGCAATTAAAGGTATATTATAAGATACATGTAATTCCTGTGTTCCTGAATCAAGCATTTTACTTAACAAAGAAAGCAGACCACTTGATAAAAAGGCACCTGCCGCACATCCTATTGCAATTCCCAATACTGCTATTACTGATACTAGTTTTAGAACAAAACGCATAATGTAGGCTTTTGTACCACCTATTACTTTAATAACTGCTATGTTGTGACGTAAATTCATTATGTAATCACGTATTACTACTCGTACAAAGAAAATACTAAGAAGCAATGCTAAAAATCCAAACCCCATTAAGCCATTAAACATAGAGGCCATACCATTGATATATTCTTCCGTTTTTCCTTCCGGATAATCTATTCTGTATCTTCCTCCAAATCCAGTTTCCAGGTTTTCTTTTATAGTTTGAACATCTGCACCATCATTACATATTAATTTATACTGTAACGCTCCATAACCAGAATAATCCGCAATATTAGTCAATATACATCTTCCAATATTTTCAGAAGCGATTCCTTCACTTGTGCAAATGCCTGTAATCTTGTAATCTGCCTGTTCTGAATTCGTTGTGATTGTAATCTTCTGTCCAATAGTAAGTTTCAACTGCTCAGAAAGAGTATCTGTAATCACACATTCCTCTGCATTTTTTGGATTACTTCCTTTCACTAAAGAATAGCCTTTATACTCTGCTTCTTTTTCAAAGTCCGCACCAATGAACGATACTGTCATAAAAGAATTGTTCTTCGCCATATAATAACTGTCATGGCTGTAAAAAGGAATTATATCTTCCACCTCATTAACTGTAGCTGGGAGGCTCAATTGCCCCTTATTAATTTGTTCGTCATATGTACTCGTTAAAATCAAATCAGCAGATGAGCTTTGCTCATCTCCTAAACTACGATACTGTTGTTTTATTGAAGTAATTGAAATCATGGTTGCAACCAGTAATGCAATAGATATCACTACTGAGAAAATAACTAAAAATGATTTCAACTTTTCCTTTTTTAATGTTTTCCAAACTAAATTCATTGCCACTCATCCCTTACTTAATTCTAATTTTGCTGCACGACACCATCTCTTATTTCGATTAATCGATCTGCAACTTCTCTTTCCCTAACTGAATGAGTCACCATTAAAATCACAGTTCCTAACTCCCTATTTACCTTTTTTAACAAGCTTAAAATTTTCTCACTATTTACACTATCCAAATTTCCAGTTGGTTCATCCGCAAATAGAATTTCTGGTTTTGCAATCATTGCCCTTGCAATAGCAATTCTTTGATTTTGTCCACCACTAAATTGGGAAGGTAAATTGTTTATATTCTTGTCAATTCCCACATAAGATAATATTTCTGCTGCTTTCTTTTTCGCTTCTCTGGCAGATACCTTATCCAGAATTAATGGAAACATTACATTTTCTAATGCAGATAACTCAGGTATTAAATGATACTGCTGGAATACAAATCCTACATGCTTTCTTCTAAAGACAGCTTTCTTTGATTCATTCAGCTTTGTAATATCAGTACCATTAATTAAAACTTCACCTTTATCTGGCTTTTCAAATCCTGCCATAATATTCAGCAATGTACTTTTCCCCGAACCACTCTCTCCATGTATTACAACAAATTCACCTTTATCAACTGTAAAATTTACATTTGATAATACATTTGTTTTATTATCTTTTGTTCCGAAGCTCTTATTGATACCTTGAATTTCCAACATTTAAATCTGCCTCCATTCTCTTATTGCTCTAATTCCTGACTCACTTCCTGCCTTACACTGGCATATAGACATAAGAAAGAACTTTGTCTATTAAAATCCTTATGTTCAGCATAAAACAATCCTGGACACATATTACATTTTGGTCGTAATTTACATTGATTGCATGAATGCCGCATTATTAGATTGTTAAATTGTTCTATCCAATCTGTACGCTTCTTTCCTTCCATAACTTCCTTGAAGCTTGTCTTATATACATTTCCTAACTGAATATGGCGCATCATCTCACAAGGATTTACGATTCCCTCTGGTGTAATTCTGAACCTGGAAATACCAGCTGTACATGTTGCACCATGTAGTGTTGTCGCATGCTTTTCAACAACATCCTTCAATTCCATTCTGCTTAATCTCAATTCTGTTGGTTTCATATCCCCATGTGTCGTAGGCATAATCACTGGTGAGAAAATAACCGGCACATTAAACTTGAATAATTCTTTTTTTAAATCATCAAAATATTTTTTATTCTCATTCGTAATGACATAGGTTCCTGTTCCAATCCCCTTCTTTTTCCTTAACTCTTTCAGTACTTCTGTACTTCTTTTAAATGCCCCAGCAACACCAACAAAATTATCATGATACTCTTCATTTCCATATAGAGAAATTCTTAATTCCTTTAGTGGGCAATCTAAAAGTTCATCCACAAGATGTTTTTTGTAAATATTCTGACCATTTGTAAGCAGATTTACAAGAAGATTTTTAGAGGTTGCATAACGGATAATTTCAACAAAGTCCGGATGCAGCGATGCCTCTCCTCCAGTTATATTAAGTTCTACAATTCCAGCTTCTTCAAATTCATCTATTAAACGAAAAACCTTTTCCTTATCAATAAACTTTGCCCCTCTAGTAATGTCTTCCTGTACATAGCAATGTGGACATTTCAAATTACAGTTATAGGTTAATTCCATAAATACTTTAAAAGGTTTATTATTCTCTATATAATATTTCTGTATCTCAAATGTAATGTTTTCTACTTTCATATTTACTTCTGCATGATTTATACTTCCTTTATTCTCACAGATTTTTCCAACTAGATTATTTATACTTTTACAATAATTTGATATATCATTTCGTACGGTTGGTATGTCTGGAAATCTATGTACATAATCTTCTACAATTTCTTTATCACTTTTTCCATTTTCCATAGCTTTTAAAATTTCGTATCCCATTTTGTTTACTTCAAATACTGAATTACCTACATGGTTCCCTACCGGAAATACATAAAATTTATTATCCGTTTTAGTAAAGACAAACTTTCTCATTTTATCCCCCATATACGTTTTAGATTAATTTTTAAATGCCTCAAATCCAAGGACTTAAGGCATTTTTAATAAATTAACAAGCACAACCACATTGAGATAATGCATCTGCTTTATCTTCATTAGCGATTGCTGTAATTTCTGGTGCTTGATATGTACTCATAAGACATCCTCCTTTCATCATTTTTTCTTCTACATTTATTATTTTACTGCTATAAAATTGCAATTTCAAGTCTGAAATTAATGTTGGATCGGCTATAATATATTAGACAAATAACATTCGGTCTGTTATAATACAGAAACCGACACAAATTGACATCAAA